>NZ_JBXAHC010000046.1:0-695 GCF_058794735.1 Janthinobacterium sp. GW823-FHT06H09 | reverse complement strand
ACTGGTAGGGCTGGTTGGACTCGAACCAACGACCCCCGCGTTATCAACACGGTGCTCTAACCAGCTGAGCTACAGCCCCAACGCGGAACTACTACGACTACTGTTTCTTCTTAATTAAACAGCCGATAAGTGTGAACATTTGATGCGTGAACCATTACTGGTTCGTGCAAACTCTAGAAAGGAGGTGATCCAGCCGCACCTTCCGATACGGCTACCTTGTTACGACTTCACCCCAGTCACGAATCCTACCGTGGTAAGCGCCCTCCTTACGGTTAAGCTACCTACTTCTGGTAAAACCCGCTCCCATGGTGTGACGGGCGGTGTGTACAAGACCCGGGAACGTATTCACCGCGACATGCTGATCCGCGATTACTAGCGATTCCAACTTCATGCAGTCGAGTTGCAGACTACAATCCGGACTACGATACACTTTCTGCGATTAGCTCCCCCTCGCGGGTTGGCGGCGCTCTGTATGTACCATTGTATGACGTGTGAAGCCCTACCCATAAGGGCCATGAGGACTTGACGTCATCCCCACCTTCCTCCGGTTTGTCACCGGCAGTCTCATTAGAGTGCCCTTTCGTAGCAACTAATGACAAGGGTTGCGCTCGTTGCGGGACTTAACCCAACATCTCACGACACGAGCTGACGACAGCCATGCAGCACCTGTGTACTGGTTCTCTTTCGAGCACTCC
>NZ_JBXAHC010000045.1:319-726 GCF_058794735.1 Janthinobacterium sp. GW823-FHT06H09 | reverse complement strand
GCACGAGGCGCCATGAAGCTGCCTGATCAAGGGCAAAATGTACAGCGGACGGTAGGTCGGATTAGCGGGGCAACGCCTCGCGTAATCCGACACCACCACCGGCCTCGCCAACGATGTGGTCGGATTACGCTCTACGAGCTAATCCGACCTACGCCAGCTTTCCCATGATGGCGCCCGGCACGAGGTGCCATGAAGCTGCCTGATCAAGGGCAAAATGTACAGCGGACGGTAGGTCGGATTAGCGGGGCAGCGCCTCGCGTAATTCGACACCACCACCGGCCTCGCCAACGAGGTTGTCGGATTACGCTCTACGAGCGAATCCGACCTACACCAGCTTTCCCATGATGGCGCCCGGCACGAGGTGCCATGAAGCTGCCTGATCAAGGGCAAAATGTACAGCGGACGGT
>NZ_JBXAHC010000045.1:0-221 GCF_058794735.1 Janthinobacterium sp. GW823-FHT06H09 | reverse complement strand
TTAGCTCGGATTAGCGGGGCAACGCCTCGCGTAATCCGACACCACCACCGGCCGCGTCAACGATGTGGTCGGATTACGCTCTACGAGCTAATCCGACCTACGCCAGCTTTCCCATGATGACGCCCGGCACGAGGCGCCATGAAGCTGCCTGATCAAGGGCAAAATGTACAGCGGACGGTAGGTCGGATTAGCGGGGCAACGCCTCGCGTAATCCGACACCA
>NZ_JBXAHC010000044.1:0-769 GCF_058794735.1 Janthinobacterium sp. GW823-FHT06H09 | reverse complement strand
TTATTTGAAGCAACAGCCTTTGGCTGTGGTTTCTTGAGAAAAACCCGATCAGCAATGGTCGGGTTTTTTTTCGTCTGGCGGTTTTGCGGGGCGCCGCGGGTGCTGTCGGCTTAGGCTGCGCTAAGCCGACCTAAGCCGACCTACGCCGGCCTGCGCCGACCGACATCGATCAAGTCGGGTGGGCTGGATAAGCGTAGTGTTGTCGGATGACGGCCTGCGGCCTGATCCGACCTACGCTCATGTAAAGTTCAGTAGGTCGGATTAGCGTAGCGTAATCCGACAACAATGCCAGCCGATCAATTCGACCCTACGACCAGCCCTGGTGCAGTTGCCTGGCCGGCGCCACCCAATGCAGATGCAATGAATATGCCGCTTAATGCACCTGTAGAAACAGCTAGCCGGGTATTCCGAATGTAATTATCTGGTCGATTTGATGTTGATATAGCATTGAATAATGATAGTTCACACTTTCTTAGAATAAACCTTGCTGCCTTCGCATAGCTTTGCTATAGTTCGCCTCCCCAATGAGACGCTGCAGTTTGCGAAACAACGGGATCACTGGAAACGGTGAGGGTAGTAAAAAGAAGGTTGACGGATTTAGCGAAATGCTTCATACTCTTCCTTCTTCGCAGCTGACAAACACAACGCTTTGTCGATAGCGCGAGAGTAGCAAATAAGCAGTACCGAATACCGTTCTTTAACAATTAACAGTCGATAAGTGTGGGCATTTGATGTCAGTGCAGCGTCAATCTTCGGATTGGCGTCTAAC
>NZ_JBXAHC010000043.1:0-779 GCF_058794735.1 Janthinobacterium sp. GW823-FHT06H09 | reverse complement strand
CCTTCTTCCATCGCGATCGGGTTGATCAGCTTGACGGTGATCGACACGTTATCGCCTGGCATGACCATTTCTTTGTCTGCTGGCAACTCGATCGAACCGGTTACGTCCGTCGTGCGGAAGTAGAACTGTGGACGATAGTTGTTGAAGAATGGCGTATGACGGCCGCCTTCGTCTTTCGACAGAACATAGATCTCGCCGGTGAAGTGCGCATGCGGCTTGATCGAGCCTGGCTTGGCCAGCACTTGACCACGTTGCACGTCTTCACGCTTGGTGCCGCGCAGCAGCAGACCAACGTTGTCGCCAGCTTGACCTTGGTCCAGCAGCTTGCGGAACATTTCCACGCCGGTGCAAGTCGTTTTGACGGTATCGGTGATACCGACGATTTCGATCTCTTCGCCGACTTTAACAATGCCGCGCTCGATACGACCGGTCACAACGGTACCGCGACCCGAGATCGAGAACACGTCTTCCACTGGCATCAGGAACGCACCGTCAACAGCGCGCTCTGGCGTTGGGATGTAAGCATCCAGCGCATCGGCCAGACGCAGCACTGCGTCAACGCCCATTTCGCCTTCTTTGCCTTCCAGCGCCATACGTGCCGAACCTTTGATGATTGGCAGGTCGTCGCCTGGGAATTCGTACTTCGACAACAGCTCGCGCACTTCCATTTCAACCAGTTCCAGCAGCTCTGCGTCGTCGACCAGGTCGCACTTGTTCAGGAACACGATGATGTATGGAACGCCAACTTGGCGGGCCAGCAGGATGTGTTCGCGGGTCTG
>NZ_JBXAHC010000042.1:0-993 GCF_058794735.1 Janthinobacterium sp. GW823-FHT06H09 | reverse complement strand
ATAGGGAAGCCGTAGAGAAATCGAGTCCGAATAGGGCGATCAGTCGCTGGGTGTAGACCCGAAACCAAGTGATCTACTCATGGCCAGGATGAAGGTGCGGTAACACGCCCTGGAGGTCCGAACCCACTAATGTTGAAAAATTAGGGGATGAGCTGTGGGTAGGGGTGAAAGGCTAAACAAACTTGGAAATAGCTGGTTCTCTCCGAAAACTATTTAGGTAGTGCCTCAAGTATCACCATCGGGGGTAGAGCACTGTTATGGCTAGGGGGTCATTGCGACTTACCAAACCATTGCAAACTCCGAATACCGATGAGTGCGAGCTTGGGAGACAGACGTCGGGTGCTAACGTCCGGCGTCAAGAGGGAAACAACCCAGACCGCCAGCTAAGGTCCCAAAGATTGGCTAAGTGGAAAACGAAGTGGGAAGGCTAAAACAGTCAGGATGTTGGCTTAGAAGCAGCCATCATTTAAAGAAAGCGTAATAGCTCACTGATCGAGTCGTCCTGCGCGGAAGATGTAACGGGGCTAAGCCAGTCACCGAAGCTGCGGATATGATTTATCATATGGTAGGAGAGCGTTCTGTAAGCCTGCGAAGGTGTCTTGTAAAGGATGCTGGAGGTATCAGAAGTGCGAATGCTGACATGAGTAGCGATAATGGGGGTGAAAAGCCTCCACGCCGTAAGCCCAAGGTTTCCTGTTCAACGTTCATCGGAGCAGGGTGAGTCGGCCCCTAAGGCGAGGCAGAGATGCGTAGCTGATGGGAAGCAGGTTAATATTCCTGCACCGTCGTATGATGCGATGGGGGGACGGATCGCGGAAGGTTGTCTGACTGTTGGAATAGTCAGTTTCTGTCTCATAGAAGGCGCTTAGGCAAATCCGGGCGCAGGATTCAAGGGGATGGGACGAGTGCACTTGTGCACGAAGCAATCGGAAGTGGTTCCAAGAAAAGCCTCTAAGCTTCAGTCATACGAGACCGTACCGCAAACCGACACAG
>NZ_JBXAHC010000041.1:0-1012 GCF_058794735.1 Janthinobacterium sp. GW823-FHT06H09 | reverse complement strand
GGCTGTAGCTCAGCTGGTTAGAGCACCGTGTTGATAACGCGGGGGTCGTTGGTTCGAGTCCAACCAGCCCTACCAGTAAGACCCGGGGGGATTAGCTCAGCTGGGAGAGCACCTGCTTTGCAAGCAGGGGGTCGTCGGTTCGATCCCGTCATCCTCCACCAAGTACTTTGAAAGTGCAAACGTAAGCCGGTCAGTGACTCAGGTTTAGGTTTGATCTTTTAGCGATCAAAGCTGTTTCGTTCTTTAACAATCTGGAAGAAGTAAAGATTATTTATTGATCGGTTTGCCGTAACAAGCGAATCGATGGGTAATGATTGTATGTATCAACAAACAAGCAACAACGTTGTACTTTCTTATCCCTGTAGCGCTCTTTGATTACCTCGGTGATCAGAGGCTAACGTTATAGGGACAAGCGAATAAGTGCACATGGTGGATGCCTTGGCGATTACAGGCGATGAAGGACGTAGTAGCTTGCGATAAGCTGCGGGGAGTGAGCAAACACACTTTGATCCGCAGATTTCCGAATGGGGCAACCCACCCTTTTAGGGTATTGCATACTGAATACATAGGTATGCAAGGCGAACGCGGCGAACTGAAACATCTAAGTAGCTGCAGGAAAAGAAATCAACCGAGATTCCCAAAGTAGCGGCGAGCGAAATGGGAAGAGCCTGTACGTGATAGTCGGACCGATAACAGAATCCTCTGGAAATAGGAGCCATAGCGGGTGATAGCCCCGTATGTGAAATCGGACCGGTGGTACTAAGCGTACGACAAGTAGGGCGGGACACGTGACATCCTGTCTGAATATGGGGGGACCATCCTCCAAGGCTAAATACTCGTAATCGACCGATAGTGAACCAGTACCGTGAGGGAAAGGCGAAAAGAACCCCGGAAGGGGAGTGAAATAGATCCTGAAACCGTGTGCATACAAACAGTAGGAGCGGACTTGTTCCGTGACTGCGTACCTTTTGTATAATGGGTCAGCGACTTACATTCAGTGGCAAGGTTAACC
>NZ_JBXAHC010000040.1:0-1019 GCF_058794735.1 Janthinobacterium sp. GW823-FHT06H09 | reverse complement strand
GGCAAAGTAACAGAGATTAAACTGAAGAGTTTGATCCTGGCTCAGATTGAACGCTGGCGGCATGCCTTACACATGCAAGTCGAACGGCAGCACGGAGCTTGCTCTGGTGGCGAGTGGCGAACGGGTGAGTAATATATCGGAACGTACCCTGGAGTGGGGGATAACGTAGCGAAAGTTACGCTAATACCGCATACGATCTACGGATGAAAGTGGGGGATCGCAAGACCTCATGCTCGTGGAGCGGCCGATATCTGATTAGCTAGTTGGTAGGGTAAAAGCCTACCAAGGCATCGATCAGTAGCTGGTCTGAGAGGACGACCAGCCACACTGGAACTGAGACACGGTCCAGACTCCTACGGGAGGCAGCAGTGGGGAATTTTGGACAATGGGCGAAAGCCTGATCCAGCAATGCCGCGTGAGTGAAGAAGGCCTTCGGGTTGTAAAGCTCTTTTGTCAGGGAAGAAACGGTGAGAGCTAATATCTCTTGCTAATGACGGTACCTGAAGAATAAGCACCGGCTAACTACGTGCCAGCAGCCGCGGTAATACGTAGGGTGCAAGCGTTAATCGGAATTACTGGGCGTAAAGCGTGCGCAGGCGGTTTTGTAAGTCTGATGTGAAATCCCCGGGCTCAACCTGGGAATTGCATTGGAGACTGCAAGGCTAGAATCTGGCAGAGGGGGGTAGAATTCCACGTGTAGCAGTGAAATGCGTAGATATGTGGAGGAACACCGATGGCGAAGGCAGCCCCCTGGGTCAAGATTGACGCTCATGCACGAAAGCGTGGGGAGCAAACAGGATTAGATACCCTGGTAGTCCACGCCCTAAACGATGTCTACTAGTTGTCGGGTCTTAATTGACTTGGTAACGCAGCTAACGCGTGAAGTAGACCGCCTGGGGAGTACGGTCGCAAGATTAAAACTCAAAGGAATTGACGGGGACCCGCACAAGCGGTGGATGATGTGGATTAATTCGATGCAACGCGAAAAACCTTACCTACCCTTGACATGGCTGGAATCC
>NZ_JBXAHC010000039.1:0-1227 GCF_058794735.1 Janthinobacterium sp. GW823-FHT06H09 | reverse complement strand
GTAGATACTGTTATCCCCGTCAAGCGGCGTGCAAGGCCGGATCAAATATTTTTCCCGACCTGAGCACGCCGAATGCCACGTGCACCAGCTTGCGCATCATGGCGCCGATGATCAGCTTGGGCGCTTTGCCGGCGTCACGCAGACGCTGACCGAAGCGCTTGCCCCAAGGCGTCTTATGCACTGCCACCATGGCCGGCATGTACAGTGCCTTGCGCAGGAAACTGTGGCCGACCTTCGACATGCGTGGCTTGCCACGCACGCTGGAACCCGACTCGTGCTGGCGCGGATCGAGGCCCGCAAACGCCACCGCCTGCTTGGCGCTGTCGAAGCGCTCAGGATTGGCGTAGTAGGACAGCAGCACGGGAATCGTGCGCTCGCCCAGGCCAGGGATGCTATCGAGCAATTCGCGCTTGCCGCGTAAATCCGGGTCGTCATCGATATGACGGCGGATCGCCAGGATCAGCGCCTTGATCTCGGCGTCGAGCCAGGCAATATGATCCTCGATACCCTGGCGTACCGCCGCGCGCGCCACTTCAAGCCGGTTGCTTTCCTGCTGGCGCATCGCTTGCAAGGCATCGAGGCGCAGCACCAGCGCGCGCAGCGATTGCTCGGCCGGCGATGGCGCCTGCCAGGGCTCTGGCTGGCGTTCATGGGCGAAGTCGGCGATCAGCTGTGCGTCGACCTTGTCGGTCTTGGTGCGCACCAGGCGCGAAGCGCTGAAGGCCTTGATCTGGGCCGGATTGATGACACTGACCACCATGCCAAGTCCAGCGAGATATTCGGCAACCCCTTCCCAATACGTGCCCGTCGCTTCCATGCACACCCTGGGGCTGCCGGCAGCATGCTTCAGCAGCCATGCGTGGAGCGCGGTGAATCCTTGGTGGTTGTTCTCGACAACCTTGTTACGATGCTTGCCGTTGGGCAGGCGCAGCGCGCAGTCGAGCTTGGCCTTGGCAACGTCGATTCCTAAATTAAACATGCTGTGGTCCTCTTGCGATCTACCTTGCAAATGCGGGCTAACCGGCATGCCGGTGCCAAAGATACTGTCCGATCTTGACATGGAGGATGGGTAACTGGTGCGAGATCTACGGAGCTGGCTCGGGGCCTAAGGGCGGATACGGCATCCAGTTACCCGGTCTTGATATGCCTACCAAGATTTTGACAGCGGTCGATACCGTTCGCAATACCACGAACGGCATGAGGGGAATAATACAAGGTCGGATTAGC
>NZ_JBXAHC010000038.1:0-1314 GCF_058794735.1 Janthinobacterium sp. GW823-FHT06H09 | reverse complement strand
TGTCCAGTCCTAAAATAGGTTGACAGTATTTATTGCTGCACAAACGCCCGATGCACCGCATCGGGCGTTTTGTACTTCAAGGCCGTATGTGGTCGTTCCTGGTTGTATATCCGCACCGATTGCGCCACCATTTTGCTCGCCTGTTTCAGGTCTGCAGGTCGGTTCAGCAAGAACTCGCCTTTCAGAATGCCGTTGATACGTTCGGCCAGCGCATTCTGATAGCAGTCGTAGCCGTCGGTCATGGAGCAAGTCAGTCCATGACGACGATGAATTTCTTGATAGTAAGTCGAGCAGTACTGGATGCCCCTGTCTGAATGATGGATCAGCGGCGTCTTGCGCTGTCGTGCTCGCAGGGCCATCTTCAAGGCCTCGCTGACCTCTTCGGTTTGCAGGCTTGCGTGCACGTGATAGCCCACGATCTTGCGCGAATACGCATCCGTTACCAAGCTCAGATAGACGCATTTTCCGGCGGTCGGGAGATACGTGATATCGGCTACCCACACCTGCTCCGGCCGCGTGGCGAGCACTTGTCCCGGCCCCTCCTTGAGTAAATTGGGATGGCGCCGGAAGCGGTGATGGCTATTCGTGGTCTTATGATAGGCCCGCTGTGGTTGCACCAGCAGCCGCTCCTGGCGCAAGATATCAAAGAGTCCATCGCGTCCCAATTTGATTTTTGCACCGGAAAAGGCTGCGCCGAGCATGCTGTGCAGCTTGCGCGTGCCGATGCGTGGCTGGCGCAGGCGTATCGGCTGCACCAGCTTGACGACAGTTTGCGCCCTGTCCAGGCAATGTCGCTCGCGCTGACGGCGCTGGTAATACGCTTGGCGGCTGATGCCGACACAGCGGCAGGCCCGTTCGACGCTTAATCCTTCGACTTGCTTGCGCGCGATGACCTGCCCAAAGGCTTTTTTACCGGCACCCCGTATTCGTCACGCAGGACGTCGAGAACCGCCTCGAACAGCGCGGATTTCTGTTTTTCTTCCTTGAGCTGACGCTCCAGCTCCTTGATGCGCTGCTCTGGCGTCAGTGGCCTGGCTGGTGTGTCTGTCATAGTCGCTCTCCGTTGGCTTCGGCCCCTGGGATGCGTCCAATCCTGCAGGCCGTGTTTGCGACACCATACCAAAACTGTCGACCGACCCTGTATTCCGTAGCGCGTTTGCGCCTGCTTGTACGTCATCTCGCCTTTTTCAACCTGCTCGACAACGCTCAATTTAAAAGCCAGGCTGTAATCTCGCTGACTGCGTCGAAACCCTTGTTCCATCGGACACTCCTTCTCTGTAACGAAAAAGTGTCAACTTATTCCAGGACGGGTCA
>NZ_JBXAHC010000037.1:0-1406 GCF_058794735.1 Janthinobacterium sp. GW823-FHT06H09 | reverse complement strand
GTATCAACACACACGCAACGTTGTACCGTCTTATCCTCTGTACCTGCTAAGGTTATAGGGACAAGCCGTACGGGCAATTAGTACTGGTTAGCTTAATGCATTACTGCACTTCCACACCCAGCCTATCAACGTCCTGGTCTCGAACGACCCTTCAAAGAGCTCAAGGCTCTGGGAAATCTCATCTCAAGGCAAGTTTCCCGCTTAGATGCTTTCAGCGGTTATCTCTTCCGAACTTAGCTACCCGGCAATGCCACTGGCGTGACAACCGGTACACCAGAGGTTCGTCCACTCCGGTCCTCTCGTACTAGGAGCAGCCCCCTTCAAATTTCCAACGCCCACGGCAGATAGGGACCAAACTGTCTCACGACGTTTTAAACCCAGCTCACGTACCACTTTAAATGGCGAACAGCCATACCCTTGGGACCGGCTACAGCCCCAGGATGTGATGAGCCGACATCGAGGTGCCAAACTCCCCCGTCGATATGAACTCTTGGGAGGAATCAGCCTGTTATCCCCAGAGTACCTTTTATCCGTTGAGCGATGGCCCTTCCATACAGAACCACCGGATCACTATGTCCTACTTTCGTACCTGCTCGACTTGTCAGTCTCGCAGTTAAGCACGCTTATGCCATTGCACTATCAACACGATGTCCGACCGTATCTAGCGTACCTTCGAACTCCTCCGTTACACTTTAGGAGGAGACCGCCCCAGTCAAACTGCCTACCATGCACTGTCCCCGATCCGGATAACGGACCAAGGTTAGAACCTCAAACAAACCAGGGTGGTATTTCAAGGTTGGCTCCACGAGAACTAGCGTCCCCGCTTCAAAGCCTCCCACCTATCCTACACAGATTGGTTCAAAGTCCAATGCAAAGCTACAGTAAAGGTTCATGGGGTCTTTCCGTCTAGCCGCGGGTAGATTGCATCATCACAAACATTTCAACTTCGCTGAGTCTCGGGAGGAGACAGTGTGGCCATCGTTACGCCATTCGTGCAGGTCGGAACTTACCCGACAAGGAATTTCGCTACCTTAGGACCGTTATAGTTACGGCCGCCGTTTACTGGGACTTCAATCAAGAGCTTGCACCCCATCATTTAATCTTCCAGCACCGGGCAGGCGTCACACCCTATACGTCCACTTTCGTGTTTGCAGAGTGCTGTGTTTTTATTAAACAGTCGCAGCCACCAGTTTATTGCAACCCTTTCACCCTCATGGAGTAAACCAATCAAGCTACCGGGGCGTACCTTTTCCCGAAGTTACGGTACCAATTTGCCGAGTTCCTTCTCCCGAGTTCTCTCAAGCGCCTTAGAATACTCATCTCGCCCACCTGTGTCGGTTTGCGGTACGGTCTCGTATGACTGAAGCTTAGAGGCTTTTCTTGGAACCACTTCCGATTGCTTCGTG
>NZ_JBXAHC010000036.1:0-1423 GCF_058794735.1 Janthinobacterium sp. GW823-FHT06H09 | reverse complement strand
CTGTGCCTCGTCGTGCTGACGGGCACGGTCACGGTGCAGGCGGGCGGGCAGATATGGGAAGGCATCGGCAAGCGCGCCAGCGTCTTCGAGGACGTCTCGCCCTACGCCGTGTATGTGCCGCTGGAAACCACGGTGCGTATCACGGCCGTGAGCGCTGCCGAGGTCGCCCTGTGCAGCGCCCCGGCCGCGACGCACCGCCCGGCGCGCCTGATCGAACCTTCCAGCATGACGCGCTCCGTGCGCGGCAAGGGCGCGAATACCCGCTACGTGTGCGACATCCTGCCGCAGACGGAAGCCGCGGACGGCTTGCTGGTGGTGGAAGTCGTCACGCCGTCCGGCCATTCGTCCAGCTATCCGCCCCATAAACACGACAGCGACAATATTCCAACCGAAAGTTCTCTGGAAGAAACCTATTACCACCGGCTCAATCCCGAACAGGGCTTTGCCTACCAGCGCGTCTACACGGATGACCGCTCCATCGACGAAGCCATGGCCGTGGAAAACCACGACGTGGTGATGGTGCCCCGTGGCTACCACCCCGTGACCGTGCCGTATGGCTATGATGGCTATTACCTGAACGTGATGGCAGGCCCCAAGCGGGTCTGGCACTTTAAAAACGACCCGGCCCATGACTGGCTGATGACGAAATAACCAAGGACAAGACAATGACGACCCCGATGATCGGCCACTTTATTGGTGGCAACCCGATGGCTTCGCGCACCGAGCGCACGAGCGACGTCTTCAACCCCGCCACGGGCGCCGTGACGGCCAAGGTGGCGCTGGCCACGCCTGCCGAACTGAACGCGGCCGTGGCTGCCGCCCATGCAGCGTTTCCCGCCTGGTCGCAAACGTCGCCCCTGCGCCGCGCCCGCGTCATGTTCAAATTCAAGGAATTGCTGGAGCAAAACGCCGACAAGCTGGCCGAGCTGATCACGCGTGAACACGGCAAAGTCTTCACGGATGCGAAAGGGGAAGTCACGCGCGGCATCGAAGTGGTGGAGTTTGCCTGCGGCATCCCGCAGATGATGAAGGGAGAGTATTCGGAACAGGTGGCCGGCGGCATCGACGCCTGGTCGATCCGCCAGGCGCTCGGGGTGTGCGTCGGCATCACGCCGTTCAACTTTCCCGTGATGGTGCCGATGTGGATGTTCCCGATGGCCATTGCCTGCGGCAATAGCTTCGTATTAAAACCGTCCGAGCGCGACCCGTCGGCCAGCCTGCTGCTGGCGCAGCTGCTGACGGACGCCGGTTTGCCCGACGGCGTCTTCAACGTGCTGCAGGGAGATAAAGAAGCCGTCGACGGCTTGCTGCACCACCCGGACGTGCGCGCCGTCAGCTTCGTCGGTTCCACGCCGATCGCCGAATATATCTATGCGACGGGCTGCGCCCAGGGCAAGCGCGTCCAGGCCCTGGGCGGCGCGAA
>NZ_JBXAHC010000035.1:0-1579 GCF_058794735.1 Janthinobacterium sp. GW823-FHT06H09 | reverse complement strand
AATTGGTAGACGCGCATGGTTCAGGTCCATGTGCCTTCGGGTGTAGGGGTTCGAGTCCCTTCGTGGGCACCATTACCAAAATTCGCAAAAGAGCCGCAAACTTTCACGAGTTTGCGGCTTTTTTCATTTCCAGCCCCAGCAAACCCTGTCGGCATTCTTGACAGTTGACGGCTGCGCACGCGCCAAGTCCTTGATTTTACGAGTGAGCACGCTTCTTGCCTGCACGATGGCATCGCCATTGCTGGAGCGCCGCCATGAAAAGCCTCGTCGCCGTCCTCGCCTTGATGTTACCTATCAGCACTATCGCCTCGCCCCTGTTCAATCTGCAATACGTACCCGGCACTTCGCTGCAGGCGCAGCAGGGATTCCAGGCGGCGGCCGCGCGCTGGTCGCGCGTCCTGAAAGACAATGTCACCATCGAGTTGACGGTGGGCTTCAATTCGCTGGGCGGCAACATCCTGGGGCAAACGGGCTCGTCGGAAGCGTTTTACCGCTACAGCGACTTTCGCGGCGCCCTGGCCGCCGACGCCACGTTCACCATCGACCAGCGGGCGCTGGCGCACCTGCCAACGGGCGACAGCTTCGGCATGCTGATCAACCGCACGGCCAACAGCCCCAACGGACCCGGCAGCGCCCTGCCCTATCTCGACAACAATGGCGACGCCAACAATCAGTATTTATCCCTGAGCAATGCCGAAGCCAAGGCCGTCGGCCTGGCGCCGCCGCAATCGCTGGACGGCTGCATCGGCAATTGCGACGGCTTCATCCAGTTCAACAGCGATTTCAACTTCGATTTCGATCCCGGCAATGGCATCGGCGCCCACAGCATCGACTTCATCGGCGTGGCCATGCATGAAATCGGCCACGCACTGGGCTTTCTCAGCGGCGTGGATATCCTCGACTACAACTCGCCGCCGCTGGGCGGCCCCTATGACGACACGGAATTTACCTACGTCTCGGGACTGGACCTGTTCCGCTACTCGGCAGAAAGCGCCGCGGCCGGCGTGATCGACTGGACGGCCGACAACCGAGACAAGTATTTCTCGCTCGATGGCGGCGCGACGCGCGGTCCGCTGTTTGCCAACGGCAGCTTTCACGGCGACGGCGACCAGGCCAGCCACTGGCGCGACAATTTAGACCTGGGCATCATGGACCCGGCGGTGGCATACGGCGAATTATTGCGCCTGCGCTGGAACGACTTGATCGCCCTCGACGCCATCGGCTGGGATATCGCCCCGAACGCCATCCCGGCGCCGGGCACCTTCCCGCTGTTATGTCTGGCACTGATGCTGCTGGCATGGCAGCAACGACGCTGACTACGCTGAAAAAACAGGCAGTTTTACGCCATTTCTCATAGGGAAAACCCTTTTTTCAGTGGAAAAGAGGGTTTCTTGAAGAAAAGAGCAAAATGTTCATTGACCGAATCGCCGCCAACCCTTATTATTTTGTCCGTCGCTGCAGAACACGCAGCAGACAGCAAGCAGCAGCAAAACGCAGCACAATGCCCACGTGGCGGAATTGGTAGACGCGCATGGTTCAGGTCCATGTGCCTTCGGGTGTAGGGGTTCGAGTCCCTTCG
>NZ_JBXAHC010000034.1:4613-4749 GCF_058794735.1 Janthinobacterium sp. GW823-FHT06H09 | reverse complement strand
CTCAGCTGGGAGAGCGCTTGCATGGCATGCAAGAGGTCAGCGGTTCGATCCCGCTTACCTCCACCAACAGCGCAGAAATCACGTGATAATCAAAGTCGCCTTGGGCGGCTTTTTTTATTTCCGGACTCTTTTCCGC
>NZ_JBXAHC010000034.1:0-4513 GCF_058794735.1 Janthinobacterium sp. GW823-FHT06H09 | reverse complement strand
CATACCCGACAGGGGAGTGTGGCGTAGGTCGGATTAGCGTAGCGTAATCCGACAGCACCATCTTCTGAAGCCAGCATCCGTATCCATGCCGCCTCCACCAACAGCGCAGAAATCACGTGATAATCAAAGTCGCCTCGGGCGGCTTTTTTTATTTCCGCAACACTTCCCGCCATACCCGACAGGGGAGTGTGGCGTAGGTCGGATTAGCGTAGCGTAATCCGACAGCACCATCTTCTGAAGCCAGCATTCGTATCCATGCCGTCTCCACCAACAGCGCATAAATCACATGATAATCAAAGTCGCCTCGAGCGTCCGAAATGGCCAGCGGGCGGCGCATGGCCGGCAGTTATCAGCGTTCCGTTATGTTGCCCAGCGGTCGCGATAGATCGGCAGTGAAGTCGACATATTGCGTGGAAAGCCCGCGTAGCTGGTCGAGCAGTGGGCGGTTGTCTCCGCGCCGCCACTGAAAAGAATAGATTACCGGTGCTGGCATTTCGGCGGCGGCGAGCGGGAGCAGCAGACCCTGGTCAACCAGCTTTTGACTCCAGCCAGTGGGCAGTATGCCGATCCCGACAGAGGCAATCAGCATGCCGGCAATGGCCCCCCAATTATTGCAACTTATGCGCTCAACGGCAGCGATGCCGTGAGCCAGTAGCCAGTCATCAATCAGTCGGGTGGTGCCAGCTGATGGCGGTAAGGCAACGATGGGCTGTCCAGCGTCAAGTAAATCGGCGGCACCACGTAAGCCAGGCGGGCTGTCAGATACAGCCAGGGTTGGCGCGGCAAGCCAGATGAATTGTGCTTGGCTGACTGGTTGCGACAGGATGCCGTGGTGCGATGAGCGTCCGGCAATGATCGCAAAATCGAGCTCGCCCTTGGCGACACGGCTTTCCAGAACTGAGCCCACGTCGACATAGGGTTCGAGCGTCAATTTGGGATGCAGTGCCCGGACTTGCGCAATGAACTGCGGTAGCCAGGTCAGCGCGCTGAGTTCGCCAACACCAAAGGTGCAACGGCCAACTAGCCCGGCAGAGGGTGTGAAGGCGGTACGTATTGCGGCGGCGTCATCGAGCAGCGCCAGCGCGCGTGGCAGCAATGCCTGGCCTGCATCGCTGAGTACGGCGCGGTGGCCACTCCGGTCGAACAGATTGATGCCAAGCGCTTCCTCCAGTTCTGAAATGCGCTTGGAGAGAGACGATACGGACAAATGCAGGCGTTCGGCGGCAATCGCAAAGTTGGCGCAGGTGGCGGCCCAGTAGAACGCTTCGAGTTGCTTTAAGGTCATGGACATCACTTGTTCTCTTTTTTCGAAATTAATTGTACATAATTTTTCGCTTTTATCTAAATTGTGCTTGATCAAAAATGCTTGACAGGGCAAATCGCGTCGGTGCCAGGCGTTGGGCGGGCGGCTTATGCAGGCCCTCGCCCTTCGCCAAAGTGATGCATGTAGCAGTGAAATGACGAGTTTGCTATTTTTTTGAGAGGCGCAATGAACAAGAAGCGTTATGCAGTTATCGGCGGGGGGATAAATGGCCTCGCAGTCGCACGTCAGTTATTGTTGGATTTTCCCGACGCCACGGTGGTGCTGTTCGAAAAGGAGGCGAGTGTCGCCAGTCATCAGTCCAGCCACAATTCGGGTGTGGTCCATGCCGGTCTGTACTATGAGCCGGGGGGACTCAAGGCGCGACTTTGCCGGCGCGGGGGCGAATTGATTGGCAACTATTGCCGCGACAATGCGATCCCCTACGACGAGTGCGGCAAAGTCGTCGTCGCGCTACAAGAGGAAGAGTTGCCTCGCCTGGAGGCGATTTATCGGAAAGCGCAGGCCAACGGTGTGCCTGGCGTGCGGCTGATCGGCTCAAATGAGCTGCGTGAAATCGAGCCCAACTGCATCGGCCTGGGCGCCTTGCATTCACCGAAAACGGCGATTGTCAGTTACGGTCAAATTGCGGCCCGAATCGCCGATGAAATCAGGGAACGTGGCGGGCGCATTTGTCTGAATTCGCCGGTTGAGCGCCTGCTTGAGCAAGGCGGCGAAGTACGGGTCGAACTTGCAGACGGAGAGGTCTTCGATACGGTATTCGATCAGGCAATTGCCTGCGCGGGTTTGCAGTCAGATCGCCTGGCAGAGCGTTCGGGCGATCAGGACACGCCACGCATCGTACCGTTCTTCGGCCAGTATTACGTGATCGACGAGGCTTTCAAGTCGCATGTCAAAGGCTTGATCTACCCGGTGCCGGACCCGCGCTTTCCTTTCCTCGGGGTGCATTTCACAAAGCGTATCGACGGACAGATGACGATCGGCCCGAATGCTTTCATATCCTTCGGTCGCGAGAACTATGACGGCCGCAGCATGAACCTGGCCGACATCTTCAATTTTGCCAGCTACCCCGGCTTTTGGAAGTTTGCTGCCCGTAACCTGCCGGCGACGCTTCGGGAACTGAAGACTGTGGTCAGCGAGGCGAGCTTTGTCCGCGAGGCGGCGCGCTATGTGCCGACGCTTGCCTCGGTCGGTATTGTTCCGGCGGTTCGTGGGATCCGTGCCCAGGCAATGGAGGCCAATGGTGCGCTGGTTGACGATTTCGTGATTCGCCAACACGGCAACATTACCCACATCCGCAATGCACCGTCACCAGGGGCGACATCGTCGCTAGCCATTGCTGAATACATTGTGCGTGAAGTGATGAGGCGCTGAGTTTGCGTAGCGGACAACGTACGGTTGTCTGTCGCTCCCCAGCCAGCCCCAACTCGAACGCTCTAGGCGAAAAATAAAAAAATTAATTCATGAAGGAGACATTTTGAACATTCAAAAAACGGAACAGGAAACCCCGGCACAGACAAAAAGTCGTTTGCGCAAAGTGGCGGCAGCGACCATCGTCGGCTCAATGCTGGAGTGGTATGACTTTTATCTTTACGCGACGATGGCGTCGATTGTCTTCAGCAAGGTCTTCTTCGATACTTCGGACCCGGCGAATGCATCGCTGCAAGCCTTTGCCACCTTCGCCATCGGCTTTGTGGCGCGACCGATCGGGGGGCTGTTCTTCGGCTACTTCGGCGACCGCTATGGGCGCAAGAAAATGTTGTTCGTTACTTTCTGTATGATGGGCTTGTGCACGACCGCCATTGGCCTGGTTCCTTCCTACGCCAGCATCGGCGTTTGGGCGCCCCTGTGCCTGGTGCTGATCCGCATTGTGCAGGGCCTGGGCGCCGGTGCTGAACTGGCGGGGGCGGCGGTAACTTCCTACGAACATGCGGCCGACAACAAGAAGGGACGACAAGGTGCGTGGCCTGCATTGGGGCTGAACCTTGGCCTGTTGCTGTCGTCGCTGACCGTTTATCTGCTGACCGTCAATGGCGACAAGTTTTTGCTTGCCGGCGGCTGGCGCATTCCCTTCATCCTCAGTTTCGTGCTGGTACTGGTTGGGCTCTGGGTGCGTGGGAGTCTGCCGGAAACGCCAGAGTATCACCACTTCGAGGAAAGCCATCGCCAGAAGAGGCCGTTCCGCGAATTGTGGAAAACCAATCTCAAGGGCCTGGGCGTCGTCTTCTTTGTCGCCATCGGTTACAACGCACTGAGCTATGTCTTCAAGACCTTCTCGCTGGCCTACCTGACCCAGTTCAAAGGCATTTCGGCCAGCGTGACATCGCTATCGGTGACACTGGCCAGTCTGGTCGCAATCTTTACCGTCCCGCTCTTCGGCTATCTGTGTGACAAGTTCAGCAGCAAGAAGCTGCTGATCGTCGGCGGCCTGCTGTCAGCATTGTTCGCGTACCCGTTCATGCAGTTGCTCGACAGCGGCGAGAACAGGCTGATTTACCTGGCGCTGATCGTCGGCACCGGGGTGCTGGCGCCGATGATGTTCGCCCCGCAGGGCTCTTTCCTCAGTCGCCAGTTTGCCGTGCAAAACCGCTCGACGGGGGTCGGTTCGGGGCGTGAAATCGGCACTGCCATTGCCGGCGGTATTGCCCCGTTGTGGGCGTTATCAATGGTTGCCCAGTCTGCGACGCGTGACACGAGCGCCGTGGCCTTGATGCTCACGTGCTCCGGAGCGATCGTCGCATTGGCAGCATACTTCGACCAAGGTTATCGCTTCAGCCATTACAAGAACTGATGGTCAAGGCGGCGGGCCAGGCTTGCTCAGCTCCTCCCGCCGCCCACCCCTTGTATGACGCGGGTTTGGGCCAGTGCAAACGAAGGGGGGCAAGAGGCTTTCCTTTTGCTTGTCTGGCTGCTGCTGCTGAGGACCTGTACCTCGCCCGCGCAGCCGATCGATTGCACATTGAACAATCGCCGCCGGGAGCGGTTTCCTCCATGGAAAATAAGATGCGCCTGCGGTTGATTTTGTGAATGGCCCCGTGCTATACTTCGCGCACGCTTTTTTGAGGGGCTAAGCAAAGCCTTCAACGAAGAGTCCGCTGAGAGTAAAGCCAGCACAGGTCCCCATCGTCTAGAGGCCTAGGACATCACCCTTTCACGGTGAGTACAGGGGTTCGAATCCCCTTGGGGACGCCA
>NZ_JBXAHC010000033.1:0-5573 GCF_058794735.1 Janthinobacterium sp. GW823-FHT06H09 | reverse complement strand
TAGCGCCTATTTCATTATTTCTTGTGAACATTTGATATTTTAAGTTAGACGCCAATCCGAAGATTGACGCTGCACTTACATCAAATGCCCACACTTATCGACTGTTAATTTTTAAAGAACTGTATTCGGTTACTGCTTTCGCGCTATCGACAAAGCGTTGTGTTTGTCAGCTGCGAAGAAGGAAGAGTATGAAGCGTTTCGGCTAATTCGTCAACCTTCTTTTTTGCCGTTTGCTACTGCATCCGGCTTCCTCTGTTTCGCTAAAACCACTGCGTCTCATTGGGGAGGCGAACTATAGCAAAGCCACTCAAAGGCGGCAAGCTTTATTTCAGCAATTCGGCAACCGCCATGCCCACATCGGTCGTACTGGCGCTGCCGCCCATATCCGGCGTACGCGGACCATGCTCGAGCACCCGCTCGATGGCGTGCACAATCGCGTCATGCGCCGCCGTGTAATTGGCATCGCCATTACCGAGGAAGTCCAGCATCATGGCGCCCGACCAGATCATGCCGATCGGGTTGGCGATATTCTGGCCATAGATATCGGGCGCGGAACCGTGCACCGGCTCAAAGACGGAGGGGAATGTACGCTCCGGATTGATATTGGCCGATGGTGCGATGGCAATCGTTCCCGTGCACGCAGGTCCCAGGTCAGACAATATGTCGCCAAACAGATTCGAAGCGACCACCACGTCGAAACGTTCGGGACTCAATACAAAGCGAGCCGCCAGGATGTCGATATGGTATTTATCCCAGCAGACCTCGGGAAAGCTCGGGCCCATCGCTTCCACCCGTTCATCCCAATACGGCATGCTGATGGCAATGCCATTCGACTTGGTCGCCGATGTCAGGTGTTTTTTAGGCCGGCTTTGCGCCAGCTCAAACGCATACTTCAGGATGCGGTCGATGCCTTTGCGCGTAAACACGGATTCCTGCAGCACCATTTCGCGCTCGGTCCCCTCGAACATGCGTCCGCCCACGGATGAATATTCTCCTTCCGTATTTTCACGCACCACATAAAAGTCGATATCGCCCGGCTTTTTATTCGCCAGCGGACATGGCACGCCCGGCATCAGCCGCACGGGACGCAAGTTGACGTATTCGTCGAATTCACGCCGGAACTTCAGTAATGAACCCCACAGCGAGATATGATCGGGCACCTTGTCCGGCCAGCCCACGGCGCCAAAATAGATGGCGTCGAAATCCTTGAGCTGCGCGAACCAGTCCGAGGGCATCATTTGCCCGTGTTCCAGGTAATAGTCGCAATTGGCCCATGCCATCGTCGTAAACTGCAGGTCGATATTGAAACGGCGGGCGGCCGCTTCAATTACACGCAAGCCCTCCGGCATGACTTCATTGCCAATGCCGTCACCGGCGATGACGGCGATTTTATGTATGCTCATGGGGGAAACCCTGTTGGAAATAGACGATGGAAGCCCGTATTTACATCTGCTGCGTCACGTCCGGGTACAGACGCGCCAGCACATCGGCAGTGATCGCCGTGATGATGGGCTGCACACATTCGGCAGCCAGTTCATTGGACTTCGCGCGGCGCACCTCTTTCCATAACTCGACCAATGCGCTCTCATGACGCGCCACCGCCTGCTCGACTTCATCCTGCCAGAAGGCCGGCGCCTCGCTTTCGACAAAGTTGCCGCGGCCACGGCCAAAGTGCGCCACCGCCAGGTAACGCAGCACGCCCGCCACCACCAAGGTGCGCAGGAAGGCATCGGTAAATTGCATCGTGGGCTCATTGCGGTCCGTTCCGGAATTAAAGCCCCAGGCTGCGCCCGCAAACGTCAACGCACCAACCACACCGCCAAGCAGGGCGCCCGTGCCCAGGGTCAGGCCGCCGGAAATCAGGTCGGCCGACAGCCCTGTCGCCGCACCGGAAATCATCGCGCCCAATAGCCCGGCTTGCGCCTTGTCGATCGGCGCGCGCACGGCGAAGTTCTCCCGTATCCGGCTATTGATCTTATGCGCGTCGGTCGGGTCGAGTTTGTGCAAGATCAAAAGCTCACGCGTGGTGATACCGCTGTGCGCATTAAGCCGCGCCACCAGGCTGGCCATGGCCTTTTCCTGGCGTTGCTGCTCTGCGTTCTTGCCTATGCCAACGACCTGCAAGGCCGATTTCAGCAGCCCCTTAGAGGCGGGCTCGATGGCTTCGCGATCCTGCCCGGCCACCGCCAGTTGCGTGGCCAGCAAGTGCATCGCCTGCCGGAAACGTGCCGTATTCTGCTCTTGCCAGGCAGCAAACAAACGCGCATAGCCTGCTTGCTGCGACTGCGGCAACAATTTACCCACAGCTTCGTAAAACACGCGTTCATGCACCCAGCAGCGGGCAAAGGCATCGAGCGCCAGGACATCGCGCACGATTGGATACTGCTGCAAATGCTCGCGCCAGCGCGCCTGCTCGCCGTGTTCCTCATTCCCCGGACGCGGCGGCCCCATCTGATTGAGCAAGACCACCACAGGCTTATCCAGCCAGGCGAGGATTTTCATTTCCGCCGGCAAGTAGCCCGCATCCTTCGGATGTTCCGAGGAATTCACCAGGTACAACACCACGTCGGCGGAGTCCTTGGCCGTGCGCAGCGCCTGCTGGCTGAGCCAAAACGGGCGGTCGCGATAACGGTCCAGCACTTCACGCAGAAACCAGCCGATGGGATTGCCTGACTGGCCCAGGCGCTTGAGCAGACGCACGGAGTCGCCAAAGCCGGGCGTGTCCCACAATTGCAAAGCATCACCCTGTGGTGTGGCCAACAAGGTATGCGATTCGGCAAACACAGTTACGTGGGCGGCGTCACGCACTTCGCCCACATCCACGCCCACGAGGGTACGCGCGAGTGTCGTCTTGCCATTATTCGTGTGCGAAATCAGCGCAAACTGAATCTGCACCGCGTCATCTTGCACATCTTTATTCACGTTCACACTCATGCTGTTGCCGATACTTTCAAGCCGACACCGGCATCAAGCGGGTGCAAGGCAGGGTTGAGCAGATTGACCACGGTGGCCGTGGCTTTATGGAACTGGCAAAACTGCTGCCACAAGGCGACCCGTTCCGCCAGACGCACGCCGTTATCCGCCTGCTCGCCCGCGCGCTCCAGGTAGCTGGACTCGTCGATCAGGACAGCGATGCCGCGCGCCGACGATTGCACCAGATAATCGAGGAAGGCCCCGTGATTTTCCTTTTCCGGCGTCGCCGTCAGATTGAACAGCACGGCCGTGATATTGACTTGTGGATCGTTCAAGTCCGTGTCGCGCAAGACGTCCTGCGGCTCTTCGCCATACGACGTTGATGGACGCAGCATCATGCGCCCCTGCTCGCCAAACAGCATGAGGGCGATTTGCCCCAGACCCTTGTGGCGTGCCTCATCGACAGTAAAGCTGTAGGGCAAGACGCGCAGCATGCCGCCCGTGGCCACACCGATGCTTTCATTAAGCTTGCGGAAATACGGCTGATCGAGATCCAGCGGAAACTGCCTGGCCAGGCGCGCGGCGCGCCAATTATTGACCAGGGCCAGGATCAGGCGGGGGACGACCACCAGCAGGAAAATCGTCGCCGCATACAAATGCACCCAGCGTGCGCCGCCTTCGACGGTCGTCGTTTGCGGGAAGCGCAGCGCTTCGATTTCCGCCAGCGAAAAACCTTGTAAGTGAAACAGGGCAATGGCCGGCGCAAACAGGGTCGACAGCAGGCTGTGCACCTGGCCGGCATTCAGAAAGGTGCTTTCCCAGCCGGCCGCGTATTGCGACAGAAAACCGCGCGCATACAACGAGGCGACGGCGCCAATGGCAAACATGGCAGCGCTCAAGTGGATTGTACGGCCCAGGCGCGCGGCCGTCAGCTTGGCGCTCAAATGCGCCCATTCCCCCATGAAGCTGAGCAAGCCCGAGGACAATGCGTGCGGCAGTTTGCGCGGCAAGGCCAACCGGCCCACGCTCAGGTGGCGCACCAATCCCGCCTTCGGCCAGCCCAGGGAATGCGAAGGGATGCATAGCCAGATCAGCAAGCCCAGGTAGACCAGTACATTCCAGGCGATGATCAGCAGCAAGGGCGCCGACAGCAAGTCGACGCGATGGGGATCCGTGATGCGATCGAGCCCGGCGCCCAGCAGCAGTGCCAGCAGGGGCAAAGTCAGCGCCAGGGCTTTCATGCCGTTACGACGTTTCGCGAAAGCGGCGAAGGCGGGGGTGCGCTCGGTGATGCGTTTGATGATCAGCTCGGAACGCTGCTGCAGGAAATCGTCACCCGTGACTTCGGCCTGCTTGCCCGAAGCTTGCCACTGCGCAAGCTCACGCGCGCTGCGGCTGGCATACATGCGGTCATCCTCGCTGAGGATTTCTTTTTTTTGGTCGGCCGTCTCGATAGCACGGACCAATACCACTTCTCTCGCAATCTGCTCGTTCATGGTGCTCCTGTTTTTGTATTAAACGACAACTCGACAGGCAGATTGTGACGTACTTTCGTATTTCAGGCCAACGCGTCCTCGGCCCGGAACAAATTATGCAGCAGATAGATCAGGAAAGCAGCGATCCAGGCAGACCACAAGGTGTGCGTAAAGAATTGCGTACCTTGCAACTGTTGCTGCCAGCCTGCCGCCAAACCGCACAGCAGCATGACGCAAGCGAGCAGCAGCGCCATGCGTGGTCGCCCGGGCAGACAGAACAATGGCAAGGCCAGCATCCACCAGGCAGTGTTCGCCTGGGTAGCAGGCAGGCATGCCATGGCAGATGCGCTGGCTGGCAATGTTTCCAACAGGCGCGTGTACGGCTCCAGTCCACCATAACGCAACAAATCCGTGGGACAGGGCACGTCGCTGAAGGAAGAGAGCAAATAGATGCTTAGCGGCACGAAGATAGCCGACAGCGCCACCACGCGCAAGGCGCTGCGACGCGAAGCAAGCCAGGCCAACGGACGCAAGGTGTCCCACACGGTCAGCCCGATCATGACGGCGCCAAGCAAGATCATACCGATCTGAAAACTGCGCGCCCACACGCTGTCAGCGCCGACAAATTGTCCACGCGCACCGTCGAACATACTGTCGGCAATCATGAGGTCGAGGTTGCTGTAATTACCGATCCAGAGTATCAGCATGGCCGACAGCATCAGGATGCTATCGATGCCTTTGGGAGTTTTGACGAGTTTAAGCTTGGCCAGCATGGGTGCACACGTTACTTGATGAGAATGGACATCATCGTACAGTGTCAATATGAAGAGAACATGACGGTGCCCGCCGTGCACAACATGTGGTGATAAATGAAAAAGGCAGCGCGCAGCGCTGCCTTTTTTTCGCCTGCTGGACAGCCGGGGTCAGCCCCCCTCACACTGACCGTCGATCGGCGGATCGGGCAGGCCGGCGCAGGCCGGCGTAGGTCGGCGCAGGCCGGCGTAGGTCGGCTTAGCGCAGCGTAAGCCGACAACCACCTGCGGCACCCCGCAAAACCGCCAGACGAAAAAAAACCCCACCGGAGTCCGGCGGGGTTTTTCTCTTACTGCGAATAACAAGCCTGACGATAACCTACTTTCACACTGGTTGCAGCACTATCATCGGCGCAAAGTTGTTTCACGGTCC
>NZ_JBXAHC010000032.1:0-19372 GCF_058794735.1 Janthinobacterium sp. GW823-FHT06H09 | reverse complement strand
TGCGTCGAAACCCTTGTTCCATCGGACACTCCTTCTCTGTAACGAAAAAGTGTCAACTTATTCCAGGACGGGTCAAGGTAAATAGAAAAGCCGGGAGCGCATATTGCTATCCTGGCTTTTATTTTTTTCGCTTATTTAGCCATATAATCCCCCGCTTCCCATCTGCCCGCTGGAGCCTCCCCCATGCTACGCCTCGCCCTGCTGTCCGCCGCCATATTGTCCGTCTTTGCCTCTCCCGCCCAAGCCGGCGCGCCGTTGACCACGGTGGCCGAACGCTCGGGCTTTGTCAGCACCGGCCGCTATGCGGAAGTGGAAGCCCTGTGCCGCCAGTTCCAGGCGCGCTATCCGAAGCAGGTGCGCTGCGTGGAATTTGGCCGCACGCCGGAAAACCGCCCCATGCTGGCGCTGGCCGTCTCCAACACGGGCGCGCTGACGCCGGCCGAGGCGGCGCGCCGCAAGCTGCCCGTGCTGCTGGTGCAGGGCGGCATCCATGCGGGCGAAATCGATGGCAAGGATGCGGGCTTCCTGGCCTTGCGCGAAGTCTTGGAGGGCAAGGCGGCGCCCGGCGCGCTGGATAAACAAGTGCTGCTGTTCGTGCCCGTCTTCAATGTCGACGGCCACGAGCGCTTCGGTGCGTGGAACCGTCCGAACCAGCGCGGCCCCGTGGAAATGGGCTGGCGCAGTACGGCGCAAAACTACAATCTGAACCGCGAATACATGAAGGCCGATACGCCCGAGATGCAGCACATGCTGGCGCTGGTGAACGCCTGGGATCCGCTGGCCTATGTCGACTTGCACGTCACCGATGGCGCGCAGTTCGAACCCGATATCTCGATCCAGGTCGAACCCGTGCATGCGGGCGACGCGGCCCTGCGCGTGGCCGGCACGGCCTTGCGAGATCAGGTCCTGGCCGACCTGGCCAGGCAGGGCTCGGACCCGAAACCGTTCTATATTTCGTTTGCCGAGAACGACAATCCGCAATCGGGCTTTGTCGATTCGGCGCCGAATCCGCGCTTCTCGCATGGCTATTTCCAGCTGCGCAACCGCTTCGGCATGCTGGTGGAAACCCATTCGTGGAAGGACTATCCGACCCGCGTGCGCATCACGCGCAACACCATCGTCTCGCTGCTGTCGCAAGTGGCGCAGCATGGCGCGCAGTGGCGGCAAACGGCGCTCGAGGCGGACGCGCGCGCCGCGCAGCTGGCCGGCGCCACCTTGCCGCTCACGTATAAAACGACGGACAAGAGCCGCATGATCGCGTTTCGCGGCTACGCCTACACGCGCACGCCATCCGAGGTGTCGGGCGCGCTGATGACGCGCTACGATGAAACCACGCCGCAGATCTGGAACGTGCCCCTGCGCGACGAGATCGTGCCCGACCTGCAGCAGGCTGCGCCCAAGGCCGGCTACCTCGTGCCCGCCGCGCAGGCGCAGATGGTGGCGGCCAAGCTGCGCCAGCATGGCGTGTCGTACCAGGTGCTGGCCACCGCGCCCGGCACGCTGCCCGTCGAAACCTTCCGCGCCACGCAGGTGAAATTCGGCGCGCAGTCGTTCGAGGGGCGCCAGACGGCGGCCGTGCAGGGCGAGTGGCAGAAAGAGGAGCGTCCGGTCGGTGCAGGTGCGCTGTACGTGCCCGTCAACCAGGCCAAGGCGCGGCTGGTCGTGGCCCTGCTCGAGCCGCGCGCGCCCGATTCCCTGCTGGCCTGGGGCAGTTTCAATACGGCCTTCGAGCGCAAGGAATACATGGAAGAATACGTGGCCGAAGATGTGGCCCGTGCGCAGCTGGCGGCCGATCCGGCGCTGGCGGCGCAGTTCCACGAAAAGCTGGCCAGCGACCCCGCGTTTGCAAAAAGCCCGGCCGCGCGCCTGGAATTCTTCGCCCGCCGCCACGCTTCCTGGGATGAGCGGCTGAATCTGTACCCGGTGCTGCGCACGGATGTCGCGCCGGCCGGCATGGCATCGCCGCCTGCGCGCACACCGAAGTTGTCAAATCGCGCAGATTAATCGAAAGAAAATGCTATTCTCCGCACGATGAGGGCGCCGCCACCACGAGCAGAGACGAAGAATGGGTCACAGCACACTGTACAACCAGCACCGGGAAGCGTTTTTTCGCGTCTGCGACGCCGTGGGCGAGAATCAGGTGGAGCAGGTGCGCAGCCTGCTCGAGGCCACGCCGCTGCTCTCGACCTTGCGCCGCTACAACATGGATGACGGCGAATCGTTGCTGCATCTGGCCGCCGCCAGCGGCAGCCGCGAGGTCTGCGCCCTGCTCGTGTCGCTGGGCATGGACATCGATTTGCCGTTGCCCGGTTACCGCAACCATACGCCGCTGAGCGAGGCGGCCGGCCATGGCCACGTCGACACCTGCCGCTGGCTGCTCGACCATGGCGCCGCCGTCGATGGCTTGCCGGACAATATCTTGTCGCCGCTGGACAGCGCCTGTGTGGACGGCCATCAGGACGTGGTTGCCCTGCTGCTGCAGCGGGGCGCCAATCCGAACCGCCTGCATACGCGCTGGAACCAGGCGCCGGTCGATATCGCCGCCGGCTGGGGCTTTCCCGCTATCGTCCAGATGCTCGCCACCGCCGGCGGCGTCAGCATACTCGACGTGCCGCAGCAAGCGGCCGCCTCGCCGCAGGATGTCATCCGCACCTTCATGCACCATAGCGCCGGCTGGGTATTGCCAGCGGTGTTCAGCCCGGACAGCGGCGACGCGCGCTTTTCGCTGGGGATCAGCTGCATCGGCGGCAAGCGCGAATTCAAGCTGTTGTTTACGGTTGGCCTGTTCCAGCAATCCCCGATGACCGAACTGGCCGTCTGCCTGCCGACGCGCTGGCCGCTGACCGTACACGGCTTTGCGGAGCACAGCCCATGGCGCTTTCCCGTGGCGCTGCTGGCACGCCTGGGACGGCGCACGCTCGACCAGGCCAGCCTGGCGGCGGGCGAGCTGCTGCGGCGCGACGATCCTTATCTGGCGGACCTGGCGTGGCCGGACGGCGTCGATGCGCTGCTGGCCATCGACAAGCGCTGGAACCCCGAGCCGGAGGAAGACGACGTTGCCGACGATGACAAGGTCACCATCTATCTGCTGGTGCCGGTGGCGTACACAAAGAAAGGCGCGCCCGGCGCCAGCACCTTGCCGGCCTTGATGGAGCGCAAGCTCAAAGGCAGCTGGAAAGTGTCGGCCTTGCCGTTTGCCATCCCACGCTAGCGCGCACGGCAGTAACGAGATGCGCACGATCAATCAGATTCAATTGGGGAAATGTTATTCTTTCGATCTTCCGCGCCAGCGGCCAGCTGTTCCATTCACCGGTTTCCCCATGACAGAAAAAAAACAGAAAAAAATTCTCTTGTTGAGCGTTTCGGCCGGCGCCGGCCACCTGCGCGCGGCGCAAGCCATCGAGGCATATGCCGGCCTGGAGCAGCACACCGTCGCCAGCCATCTCGACGTGATGGATTTCGTCACGCCCGCATTCCGCAAGCTGTATACGGATTTTTATATCAAGCTGGTCAACAAGGCGCCCGCGCTGTGGGGCTATCTGTACCATGCCACCCACGACGCGCCGCGCGACAGCTCGATGCAGCGATTGCGTCGCGCCGTCGAGCGCCTCAACACGCGCGCGCTGATGGCGCAGATCGCCGCCTTCCAGCCCGATGCGATCATCTGCACGCATTTCCTGCCGGCCGAACTGCTGTCGCGCGCGCTGCGCCAGCAGCAACTGGCCTGCCCGGTGTGGGTACAGGTCACCGATTTCGACTTGCACCGCATGTGGGTGCATGAGCAAATGCAGGGCTATTTTGCCGCCACCGACGAAGTGGCGTTCCGCATGCGCCACGAAGGCATCCCCGCCGAGCGCATCCACGTGACGGGCATCCCCATCATGCCCGCCTTTGCGCAGGCGCCCGGTCGTGCGCAGTGCGCGCAGGCGTTTGGCCTCGACCCGCGGCGCACGACGATTCTGCTGATGGGCGGCGGAGCGGGACTGGGCAGCCTTGAAACGGTCGCCGCGCGCCTGCTGGCCTTGCCGGGCGACTTCCAGCTGATCGTGCTGGCAGGGAAAAACGCGGCCGCACTGGCGGCGCTGCAGGCGCTGGCCGGCCAGTATCCGGGCCGTCTGCTGGCGCAAGGCTTTACCAGCGAAGTCGAGCGCCTGATGGCGTGCGCCGATCTGGTGATCACCAAGCCGGGCGGGTTGACCACGTCCGAATGCCTGGCCCTGGGCTTGCCCATGATCGTCAACTCGCCGATTCCCGGGCAGGAAGAGCGCAATGCCGACTATCTGCTGGAGCAGGGCGTGGCCCTGAAGGCATTCGATGCCGTCACCCTCGAATACCGCGTGCGCCTGTTGCTCGATCATCCGGAGCAGTTGCAAGCGATGCGCGCAAAAGCGCTGGCCCTGGGCCGTCCGCGCGCCGCCATCGACGTGCTGGCGCAGGTGCTGGCGCCGAGCGTGACGCCGGAGCCGGCGTGACGGGCGCCGTGGCAAAACCCTGGCAGATCGCCCTGACGCTGGCCTGGGTGGCCCTGCTGGGACTATTCTTCGCGCAGGTGGAAATCCAGATCGAAGGGGCGGCCGGCTGGGCCGCGAACCTGCCCACCTGGCGCATCGAAAGCCATTGGCTGCTCGATATCTTCTGGGGCGGGCGGCCGATGACGGGCTACCATGCCTGGGTGTTTCCCTTCATTGCCCTGTTCTTCCATTTCCCCATGCTCTTTCTGGCGCAATGGTCGCCGCGCCTCGAGTGCCGCGCCATCGGCTGCATCATGCTGTTCTGGATCATCGAGGATTATCTGTGGTTCGTGCTCAATCCCGCCTATGGCGTGGCGCACTTCAATCCGGCCCACATCGCCTGGCACAAGCACTGGCTGTGGTGGGCGCCGACCGACTACTGGGTATCGCTGCTGCTGGCTGGCGTGCTGCTGTGGTTTTCATACAAGAGGAAGTCATGACCTTATCGCCCTTGCCGCATCTTTTGCTGCTATTCCTGGCCCTGGCGGCCGGTTCCGCCGGCGCGCAAGCGCCCGGGGCGCCCGAGCGCAATGCCGAGTGGGCGACGCCGCTGCCGCACGTGTCGAACCTGCACCAGGTCACCCCCGTCCTGTACCGCAGCGCAAAGCTCGACAGCGCCGACGTGGCCCAGCTGCAGACGCTGGGCGTGAAGACGGTGATCAGCCTGCGCTCCTTCCACTCCGACACGCAGGTGCTCGATGGCAGCGGCATCCGCGCCGTCCGCATTCCCATCAATACCTGGGCCATCCGCGACAAGCATGTGATCGAGACCATGCGCAGCATCCGCGCCGCCGAACAGCAGGGACCCGTGCTGCTGCACTGCCTGCACGGCGCCGACCGCACGGGCCTGATGGCCGCCATGTACCGCATGCTGTACCAGGGCTGGCCGCGCGCGAAGGCGATCGACGAGTTGAAAAATGGCGGTTACGGCTATCACGCCGTGTGGAAAAATATCGAAAGCTACCTCAAGCGCGTCGACGTGGCGGCGCTGCGCGCACAGATCGAACAGGAAAAACCATGAAGACCCTGCTGTTCGCACTGGCCGCCTGTTCCGCCTGTTATCCGCTGGCCACCCTGGCGGCCACGCCTGCGCTCGATGTGCGCGATGTCAGCAAAGCCGGCATGCCCGGCAAGACCTTTGCCGCCACGACCAGCATGCCGGCCAGCGTGGCCACCGTCTGCGCGGCCATCCAGGATTTCGCCGGCTATCCGCAGTTCATGCCGAACGTGGACAAGATCAAGGTGACGGCCGCCGGCGGCGGCGCCTCGCTGGTCGACGTCACGCTCAAGCTGCCGATGGGAAAAATCAAGCAATACCGCCTGAGAATGACGCCCAAGGTGCTCGACGCCAGCTGCAGCCTGGCCTGGAAGCTGGTGCCGATGGAGGGACTGAAGGTGGAGGACACCATCGCCGACACCAGCGGCTACTGGCAGCTGTCGCCGGATCCGCTCGATGCGGGCGCTGCCGCCGTCAGGTACCAGGTGTACACGGATCCGGGCCCGGTGCCGATGGGCCTGGGCTGGATCGTCGACAGCATGAGCCGCGACAGCATCCCGAAAATGTTCGACGCGCTGCGGGCGCGGGTGGCCGCGCGCAAATAGCCGGCGTGGCGGAGCAGCCACTTCACGCGGGCGCGCCACTTCAGGCATGATGTCGTTTCATCCACACATCCGCCCGGAATCCGCATGGAACACCACAGCTTTCTCATCAACATACTGTTTTACCTGGTCGCCGCCATCATCATGGTGCCGCTGGCCAAGCGTCTGGGCATGGGCGCCGTGCTCGGTTATCTGGTGGCCGGCGTCGTCATCGGACCGTGGGGCCTGGGCCTGATCAAGAATGTCGAGGTGATTCTCAGCTTTTCCGAGTTCGGCGTGGTGCTGCTGCTGTTTTTGATCGGACTGGAGCTCGAGCCCAGGCGATTGTGGCTGCTGCGCCGGCCCATCTTCGGCTGGGGCGGGGCGCAGGTGGGCGTCGTCAGCGCGGGCTTGTGCGCCGTGGCCATGGCCTTCGGCGTGGACTGGCGCACGGCGCTGGTCGGTGCGCTGGGGCTGTCGCTGTCGTCGACGGCCATCGTGCTGGCCACCCTGGGCGAACGCAAGCTGATGAGTACGCCGGCCGGTTCCGCCGGCTTTTCCATCTTGCTGTTCCAGGATATCGCCGCCATTCCCATGATCGCGCTGGTGCCGCTCTTGGGCGGCCTGGTCACGCATAGCGGCGAACCGGGCTGGCTGCGCGTGGCCAAGCTGGCCGCCGTGCTGGCCGCCCTGGTGATCGGCGGGCGCTTCCTGGTGAACCCCATCCTGCGCTTCATCGCCAAGACGGACTTGCGCGAAATCTTCACGGCCTTTGCCCTGCTGCTGGTGATCGCCATCTGCGTGCTGATGGAATCGGTGGGCTTGTCGATGGCGCTGGGCACCTTCATGGCGGGCGTGCTGCTGGCCGATTCCGAATACCGGCATGAACTCATTTCCGACCTGGAACCGTTCAAGGGTTTGCTGCTGGGCCTGTTCTTCATCGCCGTGGGCATGTCCGTCGATTTCGGCGTGCTGCGCGCCCAGCCGCTGCTGATCCTGGCCCTGGTGGCGGGGCTGCTGGTAGTCAAGATCGGCTTGCTGTATGTGTTGTCGAAGTTTTTCGACATTCCCCGCGGCCAGCAGCTGTTTTTTGCGCTGCTGCTGTCGCAGGGGGGCGAATTCGCTTTCGTCGTGTTTGCCGCCGCCGAGGCCGCGCATGTGTTTGCGCCGCAGACGGCCGCGCTGCTGGTCGTGGTGGTGACCCTGTCGATGGTGGCCACGCCCTTGCTGCTGCTGGCGCACGACAAATTCGTCGCGCCGCGCCTGCAAAGCGAGAAGAAGCGCCGTCCCGACGACCATATCGAGGCGCAGGACAACCCCATCGTCATCGCCGGCTTCGGCCGCTTCGGCCAGATCATCGGCCGCCTGCTGGCGGCCAACAAGATCGGCGTGACAGTGCTCGACCACGACCCGGATCAGATCGAACTGCTGCGCAAGTTCGGCTTCAAGGTGTTTTATGGCGACGCCACGCGCGTGGACCTGCTGGTGGCGGCCGGCATCGAGAAGGCGAAGGCGCTGGTGATCGCCATCGACAATGTGGACGACAGCCTGGCCCTGGTCGACGCCGTGCGCCTGCGCCTGCCCGAGCTGACGATCCTGGCGCGCGCGCGCAACGTCACGCATTACTATGAATTGATGAAGCGGGGCGTGACCCTGATCGAGCGCGAGACGTTTGCCGCGGCCCTGTTGCTGGGCGAGCAGACCTTGCAGCAGGTGGGCTTCAGCGCCGAGCGGGCGCAGCGCGCGGCCGGCATCTTCGGCCGGCATAACCTGAAAACTTTGCTGGAAGTGGCGCCGCACTTCCAGGACCAGCAAAAAGTCATGTCCCTCACGCGCCAGGCGCGCGAGGAGCTGGAAGACATGTTCGAGAGCGATGCGGCCGCGTTTGCCTCGGAGCAAGCAGAAAATGGTAGGTCGGATTAGCGCGCAAGCGCGTAATCCGACAACATTGTTGGCGCTGAACGTGGTGGTGTCGGCTTACGCGCTTTGCGCTAAGCCGACCTACGCCTCCTACGCCTCGTCCCGGCTTACTTCCCCCGCTTCGCTTCAATCGCCTCGATCTGGTCCATGATGCCGTTCATGCGCGCCGCCAGCGCCTGGTACGGTTTCGGCGAGGCCAGGTCGACGCCGGCCGCCTTCACCAGATCGTAGGGGTAGGCCGAGCCGCCCGCACTGAGCATCTTCAGGTAGGCGGCCAGCGCGCCCGGTTCCTTGTCGAGGATGCGCTGTGCGAAATCCTGCGCCGCCGCGATCGAGGTGGCGTACTGGAACACATAGAAGCCGTGATAGAAATGCGGCACATACGCCCATTCCAGCGCGTAGGCGGGGTCGATGGTCATGACGCCCTGCGCTTCGCCGTGGTAGCGCTTGAGGATATCGGCATAGATGGCCGTGATTTCTTCGCCCGTCAGCGACGCTCCCTTGTCCACCTTGCCGTGGATGGCCGCCTCGAATTCGGCGAACATGGATTGGCGGAAGAAGGTGCCGCGCAGGTTTTCCAGCGCCGCGCCCAGGTACAGCAGGCGCTCGTCGTCATCCTTGGCCTGCTTCAGGCGCGCGTCGAGCAGCAGCGCCTCGTTCGTGGTCGAGGCGATTTCCGCGACAAAGATGCTGTACGGCGCATAGATCGACGGCTGCGCCTTGTTGGCCAGCACCGAGTGCATGGCGTGGCCCCATTCGTGCGTCAGGGTGCTGACGGCTTCGTAATTGTCCGTGTAATTGAGCAGCACGAACGGATGCACGTCATACGCGTCGCCATTCATGTAGGCGCCCGCCACCTTGCGCGGACGCGGATACACATCCATCCAGCGCGCGTCCACGGCGGCAGTGAGCGCCTTGACGTAGTCGGGGCCCAGCGGCGCGGCGGAAGCGAGCATCATCTGCTTGCCTTCGGGCAGCGGGAAGGTGCGCTCGCTTTTCAGCAGCGGCGCATACACGTCGTAGTACGCCAGGTCCTTGATGCCCAGCATGCGCGCGCGCAGCTTGAAGTAGCGGTGCAGGGTGGGCAGGTTGGCGTTGGTTTGCGCGATCAGGGTCTGGTAGACGGCCGGCGGCAAGTTGTCGGCATCGAGCGCGGCGCTTTGCGAATCGGCGTAACGGCGCACCTTGGCATACGCGGCATCCGTTTTCAGCTGGCCGTACAGGGTTTCGCCGAACGTGCGTTCGTACTCTTTCCACTTGCCGAAGAAGGCGTCGAACACCCGCTTGCGGTCGGCGCGGTTGTCATCGCCCCGGTATTTCGTGTACGCCGCCTGGTCGAGGCGCACTTGCTTGCCGTCCGACAGTGTGACGGTCGGCCACGGGATTTCCGCGTTGGCCAGGGTGCGGTAGACGCTGGCGGCCGAGCTTGTTGCCAGGCCGAACTGCGCCACCAGCTGTTCGCCGGCCGCGTCGAGCGTGTGCGGCGCGCTGCGCAGCATGTTACTCAATTGAAAGCGGTACAGCTGCAAGCCCTTGTCTTTCGCCAGCATGGCATCGATGCGCTTGCTGCCCAGGGCGAGGATTTCCGGCTGTAAAAAGGTCGCCGCCTGGGTGAACTCGTTGCCCAGCAGGGCGGCGCGCTGGTTCAGCTGGTTGCCCTTGCTGTCGCCCGTATCCTGGTCGTAATACTGCGCCGCATAGGTATACAGCGTGTTGACGCGCTTGCGCGCATCGGCGTACAGGTCCAGGCAGCTTTTCAGGCGGGCCGGCGAGCCTCCCAGCTGCCCCTTGCAGCCGCCCAGTTGCTGCAGCTGGGCCGACAGTTTTTTCGCGTCGGCGTCGAATGCGGCGTCGTTTTGATACAGCGCCGTCAAATCCCAGCGGTCGGCCTGTTTGTCGGTCTGAGCGGGGGCTGGCGCAGGAGCGGCAGAGGCGGTGGCGAGGCTGAGGGCCAGCAGGGAGAACAGCAGGGGGCGCTTGAGTGCGGATGGCGTCATGGTTCATTCCAGTGAGGTTGTCGGAAGAATGCGTGCTGACCGCCGGGCAGGGACGTGCGCGTGACACACCGCGTACCGGCAGAGTTACCTACGGTACAGCAAATGAGGGGAGGGGGAAAGAGGCGGGGCGCCGCCACCTGGGCGGTGGCGGCGAAACAACACGGGCTGAGAACAGCCGATTACAGCGCTTGCAGCGGAATCGTGCCGAACGTGGTCGGCGTCGAGCACGGCTCTTCGTCGAAGGCGATGTCGCCCATGGGGTTGGCCACGCCGTCCGCCTTCAAGTCCTTGAAGCCGAACAGCTTCGGATCCATCAGGTGCGATGGCGCCACGTTCGACAGGGCCGAGAAGATGCTTTCCACGCGGCCCGGGAATTTCTTGTCCCATTCGCGCATCAAGCCCTTGATCTGCTTGCGCTGCAGGTTTTCCTGCGAACCGCACAAATCGCATGGAATGATGGGGAAGCCCTTGACTTCCGCATAGCGCTGCGTGTCTTCTTCCTTCACATACGCCATCGGGCGGATGACGATGTGCTTGCCGTCGTCCGATTGCAGCTTGGCCGGCATGCCTTTCAGTTTGCCGCCGAAGAACATATTCAGGAAGAACGTTTCCAAAATATCATCGCGGTGGTGGCCCAGGGCGATCTTGTTGGCGCCCAGCTCGTCGGCCACGCGGTACAGGATGCCGCGGCGCAGGCGCGAGCACAGCGAGCAAGTCGTCTTGCCTTCCGGGATCAGGCGTTTGACGATGCTGTAGGTATCCTGGTTTTCGATATGGAAGGCCACGCCCAGTTCCGTCAGGTAGGCGGGCAGGATTTCCGGCGGGAAGTTCGGCTGCTTCTGATCCAGGTTGACGGCGACGATATCGAAGTGAATCGGCGCACGCTCGCGCAAGGTCATCAGGATGTCCAGCAGGGCATAGCTATCCTTGCCGCCCGACAGGCACACCATTACCTTGTCGCCGTCTTCGATCATGTTGAAGTCGCCGATGGCCTGGCCGACCAGGCGGCACAGGCGCTTGTGCAGCTTGTTGTTTTCCAGGGCGATCTTTTCCGCCTTCTTGCGCGCCAGTTTCTGCGCTTCCACATTGGCCGGGAATTCCACGGCCGTCGTCGTCGTTTCCAGCACGGCGGTGTTGCTCATGTTGTTCATGCTTCATCCTTGATCTTGAATACTTCCACGCCCACGCCTTCGCAGTCGGGATACACGTCCGGTTTCATGCTCGACACGCGCGCGGCGCGCACGCGCGGGTGGGCCAGCATGGCGGCGAGCACGTCGTCGACCAGGCTTTCCTGCAGCTGCACGTGGCCTTGCGCCATGCGCCTGGCGATGGTTTCGCGCATGAAGTCGTAATCGACCACCTCTTCCAGCTGGTCATCCTTGGGCGTCGACAGGGCCAGGGGAATGTACAGGTCGACGTTGATGAGGACGCGCTGCTCGCCCTTTTTTTCGAAGTCGTAGACGCCGATGTTGATGAGGACTTCGTAATTGCGCAGGAACAGCCGGCGGCAATCAAGCAGGCGAGGGTGGGACAGGGCGGACGACATAGTTTTACCTTTTCGGGAATGCTGAATGCGGGTTGTTTGGCAGGGCTGCTGATTATTTGGTCAAAAACATGACGTCGCGCGGCAAGCCGATCAAATGCTGGCCGCCATCGACCAGCAGGGTCGTGCCCGTCAGCGCGCGCGCGCCGGCCACGTAACAGACGCTGTCGGCCACATCTTCGGGCGTGCTGGAGCGTCCTAGCGGCGTGTTTTCATGCGCCTTGGCAAAGTTCGCTGCCGTCTGCTCGCCGGAGACCATGGTGATGCCGGGGGCAATACCCACCACGCGCACTTTCGGCGCCAGCGCCTGGGCCAGCATGGTGGTCGCCGACAGCAGCGCCGCCTTGGACAGGGTGTACGACAAAAAATCAGGATTGAGATTGTACAGTTTTTGGTCCAGCAAGTTGATGACCACGGCTTGCCCGCCTGCCGGGGTGGCATGGTACAGCGCTTGCGCCAGCAGGATGGGGGCGGCCAGGTTGGCGTGCATGTGGGCGTCCAGGGCGGCGAAGGAAAAATCGCCCGCATTGTCGTATTCAAACAACGATGCGTTGTTGACTACGCAAGTGACGGGTCCCAGCGCCGCCTGTGCCTGCGGCAGCAGCTGGCGCACGGCGTCTTCCTGCGCCAGGTCGCAAGGGAATGCTTGCGCGCGGCGGCCCAGCGCCGTGATGTCCGCCACCAGGCTGAGCGCTTCATCGCGCGAGTCGCGGTAGTGGACGGCGATATCCCAGCCGTCGCGCGCCAGGCCCAGCGCGATGGCGCGGCCGATGCGGCGCGCCGCGCCCGTGACAAGGGCGACGCGGGGAATGCTGTCGAAGGGCGTTGTCGTTGCTTCAGTCATGTCTTTGCTATGGTTGAGATATTCGGTGGACGCCACACTGGCGGCATGCGCCGCCGATTCGCTACAATGCGGGAATGTCTCTTCCCGCACCCGATAGCGACGCGCTGGCCGCGTCCCATGCCTTGCAGCACCAGATTGCCGCCGAAATCGCGCGCAATGACGGCGCCATTCCTTTTGTCCGCTTCATGGAGCTGGCGCTGTACGCGCCTGACCTCGGCTATTACAGCGGCGGCGCCGCCAAGCTGGGCAAAGATGGCGATTTTACAACCGCGCCGGAGATTTCGCCCCTGTTCGGCGCCACGCTGGCCCATGTGGCAGCCGCTATTATGGCGCAAACGGCCCCGCGCATCCTCGAATTCGGCGCCGGCACGGGCAAGCTGGCTTTCGATATCCTGACGGAAGCGGCGAATGCCGGCATCGCTATCGAACAGTATGCGATCGTCGAATTGTCCGGCGAATTGCGCGCGCGCCAGGAGCTGGCGCTGGCCGGCTTCCCGCAGGTGGTGTGGCTCGACGGCTTTCCCGACAGTTTTGAAGGCGCCGTGTTCGGCAATGAAGTGCTCGACGCCATGCCCGTCAACCTGATCAGCAAGACACCCGCCGGCTGGTGCGAACTCGACGTCAGCATTGCCGACGGCCAGTTCGTGTTTGTCGAACGCCCTGCCGGCGCCGACGTGGCCGCGCAGATCGCCGCCCAGGTGCCGGACGCCGATGACTTGCCGGTCGGCTATGTCACAGAAATTCATGGCGTGGCCTGCGGCTTCATGCGCTCGCTGGCGCGCATGCTGACCAATGGCAAGGGCGGCGCGGCCGTGCTGTTCGATTACGGTTTTCCTGCGCACGAGTATTATCTGGACTTGCGCGCCACGGGCACCCTGATGTGCCATTACCGCCACCATGCCCACGCGGAACCGTTTTATCTGCCCGGTTTGCAGGACATCACGGCTCACGTGGATTTTACGGCCATGGCGGTGGCGGCGCAGGATGCGGGCCTCGATGTGCTCGCATACATGAACCAGGCGTCCTTCCTGCTGGGCTCCGGTATCGGCGACTTGCTGCTGCGCACCGACCCCGAGCAGGTCAAGACCTACCTGCCGCAGGCCAGCGCCGTGCAAAAGCTGGTGTCGCCGGCCGAGATGGGCGAATTGTTCAAGGTGCTGGCGGTGGGGCACCAGGTGGCGTTGCCGGAAGCGCTGTTGTCCAGTGACCGCAGTCACCGCCTGTAAGCGCGGTCAATATCAAGGCAGGGCCGTACCGCCCTGTAATTTCCGGTCCGCCGGTGGTTATTATCTTGTCATATCGTATATGATGACCGACACAGCACGGTTCCATCCTGCAAGAACCCGTCGCCGCGCACCGATTTCAAGATAGAACGATGGGAAAGATACATACACACTATGACAACCTGAAAGTGGCGCGCCTGGCGCCGCAGGAAGTCATACGTGCCGCGTATAAAGCCCTCAGCCAGAAATACCACCCCGACAAGAATCCCGGCGACGAAAAGGCCGCCCGCATCATGGCCATCCTCAACAGCGCCTATGGCACCTTGTCCGATCCGCAACGCCGCAAGGAACACGACGAATGGATCGCCGCCGAGGAGTGGGAAATCGAATGGCTGGAAAGCACCCACCACGAAGAAGGCAAGAGCCGCGATGGCCGCGCGAAAGGCCATGCCCAATCGCATGAGCACACCTGGGCGCAGGATGTGCCGCCGCCGAAGGGCAAGCCGCGGAGTGGGGCGCTGCCCATCTGGCGCAACTGGCGCTGGTGGCTGAGTTTGCTTGTCTGCCTGCTGCTGGGCTGGCTGGGCGCCTTGCTGATGCTCGATACCTCGCCGCCCGTGCCTGCCGCGCTGGCGTCGGCCTGGAGCGGGCTGGCCCGCGATGGCGCCAGGGTGCACCCGGACACGGCAACGGCGGAGAGCGCAGCTACGCCGCCGGCAAAAAACGAGGCGGTGGCTATCGATAGCTGGGCCGTGGGCAAGCCGTATGCGGCCGAGCCCGCGCAAGCGAAGGCGCCCGAGATCCGCGTGCTGGCCGTGGCGCAGCTGAGTCTGAAAGCCAGCCGGCCCGCCTGCGATGGCGCCAGCCAGGCCGAGTCGGCGGGGCTGGTGGCGCCGAATGGCGAGCCTTGGCCGGCGCGGTCCGGCTATGTCGATGGCTTCCCGATCGGCAACAAGGGCGATGAACTGAGTTTAACCATCGATAACAGCAGCAATACGGCGCCCGTCTTCGTCAAGCTGTATGACCAGGAGCGGCGCTCGAATGTGCGCTACCTGTATATCCTGGCCAATGACAAGCTGACCGTGGAGCAGCTCAGCGCGGGCAAATACGAAGTGCGCTACCAGGCCGTCGGGCCAGGCCAGGACAATTGCGGCGGTACTACGCGCAGCGGCGCCTCGATACCGGCGCCTGCCGCGGGAGAGGGTGGTACGCAGAATCCTGTTGTAAGCAGCATCTAATCTGATTATGCTTGATATGCGTCAACGCAGCGTCCACATCGAACTTATCCCTTAGGAGTATTCATGACCGACCTCAAAGCCGATGCAGATGATAACTGGCTGCTCGACGAAGATGAGCCGGTGGCCAGTCCAGCCGGGTTGGCCGCGCCCGACCAGCGCCTGTGGCGTGTGCTGATCGTCGATGACGACGTCGATGTGCATGCGGTCACGCGGCTGGCGCTGCGCAATGTCAGCTTCAAGGGCCGCGAACTGGAACTGTTTTCCGCCTACAGCGGCCGCGAGGGGTACGAGATCCTGCGCGACACGCCCGATATCGCGCTGGTGCTGCTCGACGTGGTGATGGAAACGGATGACGCCGGCCTGATCCTCGCCAAGCGCATCCGCGCCGACCTGAACAACTCCATCGTGCGCGTCGTGCTGCGCACGGGGCAGCCGGGCCAGGCGCCCGAGCAACGCGTCATCATCGAATACGATATCAACGATTACAAGGCCAAGACGGAGCTGACGACGCAAAAGCTGTTTACGACCGTTATCTCGGCCTTGCGCGCCTACGAGAGCCTGATGATGCTCGAGCGCAGTCGCATCGGCCTGGGCAAGATCCTCGCCGGCGCCACCAATCTGTACCAGATCCATTCCTTGCGCGAATTCGCTTCCGGCGTGCTCAACCAGGTTAGCGCCATCCTCGACGTGGGCGCCGACGGCGTGCTGTGCCTGATGCAGGGCGGCGCGGGGCGGCCCGAGGTGGTCGCCGCCACGGGCACCTATGCCGTGCTGGCCGAGGCGGAAGCCATGCCGGCCGACCACGCGCTCACGCCCACCATCGACAAGGCGTTCGCGGAAAAACGCAGCCAGTTCGAGCATCCGGCCAATGTGCTGTTCATCCACACGGAAGGCAACCGCGAGCTGGCCATTTCCGTCACGCCGCCGTGGCCGCTGGCGCAGATCCAGCGCGATCTGCTGGAAGTGTTTTGCCAGCGTATCGCGGCCGCCTTCGACAACCTGTACATGTTCGGCCAGCTGCGCAAGGCGCAGGAAGCGACCGTCGTGGCGCTGGCCGACCTGGCCGAGTTCCGCGACAGCGACACGGGCGGCCACGTGCGGCGCGTGCAGCAGCTGTCCGACGCCATCGCCCTGCGCATCCAGCAGCGCGGGGTGTATGCCGACGAGCTCACGCCGCAGCTGCTCGACATGATCGGCCTGGCCAGCATCCTGCACGACGTGGGCAAGGTGGCCACGCCGGACGCCGTGCTGCTCAAGCCGGGCCGGCATACGGACGAGGAGCGGGTGCAGATGCAGCTGCACGCCAGCGTCGGGCGCACCATCCTCGAGCGTGCCGCCAACATGGTCGACGGCGTCAGCTACCTCACGTATGGCGCGCAGATTGCGGGCGGCCACCATGAACATTTCGACGGCGCCGGCTATCCGAACGGCCTGAAGGGACGCGACATTCCCTTGGCCGCGCGCATCGTTGCCGTGGTCGACGTCTTCGATGCCTTGCTGCATGAGCGGCCGTACAAGGAGCCGTGGCCGTATCCGCAGGTGCGTGAATACATCGAACAGCGCAGCGGCAGCCAGTTCGATCCGGAAGTGGTGGCGGCGCTGCTGGATCTGATCGACAACGAGCCGCAACTGTGGCATCCGGAGCGCGCCACCGCTTGAGCAGCAACTTCGTTGGCGTTTTTCGGCACGGCCCCATTCCCTTGCGCGCGGCGCCGTCATATACTCGGCAGCCTCATGCTGGCCGGCGCCACGCACCGGTGTGGCGCGCCGCGGAGTTTTCGGACATCACGACATGAAAGAACTCAAGGGCCTTAGCGCACTGATCATCGAGCCGCATCCGGGCATGCGCGCCAGCCTGCACAATATGCTCAACCTGTGCGGTCTGGCGAAGATCGACGACGCGGCCAGCTCGGGCCAGGCGATCCGCATGCTGGGCAGCAAATCGTATGATCTGATCCTGTGCGAATACGACCTCGGCGGCGGGCAGGATGGCCAGCAGATGCTGGAAGACTTGCGCCACCATAAATTGATGCACGCGTCGACCATGTTCTTCATGGTCACGGGCGAAGGCAGCTTCGCCAAGGTGGTCAGCGCCGTCGAGCTGTTGCCCACCGATTACATCCTCAAGCCATTTACCGCTGACAACATGCTCGAGCGCATAGCCCGCGCGCTCGACAAGCGCAATGCCTTCGTGCCCGTGTACGAACTGATCGACGTGGGCAATGAGCGCGCGGCGATCGCCGCCTGCACCGAGGGCGCCAGCCTGTACCCCCGTTACGCCACGGATTTCCTGCGCCTGCGCGCGGAGCTGCATTTGCTGCTGGGCGAGGCGGCCGATGCCGAACCGATCTACACAGCCTTATACGAAAGCAAGTCCATCGGCTGGGCGCGCCTGGGGCAGGCCAAGACGCAGTTCCTGCTGGGCGAGTACGAAGCGGCGCAGGGCACCCTGGAAGGGCTGCTGGAAAACAACAAGCGTTTTCTCGACGCCTATGACTGGCTGGCGCGCACACATATGGCGCAAGGCAAGCCGGAACTGGCGCAGGCGGCCTTGAGCGAAGCGGTGGCCCTGTCGCCGCATGCCGTGCGCCGCTTGCGCCGCCTGGGCGAGGCGGCCCTGGCGGCCGACGATATCGACATGGCGGAAAAATCCCTGAAACTGGTGGTCAGCAAGGCCAAATATTCGGAATTCCGCGATCCGGAAGACCATGTGCGCCTGGTGCAGACCCTGGTGCGCAAGGGAGATCCCTTGCAGGCGGGCGCCGTGATCCGCGACCTCGACAAATCGATGGGCGGGCAAAAGAATGCGGAACTGTGCAGCGCCCTGTGCAGCGCCATGCTGCATGCGCATACGGGCAACGAGGAGCGCCTGCAGCAATCGCTCGACGCGGCCCTGGCCGCCAACCGTCACAGCGTGGGCAGCTCGAATACGCTGAAAACGGAGCTGGCGCGCCACTGCCTGGCGCACGGGCGCGAGGATGGCGCGGCCGAGGTGATGCGCGAAGTCATGCGCAATGCGCCCGACAGCGCGGCCATGACGCGCGCCATGGCCGTGTTCGAACAGGCGGGGCGCGAGGAACTGGCCAAGGCATTGGCGCGGCAAAGCCGCCAGGAAGTGGCCGACATGGTGGCTGCCGGGGCAGCCCGTGCGGGCGAGGGCGATTTCCGCGGCGCCGTCGATCTGATGGGCGAGGCCGTCACGCGCCTGCCCGACAATCCGCAGGTGGTCTTCAATGCGGCCGTGGCCGTGCTGAAATGCCTGGAGCACGAGGGCTGGGATGAGCGCATGGGGCAGCAGGCGCTGACTTTTATCGCCGGCGTGCGCCGCCTGGACCCGCGCAATCCCAAATTGCCCGTGCTGTCGGGCCTGCATCAGCAGTTGTTGCGTAAATACAAGCCCTTGGGCAATGCCTGGATGCATCCGCCTGACGCAAGGTAAGCGGGGAAATGCGGGGCAAATGACGAAAAAATGCGGCTTGCCGGCAGGGGCGATAAAAAAAATACGAAAAAAGCTGACTTTTTCGCGCCAACCCTTGCACATTCTCAAATCGGGAGCTTATAATCACGCCCCGAAGCAGCCAACTTCTTCTTTATACGCAAATGCAGCAGTCAGGCATCAGTAAATAAGGTTGACAGTTGTGAGTAGATGCTTCATACTCTGCGGTTCCCGCGGAGGGGTGGCCGAGTGGTTAAAGGCGACAGACTGTAAATCTGTTCTCTATGAGTACGCTGGTTCGAATCCAGCCCCCTCCACCAAGTTTTTGCAAGGAAAACTGGGTAGTAGCAAAAAGCAAGTGAAGATAAAGTGAACGATACCTCGCGGGTGTAGCTCAATGGTAGAGCAGAAGCCTTCCAAGCTTACGACGAGGGTTCGATTCCCTTCACCCGCTCCAGTTTCCGTTCAGATGCTTGATGCATCGCATGCAACAAATTACAGCCCTTGTAGCTCAGTGGTAGAGCACTCCCTTGGTAAGGGAGAGGCCACGTGTTCGATCCACGTCAAGGGCACCAGAATTCGCAGCAGGCAGCACAGAAGCAATTCAAACCAGACCGTCGGGCGTGTGCCTGAGCAATCTAATCAAATCATTAGGAGTTCAAAATGGCAAAAGGTAAATTCGAACGGACCAAGCCGCACGTCAACGTCGGCACCATCGGCCACGTCGACCACGGTAAAACCACGCTGACCGCTGCAATCGCAACGGTTCTGTCGAAGAAATTCGGCGGCGAAGCTAAAGCATACGACCAGATCGATGCGGCTCCAGAAGAAAAAGCGCGCGGTATCACGATTAACACCGCCCACGTCGAGTACGAAACGGAAACGCGTCACTACGCGCACGTTGACTGCCCAGGCCACGCCGATTACATCAAAAACATGATTACCGGTGCAGCCCAGATGGACGGCGCGATCCTGGTGTGCTCCGCAGCTGACGGCCCAATGCCGCAGACCCGCGAACACATCCTGCTGGCCCGCCAAGTTGGCGTTCCATACATCATCGTGTTCCTGAACAAGTGCGACCT
>NZ_JBXAHC010000031.1:0-19887 GCF_058794735.1 Janthinobacterium sp. GW823-FHT06H09 | reverse complement strand
GTCCCCATCGTCTAGAGGCCTAGGACATCACCCTTTCACGGTGAGTACAGGGGTTCGAATCCCCTTGGGGACGCCAGATTCGCATGCAGTCAGCAAGTAAAGTAACAGGTCGGGATGCAACGCAGCGCATCCAGGACAGATTTTCTGTCCCCATCGTCTAGAGGCCTAGGACATCACCCTTTCACGGTGAGTACAGGGGTTCGAATCCCCTTGGGGACGCCAGACCGGCTGAATCAGCCAACAAAAAAGCCGCCTGGTAACAGCGCGGCTTTTTTGTTATTGGCCGCCATGCCCACGTTTTTCTCTTCCCCTTGACTATGCCACTACCTACCGATCGCGCACCATCTCTCGCCATCTTCTGCAAAGTCGTCGACAACTACGGCGATATCGGCATTTGCTGGCGCTTGGCGCGGCAGTTGAACGGCGAGCACGGCGTCGCCGTCACCCTGTGGGTCGATGATTTATCGAGTTTCCGGCGCATCTGCCCCGAAATCGACGTGGTGGCCGAAGCGCAGCAGGTGTCCGGCGTCACGGTCCGCCACTGGCGCGGCCAGGATGGCGCGTTTGTGCCGGCCGACGTCGCCGACATCGTCATCGAGTTTTTTGCCTGCGACATTCCGCCCGGCTATATCGCCGCCATGGCCCACTGTTCGCCGCAGCCCGTGTGGCTGAATCTGGAGGGATTGACGGCGGAAGAGTGGGTCGAGGGCTGCCATGCGCTGACGTCGCCGCGCCATGGCATGATCAAGCATTTCTTCTTTCCCGGTTTTACCGATAAGACGGGCGGCTTGCTGCGCGAAGCGGCGCTCGATGAAAAAAGGCTGGCGTTCCAGTCCGATGCGTCCGCCATGGCGGCATTTCTCGGGCAGATCGGCGTCACGGCGGCGGAAATGTGCGCCGTGAAAGTATCGCTGTTCTGCTATCCGTCCGCGCCCGTCGCCGAGCTGTTCGCGGCCTGGCAGGCGGGTGAGCAAGCTGTGGTATGCCTGGTGCCGGAAGGCGTCGCGTTCGATGCCGTTCAAGCGTTTATCGGCGACGATGCGGCGCTGCCTGGTGCGGCGCGCACGCGCGGCGCGCTCACCGTGCGCGTGCTGCCTTTCGTGCCGCAGGACGATTACGACCGCCTGCTGTGGGCTTGCGACGTGAACCTGGTGCGTGGCGAGGATTCCTTCGTGCGCGCGCAATGGGCGGGCCAGCCGTTTCTCTGGCATATCTACCTGCAGGACGAAAACTTGCATCACGTGAAATTGCGCGCCTTCCTGCAGCGCTATGCGATGGACGCGGACGGCGCCATCGACAGCCTGGTGCAGGCGGCGCTGGCCTGGAATGGCGCCAGCGCGGACGCCTTGCCGTGGGCGCAGCTGTGGCCCGCATTGCAGGCCGATCTGCCGCGCATCCGGGCGCGCGCGCAGGACTGGCAGCGGCAGATGCAGGCGCATGGCGATCTGGCAAGTAACTTGCTGGCGTTCGCCGGCGCGACGAGATAGGCGCTTGCCCAAAATTAAGGTAAAATGCCCGGTTATTTCTAACGTATTTTTAACCGATCAAACGCAAGCTTGCGGCGCTGATGGCGCACAGGCGGCAGATGGTCTTCATGCAACCCACTTTTTACGTACATTCCTATGAAACCCGCAAAAGAAATTCGTGTTGGCAATATCATCATGGTCGACAGCAAGCCAATGATCGTGTTGCGTTCTGATGTCAACGGTTCGAGCCGCACGGGCTTCACCTACAAATGGAAGATGAAAAATCTTCTGACGAACACCCCGATGGAAAACGTGTTCCGCGGCGACGACAAGTTCGACGTGGTTGTTCTGGATAAAAAGCCAGTGACGTATTCGTACTTCGCCGACCCGCTGTTCGTTTTCATGGACACCGAGTACAACCAGTACGAAATCGAAGAAGAAAACCTGGGCGATGCACTGCATTACCTGAAAGATGGCATGGAATGCGAAGCCATTTTCTACGACGGCAAGGCTATCTCCGTTGAACTGCCGACGACCATCGCCCGTCAAGTGGTGTACTCGGAGCCTGCGGTCAAGGGCAACACGTCGGGCAACGTCCTGAAAGAAGCCAAGATCGAAAACGCCATCGACGCGCACCGCCACACCGTGCAAGTGCCGCTGTTCGTGGCACAGGACGACGTCATCGAAATCGATACCCGTACCAACGAATACAAGCGTGTCGTGCGCAACTGATACGCGCCAGTGCTTGACCATCAAGAAACGCTGCCTTCGGGCGGCGTTTTTTTTTTGCTTGAAAAATAATTCCTTTCAACAACAATTGAGTTGCAAGGACTGCTATGCTATGGCTAGCACATTATTGCGTTAGAAACACTGAGGTTTCCTGGAGATACGATGCAGCGCAGTCAGATGTTACGCAGTGGCGCGTCCCGGGGCGTGTCGCGCCCCGTATTGGCCCGTGCCACGGCGCCCGCCAGTCCCATGGCCCATTTGCTCGACGCAGGGGTCTTGCCGCAACAGCAGATGATGCAGGCAGGCAAACTCAGTTCCCATGCGCTGACGTCGCAGTACCTGGCGCGCATCCGCTCCCTGTGCAGCATCGGCGCGCGCGCCTATCCCGGCATTGAAATCAATCCCGACGCGCTGAAAATTGCGCTGGAAATGGACCGCGAGCGGCAGGTGCACAAGGTGCGCGGCCCCTTGCATGGCATTCCCGTCGTCTTGCGCGACAATATCGCCACGGGCGACCGCATGAAGACGCGCACGCAGGCACCCCTGGCCACGCATGCCAGCTGCGATTCCTTTGTGGCGGCGCGCTTGCGCGCGGCCGGCGCCGTCATCATCGGCAAAAGCAATTTGCGCCAGTGGGCCGCCGTCAGCGTGCCGCATGCCAGTGCCAGCTGGGCCGGCCTGACTATCCTGGCCGTCGACAGCGCGGCGGACGGCTCCATCGTCGCGCCTGCTTCAAACTGCGGCCTGGTCGCCATCAAGCCCACCGGCAGGACCGCTGGCGGGCAGGGCGGTGAGCCAGCCACGGCAGGGCCGATGGCGCCCAGCGTGCGCGAGGCGGCCTGGCTGCTCGCCGCCCTGACGGGCGAGCGCCTGGCCGATGGCTTGACGCTCGACCTTGCCGGCTTGCAAGGGCGCCGCATCGGCGTTGCGCGCAGCCTGTTCGGCCTGTGCGCCGGGACCGATGCCGTGATCGAGCAGGCGCTGCTGGTGTTGCGCGAACAGGGCGCCGAACTGATCGAGCCGCCGCCCGCGTCCGGGTCTGGCGGCATTGAAGCGCTGCTGCGTTCGCATGCGCTCGATGCGCTGGTGGGGCCGACCTGCCATGGCGTATCGCCGCAGTCCGACTTGCCGCATATTACGGTGCCTGCCGGCATGGTCGGGGGCTTGCCGGTCGGCTTGTCCTTCATCGGCCCAGCCCACGGCGACATGGCGCTCATTGCAATGGCGTATGCCTACGAGCAGGCGACTTTGCACCGGCGCACGCCCGCACTGCCATCGAGCATCACCCTGGCGCTGCGTTGACCATGATGATTCCTTTCGTTTTCTTTCGATAAACTATGCTTGCAAGCTTGCTGCTGAGTGCGGCCGTGGCCGCCACCCCGACTCCTTTTGACGCCGAGCAGCTGTCCGGCAGCTGGTCCGACAGCGTGAATACGAATAGTGTGTGCGAAGAAGCGCGGCACTTTACGCGCATGCAGTTGTCTGACGATCATCAGCGGCTGGCGATCTTCAACGACCGCACGTGGAAAAGCAAGCTGGGCGAAACCAACCGCTTTGCCGCGACGGTGGTGGCGGAAACGGAGCGCAGCCTGACGTTGCGCTATGACAATGAGACCCGCCTCAATGCCGCTGGCAAGCTGGTGGAATGGCAGTTGATCATCGTCGCGCCCGGCGTGTACCGCTGGCGCGAGACGGGCTGGCCGGAAGGCAAGGTCAACGGCGTGGTCGGCATCCGCTGTTCTCCCTAGGCGCGCGCACAAGCATGCCATTCTGCTATGCTTCCGGCATTACACTATGCTTTTAGGAGTTTGCATGTCTGTACGTTTGCTTTTACCCGTATTCCTGGGCGCCACCGTGGCGCTGGCCGCCGTGCCGGCACAAGCGCGTACGCCCAGACTGTCGCTGATCGAGCAGGCGCAAAGCTGCGACGGCGGCCATACCTGTCCGTATTTCCCCGATGTCTACAAGGCGGACTACGCCTTTCGCAAGGCCTTCAATGAGGGCTTGAAAAAGGCGGGCCTGAAGCGGCAGCGCTGGGTGCCCGATGGCGTGGCCAGCCCGCTCAAGCCCGTCGAGATCGACGGCAAGGCACGCCTGCTGAGCAGCGTCTGCGAACCGCACAATTGCGGCCACCGCTATTCCATTTTGTACGACCCCGTCGCGCGCAGCATGACGGGCGTGTACATGGGCAGCGATGCCAACGGCGGCTTGCGCACCGTGTATTTCGGCGAGCCCAGCATCGCCGAAGCCGACTTGCTGTACAAGAACTGATGCACGCGCCGCTACGCATTTCCAGCGAGCGCGGCGAGCTGGACGTGCCCATGATCCACCGCTACCTGAGCGAGCAGTCGTACTGGAAGCGCGGCGTGGCGATCGAAACGGTGCGCAAGGGGATCGCCAACGCGCTGTGTTTCGGCGGCTATGTGGATGGCCAGCAAGTGGCGTTCGCCAGGGTCATCACCGACTACACGGATTTTGCCTACCTGCGCGACGTGTTCGTGCTGCCGTCCTACCAGGGGCGCGGCTACGGCAGGCAGATGGTGGCCGCCGTACTTGGTGATGCGCGCTTGCGCGATGTCGCCTGGATGCTGGGCACCGATGACGCGCATGGCCTGTATGCGGACTTTGGCTTTGCGCCGCTGGAGGCGCCGGAAAAGTACATGCGCCGCCCCGCGCCATGAGAATTATCAAAACAACCTTTAGGTGTCAAGAGAACTATTAGCATTATTGTACGCAATAATGTTGCATTGATAATGACGTCGTGTCATTATGCGCGCTCTGCAGCGTGCGTTGCTGGTGCTGTGCTTTGCTGTCGCCCTTGGGCGCGGGCAAAGGTGGTGAGCGGTCCGATTGGTCGTCCCTGGCACGTTTTCTCGTCACTTTAAAGGAATACATCATGAAACAATATGGCGCCGAATTTCTCGGCACGTTCTGGCTGGTACTGGGCGGTTGCGGCAGCGCCGTCCTGGCCGCCGCCTTTCCCGGCCTCGGCATCGGCTTTGTCGGCGTAGCGCTGGCGTTTGGCCTGACGGTGCTGACCATGGCTTACGCCATCGGCCACATCTCGGGTTGCCACCTGAATCCCGCCGTCTCGATCGGCCTGTGGGCGGGCGGCCGCTTTCCCGCCAATCAACTGCTGCCTTACATCATCGCGCAAGTACTGGGCGCCATCGTGGCCGGTGGCGTGCTGTACGTGATCGCCAGCGGCCAGGCCGGTTTCGACGTCAGCAAGGGCTTTGCCTCGAACGGCTTCGGCGCCCACTCGCCGGGCGGCTATTCGATGCTGTCGGCGCTGGTCATTGAAATCGTGCTGACGATGTTCTTCCTGATCGTCATCCTGGGTGCCACCGACAAGCGCGCGCCGGCCGGCTTCGCCCCGCTGCCGATCGGCCTGGCGCTGACCCTGATCCACCTGATCAGCATCCCCGTCACCAATACCTCCGTCAACCCGGCCCGCAGCACGGGCGTGGCCCTGTACGTAGGCGATTGGGCCACCAGCCAGCTGTGGCTGTTCTGGCTGGCACCGATCATCGGCGCCTTGCTGGGCGCGCTGGCCTACCGCTTGATTGCTGGCGAAAAAGAGTAGGTCGGCTTAGCCCGCAGGGCGTAAGCCGACAATGCCGGCAGTGCAGCTTGTCGGCTTACGCGTGGCTGCGCCTCGCTAAGCCGACCTACGACGCTGGTTTAGCGGCTGCCGGTGAACAATCAAGTTGTAGGTCGGCTTAGCCCGCAGGGCGTAAGCCGACAATGCCAACAGTGCAGCTTGTCGGCTTACGCGCGGCTGCGCCGCGCTAAGCCGACCTACGCGGCGCGCCATTCGCTCAGGTAGTGCTGCGGCGTGCGGCCCAGGATGCGGCGGAACATGGCGCTGAAGGCGCTGGGGCTGGCGTAGCCCAGCGCATAGGCGATGGCCGCCACGCCTTCGCCCCGGTCCAGGCGGCAGAATGCCTCGGCCAGGTGGACTTGCTGCAGCCATTGGCGGTAGTGCAAGCCCGTTTCCTTCGGGAATAAGCGGATCAGGGTGCGCGCGCTGGCGCCCGCATCCTGCGCCCAGTCCTCGATGCTGCGCCGGCTGCCGGGCGCACTCATGATGGCCGTGCACACGGCCACCAGGCGCCGGTCGCGGGGCCAGGGGATGGCGAGGGGCACGGTGTCGGCCGTCGCCAGTTCCGACAGGATCAAATGCGCCAGCCAGTCGCCGCGCCCCGCCAGCGCATATTCGATCGGTTCGGCCAGCAAGGTCAGGATCAGCTCGCGCAGCAGCCGGCTCACTTCCAGCACCTTGCAATCGGCGCCATACGGGGCCGCCACCTGCGCATCGATGTACACGGTGCGCATGCTCAATTCGCTCAAGATATGGACTTCATGCACGACGCCCACGGGGATCAGCAGGGCGCGCCGGGGCGGCAATATCCACACGCCATGTTCGGTGGAGACGCGCATCACGCCTTCCGTCGCATACAGCAGTTGCGCCCGCACGTGGCTGTGCGGCGCCGTGTAGTCGCCGGCCGCATATTGCCTGGACATGGCCGTCACCGGGCGCGGTACATGCTGGTAGTCGTGCGAGCTGGTGCTGCGGCTGAACGGCACGCCATCGGGGTGGGTCTGGGCGGGTGGGTGGGTGTACATGTCGGTCGTTGGCTTGTCGCCTGATTGTCACTCAGTTGTCACTTGGGCGACGATTATTGGAAGTTATCAGTTCAGTGACCATACTATACTGGCTTCTTTGCCGGGCCGCCCGCCGTGCCCGATTATTGCGGAAGACACATGCATACAACCACAACTGCCCCGCCATTGGCCAAGTCCGTGCCGGCGGCTCCCTCGCTTCATAGTTCCCAACAACAATCCGGTCTGGCCATGCACATCCTGGGCGCCGTCGCCTTCGTGCATTTGCTCAATGACTTGATCCAGGCATTATTGCCGTCGATTTATCCGATGCTGAAAGCCGAGTTTTCACTCAGTTTTACCCAGGTCGGCCTCATAACCCTGACGTTCCAGTGCACGGCATCGTTGCTGCAGCCCTGGATCGGCTTGTACACGGACCGCCGTCCGCTGCCATTCCTGTTGCCGGTCGGCATGTGCTTCACCCTGGCCGGCGTGCTGATGCTGTCCGTCGTCTCGACCTTTCCGACCCTGCTGCTCGCCGCCGGCCTGATCGGCGTCGGTTCCTCGACTTTCCACCCGGAAGCGTCGCGCGTGGCGCGCATGGCCTCGGGCGGGCGCTACGGCTTTGCCCAGTCCCTGTTCCAGGTGGGCGGCAATGTCGGTTCCGCCCTGGGACCGCTGCTGGCGGCCGCCGTCATCGTGAACCGTGGCCACGGCAATGTCGCCTGGTTCAGCTTGCTGGCCGTGCTGGCCATCGGCGTGCTGTACAAGGTCAGCCACTGGTATAGCGGCCACCTGGCCAGCTTCAAGCCGAAGGCGGGCGGCCATGGTCCGAACTTGTCGCGCAACAAGGTGATTGGCGCGCTGGGCGTGCTGGCGCTGCTGGTGTTCTCGAAGTACATCTACATGGCCAGCCTGTCGAGCTATTACACGTTTTACCTGATCGACAAATTCCACCTGTCGCTCGGCGATGCCCAGCTCTACCTGTTCCTCTTCCTCGCCGCCGTGGCGGCCGGCACCTTCATGGGCGGCCCCATCGGCGACCGCATCGGCCGCAAGCGCGTGATCTGGATTTCCATCCTGGGCGCCGCGCCGTTCACCCTGCTGCTGCCGTATGTCGACCTGTTCTGGACGGCCGTCCTGACGGTGATCATCGGCTTCGTGATTTCATCCGCGTTTTCCGCCATCGTCGTTTTCGCGCAGGAATTGGTGCCGGGCAAGGTCGGCATGATCGCAGGCATCTTCTTTGGCCTGATGTTCGGCGTGTCCGGCATCGCGGCCGCCGCCATGGGCCACCTGGCTGATATCTCCGGCATCGCCTATGTGTATAAAATCTGCTCCTATCTGCCGCTGCTGGGCATTCTGACGGTGCTGCTGCCGCAGATCGAGCAGGTGAAAAAATAAGCGGGTGACGCGGGAGGGCTTGACGGCCCGCCCGCGTACATGCGATATTCGTCCCATGATCACTTTCATCCTCACTCCAGTTTCTGTATCCGGCGCCGCTGCTGCGCTGTGTCCGTGCGCCTGGCCCCGTGAGGATGCGGCTGCGCGCCGCTGACGTTTTACTCCTCATTCGATGGCCACAGTGTTGAAAAACCTGTGGCCATTTTCTTTTTCCGCAGCGTTAATGAAAGCCCCGCATGACACTTCATCTGTACGATACCTATGCGCGCAGCCTGCGCCCGTTTGAACCCATCGCCCCGGGCCAGGCGGGCCTGTATGCGTGCGGGCCCACCGTCTACGATTACGCGCACATCGGCAACCTGCGCACCTACCTGTTCGTCGACGGCTTGCGCCGCGCGCTCGCGTTCAACGGCTTGCAGGTGCGCCACGTGATGAACATCACGGACGTGGGCCATTTGACGTCGGACGCGGACAGCGGCGACGACAAGATCGAAGCGCGCAGCGCCCGCAGCGGCAAGTCGGCCTGGGACATCGCCCTTGAATTTACCCGCGCGTTCGAGGACGATCTGCGCCAGCTCAATATCCTGCCGCCCACCGTCTGGTGCCGCGCCACCGACCACATCGCGGAGCAGATTGCCTTCATCCTCGACCTGGAAGCGAAGGGCTATACCTACCGCACGGACGACGGCATCTATTTCGACACGACGCGCCAGGACAGTTACGGCAAGCTGGCACGCCTGAAGCGCGATGGGCTGCAGGCGGGGAAAAGGGTGGAGCTTGGGGAAAAACGCGACATCTGCGATTTCGCGCTGTGGAAGTTCAGCGGCGTGCCGGGACAGCGGCAGATGGAGTGGGACAGTCCCTGGGGCCTGGGTTTCCCCGGCTGGCACATCGAATGCTCGGCCATGGCGGAAAAGCACCTGGGCGCGTATTTCGACATCCATTGCGGCGGCGAAGACCACGTGGCCGTCCATCACAGCAACGAGATCGCGCAAACGGAAGCGCGCCATGGCACGCGCCTGGCCAACTTCTGGCTGCACGGCGCCTTCCTCAAGACCCAGGATGCGAAGATGTCGAAATCCTCGGGCGACTTCCTGCGCCTGCAAAGCCTGGCGGAGCAAGGCATCGATCCGCTGGCCTACCGTTATCTGTGCCTGGGCGCCCACTACCGCAGCAGCCTCAACTTCACGGATGAAGCCCTGCGCGCCGCCAGCAGCGGCCTGGCGCGCCTGCGCGTGGCCGTGCATGGCCTGGGGGATGCAGGCGGCGAGGCCGACGCGACATGGCTGGCGCGTTTTAGGGCCTGCATCAACGATGACCTGAATTATCCGCGCGCGCTGGCCGTGACCTGGGAGCTGCTGAAAAGCGCGCTGCCCGATGGCGTGAAAAAGGCCACCATGGCCAGCTTCGACGCGGCGCTGGGGCTCGATCTGCTGGCCTGGCAGCCGGCGCAGGTGGAAGTGCCGCAGCCGGTGCTGGCGTGGCTGGCGGAACGGGCCCACGCCCGCGCGCAGCGCCAGTGGGCCGAGGCGGACCGCTTGCGCGAACTGGCGCGCGCGGCCGGCTACGACATCGACGATACGCCGCAGGGGCAACAGGCGCGGCCTTTGTGAAGATGTCCTGCATAATGGCCGCCTGATGAAACTGGAGATGCCGTGAAGCGTCGTTTGCTGTTGTTGAGTTGTTGCCTGGCCTTTTCTGCCGCCCGCGCGGCCAGCGAGTGTCCGGGCTTTCCCGTGCTGGCCACGTCCGGCGAAGCGCTGCTGGCGCAAGTGCGCGCGCTGCCGCCCGTCGGCATCGACCGCGAACGGCAGGCGTGCGCGCCGGCGACCGTCATCGACTTCGCCTACAGCGGCGGCACCTTGTGCCGCTTTGGCGGCGACGAGGGGACGGCCGATGCCGCGACCGCCGCCGTCACGCGCCTGGCCGATGACGGCGAACTGGTCGAATACCTGTATCTGTTCCCGTATGCGCCGGCTACGCATGCGCGTTTGCTGGCGCTGCTGGCCGCGCGTTTTGTGCCAGTCGACAAGGCGGCGTGGCCGGCCTTCCTGCAGCGCGCCACGCCAGGCAAGGAAACCACGGCCCTGTTTACCCATGGCGGCTACTATATTTCGCTGGGCAAGCCCACGGACGGCGACCCCGCCGACTGGTATTCGAACGTGATCTTTGAAAAGATGGATAAACCCGCACTGGGCGTGCGCAAGGTGTGCCGGGAGGGGCGCGATGGCTGAAGCGGACGCCTTTCCCGCGGCCTTGGCCGGCACCGTGGCGCAGCTGCTGCCCGCGCTGGGGAGCGGCCGGACACACCCGCCATTTGCCGTGCGCCAGGATGGCGAGGCCTTGCTGATCCCGGCGCGCACCTATTATGACCGCGAGCCGCTGCTGGCCTGTACGCGGCTGCCCGGCGACGCGGGCGTGATCGCCCTGTGCCTGGGCACGCGCCACCATGACGGCCATCTGCGCGAAGCGTGTGCAAGGCAGTTGCTGCAGCAGGAGCGGGCGTGGACGGTGCCCTTCGTCGTGCACCTGTGCGGCGAATACGTGCTGGAGATTATCGAGGCAATTGGCGCGGCGCTGCCGGCCTGGAATGCCGACGCGCTGGCGCGCTACCTGCGGGAGAATCCAGCGTATCTCGATACGCTGGAGCGGCGCACCGTCAGTTACTGGAATTGCTATTACCGCGGGCAGTATCCCGTGTGGGGCAGCTACCCGGGACGCAGGACCATGGCGGCCCTGCGTACCTTGCAAGGCCTTACGCCTCGATAAAGCGCATCTTGAAGCTGCGGCCCTTGATGTTGCCGAAGTCGCGGCCCAGGGTATTGCCCGCGTTCAGGCGCTTGAAGGCAGCTTCTGCCACCTTGCGGTCGAGCGCCACGTAGGTCATGAATTCGAACACGTTGATCTTGCCCACCTGCTCCTTGGTCAGGCCAGCATCGCCCGTCAATGCGCCCAGCAAGTCGCCCGGGCGCAGCTTGTCCTTCTTGCCGCCCATGATGCACAGGGTGACCATCGGCGCCGGCAGCGCTTCTGCGCCATCGTCCTCGTTCAGTTCCTTCAGGTCGTGCCATTCGGCGGCGCTGTTCTGGTATTGCTCGATCAGCTTGACCCATTTCTTCTCGTTCGGCGCGCACAGCGACAGGGCCAGGCCCTTCTTGCTGCCGCGGCCCGTGCGGCCGATGCGGTGGATGTGCACTTCCGTGTCTTTCGAGACATCGACGTTGATCACGGCGCCCAGGTCGGAAATATCGAGGCCGCGCGCGGCGACGTCGGTGGCCACCAGCACGGAGCAGCTGCGGTTGGCGAACAGCACGAGGATTTCATCGCGCTCGCGCTGTTCCAGCTCGCCGTACAGGGCCAGAGCGGAAAAGCCTTGCTGGCGCAGTTCCTCGGCCAGTTCGCGGCAATGCACCTTGGTGTTGCAGAAGGCCAGGGTCGATTCCGGCTTGAAGTGTTTTAACAGCTTGCCGACGGCGCTGTTGCGCTCGTCGAAGCCGATTTCATAGAAGCGCTGCTCGATCTTGTCGTTGTCGTGCTGCGCCTCGACCGTCACTTCCAGCGGATTGACGAGGAACGACGCCGTGGCGCGGCGGATGTCTTCCGGGTACGTGGCCGAGAACAGCAGGGTCTGGCGGCGCGCCGGGCAGGCGCTGACGATGCCGGCGATTTCCTCATAAAAGCCCATGTCCGTCATGCGGTCCGCTTCATCGAGCACCAGGGTCTGCACGTGATTCAGGTTGATGGTGCCGCGGCCCAGGTGGTCGCGCAAACGGCCCGGCGTGCCGACGACGATGTGGGCGCCGTGTTCCAGCGAGGCGATTTGCGGGCGCATCGGCGCGCCGCCCGTCAGGGTCAGGATCTTGATGTTGCCGGCCGCGCGGGCCAGGCGGCGCAATTCATTGGCCACCTGGTCGGCCAGTTCGCGCGTGGGGCACAGCACCAGGCCTTGCACGGCAAACCAGGCCGGATTGAGCTTGTGCAGGATACCGATGCCGAAGGCGGCCGTCTTGCCGCTGCCCGTTTTCGCTTGCGCGATCAGGTCGCGGCCATCGAGCACCGCCGGCAGGCTTTGCGCCTGGATGGTGGTCATCTCGTGGTAGCCGAGCGAATCGAGGTTGGCCAAAAAGGCGGGCGTCAGCGGCAGGCTGGAAAAAGAGGTGGTGGCAGTGGAGGTGTTCATAAAGGGCGGAGCCGGTAAAAAGCGGGTGGATGGGCACAGTCTACAGGCGTTCTACGCCCTTGTGCGGATGGTGGTGTGGAAGCCGGCGGCAAACGGCCGCCGGCGTGGGGTACTAATTATCGGGCGCCCAGATGGGCAAGCCGGTGAGATCGAGGCCGGCGTCGCGCGTCCATACGGGCAGGCCCGTGGCGTCGGTCGGCTCCAGCAATTCGAGCTGCACCTGCTTCAGCGCCGCCTTGCGCGCGCGCGCGCGGCGCTGCGGCTCCGGCGCCGGCTCTGGCGCCTCGAGCGCTGGCGGCGGGCCGAAACCGGGCAAGTCGATGGTGGCGTTGTCTTTTTTATCTCTCATTTGCTAACCTCTGTCCCTGGCCTGCGAAGGCCAAGGGGCGGGCAAGGTGCTGCCCGCCTATGTCAATACGCTTTCACTTCATCCACAAAACAAAAGCCCGGCTACTGGAGTCGGGCTCATTGTGAATATCATCGGCAGGAAAAGCAGACCTGCGGATTTAAGTGCGGCACGCAGTGTATCACAGGCGTGCCGCATTGTGGGAGGCTTAGCGGAAGCTCAGGGCGCCCGTCAGGTCACCCGGCGGCAGCGCGCCCCGTGCTGCAAACGCGTCGTTGCGCACTTTCAGGCCTTCGAGCAGCGGCAGGTCGTGCAGGCGCGTGATCAAACGCAGGATCGACGTCGTGTCGTAGAAACTGTGGTCGACGGCGCCTTTTTTCGCGTACGGCGAGACGACGATGGCGGGAATGCGCGTGCCCGGGCCCCAGCGGTCGCCCTTCGGCGGCGCCACGTGGTCCCACCAGCCGCCGTTCTCATCGAACGTGATCACCACGATCATGTCCTTCCACTGCGGCGATTCCTTCAGATGCTGGATGACGTTGGCCACGTGCTGGTCGCCCGATTCGATGTCCGAATAGCCCGCATGCAGGTTCAGATTGCCCTGCGGCTTGTAGAAGGTCACGGCCGGCAGCTTGCCCGCCACGGCGGCGGCGAGGAATTTGTTCGAGATCGGGCTGTCGCCCGTGCCGCCGTCGCGCAGGTGTTCGGCGCGCGCCGCCGTGCCGGGCGCGAACTGCTTGAAGTAGTTCAGCGGCTGGTGGTGGAACTGGAAATTTGGTTTACTGCCGCCGCCCTTGTGGTCGAGCGCCGCTTGCCAGCCGCCGCCATACCACGCCCAGCTGACGCCCTTGCGCGACAGCAGGTCGCCGATGGTGTCGTAGGTTTGCGGCGGCAGGGTATTCGCGTCGGCCGGGTCGGCGTGCAGCGGGTCGCCGTCGAAGGCGGGGCGGATGTAGCTCGGTTGATACGGCGGCGCCATGGTATTGACGGCATAGCCGTCCGGCGTGATGGCGCCGTCGTTCACATATTTCGGCTTGCCTTCCAGCGCGGAGGCGGGGCAGTCGGGCGAGATGGCCAGGCGCACGCCTTGCGGGCCGTCCGACAGCACGGCGATCTTTTTCTTCGCCGCCGTCTCGGTCGCGTTAAAGTATTCGTTGGCGCGGCCCGTGACGAGGAACTGGTGGTTCATATAGGAGCCGCCGAAGGCCGCCATGAAGAAGTTGTCGCACAGCGTGTATTGCTCGGCGATCTGCCACAGGTTCAGGTTTTTCGACGTTTCGCCGTAGTGGCCCATCACCAGGCCGCCGCTGTCGGCCCACGCGGCAAAGCCGTCGTTCTTGCCGCCATTGATCTGCATCTGGTTGTTATAGAAGCGGTGCACGAGGTCGCGCGTGATGATGCTCTCGGGCAGGGGCTTGCCGGACGCGTCGCTCAGTTTGTAGGGAGCGTTGGGCAGGCCGGAAATCTGCTCTTCCTTGATCAGGTAATCGATGCCGCCGATATTTTGCTGATTCGGCACCAGGCCGCCCCAGATCTTCGGCAGGGTTGCCAGCGGCTTGCCGTCGCGGTCCAGCTGCTGCGCCTGTTCCGCGGTGACGGCGGACAGAGGCGCGCTGGTACCGGGGAAGTTGGCGAACAGGTTGTTGAAGCTGCGGTTTTCCAGGTAGATCACGACCACGTTCTTGACGTGCGCCTTGAGTTTCGCGTCGAGCGAACCCTTGGCGATGGTCTTCCTGGCTGGCGCGGCGTCGGCCAGCGCCGGCAGGCTGGCGGCCAGGCCGACTGCGGAAGCAGCCTGGAAAATGCGCCGGCGCGAGGGATTGGCGGGTTGGTCGGCCGGATCGGCTGGCAGGGCGGGGGCGAGGTCCTTCACACATTCTCCTTGGGTGTCTCTATGGGCACGGGCGTTGGCGGCAATGGCCGGCAACGCCCGTGAAGCGGGAAAATTGTATCACCGGCCCTGCGCCCCTGTGAAATATTCAGCCTGCCCTAGAACTGGTAGCGCACCTTCAGTGCCACCTTGCGCGCCGGGCCATACATGCCCGAGTACCACCAGTCCGACACGGAAGCCGTGTACTGCTTGTCGAACAGGTTGGCCACGTTCACGGTGGCCGACAGCTTGTCGTTGACGTCATAGCGCGCCATCAGGCTGGCCACCGAGTACGCCTTCTGTTCCCAGTGCAGGGTACTGTTGATCTGCCACGCGTCGATGTCGGAATACACGCGGCTTTGCCAGTTCACGCCGCCGCCCACGGTCAGGCGATTGAGCTCGCCGGGCAGGCGGTAAGTGGTCCACAGTTTCATCAGGTGGCGCGGGAAGGTGGTCAGGATCGCCTTGCCGGTATTGTTTTCCGTCTGGCTGTAGGACCACGCAGCCGAGATGTTCCAGTCCGGCGTCAGCGCGCCCGTCGCTTCCAGATCCACGCCCTGGGTCTTGGCGCCCTTGATGGTGCGATTGGCGGGATTGTTCGTGCCCGGGACGGTGTAGCCGGGGTCCGATTCGGCCAGATTGCTCTGGCGGATCTGGTACAGCGCGGCGGCCGTGTTCAGGCGGCCATCGAACCAGCCGCTCTTGATGCCCGCTTCAAAGGTCTTGCCCTCGCGCGGCGCCAGCAGCTTGCCGTAGCGGTCTTGCTGGGCTTGCGGCTGGTAAATGGTGGAATAGCTGGCGTAGGCGCTGTGCGTGGCGTCGATGTCGAACACCAGGCCGCCATACGGCGTGAAGACGCGGCTTTCCGAGGCTGGCGACGCGCTGTAAAACGGCACGGAAGGCGCGTCCGAGATGTAGTTCTCGCTGTAGCGCAGCACCTTGGCGCCGGCGATCAGTTTCAGGCGCTCGGAAAGGTTGAGACGCGTGGCGGCATACGCGCTGGCCTGGCGGCGCGTGCTGTCGTAGGTGACGTAGGTATCGCCAAACACGGGCGTTGCCAGGCGATTCCAGCGGTACAGGTTGACGCCGCTGCCCTGGATGCTCCAGTCGAAGCGGCCATCCGTCTTGCTCTGGAATTGGCTGTAGTCCATGCCCAGCACCAGCTCGTGCTGGCGGCCGAAGGCGCTGAACGGCCCGCGCACGTTGACGTCCACGCTGTTGACCTTCAGCTGGTAATCGCGGTAGTCGGCGCTCAGGCCCAGGCCATCGCCTGTGGCCTGGTCGGGGAAGCCGGCGCTCACGTTCATGTAGACGGCGCGCTCCTCCTGCGACGACTGCACGCGGTTGGCCGAGATTTTCAGCTTCCAGTCGTTTGTCAGCGCGTGTTCCAAGGTGGCGAAGATGTCGGTTGAATTGGTGTTGAAGCGATTCGACCTGGCCGCCGGGCTGAAGGAGCGGGGCAGGTCCGTCATGGCGCCATTGCTGTAGAACAGGGGGAAGCCCAGGTAGGAGAGGGAACCGTCCGAGCGCTTGCGCTGGTGCGTCACGCCGGCCGTCAGCTTCGTGTCGCTGGACAGGTCCGCCTCGACCACGCCGTAGACCACTTTCTTGTCGCGGCTGTAGCCGTCGATGATGCTGTCGCCTTCCTCGTACACGGTCACCAGGCGGCCGCGCACCGTGCGCGCCTCGTCCAGCGGACCCGAGATGTCGGCCATGGCGCGCCGTTCATCGTAGGAGCCCAGCTCGCCCTCGACGGCGGCCTGGAACTGCGCCGTCGGTTTCTTGCGCACCATGTTGATGGCGCCCGACGCGTCGCCCGCGCCCGTCATCAGGCCCGAGGCGCCGCGCAGCACTTCGATGCGGTCGTACAGCGCCATGTCGGCCAGGCTTTGCGACGGTATCGCGTCGAGGCCCAGGTTTTCCGAATGCGTGCTGATGCCGTCGAGCTGGTAATTGGTGATCGAATAGCCGCGCGAGGTAAAGCCCGTGCGCTCGCTGCCCAGCGAGAACAGGGTGATGCCCGGCGTTTGCGCCATCACTTGCGCGATCGTGCTCAAGCCCTGGTCCTGCATGCGCTGCTGCGTGATGACGCTGACCGACTGCGGCGTTTCCCTGATCGACAGGCCCAGCGGCGTGGCCGTGGCGATCGGCAGGGTGGAGACATACGCGCCCGAGCCTTCGGTGGCGTCCTGCTGCGCCTTGACCGATACTTCCGGCATCATGGCGATGGCCTCCGCGCCGGAATCCGCCTGGGCCTGGGCCGGGCGCAGCACGTAGCTGCCATTGGCGCTGCGCTCGGCCTTCAGGCCCGTGCCGCGCAGCACGCCGTTCAGGGCGGCCAGCACGTCGTGGCGGCCGCTCAAGCCCGCCGACGTCTTGCCGCGCGTCTGGTCCGGCGTGAAGCTGAGGATGACCCTGGACTGGCTGGCGACCTGGCGCAGCGCCGCCGCCAGGTCGCCGGCCGGCACCTGGAAGTCGAGACTGGCCGCAGCGGCGGCCGCGCTTTCCTGCGCCAGGGCTGGCGCCTGGACGTTCAGCAGCAGGGCCGAACCGATGAAGACGAGCTGGATGGCATATGCCATGCGCTTGATGCGCGGCCTGGAAGAGATAGCTTGGGACATGGTTACCTTGTGGTGTAGTCGTCAAAAAGAACGTTGCCTACACAGGTCACGCGAGAATCGAAAACGGGTACCTTTTTTTTGCGCTGGCGTCAAAATACATGTTCAGCGCTGCCGCCGCGCTTCCACCTGCACCCAATAGCGCGTGCGCAGGCGCACGTCCACCGGCAGGGAATCGGGCAGCGACAGCAGCACGGCGTCCAGGTCGGCCAGCGGGAAGACGCCGGAGATGCGCAGGCCGGCCACCGCGTCGTCGCAGCCCAGCAAGCCGTGGCGGTAGCGGCTCAACTCATGCAGGAAGTCGCGCAGCGGCATGGCGTCGGCCAGCAGCAAGCCCTGCCGCCAGGCCCAGATGTCGGGCGAGACGGCGTGCGCGGGCACGATGCTGCGCGCGGTCATGCCGCCGCCCTGGCCGGCCTGGATCACGAGACTGCCATCGCCCTGGCACGGCATCAGCCGCACGGCGCCTTCCTCGACGGCGACCAGCGTGCTGCCCTCGGCCTGGCGCACCGAGTAGCGCGTGCCCAGCGCCTGCGCGTGGCCTTGCGCCGTTTCGACGAGGAAGGGGCGGTAAGGCCGGCCCGTTTCGCGGGCGGTGGCGATGAAGACTTCGCCCCGCACCAGTTGCAGCAGCCGCTGCGTGTCCGTGTAGCGGATGTTGACGGCGCTGCCGCTGTTCAGATGCAGGCGGCTGCCGTCGGCCAGGGTCAGCTCGCGGCGTTCGCCCACGCCGGTGGACAGGTCGGCCAGCGCGGCGCGGGCCATGCCGGGCGCATATTCCGAGCGCGCGCCGAACCAGCCCGTGATGCCGATGGCCGATACCCACGCCAGCAGCCGCAGGCTGCCGCGTCGCGAGACGGAACGCGAGAGGGGACTTTGCAGCAGCGCCTTGCGGCTGGCTGGCCCATCGAGTTCGCGCAAGCCGCCGCTGATGCTTTCGATGTGACGCCATGCCCGTTCATGGTCCGGGTGCGCCTGGCGCCACTGCTGCCACGCCGTTTTTTCCGCCGGCGTCGTTTCGCCGCTCATCAGGGTGGTCAGCCATTCGGCCGCTTGCATGGCGACGGCCAGGTCGATGGGCTGGCCCTGGGCGTAGACGGTGGCGCCGCGCATGTCAGGGCGCGGCAAAATCGGGCACGGCAAAAAAGCACAGCAGGTTGGCCTTGCTCAGGTATTTTTTGACGGAATGCGTGGTGGTGCCCAGTTCGGCGGCGATCTGGGCATAGCTCATGCCGTCCAGGTGGGCCAGCAGGAAGGCGGCCCTGGCCTTGGCGGAGAGCCGGTCCAGCGCGCGGTCGATCAGTTGCAGCGATTCGAGCAGGATGGACATCGCTTCCGGCGACGGTGTACTCGCTTGCGGCTGGTGCAGCAGGGCGTCGAGGTAGGCGCGTTCCAGTTCTTCGCGCCGGCAGTGGTTGGCCAGCAGGCGCTTGGCGATGGTAGCCAGGAAAGGGCGCGGCTGCGCGATCCTGGCACTGCTGCGCGCAACGAAGATCTTGAGGAAGGTATCCTGCGCCAGGTCGCCCGCCAGCCCCGCATCGTGCAGGCGGCGCTTCAGCCAGTGCAGCAGCCACGAGTGGTGCTCGGCGTACAGGGCCTGGAATTCGGACGGCGGGGAAGGGGCGGACAGCATGCGGACGGGATGGAATATCTTAATCTAAATGAGAATTGTTCTCATAATAGCGCAGCGGCGCGCACCAGGCAATCAGGAAAACGCGGCGTTGCTGAAATGCGACTGCGCGCCCGGGCCGCGCGTGGCGCGGGCTTTGCGCCTGCGCACGGCAGATGTAAAAGTTTCCTTGGCGCAAGCTTTCATGTGAGAAAATGGGGTTGGCCATGTGGAGCGGAGCAAAAAAAATGATGTGGATGGTTGGCGGTGTCCTGGTTCTTCTGGTCGCCAGATTTTTATGGTTGGCCTATTTCCATCGGGTCAACGCGATGTCGCGCCAGGCGGAAGTGATGAACTGGATCGACATCGGCCGCGTGTCGAATGCCGATGGCGGCAAGGATATTCTGTTGGCGAGAAACGAGCGCGGTGCCCGGATCGACTGGCGCACGGGCGAAGTCTGGCTGATGAACCCCAAGGTGGGCGAGCCGTTTGCCGATTTTCTCGCCGTCGAGCGCTGGCTGACGATGCGCGACATGCCGGCGGCGAACAAGCCGGCCGCCGCTGCGCCTGCGCCAGTGGCGCCGGAGCCGGAAGCGGCGCCCGACGCCGGCCCCGTGCGCGATACCTTGCCTGCTTTCCAGCAAAAGGTCGATGCATGTTTGGCCAAGGCCGAGGGCGGACAGGAATTGCTGGAAACGAAGCAGGCGTTCGAGGCGGGCAGCGAGCCTTATCTCGAGGCGTCGACGGAATTGAGCAAGACCGCGCTGGAGCTGGAAGTGTCGCCGGCCATGGTGGCCACGTTTCATATCAGCGCGTTTGCCGCCCTGGCTGAAACGGCTGGCGCCGACAAGCTGGAACGGGTGGCGGCCAGCCTGCATGCGGCGGCCAGGCAGATCAGGGCCAGCGTCACCGCGTAACAGCATGGGCCCGGCCCGGAATGAAAAAAACCGCTGACTCCCTTGCAGGCATCAGCGGTTTTTTATGTATTGGTTGCGGGGACAGGATTTGAACCTGTGACCTTCGGGTTATGAGCCCGACGAGCTGCCAGACTGCTCCACCC
>NZ_JBXAHC010000030.1:0-21923 GCF_058794735.1 Janthinobacterium sp. GW823-FHT06H09 | reverse complement strand
TACTCGGCATTTGCATGCGTCGTTCAGCGAGGGGGCGAATTATAGCCCTGCGCCGCGCGGCCCGCAAGCGCTATTTTGCCGCGCCGTGAAACGGCCCTGGCACCGCACTTGCTTATACAGCCCTATGCACTGTCCACTGATGAGAGCAACTCTGGGCCTGGCAGCAACACTGGGGACAGCCCGGCTCGCTTTGCTTTGCTCCCATCTGTGACAGGTGCTACATTATGGAACACTCTCGATATTCAAAAGAGCGCCGCAGTACAGGGCCCAACGGAGGCAACGAGATCATGTATCAACCGTTAGCTACTTACCGTAGCGCACCGTTTTCGTCCATCGCGGACGCGAACACTTTGCCGGCAGGACAGGACAACGTCCCCGTCATCATCGAAACGTCCCATCAGCGTTCCGTCGCTTTTGGCCTGTCGCCCACGGCCACGCCTGACTTTACGCCAGCCGGCAAATCCGACCTGTCCTTGCTGATCGAGCAAAACCGCATGCTGCACACGCACGCGCTACCCGCGATGGAAACCCTGTACCAGCAAATCGTCAACACGCACAATATGGTAATCTTGACGGATGCCAATGGCGTAATCGTGCATTCGCTGGGCGACGATGATTTCCTGGAGAAAGCCAACCGCGTGGCTTTGCAGCCAGGCGTGGCGTGGTCGGAACAAAGCCGCGGCACGAATGCCATCGGCACGGCCATCACGGAAAAAGTACCGACTCTGGTCCATGCGGACCAGCATTACCTGGCTGCCAATCACTTTCTGACTTGTTCTGCGGCACCGATTACCGACCACCGGGGCAATGTCATCGGCGTGCTGGACGTCTCGAGCGACCAGCGCAGTTTTCACAAGCATACGATGGCCCTCGTGCGCATGTCGGCCCTGATGATCGAAAATCAGCTGTTTTCCGCCACCTTCGAAGACGCCATCACCGTGCACTTCCACGCGCGCCCCGAATTCATCGGCACATTGATGGAAGGCATCGCCTCGTTCACGCCGGGCGGCCGGTTCTTATCGGCCAATAAGAATGGCTTGTTCCAGTTGGGCCTGTCATTTGCCGCACTACAATCGCACACGTTCAGCTCCCTGTTCGGCTTGCCAGTGTCCGCCCTGTACGAGCATTACCGCACGGCCTCACCCGGTTTGCTGAACCTGTGCATGCACAGCGGCGTGCGCGTGTATGGGCGCGCGCAGTTGCGCCTGTCCAATAGCGTCTTCCAGCACGGCTTTACTACCAGCACCGATCACAGCGACATCAACGCGGTGCCGGCGGCGATCCCTGCACCGCCCAGCCATGCGGCCAATGCGGCGCGCCGCCTGTCTGGCCTGCGCTACCTGCGCACGGGCGATCCGCAGCTGGAACTGGTGATCGAAAAGGTCAACAAGGTATTGGGGCGCGATATTCCCATCCTCGTCATGGGCGAAACAGGCACGGGCAAGGAATTGCTGGCGCAAGCCATCCACAACGATTCGCCACGGGCCATGGGACCATTTATTGCCGTCAATTGCGCGTCGATCCCGGAAACCCTGATCGAATCGGAACTGTTCGGCTATGAAGACGGAGCATTCACGGGCGCACGCAAGAAAGGGGCCATCGGCAAGATCCTGCAAGCCAATGGCGGCACCCTGTTTCTCGACGAAATCGGCGACATGCCCTTCGGCTTGCAGGCACGGCTGTTGCGCGTGCTGCAGGAACGCATGGTCACGCCGCTGGGCAGCAGCAAATCGATCACCGTCAATGTGGAACTCATTTGCGCCACGAATCACAACTTGCGCGAACGCATGGCCAAGGGTTTATTTCGCGAAGATTTGTATTACCGATTGAATGGCCTGGTGGTGAAACTGCCGCCGCTGCGCGAGCGCACAGACCTCGATACTGTGGTGAAGAAAATCCTCGCGACGGAAGCGCCCGACACGCGCTACACGGTGGCCCCTGACATCCTGCGCCTGTTCCATCAGCATAAATGGCCTGGCAACTTCCGCCAACTGACCAATCTACTGCGCACGGCTATCGTCATGGCCGGCGACGAGCATGAAATCTGTTTGCGCCACATGCCCGATGATTTCCTCGACGATATTGAGATGACGCAAGCGACTGCCGCCAGCGCCAGCACGGACCGCATGATCGCCGCCGGTGCCAATCTGGAAGAGATGGAGCAAAGCGTGATCCTCAAGTCGCTTGATGCCCACGGCGGCAACGTCTCGGCCACGGCGCGGGCCCTGGGCGTGTCGCGCAACACGATCTATCGCAAGGTGCCGCATCTGAAATAGCCTAGAGTAGATGGGGAAAGCCGGGCGACATCTTGCGCCGGCCCTGCTTGTCGATGGTCATCAGGTCGACGCCCTGCATGTGCGCGGCCATCGTATGCGCACGCGCCGCCCCCGTCACCATGAAGGTCGTCGACAAGCCATCGGCCAGCAAGCCCGTAGGCGCCAGCACGGTCACGCTGGCCAGTTCGCGCGGCGAATCGCCTTTCGCAGGGTCGAAGATGTGGTGATGCGCGAAGTCAGGCGTGAACGCGCATTCGTAATCGCCCGACGTGGCCACGCTGCGCCCCTCCACTTTCAAGGTGGCCGCCAGGATTTCCGCGTCACGCGGGTCCTGGATGCCCAGGGTCCACGGGCGCCGCACGGCACGCTGCCCGCGCGCGACGAACTCTCCCGTGTCAAGCAGTGCGTGCCGCACGCCGCGCGCCTGCACAGCCGCCAGCGCCATGTCGGCCGCGTAACCTTGCGCCAGCCCATTCAGGGTCAGCGCCATGCCAGGCTGGAGAAAACGCACTTCACGGCGATCCCACACCAGTTGCCGCCAGCCTACCCGCGCCTGCGCGGCGCGGCGCGATGCTTCCGCAGGCAGGCTCGCCAGGTCTGCCGCCGACCGAAACAGCTGCCATAAGGGTTGCACGGTGATATCAAACGCCCCGTCGCTCCATTGCGACAAGGCTCGCGCCTGCGCCAGCACCGTCAGCAGATGGGCATTCGGCCGGGCCAGGCGGCCATCGCGGTTCAGCTGGAAGACTTGGCTGGCGGGACTGTAAATGCTCATCAGGCGGTCGACACTCCTGGCCGCATGCAAGGCATCTTCGATGGCCAGCTCGGCCTGGCGCTGGTCGTGATGCAACACGGTGACGGCGATTGTCGTGCCAAACGCCAGGGCGGCACCTTGATAAGGGCGCACGCCGGAGGCCGTAGCCGTGCCGCGCGCCATACTGCCAGGCAAGATAACGCCCGCCATGCCGGCCACGCTGCCAATCGCTGCGGAAATAAAGGTTCTACGCTGCATTGCTGCTCTCCTCTGCCGTGGCCCGGACGATGGGAATGGTACGGGCGCGCTTGATTTCCAGCATCAAAGGCGCGCATTTTTCATCGCTGGCATAGATCACCACGCAATCCATGCACTGGAAACATTCGCCATAATCGACTTTGCCACTCGGCGCGATGGCGTGATACTCGCAACGGTGGCGGCAAGTCTGGCATGGCGTGCCGCATTCCTTGCGGCGCGGAATCCAGTTGAACAGGCGAAAGTGGCCCAGCAGCGCCAGCGCCGCGCCGAACGGGCACAGGTAGCGGCAAAAGAATTTATAGGAAACACTACTGAGCAACAGCAAGCCCACGGCATACGCGACGAAGGGCCAGGCGCGCACGAAGTTCAGGGTAATGGCCGTCTTGAACGGCTCCAGTTCCACCAGCTTGTCCGTGATCTGGCTGGAAAACATGCTGCTGGCCAGAATGGCCGCCAGCAAGCCATACTTGATCCATTTCAAGCGCCCGTCCAGGCGCGGCTTGATCTTCCACTGCGGCAAGCGCAGCCACTGGCCCAGCTTGCCCGTGAATTCCTGCAGCGCGCCAAACGGACACAGCCAGCCGCAAAACGTGCCGCGGCCCCAAATGAACAGGCTGAGCAGAACGAAAGCCCACAGGATCACCGTCATCGGGTCGAACAGGAAGAAGCCCAGGCTGCGCCCCGCCAGCAGCGCCTGGATCAGCCCTGTGATGTTGACGATCGACAATTGCCCCTGGGCGTAATAGCCGATGAAGCCGATGGTAAACAGCAGGAACAGGCGGCGGAACCATGCAAATTGCCGGCCATTACGCACCAGGCCTTTCTGCCAGGCCAAGGCGCCGGCCAGCAGCGCCAGCCCGGCCAGCAAGATCAACAGCTCAGTCTGGCGCCCCTTCCACGTGCCGCGCCAGCTGGCATCGTCGCCTTGCGGCGCCGTATAAAACCCGGCCGGCAGACGGTAGCTGAAATCGACGTTGCGCGCGATGCGTTCCGGATACACGATGCCCTTGCTGCGCGTGATGGGGAGAGCAAATGCCAGCGGGCTGGCCGCATCAAGCCCCGCCTGGCTGATGACACGGAATACGGCAATATTTTCCGTTGGTAACGGTCCCGCATCGGACAGGCTCAATTCCAAGTCCAGGTCGCGCATGTCGATGGGCAAGCCATCCTGCTTCAGCAACAACCGGTCCGGCACGGTGCCGCGCACGAAATCGTCACCCAGCACGCTGTAGCGCCCGCGCGACATGACGAGGATGGCGTGGTCGTCCTCGTCGAGCCGGTTGCGCAGCTTGTTCCAGCTGCGTTCCGTCAACAGATTGCGTCCTACGATGGGCACGGAGACATAGGCCAGATACAGGTCGATGAACAGGCCGTCCGGCGCGCGCGTCGCTTCCGCATCGAGTCCGGCTCCGGGACTGCCGGCAAACAGGCTCTCCACATCCTTGTTGCTCAGGCGCACATGCTGGATCAAGCCTTGCTCAAGCATCTTTGCCACGCTGAGTTTCTCGAACACGTCCATGCGGATGCGGGCGATCTGGTCCGGATCGCGCCCCTGCGCAAAGCCGAGTTTCTTGCGCGACACTTTCAAGGCGGACGCCAGCACGCTCTGGTTGATGATGCGCACGGAAGCCGTGGCCTTCGACACGCCGTCGATATCGGCGTGCGTGGCATCGGCGGCGCGCTTCTTCCTGGCATCGATGGCGATATTCTGTTTCAACGACAGGCCCTGGTACTGTTTGACGAACTGGAACAGCGGCGCTTCACCTAGGCCATCGAGAAACACGGGTTCGTGCTGCGACAGCACGGCCACGTCCAGAAAACTACCCTGAGGATTGATGGCGATCAATAAATTGACGGGAACGCCGGAAAAGCCGGGAATCGGCGCCAGGTCCACCGACTCGAAGACATAGCCGACCAGTTCCGTTGCCGTGGCGTTTTGCTTGAACAGGGGCCAGACGGGCAAGTCGGCTTCCTTGTCGCCGACGACGAGCGGTGCAGGGAAGCGCCGCGCCAGCTCGGCCTTGGTGAGTACGCCGGCCCACGCCTGTCCCAGGATAAACAGGAATAGCCAGCATCCGATGAATAACCGCATTATCCGCATGCATTGCACTCCGTGCGGCGCCGCAGCTTCCGGCGCCGCATTCATTGGTTAGAAGAAAATAATGCCGCCCAGGGACACGCCATTCATCTTCGCTTCGCCGCCCGTAAAGCCTTTCGAGCGCGTCTGGCCCAGCTCCCCCACGAGGGTGATCGCACTGTTGAGCGAGTAATACGCACCGAGGGTCAGGTTGGCGTTCGACTTCAAACCGCCCGTGCCGGCCGTGTTGTCGTCGTTCTTGCTGATGCCGTAGGACAAGCCCAGCTTCAGCTTGTCCGTCGTTTTATACGTGCCTTGCAGCAGCCAGTTCTTCGACTTGGTATCGCCCTGATCCGCATCGGAGAGAATGCCCAATCCCTTGCCGCCCTGGAAATTGAGCAGCACGCCAGCCGGTCCCATCTGGTACGAGCCGCCCACTTCCACGCCGCGCATGGTCAGGTCATCGACGCCAGGCGTTTTCGACGTGAATTTTTGCGACTTCACGCCGAGCCAGGCTTTCAAGCCCTCCTGCGCATACGTCAGCTGCGCCTGCACTTGCGGACTCGACTTCGAAGAATAGGTCGAACCTGCCACGATGGGCGTATCGGAAACGGGGCTGACCAGCGCCACGTCGGCACCAAAACCGCTGGACTTCGGCGTGCTGTACATGATCTGGCCATAGTTGCCCAGATAGGTATAGCCGGCGCCGATATGGCCCAGGGTCACGCGGCCCCGCTGCGTCGCCTGCACCGGCGCGCCCGAGCCCAACAAGGTCATGTCGGACAGGATCGCATTCGCGCCGAAGATGCCGTAGTCGCGGCCCAGCTTGAAAGTGCCCATCTGTTCATTGCCAAACGTAAAGAAGGCTTGGCGCACGTCGACCACGCTGTTCTGGCTGATGGCGCTGTCCGTGGCCGTCGAGTTGTAGATACCGATCAAGGCTTTCACGTCGTACTCGCCCAGGCGCGAGCTTGCCGAGGTGATCAAGCCATTCGGCAGCAGGCCGTTGCCGATGGTGGTGCGGTCCTTTTCGCCGCCGCAACCGAGCGCCTGGCCTCCCAGCGCCAGCCCGCCCACGGCATCGCCCGAACACGACACTTGCGTGTAATAGGCGTTGACGATGCCGCCTACCGACACGGTCCAGTCGCCCGCCTTGATATCGACGGCTTGCGCCTGCCCCACCGCTGCGATTGTCATGACACCCACGCTCCCCAGCTTGCTCAATGTGTTCATTGCGTCTCCTCTTTCTTCTCTGTTTTTAGTGTGCACATCAGTGATTGATGTACCTCAAGCTTTGGCAATAAGCGTGCCCAGCACGGCTCGCAGGGAGAAAGAGAAATGACGTGTTTGACGTGTGCAGCAGCGGATCAATCGCCCCGCACGGTGTTCCTTTTTTGACCGCCGGCACATTGATCGAACGCCTGCGTAAACAAAAAACTGACGGCCTGGGCCGTCAGCAAAAAGAAAGCACCCGGCGGACAGGGAGACACCCATCCGTGTGGCCCGGACGCTTCACCCCGTTACTTCGACGCCAGCTTGAAGACCCACACGGAACCGCCCTGTTCCAGGAAGTTGACCTTCTTCGCCACCTCGCCGCCCCACAGCGGCACGGCGCCGCCCCAGCCAGAGACGACGGCCACGTATTGCGTGTCGCCATCCTGCCAGGTGACGGGCGGCGCCACGACGCCGGAACCCGTCTGGAATTTCCACAGTTCCTTGCCCGTCTTCGCGTCGACGGCTTTCAGGAAGCCTTCCGGCGTGCCGTAGAACACCAGATTACCGGCCGTGCTCATCACGCCGCCCCACAGCGGCGCGTTGTTCTTGATTTCCCAGACGATCTTGCCCGTCTTCGGATCGATGGCGCGCATGGCGCCGATGTAGTCGTCAAACAAGGGCTTGATGGTAAAGCCGGCGCCGAGGAAGGCGCCGCCCTTCTTGTAGCTGATCGGCTCGTTCCAGATGTCCATGCCCCATTCGTTCGCGGGAACGTAGAACAGCTTGGTTTGCGGCGAGTACGCCATCGGCATCTGGTTTTTTGCCCCCAGGAAAGCCGGCGCGGCAAACACGGTCGTGCCCTTCTTGCCTTCTTCTCCCTTGGTCGGGTCGCCAGGGCGGCCGGCGGCGATATAGTTCGGCCGGCCCGTCTTCAGGTCGATGCTGCTGGCCCAGGTGATTTTCTTGACGAACGGAAAGGCGTTCTGCAGCTTGCCGTTGGCCGCATCGATGACGTAGAAGAAACCGTTGCGGTCGGCCTTGCCGCCATAGCGCTTGCCATCCATGTCGAAGGTGACGAACTCGTTGGCGCCGTCGAAATCCCAGGCATCGTTTGGCGTGTTTTGATACGCCCACTTGATCTGCCCCGTTTTCACGTCCAGCGCCACGGTGGACGACGAGTACAGATTGTCGCCGGGACGCAGATGGCTGTTCCACGGCGCCGGGTTGCCGGTGCCGAAATACGCCAACTTGGTCTGCGGATCGTAGGTGCCGCCCATCCACGTCGAGGCGCCGCCCGTTTTCCACAGGTCGCCCGGCCAGGTCTTGTTCACGGTACCGGACACGCCGTTATCGATGGCCTTGCCGTCCTTGTCGTAGCGGTGGCCCATATGGCCTTCCACCGTCGGACGGCTCCACACGAGGTCGCCCGTCATGGGGTTGCGCGCCTCGACCCGGCCGACGATGCCGAATTCGCCGCCCGACACGCCTGTCAGCAGCAAACCTTCGGCGATCAGCGGCGCCGCCGTCATCGAGTAGCCGGCCGCGTAATCGTCAACTTTCTCCTTCCAGACGATCTTGCCCGTGTTCTGGTCCAGCGCCACCAGGTAGGCGTCCAGCGTGCCGAAGATCACCAGGTTGCCGTACAGGGCCGCGCCGCGGTTGACCACGTCGCAGCACGGCATGATGCCGTCCGGCAAGCGATGCTCATATTTCCACAGTTTGGCGCCCGTTTTCAGGTCGACGGCAAAGATGCGCGAATACGATGCCGTGACGAACATCTTGCCGTTGTGAATCAACGGCTGCGATTCCTGGCCCCGCTGTTTTTCGCCGCCGAACGAGAACGACCAGGCCGGCACCAGCTTGGCCACGGTCTTGTCATTGATCTGCGTCAACGGCGAATAGCGCTGGCCCTGCGTGCCCATGCCGAACGACAGCACGCTGGACGGATTCTTCGCCGTGCTGTCGAGCATGGCGGTGGTGACATTGCCCACGTCGGCCGCCTGGACCAGTGATGCCAAGCCCAAACCGATGAGTATCCCCATGATGTTTTTCTGCACAATCATCTCCCTCTGTTTTATTAGTATGTGTGTCAAGTCTTGCGGTGTTCATGCGGCTGGGCATGCAACAAGGCGCACTCTTCATCGGTGAACAGGCGCGAGCGCGTCAAAAAGCGCTTGCCCGTGCCGTTGTCGAGTGAAAACATGCCGCCATTGCCATCGACCACATCGATAATCAACTGGGTATGCTCCCAGTACTCGAATTGCTCGAGTCCCATGTAGAACGGTGCGCCATTCAAATTGCCGAGATAAATGTCGGTATCGCTGACATCGAACTCGCCCAGCGCGTAGCACATGGGCGCACTGCCGTCGCAGCAGCCGCCCGACTGAAAAAACATCAGCGGGCCGTGACGCTGGCGCAACTTGTCCATCATTTCCAGCGCCGCATCGGTGGCGACCACCCTGGCAATTGCTGCACTCATGGCATCCCTTTCTGCGCGCCGCGCCTGGACTACGGGCGCGGCGCCTGTTGCCGGTTTAGAAGAAGCCCAGCGCTTTCGGGCTATAGCTCACCAGCAAGTTCTTCGTTTGCTGGTAGTGGTCGAGCATCATCTTGTGGTTTTCGCGGCCGATGCCCGATTGCTTGTAGCCGCCGAAAGCGGCGTGGGCTGGATACAGGTGGTAGCAATTGGTCCACACGCGGCCCGCCTGGATGGCGCGGCCCATGCGGAAGGCGCGCGAACCGTCACGCGTCCACAAGCCGGCGCCCAAGCCGTACAAGGTATCGTTGGCAATCGCCAGCGCTTCAGCTTCATCCTTGAAGGTGGTCACGGACACGACCGGTCCAAAAATTTCTTCCTGGAAGATGCGCATCTTGTTGTGCCCCTTGAACACGGTCGGACGCACGTAATAGCCGCCTTCCAGGTCGCCCGCCTGCGTGTTGCGCTCGCCCCCAGCCAGCACCTCGGCGCCTTCCTGGCGGCCGATGTCGAGGTAGGACAGGATTTTTTCCAGCTGCTCCTGCGACGCTTGGGCGCCGATCATGGTGGAAGAATCGAGCGGATTGCCCTGCTTGATGGCGGCCACGCGCTTCAGGGCCCGTTCGATGAATTTCTCGTAGATCGATTCCTGGATCAGCACGCGCGATGGGCAGGTGCACACCTCGCCTTGATTCAGCGCGAACATCGCAAAGCCTTCCAGGCACTTGTCGAAATACTCGTCGTCCGCATCCATCACGTCTTCAAAGAAGATGTTCGGCGATTTGCCGCCCAGCTCCAGGGTGACGGGAATCAGGTTTTGCGCGGCATAGCCCATGATCAGGCGGCCCGTGCCCGTTTCGCCCGTAAAGGCAATCTTGGCGATGCGCTTGCTCGAGGCCAGCGGCTTGCCCGCTTCCAGGCCGAAACCGTTGATGATGTTCAACACGCCCGGTGGCAGCAGGTCGCCGATCAGCTCGATCAACACCATGATGGAAGCGGGGGTTTGCTCTGCCGGTTTCAGGACGACGCAATTGCCGGCCGCCAGGGCTGGCGCCAGTTTCCACACGGCCATCAGAATCGGGAAATTCCACGGAATAATCTGGCCCACGACACCCAGCGGCTCGTGGTAGTGGTAGGCATAGGTTTCCGCATCGATTTGCGCGACGGAACCTTCCTGCGCGCGGATGCAGCCGGCGAAGTAACGGAAATGGTCGATGGCCAGCGGAATGTCCGCGTTCATCGTTTCGCGGATCGGCTTGCCGTTATCGATCGTTTCCGCCGTGGCGATCAGGCTCAGGTTCTGTTCGATGCGGTCGGCGATGCGGTTCAGGATATTGGCGCGCTCAGCGGGCGAGGTCTTGCCCCAGGCATCCTTGGCGGCATGGGCGGCGTCCAGCGCCAGCTCGACGTCTTCCGTCGTGGAACGGGCGATTTCGCAAAATGGCAAGCCCGTGATCGGCGTGATGTTAGGAAAGTATTCACCTTTTACTGGTGCAACGAATTTGCCGCCGATGTAATTGTCATAGCGTTGTTTGAAGGGATTGGCTACGCCCAGTTTGCTGATGTCTGCGAGATTCATGTCGTCCTCTATCGGGTTAATTAGAATGGAATTACTTAATTAAAATCAAACGTCCTGGTACAGATGGGGTGAGTACACGCAGTCTTCCGCAAATGCCGTGCCAGCTCGCCATCCCACTACAAACTTAGCCGCTTTTACCCCTGTTACAAGGGCGCGGCCTCAATGCCGGTGCGCTTTTCGGCGCATGCCCGGGCTTGAGCCGCGGGAGCGGGCCTGTTTGCGTTTTGAACAAGGTGAAGGCATCCTGTTCCAATCCGGGCCAGCCCTGCTGCTGCGGCCCGTCGCCGCTGCACAATGGAACAGGTGTACCAGACTGGAACACCTGTTCCTGTAACGCTACCGAATCACCACGCCCCATGGCAATTCGCCGACGGCAATATCGGCCACCTTGCGCGCGCTGGCCGTATCGATGACGGAGACGCTGTTCGAGCGGCCATTGGCCACGTACAGCTTGGCCCCGTCGGGCGTGATGGCCATGTTCCATGGGCGCTTGCCGACGGGAATGGTGGCCGTCACCTGCTTGCTGGCCGTATCGATCACCATCACCGTGCCGTCCGTGCCATTCGATACATACACTTGCTTGCCACCGGGATGGACGACGATGCCATTCGCATTCTTACCTGCTGGAATGGTGGCGATGGCCTTGCGCGCCGTCATATCGATCACGTAGACGGCATTGACCAGTTCGCACGCCACGTAGGCAAGGCCCGAATCCGGACTGAAACCGATGCCGCGCGGACGCAAGCCCACGGCAATGGACGCGACCTGGCGGCGTTGCGCCACGTCGATGACATCGACTTGCTCGGCCTCTTCCGCACTGACCAGCAGCCAGCGCCCATCGGGGCTGAAGACGGCATGTTCCGGGTTGCGTCCCTGCACCTTGATATCGGCAAGCACGACGCCCGTCTGGCCATCAAGCAAGGCCACGCTATTGTTTTCCTCGACGGCCACGGCCACGTAACGACCGTCGTGCGAGGCGCTCACGCCTTCGGGCGACTTGCCCAGCGCCACCATTCGGACTGGTGCGCCAGCTTCGTTATCGATCAGCAGCAAGGCGCTGCTGGCCGCATCGGTGACAAACAATTGCCGCCCGGTGGGGTCGGCGGCGATGCCGCGCGGACGCTTGCCTGTGGCGATCTGGCGCACGACCTGGTCGGTCGCCGTGTCGATCACGCTCACGGTGCCCGATTTTTCATTGGGGACATAGGCAAAAGGAGCGGCCTGGAGGGCGGTGCTGGCAAGCGCCGGCAGCAGCCAGCACACCTGGCGCAAGCGCGGGAAGAAGTTGGGCATAATCACCTTTTCAATGGCAAAACACAGGAAAAGCGCGCGGTAGCGGCGCATCTGATAATTGCTGCATGCAAACGCCGTGCCACTGACACGCGTATAATTTCCGCCCACCAATGGAGACATGGCAGGCATATTGCTTGATACAACTATGCAGACCTGCGCCGCTCACGCGCTCAAGCAGGCTTTTATTCACATTGGAGAATCCGCATGCAGCATCGTTTCCGCCTGAACACCATCGCCAGCCTGTTTGTCGCCGGCAGCGCCACCCTGGCCCCCCACGTCTTTGCCGCCGAGCCCGCTGACTTGGCCGCCGGGCAACTCATGGATACGGTGGTCATCAGCGGCAGCCGCATCGCCCACCCCAGCCAGGAAGTGCCCGCGTCCATCGACGTCGTCGACAGCACCCGCATCCAGGACGGCCAAATCCGCGTCAATGCCTCGGAAGCGCTGGCCGCCGTGCCGGGTCTGGTCGTACAAAACCGCCAAAACTACGCACAAGACTTGCAAATCTCGTCGCGCGGCTTCGGCGCCCGCTCGGCCTTCGGCGTGCGCGGCGTCAAGCTGATCAGCGATGGCATTCCCGCCAGCATGCCCGACGGGCAAGGCCAGGCTGCCACCTTCAACCTCGATACGGCCGAGCGCATCGAAGTGCTGCGCGGGCCGTTTTCTGCCATCTACGGCAACCATTCGGGCGGCGTGATCCAGCTGTTTTCCAAGGATGGGCAAAATCCCCCGTCCGTCGAACTGAACGTGACGGGCGGCAGCTTCGGCACCAGCAAGGTGGACCTGTCGGCGCAGGGCCAGGCAGGCGGCATCGGCTACGTGCTCGACGGTTCGCGCTTCCGCACGGACGGCTTCCGCGACCACAGCGCCGCCACGCGCGAACAGGCGTTCGGCAAGATCACGGTCAAGCCGAATACGGACAGCAAGCTGACCATCGTCGCCAACAGCCTGCACCAGGGCAACACGCAAGATCCGCTGGGCGCCACCTGGGCCACGTTTTCCCGCGATCCGCGCGCCGGCGAAATCGATGCGACGGACACGCAAAACCCGAAACGCACCCTGGCCGAACGCTACAACACGCGCAAGAGCATCGACCACCAGCAAATCGGCGCCACCTATGAACAATCGTTTGGCGAAGACCGCCTGCACGTGACGGCCTACGGCGGCAACCGCGACGTGATCCAGTACCAGGCTTTTACCAAGGGTTTCCAGGCGCCAGCCAGCCATTCGGGCGGCGTGGTCGACTTCCAGCGTGAGTTCTACGGCATCGACACCAACTGGCTGCACGTGAACCAGCTGGCAGGCGGCAAGCTGAGCACCACCATCGGCATCGACTATGGCCGCTCCAGCGATGACCGCACCGGCTATGAGAATTACATCGGCAACACGTTTGGCGTGAAGGGCAAGCTGCGCCGCGACGAGCAGGATGTCGTCTCCAGCCTCGATCCGTATATCCAGACAGAATGGCAGAGCGGGCCATGGCTGCTCAGCGCAGGTGTGCGCTACAGCAAGATGAAAGTGTCGGTCAACGACCGCTTCCTCGGCAATGGCGACGACAGCGGCAGCCTGGAGTTCAGCCACACGACACCGGTGCTGGGCCTGCTGTATAAACTGACGCCCAACGTCAACGTGTACGCCAGCGCCGCGCGCGGTTTCGAAGCACCCACCCTGAACGAACTGTTTTACTCGGGCACGGGCGGCGGCTTCAATTACCAGCTGAAACCGGCCACCAGCACCAACCTGGAAGCGGGTATCAAGGCCAGGATCGCGAACAACACGCATGTGAACGCGGCCGTGTTCCAGATCAAGACCAACGATGAACTGGTCGTCGACAGTTCCAGCGGCGGGCGCACCAGCTACCGCAATACGGGCAAGACCTTGCGTCAGGGGATGGAAGTGTCGCTGGACTCCAGCTTGCCGTACGGTTTCACGACAAAAGTGGCGCTGACCAGCCTGCACGCCGTGTATGACCAGGCGTTCGGCAGCGTACGCGAAGGCAGCCGCTTGCCGGGCGTGCCCAGCGCTAACCTGTTTGCGGAACTGGCCTGGAAAGACACGCTGGACCGTTTCGGCGCGGCAGTGGAAAGCGTGGCCAGCAACCAGGTCTACGCGGAAGACAGCAACAACGAAAAACCGGCGCCCGGCTACACGGTGTTCAATGCGCGCTTCAACGCCAAACAAAACGTAGGGAATTGGCGCTTCAAGGAGTTTGCCCGCCTGAACAATCTTTTCGGCAAGACCTACGTGGGCTCCGTCATCGTCGGCGACAGCAACAAGCGCTACTATGAAGCGGCGCCAGGCCGTAACTGGTTGTTAGGTGTGAGCGCCCAATACTCCTTTTAAGAACACCTGAGAAAAAGTCCATGGCGGCGTTGCATTGCCTTGTCGTACTATTCGTACTGCCTGCGGCAATGCGCCTTGCCCTGAACATTTTTCAGGCGTTCTCATGAAAAAGCCCGCGCCTCTTCCGAAGCGCGGGCTTTTACCATTCAGCATAGTCTGCTACGGCCGCGCTTCCTTCACGCCATACTTCTCAAAGATGGTTTTCAATTCACCGCTGGCCGCCATCTCGTTCATGGCCGCCTGCAGTAACTTGGCCACGTCGAGCTGTTGCTTGCTGACGGCCAGGCCCACGGCCCAGCCAGCACGCGGCAAGCGGGCGAACGCCAATTCATTCATGGGGAAAGCGGGATCGCTTTTCAGCACCGATTCGATTTCCGATCGGTTCGCCAGCACGGCGTCGAGCTGGCCGGCCTGCAATTGCTGCAAGGCTTCGGCGGCGGTATCGAAGATGCGCACATCGTCGCGGTATCTGCCATTGTCTTCGCCCAGCATCAGCATGGCCGCGATCGAGACCTTTTCCACGCCGATACGCTTGCCTGCGAGGCTGGCGACGCCATCGAATTGCGGCACGGCTTGCGCGCTGCGCGTCAGGCGCACGGTTTCCACGTAATACGGGGCGAATATCTCGACCTTGTCGTTATCCGCCATCAATTTCTTGTCGACCGGCACGTGCAGCATTACGTCGGCGGGACCATAGCCGAGGTAATGTCCCTTCCACACCATATTGCGCAAGTCGTCGTTGAGGTTTTCGCCGGCGGGAAAGGGCAGCAAGCTCAGTTTCAGCCCCAGCTTTTTCGCCAGCGCTTCGGCGATGTCGATATCGATGCCCGTGCCCTTGTCGGAAAACGGCGCGAACTCGTTGTACACAGCCACTTTCAGGCTGCCCGACTGCTGCACTTTCTGCCAATCGGCACGCGCTGGCGCGGCCGCGCACAGCGCCATGCAAGCGAGCGAGAGCATCGCGCGCGCGCCACGGGGTTGAAATGAACGCATGGAACTCCTTCGTTATCAGTTCGACCTAATTAGACTCGCGGCGGGTTTCCAGGTAGGTCTTGATGGCCCACATCGCTTCCTGGTTGAATACGCCCTCGAACGGCGGCATGTACACGGCGCCATTACGCACTTTACCGTGACGGATGGTCGCCAGGAAATAATTATCCGTTTCCTTGTAACACGCCTGTTTCTTTGTCTCATTCTTGATACCGAAGCAATCACGGTCCAGCTGGCGCAAGTCCGGCGCGATGCCGCCCGAAATGGCTTCGATGCCGTGGCAGCGCGCGCAATTCTGGTTATAGGCCGAGGTGCCCACCGTCAGGGCCAGCTTGTTGCCGCGATACGGGTTTTGCTCGAGCCACTTGTCGCCCACCTTGGGCAAGCCCGTGGTGTCGACGCCTTGCGGCGTGACATTGCCGTGCGCATAGGCATGCGGCAAGGTCAGCAGGGAGGTGAGGGCAACGGCGCCGGCGGCGGCCACGCCGAGCAGGGTACGGATGGAATAGGTCATGCTGGTCTCCTTGGTTTTTTTAGTGAATATCTCAAGAAGAGCAAATGCCATGCCATGCGTATATGCCCCACATCGGGCCACCCATGTATCAATTTGGAACAGCTGCAACAGCGATTGTGTCACCGCGCGCGTCAGGCGGCGGCCACCGTGCAGATGCTGCCCCGCGCCTGCTGCTCGAAAGTGATACGCACGGGCAAGAAGCGGGCAATCACTTCCGCATTCGTCAACGCATGCTGCGACACCTTGCTGCAACTGAAGCTACCGCCGCCGGCCAGCGCCATGGGCAGCAAGAGCTGGTCCGCCAGGTGCTCGCCCACGGCCGCGTCCGACTTGAGATAGTCGCGCACCTCGTTCAACAAGCGCTTGGCCACGGATTCGGCCAGCAAGGATTTTTCGCCGAACGACGTAAATACTTCCGTGACGTGCTCATGTTCCAATGTCAGCAACAGGACATTGCCCGGTCCCTGCTCCGCCGGCAAGCCGACGAGGCGCAGCTGCTTGCCGCTCCAGCCCATGCCGTCGGCGATACGCTCGAGCTCACGCTGCGCCACGTTCACATGCACGCCCGCCACCACGCTTTCCGCATACCCGGCCTTCCGCTCGCCGCGCTGCAACAGTGAAATGGGCCGCAAGCGCTGGCACGGTTGCACGGTGGCCAGCACCTCACCACCACCTGCGGGATGAAAGCCGTAGCGTTGCAGCGTGATATCGACGTCGGCGCCCATCTGTTCCAGGATGCGGCCATACGCGCGCTGCAAAAAATGCACGGGCGGCGCCATGGCATTGTGCGTGCCGCCGCTGATGCGCACGGTAGACGGCCCATCCGCATGCAGCAGGGCCGGCAGCAGGGTTTGCAACACCAGGGTGCAGCTGCCGGCACTGCCGATGGCAAAGCGGTAATCGCCGCCGCGTATGGCGCCAGGCACGAATTCCAGGCTGGCTGCGCGCAGCGCCACCGGCGTCGTGCGCGCCCCGCAAATCGCGGTCGCTGCCTGCACGGCCAGCAAATGCTGGCGCAGCAAGCCGGGCTTGTCCCGCCCCGCGCGGATATTCGTCAGCCGGAACGGCTGCCCCGTGATCATCGACAGGCTCAGCGCCGAGCGCAAAATCTGTCCGCCGCCTTCACCTTGCGCTCCATCAATTTCTATCATCTGTACTTTCTCTTTATTAACCTTTGACGCAAACGACCTGCTTCAGGATATGCACGACGTCGACCAGTTCGCGCTGCGCCAGCATCACCGCATCGATATCCTTGTAGGCCATTGGAATTTCATCGATCACGTTTTCATCCTTGCGGCATTCCACGCCTTGCGTGGCGCGGATCTGGTCGGCCAGGTTGAAGCGCCGCTTCGCTTCCGTGCGGCTCATCGTGCGGCCCGCGCCGTGGCTGCAGCTATGGAAGCTGTCCGCATTACCCTTGCCGCGCACGATAAAACTCTTGGCGCCCATGGAGCCGGGAATGATCCCCAATTCTCCGGCGCGGGCCGAGACGGCGCCCTTGCGCGTGACCAGCACGTCCTTGCCGAAGTGGTGCTCCTTCTGCACATAGTTATGGTGGCAGTTGACGGCTTCCACATGCGTCTGGAACGGCTTATGGATGACCGTGCGCACGGCCGCGATCAGGTTTTGCATCATCACTTCGCGGTTGTTGCGCGCGAAACGCTGGGCCCAGCCCACCGCTTCCACGTAATCGTCGTAATGCCGCGTGCCTTCGGCCAGATAGGCGAGGTCCTGGTCGGGCAGGTTAATAAAATGGGTACGCATATCCTGCTTGGCCAGTTCGATGAAATGCGTACCGATGGCATTGCCCACGCCGCGCGAACCGGAATGCAGCATGAACCATACAGAACCCTGTTCATCGAGACAGACTTCGACGAAGTGGTTACCGCTGCCCAAAGTTCCCAGGTGACGATAGTTATTCGTGTTCTTCAGCTTGGGCGTTTTCAGGCAGATGGCGTCGAATTCATCCTTCAGCTGCAGCCACGCGGCATCGACCACCGAGGGCGGCGTCTGCCAGGAACCCTCGTCGCGGCCGCGGTGACCGCGCGTCTTCGGCGACATCCCGTGCGGAATGGCGCGCTCGATGGCGCTGCGCAGCGGCCCCAGGTTATCGGGCAAATCGCTGGCCGTCAGCGTGGTTTTCGCCGCCATCATGCCGCAACCGATATCGACGCCCACGGCTGCCGGAATCACGGCGCCCAGGGTGGGGATCACGCTGCCGATGGTCGACCCTTTACCCAGGTGGACGTCGGGCATGACGGCGATATGCTTGTAGATGAACGGCAGGGTCGCCGTGTTGCGCAATTGTTTTTTGGCCGCTTCTTCGACAGGCACGCCACGCGTCCACATTTTCACGGGACGGCTGCCTTCGGTATGCAGAACTTCGTATTCTTCGTTTTTCATCGCTATGCTCTTCTTCTATTGTATAGGGGGTGATGACAAGGATTGGTGAAACATTGCCGACGCATCGGCTCTGGATGTAGTTCCACCGGCATTCATCAGTACGACAACCCGACAAGGGGGGACAGGATTTTCTGCCAGGCGCACTGCGTCTGGCAGGCCGGTTTGACGCGGCTGATCGATGTAATCCTGTCGGCATTCGGGGTACTGCGGCGCATGACAAACCTGGACAGGACGTCTCACATGTAGTCTTGTCCGCATTCGTGCGCGTTACTTCAACACGCTGGTACCGCGATATCGATGGTGGCGATTTCTCCCACCCAGTGGGCCGGGTCCAGCTGACCGGCGGCAAAGGCGGCGATGATCTTGAAGACGTCGTCGGAAAAACCGCCGATATTCAGGATATCCTCGCGCTCCATCGCCTGTGTCGTGGCATGCGGCGAAATATCGATGCACACCAGCTTTGCCTGCGGATTGCGCTGCTTGAAAACCGTCCACTGTCCCATCGTCGCCGTGGCGCCGCTGCGCTTCGCGTCGATCCACGATTCGTTATCAGACACATAGATCACCAGGTCGGCCAGCTCCTTCCTGCTGTTCATGCGCAGCAGGGGTGCGCTGCAATTGGTGCCGCCACCGCCGATGGCCGCCAGCCTGGCCGCATTCGCCATTACGCTGTCATCGGCGCCAAGTGCGCACTGCACCACGTTGTGCTCGAACGGCAGCACCACGGCGTCCGGATTCTTGCGCAGCATGGCTGCCGCCACCAGAGCCGCCACGTCGATGCAGCGCACGTTCGAGGTGGCGCTGCCGCGAAAACCGCTAACGGGCGAGGCCATCGAGCCGGAAACGTCAGGACACACCACCACCTTGCCCGCGATCCGCGGCACGTTCGCCAGCGATATTTCCAGCGCCTGCTCCAGCGCTGCATGCACGATGCACGGTACCTTGTCGCCGGCGGCCATGTACGCCGACATCAGTTGGTAGGGAAACACGCGCGAGCTGGCGATCGCTTCGGGATCGCGCAGCTTGGCGGCGATCAGTTCCGGCATGCCATCAATCGCGTACACGCCATGGCGGGCAAAGGTATTCAGATTCATGCGCACCATCTGCCAGCTGCCCTGGCGGGCGATCTGCGCCCAATCCTGCGCGCTCAAGGGCAGCGCCGTCAGCATCTGGAACGGCACTGCCGGTATCGGCTGCGAAGGATCGGCCTTGTATGCCTCGAACGCGGCCAGCGCCGGCGGCAAGGCATCGCGTTTATATTCCTTGCCGATCAGCCAGGCAAAGAATGCCTCCCGCCACGCTGCCTGCGGTTTCGGATGCACCATTTTCACCACGTCGGCCAGCGACGGCGCATTGCCCACGGCAGCGGCCAGCAAGGCCTGCTCGGATGCGTTGTTCAACCATGCCTGTACCAGCTTTTTCGGACGCGATCCCAGCGACTTGCGGCCCACGGCGCCCGAACGCATGATCTGCACGAAATTGCGCAGCATCTTGCCGTTGTTAATCACACGCTGGAAGGCCTGCGTAAATTCTGCAGCACCCTGCCCCGCCAGCACGGCCACCAGCAAGGCCGGCATGTCTTTCATGTAGCCCCGTTCGCGGCAGTACACGGCCGTTTGTGCGATGAAGGCTGGTTCGACCGCCTTGCACAGTTCCAGTACCATCGCCAGCTGCGCTTCGGCGCTGGCATAGAACGTCGTGTTCAGGCAACCGGTGGCAGCATATTGCGCCAACTGATGCCGTGGCGTCAGTGCATACGCTGGCGCGCCTTCGGCATTGCGTGCCAGTGCCGAAGGCAAGGTCGCGCTCTGTTGTGCGCTCTGGAATAGCTGGGCGTTGGCCATTTTTCGTTCCTCTCTGCTCTCTACGTTTATCTCGTTGGTATCTCCTCTATTGCAAACGCCGTGCCAGCTTTCAATATTTCCTCAAACATTTCCATAAACCATTGATTTCATTAAATAATATTTTCACGTAAGCTGTGCGTTGAAAATATCCCTGCCACGGTGATTTGGAATACAATTATCTTTTAAGATAAATATTTATCCCAACTATGCAAGCAAAACGTATCGTCGTCATCGGCTTTCTCGGCACGCAGCTCGACAATGGCAGGGGAGCGGCACGCTGGGAAAAGTGGCGCCCCAGCATCGCCCTGACCCAGCACGAGGACAAGATCATCGACCGTTTCGAGCTGCTGTATGCAGGCAGGCAGTTCGATAACCTGGTGCGCCAGGTATCGCAGGACATCGCCAGCGTCTCGCCTGAAACAAGGCTGGTCGCCCATGAACTGCCCATCAGCGATGCCTGGGATTTTGAAGACGTGTATGGCGCGCTCTACGATTTTGCCAACAGCTACGCCTTCGATCCGGACAAGGAGGAGTACTGGATCCACATCACCACCGGCAGCCACGTGGCGCAAATCTGCATGTTCCTGATGACGGAAGCGCGCTATTTTCCCGGCCGCCTCGTGCAGACGTCGCCACCGAAGCGCCAGGCCATCGGCAATCCAGGCAGCTACGCGCTGATCGACCTCGATCTGTCGCGCTACGACCAGATCGCGCAGCGTTTTACGCGCGAACAGGCCGAGGGCGTGGCCTTCCTGAAGTCCGGCATCGCCACGCGCAATGCGAAGTTCAACAGCATGATCGAGGAAATCGAGCGCGTCGCCATCAAGTCGCGCGCGCCCATGCTGCTGATGGGACCTACCGGTGCCGGCAAGTCCTTTCTTGCGCGCCGCGTGTATGAACTGAAAAAATCGCGTCACCAGATCGACGGCAAATTCATCGACCTCAATTGCGCCACCCTGCATGGCGATGGCGCAGCCTCTACCTTGTTCGGTCATATCAAGGGGGCATTCACGGGCGCCGGTGCGGACCGGCCAGGCTTGCTGCGCAGCGCGCACAAGGGCTTGCTGTTTCTCGATGAAATCGGCGAACTGGGACTCGATGAACAGGCGATGTTGCTGAAAGCCATCGAAGAAAAACGCTTCTTTCCTGTTGGTGCGGATACGGAGGTGCAAAGCGACTTCCAGCTGATCGCCGGCACCAACCGCGACCTGGGCAAGGAGGTGGCGGCCGGCCGCTTCCGCGAAGACCTGTATGCGCGCATCAACCTGTGGACGTACGAATTACCAGGTCTGGCGCAGCGAGCCGAGGATATTGAGCCGAACCTGGACTACCTGCTGGCGCAGTACGGTGCGGAGACGGGCGAAAGAGTGCGCTTCAACAAGGAGGCGCGCGAGCGCTTCATGCACTTCGCCAGCCTGCCTACCTCCGCATGGAAGGGGAATTTCCGCGACCTGTCCGCCGCCGTCACGCGCCTTGCCACGCTGTCGGAAGCGGGCCGCATCACGGATAGCGTGGTCGACGAAGAGATCAGGCGCCTGAACCGGATGTGGCAGCATCATGATGGGCGACCCGGTCGTCCGGAAGTGGACCTGGCAGAGCTGATGGGAGAGCAGGCGGCAGCGCAACTCGATCTGTTCGATGCGCTGCAGCTGCAGGCAGTCATCCAGGTGTGCCGACAGTCCAACAGCCTGTCCGATGCGGGCCGCAAGCTGTATGCCGTTTCGCGCGAGGCAAAGGCGAAACCGAATGATGCGGACCGGCTCAAGAAATTCCTGGCCCGCTTTGACCTGGAATGGGACAGTATTAGATAACAGAGGCAGCGCACAGCGCTGCCTTTTTTTCGTCTGTTGCATTGGCAGCTGATGAACAGCCGGGGTCAGACCCTCCATGCCGCAAACTCA
>NZ_JBXAHC010000029.1:0-23863 GCF_058794735.1 Janthinobacterium sp. GW823-FHT06H09 | reverse complement strand
GTGCCGGTGCGCATGGCTGCTGTTGCAGGCGGGACAGTGTAACCGCTGCCGGGCCACGCTTTCGACCAGTGCCACGGTGGCGTTCTGCGATCCTGCCCCGTGCAGCAGAGCAGTGCTCGCCAAACGCTGGCGACGGCTCAGTGCGGCGAACTGGGCGATGAAGGTTTTCCATTCAGCTATCTGCATGAAAGGCTCCCGTTTGTCTGCGATGCACAGTCAGACAGCCCGGGCTGGGGAAGATTCCTTGAGTTCCCCTATTTGTCGGGGACAGAGCCAAAAAAAAACCGCTGCAGGCAGCGGTTTTCAGGTAACTCCAACGCTTAGCTTACAGGAAGCGGTCGAGTATCTTGCGCGTCGTCTTGTCGATATTAAACATGTCGCGTATCAAAAAGTGGATGCCGTGGTTGTCGGCGATCAAGAGCGACGCGGCACCGATGCGGCGGATGTCTTCTTCGCCTTTCAGCACGAATTGCGTCTCGCCCCGGTCCGTGTCGACATGCCAGGTGCATGGCGTGGCGAAGCTGGAGACGCTTTTCACGCGCGCGATCTCGGGCATGAATTCGCGCCCTTCCAGCTCTTCCTGCAGCAGGCTGCGCGCCGGCTCCGGCATGGCATCGAGGCGGTCGATCCACGCCACTTCCTTGCCGTTGCCCAGCACCAGAGAAATGCCTTCGTCCGGCGACTGGATGGGGAAGGCGCGCACGGGCGCCACGCCTTCAAAGACCTGGCCGTCCGCGTCCGTCATCACCAGCTTGCCGAAAGGGTCGCGGCTTAATGTAAAAGTTGTACTGGCCATGCTTATTCCTTGTCATCCAGGGCGAGTTCGTTGTTGCGCGCCTGTGCTTCGTAGAGGCGGAAATAGGCGCCCTCTTTCGCCATCAGTTCATCGTGACTGCCCACTTCGACGACCTGACCACGGTCCAGCACCACCAGACGGTCGGCCCGGTGCAGGGTCGACAGCCTGTGCGCGATGGCGATCGTCGTGCGGCCCTGCACCAGATTGTCGAGCGCCTTCTGGATCTCTTTTTCCGTTTCCGAATCGACCGACGATGTCGCTTCATCCATGATCAGGATGCGCGGGTCGATCAGCAGGGCGCGGGCGATCGAGATGCGCTGGCGTTCGCCGCCGGACAAGCCCTGGCCACGTTCGCCCACCATCGAATCGTAGCCTTGCGGCAGGCGCAAGATGAATTCGTGCGCATGCGCGGCGCGCGCGGCGGCGATGATCTCCTGGCGCGTCGCATGCGGTTTGCCGTAGGCGATATTTTCCGCGATGGTACCGAAGAACAGGAACGGTTCCTGCAGCACCAGGCCGATATTGCGGCGGTAGTCGGACACGGCGAACGAACGGATGTCGACGCCGTCGAGCAAAATCGCCCCTTCCGACACGTCGTAGAAACGGCAGATCAGGTTGACCAGCGTGCTCTTGCCCGAACCGCTGTGGCCTACCAGGCCAATCATCTCGCCCGCCTTGATGTTCAGGGTGATGCCGCGGTTGACGGCGCGGTTGCCATAACGGAAACCGACTTCGCGCAAATCGATCCTGCCTTCGATCTTCTCCAGTTTCACGGGCTGCGCCGGTTCCGGCACGCTCGACACGTGGTCGAGGATGTCGAAGATGCGCTTGGCGGCGGACGCCGATTTCTGCGTCACGGAGACGATGCGGCTCATGGAATCGAGGCGGCCATAAAAACGCGTGCTGTAGGCGATGAAGGCGGTCAGCACGCCGACGGTGATTTCGCCGCGCGACAGTTGCCAGATGCCGAAGCACCAGATGACCAATAAGCCCATCTCCGTCAGGAAGGAAACGGTCGGCGAGAACAGCGACCAGACCTTGTTCAACTTGTCGTTGACGGCCAGGTTGTGCGCATTGGCGTCGCGGAAGCGGGCCGCTTCGCGCTTTTCCTGCGCAAACGCCTTGACGACTCGAATGCCGGGGATGGTATCGGCCAGCACGTTGGTCACTTCGCTCCACACGCGGTCGATCTTTTCAAAGCCCGTGCGCAAACGGTCGCGCACCAGGTGGATCATCCATGCGATGAACGGTAGCGGCGCCAGCGTCATGATGGCCAGCCACGGATTCATCGACCACAGGATCACGCCCGTCATGATGATCATCAGCACGTCGGAAGCGAAATCGAGCAAGTGCAGCGACAGGAAGACACAGATGCGGTCGCTGCCGCTGCCGATGCGCGCCATCAGGTCGCCCGTGCGCTTGCCGCCGAAAAATTCCAGCGACAGTTTCATCAGATGTTCATAGGTGGCCGAGCGCAAGTCGGCGCCCATGCGTTCGGATACCAGGGCCAGCACATAGGTCTTGCCCCAGCCCAGCAGCCAGGCCAGCAGGGCCGAACCGAGCAAGCCGCTCATGTAGTACACCACCAGCCACGGATCGATATGCTTGCCGTTCTGATACGGGATCAGCACATTGTCCATCAGCGGCGCCGTCAGGTAGGGCGGAATCATGTGCGCGGCCGTGGAGAGCAGCATCAGCATGAAGCCCAGGGCCAGCTGGCCACGGTAGGGATGGGCGAAACGCCACAGGCGGAACAGGGTCCAGGTCGATGGCGGCGTATGCAGCACCTTGGCGCAGATCGGACATTCTTCCTGCTCCGGCTCCAGAGGCGCCTTGCAGCTCGGACACACTTCCTGCTCCGCTTCCAGCACGGGCTGGCCCGTCAGGTGGCTGTCGAGGCGCTCGACGAACTGTTCCAGCACGCGGATCGCATGCAGATTCTGGCCCAGGGTAAAACGCCACGACGCCAGGCGGCCGTGGTCGTCGAACAATTCCAGGTGGCCGACGCCGGCGTGGTCATGGTGCGTCAGGCGCAGTCCATGGCGGAAAGACCAACTTTTCCAGGTGGTATCGCCCGGGGAACGGGCCAGTAAACGCTTCTCTGTGACAACAATTATGCCTTTTGTGAAACGTAATCGCGCATCGAGGTCAACCTCAACGCTACTTAAAACGTTCTCCCCTGGAGAAAGCTTGCTTTCCACTTCCGCCAGCCAGTGTTCCGGCAGCGAGGTAAGGGGAATAGTTGTTGCAGGAACACTCAGTTCAGTTGTCATCGTAAAGCATACTCCGGCTCGAGGCCAAGCCCTTCAGGGCGGGATTTGGGGGATGGGGCAGACGCCCGATCAATGTTTGTGTATTGCGCGATGGCGAGGTAGATGCACCAGTGGCAATTTCCTGTATTGTATCGAATGGATGCCTGCAGGTAATGAATGATGGAAAAACGGAGCAAAAAAATGCGCGGCCATCGTACAGGGGCAAGTATACAACAGCCCGCTGTTGCGCAAATGCTCCAGCTTAGCCCGGAGTCGGTAACTTTATAACAAGTATGGCAACAATTAGTAACAATTAGAATGACAACACCAGCAGAATACGAGAAGCAAACGCGACAAGAGGCCGCTAAAAGTGGCACACTGCGCATACCCGGGATAAAGAACCAAGCACGAGCCTGAAAAGACTCTGTAAAGCCAACATAAAGTATCTGGCGCCCAGACGCCTGGCTTGTTATCAAGAAACCACTTACATGATCAAGAAGAAGAACATCGAATTCGTCCGCGTCACCCACTTGCGCGGCCCCAACATCTGGACTTACCGCCCGGTGATTGAAGCCTGGGTCGACATCGGCGAGCTGGAAGACTATCCATCGAATACCCTGCCCGGCCTGTACGAGCGCCTGGTGGCGTGGCTGCCCGGCATGATCGAGCACCGCTGCGGCGTGGGCGAACGGGGCGGCTTTTTCGAGCGCCTGCGCGAAGGCACATGGTCGGCTCACATCCTCGAACACGTGGTGCTGGAACTGCAAAACCTGGCCGGCATGCGCACGGGCTTCGGCCAGACGCGCTCGACCAGCCAGCGCGGCGTCTACAAGATGGCCTTCCGCACGCGCGAAGAGCACGTGGGCCGCGCCGCCCTGGCCGCCGCGCGCGAACTGCTGATGGCCGCCATCAATGATGAAGCCTACGACCTGGAAGCGGCCCTGGCGCCGCTGCGCGACATGGTCGACTCGCGCTGCCTGGGCCCGAGCACGGCGAGCATCGTCGATGCGGCCACCGAACGCCGCATCCCTTCCTTGCGCCTGAACGACGGCAACCTGGTGCAACTGGGCCACGGCGCCGCGCAGCGCCGCATCTGGACGGCCGAAACGGACCGCACCAGCGCGATTGCCGAAGGCATCGCCAGCGACAAGGATCTGACCAAATTCCTGCTCAAATCGTGCGGCGTGCGCGTGCCCGAAGGCAGCCTGGTGCGCAGCGCCGAAGCGGCCTGGGAAGAAGCGCAGGACATCGGCGTGCCCGTCGTCGTCAAGCCGTATGACGGCAACCATGGCCGCGGCGTGTCGCTGAACCTGATGACCGAAAGCGACGTCAAGGCCGCCTATGAACTGGCCGCGCGCAAGGGCGACAGCTCGGCCGTGCTGGTGGAAAGCTTCATCACGGGCGACGAACACCGTCTGCTCGTCGTCGGCAACAAGCTGATCGCGGCCGCCAAGGGCGAATCCCTGTGGGTCGACGGCGATGGCACTTCCAGCGTGCTGGAACTGGTGAACACGCAGATCAATATCGATCCGCGCCGCGGCGAAGGCGAAGATTTCCCGCTCGGCACCGTCAAGCCGCATGAATCGGGCGAGATCATCCTCGAACTGCAGCGCCAGGGCATGACCGCCCTGTCCGTGCCGCAGGCGGGCCAGAAAGTGCTGATCCAGCCGAACGGCAACGTGGCCATCGACGTCACGGACGACGTGCACCCGTCCGTTGTGCATGCGGCCCTGCTGGCCGCGCGCGTGGTCGGCCTCGATATCGCCGGCATCGACCTGGTCACCACCGACATCACGCGTCCGTTGGAAGAGCAGCGCGGCGCCATCATCGAAGTCAATGCCAGTCCCGGCCTGCTGGCGCACATCAAGCCAGGCGTGGGCCAGCCCCGCCCTGTCGGCGCAGCCATCGTCGACCACCTGTTCGCGGCCGAGGAAACGGGCCGCATTCCGCTGATCGGCGTGACGGGCACGCGCGGCACCAGCCTGATCGTGCGCATGCTGTGCAAACTGCTCAACCTGTCGGGCCTGCACACGGGCGCCGTCTGCAGCGAAGGCATGTATCTGGACCAGCGCCGCGTCGTCAGCAGCGATTGCGTGAACTGGGACGCGGGCCAGCGCCTGCTGCTCAACCGCACCGTGCAGACGGCCCTGTTCGAGAGCAATCCGCGCATGATCCTGGCCGAAGGCCTTGCCTACGACAAGTGCCAGATCGGCGTCGTCACGGACATGGGCAGCCTCGATAGCGTCAAGGATTTCGACGTGCTGGACGAAGCGGGCCTGTACAAGGCCGTGCGCAGCCAGGTCGACGTGGTCGTGCCAACGGGCGTGGCCGTGCTCAACGCCGCCAACGCGCACGTGCTGGAACTGGCCGAACTGTGCGACGGCACGGTGACCCTGTATGCGCAGGATGGCAGCTTGCCCGCCATCGCGGCGCAACTGGCCGCCGGCCAGCGCGCCGTATTCGTGCGCGGCAACCACATCGTGCTGGCCGAAGGCGGCATCGAAACGGTCCTGCTGTGCCTGGACCTGCTGAAACCGGCCACGGCCGGCAATGTCGACAGCGTACTGGCCGTCGCGGCCGCCGCCTGGGCCCTGAACCTGCCCGTCGACCTGATTTGCGCCGGCCTGCGCACCTTCGACGCGGCCCCCGGCTGCATCGGGAATTAAGACTCAAGCCCGGCTACGGCCGGGCCCACAAGAACACAACAGGATTACGGTTTAATTATGGAAGTATCTCGCGTACGGGCCTTGCGGGGCCCTAACCTCTGGAGCCACGACACTGCCGTGGAAGCCATTGTTTCCTGCACCACGCAGGAACTCGACATCGCCCAGCTGCCCGGCTTCGAAGCCCGCCTGCGCGCACTCTTTCCGCAACTGAGCCCGCTGCAACCGCTGGGCAATTACAACGCCGCGCCGATGGCGCAGGTGCTGGAACTGGCGGCGCTGGGCCTGCAGGCGCAAGCGGGCTGTCCCGTCACCTTCAGCCGCACCACGCCGACCCTGGAAACGGGCATCTTCCAGGTCGTCGTCGAATACTCGGAAGAAGCCGTCGGCCGCCTGGCCCTGGAACTGGCGCAGCAGCTGTGCCGCGCCGCGCTCGACGATGCGCCGTTCGACCTGGCCGGCGCCCTGCACCAGTTGCAGGAACTCGATGAAGACGTGCGCCTGGGCCCTTCGACGGGCGCCATCGTCAACGCCGCCGTGGCCCGCAACATTCCGTTCCGCCGCCTGACCGAAGGCAGCCTGGTGACGTTCGGCTGGGGCAGCAAGCAGCGCAAGATCCAGGCCGCCGAAATGGACGGCACCAGCGCCATCGCCGAAGCCATCGCGCAAGACAAGGAACTGACGAAGAAATTGCTCGATTCGGCCGGCGTGCCCGTGCCGCAAGGCCGTGTCGCCGTCGACGCGGACGACGCCTGGGCCGCCGCCTGCGAGATCGGCCTGCCCGTCGTCGTGAAACCGAAGGATGGCAACCAGGGCAAGGGCGTTACCGTCAATGTCACCACGCGCGAGCAGCTGACGGCCGGCTTCCTCGCGGCGCAGGAATTCCGCGACGACATCCTCGTCGAACGCTATCTGCCGGGCCACGATTTCCGCTTGCTCGTCATCGGCAACAAGATGGTGGCAGCGGCCCGCCGCGACCCGCCGCAAGTCGTGGGCGACGGCCAGCACACGGTGCGCGAACTGGTCGACCAGGTCAACCTGGACCCGCGCCGCGGCAGCGGCCACGCCACCTCGCTGACGAAAATCCGCTTCGACGACATCGCCCTGGCCAGCCTGGCCAAGCAGGGCTATGTGGCCGACTCCGTGCCGCCCGTGGGCCAGCGCGTGATCTTGCGCAATAACGCCAACCTGTCGACAGGCGGCTCGGCCACCGACGTCACCGTCGACGTGCATCCTGAAGTGGCGGCGCGCGCCGTCGCGGCCGCGCACATGGTGGGCCTCGATATCTGCGGCGTGGACGTGGTTTCCGACAGCATTCTGAAACCGCTGGAAGAGCAGAACGCCGGCATCGTCGAAGTCAACGCAGCACCGGGTTTGCGCATGCACCTGGCGCCGTCGTTCGGCAAGCCGCGTCCCGTCGGCGAAGCCATCATCGCCGCCATGTTCGCCGAGGGCGACGATGGCCGCATTCCCGTCGTCGCCGTCACCGGCACCAACGGCAAGACCACCACCGTGCGCCTGATCGCCCACCTGCTGACCACCTCCGGCCTGCGCACCGGCATGACGAACACGGATGGCGTGTACATCGAAGGACGCCAGATCGACAGCGGCGACTGCAGCGGCCCGCGCAGCGCGCGCAACGTGCTGCTGCACCCGGACGTGGACGCGGCCGTGTTCGAGACGGCGCGCGGCGGCATGCTGCGCGAAGGCCTGGCCTTCGACCGCTGCCAGGTCGCCGTGGTGACGAATATCGGCGCCGGCGACCACCTGGGCCTGAACTACATCACCACCGTGGAAGACCTGGCGGTATTGAAGCGCGTGATCGTGCAGAACGTGGCCGACAGCGGCGTGGCCGTGCTGAACGCCACCGACCCGGCCGTGGCCCGCATGGCCAAGAATTGCAGCGGCACGGTGACCTTCTTCGCCGCCGACAAGATGCATCCTGTGATGGCCACGCACCGCGCGCAGGGCAACCGCGTCGTGTACGTGGAAGACGGCAAGCTGGTCGCGGCGCAAGGCAAGGAACGCCACGAAATCGCCCTGTCGCAAGTGCCCATCACGCGCAACGGTGCCATCGGCTTCCAGGTCGACAACGTCATGGCGTCCCTGGCCGCCGCCTGGGCCGTGGGCCTGGACTGGAAAACCATCGCGCTGGGCCTGAAAACCTTTGCCAATGAAGCCGACAACGCGCCGGGCCGCTTCAACGTGTTCGACTATCGTGGCGCCACCCTGATCGCCGACTACGGCCACAATCCGGACGCCATCCTGGCGCTGGTGCAGGCCGTCGAAAGCATGCCGGCCAAGCGCCGCTCGGTGGTCATCAGCGGCGCAGGCGACCGCCGCGACGAAGACATCCGTCAGCAGACGGAAATCCTCGGCGCCGCCTTCGACGACGTGCTGCTGTACCAGGACCAGTGCCAGCGCGGCCGCGCCGACGGTGAAGTCGTGGCCTTGCTGCGCCAGGGCCTGGACGGCGCCAAGCGCACCAGCCATATCGATGAAATCAACGGCGAATTCGTCGCCATCGACAAGGCCTTGGCGCGTTTGAGCGAAGGCGATCTGTGCCTGATCCTGATCGACCAGGTGGAAGAAGCGCTGGCGCACATCGCCAAGCGCGTCGCCGAAGCGTAAGCGCGCCAACTGCGCACAAGGGCGGCCTGCGGGCCGCCTTTTTTTTCGCTCCTGCGCGGCCGGCGCACCGGCGCGCATTTCATCGGCAGCGAACAGCGATGCCTGGGTGCGCCGCCAGGGCGCATGAATGCAGCAGGGATACCGGAATTGATATTGACTTCGCAAAAGAAGTCATTTGTGGGGCAAAGTCATTCCCACCTACCATGTTTCTTGAGCAGGTTCCAGCTCTGGCGGCGACTGCCGCAGCGTTCTCAACATAACTAAAATACAGGTGGAGACAAGATGAAGCAATCGATGGCAACGGGCACCCGCACGTCCCGGCACAACACACGTCTGACCTTGAAGGCCACAGTGGCCGCGCTGGCCGGCGCCGGCCTGCTGAGCAGCGCGTCCGTCTGGGCGCAACAGGCGCCCGCCGCGGAAACACCAGCGGCAGAAGCGGCAGAAACAGCACCGGCGGCAGCGCCAGCCGACAGCGGCATCGCCGTCGTCGCCGTCACGGGCGTGCGCAGGGCGGCACAGAGCGCGCAGACGATCAAGAAAAACAACGACCAGGTGGTCGACTCCATCGTCGCCGATGAAATCGGCAAATTCCCCGACAAGAACGTGGCCGAAATCCTCGGCCGCGTGACGGGCGTGCAGATCCGCCGCGAAAGCGGCGAGGCCGGCACCGTCATCATCCGCGGCTTGCCCGGCGTGGTGACCCTGCTCAACGGCCGCGAGATGTTCACCTCGGTGGGCCGCAGCCTGTACCTGGCCGACATTCCGACGGCCATGCTGCAGCGCGTGGACGTGTACAAATCGCAGGGCGCCGACATGGTCGAAGGCGGCACGGCCGGCGTGATCGACGTGCGCACCAACCGCCCGTTCGACTTCAAGGGCTTTACGGCATCGGGCAATGTGCGCGCCGAACACCGCGACAAGGCCGGCTCGACGGACCCGAACGTCAGCGGCATGGTCTCGAACCGCTGGAAGACCCCATACGGCGAATTCGGCGCCCTGCTTGGCCTGTCCTACCAGCGCGGCAGATACTATGACGAGACGATCTGGAACGCCGAACCCGTCAAGCGCCCCGAAGCGGGCAACATCACGGGCCCCGATTCCGTCGGCATGATCCCGACCGTGGGCGACCGCAAGCGCTACGCGGCCAATGCCGCCTTCCAGTGGCGCCCGAACTCGCAGGTGGAAGTGTATGCGGAAGGCATGTCGACCCTGATCAAGCACGCGTTCGACAGCCAGTTCTTCGTCGGTTCGCTGCCCTGGGGGCAGAATCCGGACATCACCCTGATCCCCGGCACCAGCCAGGCGGCCACGGTAGGCAAGATCGACGGCCCGTGGTCGCCGTTCACGCTGGGCTCGACGCAGGCGCGGCGCGACCGCTCGATCGGTTCGCAAGGCGCCATCGGCGCGCGCTGGGACATCACGCCGCAGCTGCGCGCCACGACGGAACTGGCGCGCACGGTGAGCAACTTCGAGCGCGAATTTCCCATCCTCGACTTCCTCGCCCACCCGACCAGCGTGATCGGCAGCACGAACGTCAACGGCGGCGCGCAGATCAGCTACCCCGGCTACAACATGCTGGACCCGAAGAACTACACGCTGCTCGGCTTCTACGATAACCACAGCCACGACGAAGGCAGCTCGACCGACTGGCGCGGCGACCTTACCTACGACATGGACAGCACGGGCTTTTTCCGCGAATTTTCGGGCGGCGTGCGCCTGGCCAAGCGCAAGGCCGAATCGATCCGCGAAAAAAATGGCCAGGGCGGGTTGACGTCGATTATGACTGCGGACGCGATTCCCGGCCTGGCTTGCGCCTCGCACGAGAACACGGGCAACTTCGGCCTGCAAAGCTGGCTCACGCCCTGCCGCGACTTCATGCTCAACAACACGGCCGCGCTGCGCCAGCTGTTTACGGGCAGCAGCGAACGCAGCCCGGACGATCCGATGACCCACTACAAGGATGTGGAAAAAACCAATGCCGTCTACGGCAAGGCGCGCATCGGCTTTGACCTGGCGCAGGTACCGGTCGATGGCACGCTGGGCGTGCGCGTGGTGCAGACCAAGCAGGACTTGCAAGGCAATTCCTCGCAAAACGGCATCGTCACGCCCGTGCGCGTGAAGACGTCGGATACGGACGTGCTGCCCAGCCTGACCCTGAAAGCCCTGCTGCGCCAGGACCTGATCGCCCGCCTGACCGCCGGCAAGGCCGTGCAGCGCCCGAACTTCGCCGACTTCAACCCCGGCGTGAGCCTGGGCCAGAGCCTGGAAATGGTGCGCCCGACTGGCAGCGGCGGCAATCCCGACCTCAAACCCGTGGAAGGCAAGAACCTCGATGCAGCGCTGGAATGGTATTTCGCCCAGACGGGTTCCGTCACGGCCACCGTGTTCCGCCACAACTTCAAGAACTACATTCTCTCCGGCTCGGCCAAGGAAACGTACGGCGGCATCGAGTACGACATCACGCGTCCGCGCAACACCTCGAAGGGCCATCTGCAAGGTCTGGAAATGGCTTACCAGCAGTTCTACGACAAGCTGCCCGGCTGGATGAGCGGACTGGGCCTGCAGGCGAACGCCACCTACATGACGGGCGAGCTGGAAGAGTTGAATGGCAGCGTGCACCCGTTCACGGGCATGTCGAAGTGGTCGGCCAATATCGTCGGCCTGTACGAACAGGGACCGTGGTCGGCGCGCCTGGCCTACAGCTGGCGCGACAAATATGTCGACGACTACAACTACCGCGGCAAGGGCATCCACCTGACCGTGGCGCCGACCAAGACCCTGGACGCATCGGTCTCGTACAAGCTCAACCCGAACACCACGGTAACGCTGGACGCGAACAACCTGCTCGACTCGACCTACCGCGACTACCACGACACGCCCGACTATGTGCGCGATGTGCGGCGCTATGACAAGGTCGTCGGTTTATCGATACGCTGGAGCTACTAACTCATATCCCCCTTTCTTCCTTCGAGGGTTTTCAGCGCCAGCCGGCAACGGTTGGCGTTTTTTTGCTCTATGGAATCTATCCGACAGTGGAATTGATCTGGCGCAAAGCGGTGGTGTCGGGGCGCTTTTATGCTGGCAGCTTGACTAGCGAACCCGGCGGGGGACAGCATGCGCGATGCACGGCCCATCGACACACAGTTATTTCAACCCGACATCCCGGTACGGCTCGACATGCGCACGGCGGCGCTGGTCGAACATGCGCTGGCCTTGCAGGAAATGGCCGGCACGGGCGCCGCCGCCCTGTTTTTGCATTGCCACGACGTGCCGCTGCCCACCGCCTTGCGCGTGCTGACGACGGGACCGCGCCGCAAACCGGCCGGGCCGCATCTGTTTGCCCGCCTGCGTCCGCGCACGGCCGCCCGGGTGCAAGGCGCGCCGCTACCGGCGCGCTGACGAATCCTGTACCATCGCCGCAACCTATCAAATGAGGCACGGCGATGCAGGCAGCGACACCCCACGATTCCTATGCGGCACTGATGGACCTGATCAAGGCGCGCCATGCGGAACTGAGCCCGCAATTCCAGGCCGGTGCCCGCTACCTGGCCGACCATCCGGACGAAGTGGCCGTCTCATCGATGCGCAGCATCGCCGCGCGCGCGCAGGTTCAGTCGGCCGCCCTCGTGCGCCTGGCGCAGCAGCTGGGCTTTGCCGGCTGGCCCGAACTGAAAGCCATCTTCGTCGAACGCCTGCGCGCGGGCCAGGCCTGCTATGCGGCAAAGGCGGGCGCGCTGGCCGGCAAAGAGGGGAAAGAGCGAGACCTGGTCACGGAAGTGTTCACGGCGCAGCAGCGCAACCTGGCCGCCACGGAAAGCGCCAACCACACCGCCCTGGACGCGGCCGCCAGCCTGCTGCAGGCGGCACCCCGCGTGCACGTGGCCGGCTTTCGCGCCGCCCATCCCATCGCCTACACCCTGCACTACCTGTACCGGCTGCTGCGTCCCAGCGTGCAGCTGCTGAGCGGCCAGGGCGGCACCCTGGAAATGGACTTGCGCGCCCTGCAGGCGGGCGAAGCCGTCGTCATCGTCAGCTTCGCGCCGTATTCGAGCGAAGCCCTGCTGGTGGCGCAGGCGGCGCGCCAGGCCGGCTGCCAGGTCGTCGCCATCAGCGACAGCGCCATGTCGCCGCTGGCCCTGCAGGCCGACGCCAGCATCGTCATCGCCGTCGACAGCCCCTCGTTCTTCCCTTCCATCGTGGCCGGCGTCGCTGCCGTGGAAAGCCTGGTGGAATTGCTGGTGGCGCGCGCGGGGCCGGATGCCGTCACGGCCATCGGCGCGGCGGAAAGCCAGCTGCGGGCGCTGGGCGCCTATGCAAAAACATCGAATGATGTAAATTAAAGAAAAATACATCAATCGTTGCAATGCGGCGCAACGCCTCCTATAATCGGCCATTCCCCCTTTGCCGATAAGAAAGCGATGCCATGAGCCATGTCTTCCACCGCAGCCTGACCGCCACCTACCCTGTCGCCGCGGGCGGCGACGGTCCCTACCTGATCGATGCCGACGGCAAGCGATACCTGGACGCCTGCGGCGGCGCCGCCGTCTCCTGCCTCGGCCATTCGGATGCGGCCGTGACCGCCGCCGTGCAGCGGCAGATTGCCACGATGGCATACGCGCACAGCGCGTTTTTCACCAGCGAGCCGATGGAGCAGCTGGCCGATTTCCTCGTCGAGCGGGCACCAGACGGCATCGACAGCGTGTATTTCGTCTCCGGCGGCTCGGAAGCGGTGGAGAGCGCGCTCAAGCTGGCGCGCCAGTATTTCGTCGAGCGGGGCCAACCCCAGCGCCGCCACGTCATCGCCCGCCGCCAGAGCTATCACGGCAACACCCTGGGCGCGCTGGCCACGGGCGGCAACGCCTGGCGCCGCCAGCAGTTCGAACCGCTGCTGATTGGCGTGACCCACGTATCACCCTGCTATGCCTGGCGCGACCAGCAGGCGCATGAAACGGATGCTGATTACGTGGCGCGCCTGGGCCAGGAGCTGGAAGACAATATCGCCGCACTGGGCGCGGAGAACGTCATGGCCTTCATCGCCGAACCCGTCGTCGGCGCCACGGCCGGCGCCCTGCCCGCCGTCGCCGGCTATTTTGCGCGCATGCGCGCCATCTGCCAGCGCCACGGCATCCTGTTGATCCTCGACGAAGTCATGTGCGGCATGGGGCGCACGGGCAGCCTGTTCGCCTGCGAGCAGGAAGCCATCACTGCCGACCTGATCTGCATCGCCAAGGGCCTGGGCGCAGGTTACCAGCCCATCGGCGCCGTGATGGTGTCGAAGGACATCCGCGAGACCATCCGCACCGGCACGGGCTTCTTCCAGCACGGCCACACGTATATCGGCCACGCCACGGCCTGCGCCGCCGCCCTGGCCGTGCAGCGGCAGATCGAGGAGCGCGATTTATTGGCCAACGTGCGCGCCATGGGCAGCTTGCTGCAGGAGCGGCTGCGCCAGCGTTTCGGCGAGCACCCGCACGTGGGCGACATCCGCGGCCGCGGCCTGTTCCTGGGGCTGGAACTGGTGCAGGAGCGCACCAGCAAACAGCCGTTCGACCCCGCCCGCCGCCTGCACGCGCGCATCAAGGCGCAAGCCATGCAGAACGGACTGATGTGCTACCCCATGGGCGGCACCATCGACGGCCTGCACGGCGACCACATCCTGCTGGCGCCGCCCTACATCATCGACACCAGCCACATCGAGGAAATCGTTGACAAGCTGGGCATGGCCATTGATGCCTGCGTGGCGTAGCCGCGCCTGCCTGCAGCGGAAGCGCGCAAAGGCGACTGCCAGCAACTTTTGTTCACTCCTTGTCAATACTAATTGACTTATGCGAAACAATCGTTTTAAATCAGGAAGTTACTCAAAATCAATCATTTTGCGCACACAGCCATCACAATTCCCTTCCCGATGCCTGCTGCGCACCTTGATGCACTCTGAAGCCAAGGTATATGGAACTGCTCGACTCCCTGCGTCAGACCCCGTCGCAAGACGACACGATCAGCGGTCACTACGAAGTGCGCCGCTTGCTGGGCGAAGGTGGTTTCGGCCATGTATTCGAAGCGTGGGATTCCAAGCTGTGCCGTAGCGTGGCGCTGAAGCGCCTGAAACCGCAAGCCGATGTGCTGCATCCCGAAAAACTCATCAATGAAGCGCGCCTGGCCGCCTCGCTCAGGCATGCAGCCTTCGTACGCATTTTCGCCATCGAGGGCCAGGGCACGAGCCAGTCCATCGTCATGGAACTGGTCGAAGGACAGACCCTGGGGCAGTTCATGCACAGCGGCAAGGCTGACCTGCAGTCGGCGCTCGACATCGCCTACCAGATCGCCGACGCCATGGACGAGGCGCATGCGATGGACTTGGTCCATGGCGACCTGAAACCATCGAACCTGATGCTGGAAGCAAACGGCAGGGTGCGCATCCTCGACTTCGGCCTGGCGCGCCACATCGACCCGCAAGCCACACAAACGACCACCCTGTGCGACCTGCAGGGCACGATCGCCTACATGGCGCCCGAGCGCCTGATGGGCCGCCTGCCCGACACGCGCGGCGACGTGTATGCCTTGGGCGCCATGTTGTACGAAATGCTGGCCGGCCAGCGCCACTTCGCCCACCTGAACGGCCTGGCCCTGGCCGCCGCCCACATGCAGGCAACAGAACCGTGGCCCGACCTGCCGGACTCCGTCCCGCCCGCCATCAACGCCCTCGTGCGCGCGATGACGGCGCACGATCCGGCCGAACGGCCACGCACCATGCGCGATGTGCGCGAGGCGATAGGCGGGCAGCGCGGGGAGCCGCTCACCCTGGCCACGCCCCTTGCTGACGAGACGCCCGCGAAGGAAGAACCGCCCGCCAGCGTCTCCATCCGCCTGCCCCTGCCTAGAAAACGCACATTAAAACTGGCCGCAGGGGCTATGCTGCTGGCAATTGCGGCATGGCAATTGCCCAGGTCGCTACCCACGGAACCTCGGGAAGCCGCATATTCAGAAATCCATGCCATGCAGAATGGCATGGAAAAACTGCGTCTCTTCGATCACCAGGCCAGTCAACAACAGGCGATTGATCTGTTCAACAAAGTGCTGGAACACAATCCACGCAATGCAGCGGCGGCAGCCGGGCTATCGTTGGCTTACAGCCTACGTTATGTCGGTGATGGCCGGGATCCGACTTGGTTGCAACGCGCCGACGCTAGTGCACAGCAAGCCTTAGCTGTGGATGGCCAACTAGCCTTGGCGCATGTGGCCCAGGCATGGGTTTGGGAATTCCAAGGCAAACGCGTTACGGCATTACAGGCCGCGACGACGGCATTGAATCTAGATCCACAAAACTTGCTGGGAATGTACGGCAAGATACGCAATCTAATGTATATGAAGCAGTTCGAACAAGCACTTCCACTGCTCGACAACGCTACTGGTATTTATCCTCGGGAGAGATTATTCAGTTTGCAGCGAGGCATCATGCAGTTCCAGCAGGGTCACTACAAAAAAGCTGAGCAGTCGTTCCGACACAGCATTCAACTGGATCCGCAGGCGGCAAATTCGTATGCCTACCTGAATGCGGCCCTGCTCCGCCAGGATCGCGGCGATGAAGCGCTGCGTGTATTGCAGCAGGGTTTGCAAATCCAACCACACTGGGAGCTTTACACCAACTTGGGCACGTCGCTGTTTGCCCGTGGGGACTATATCGGTGCCGCCAATGCTTTTGAAGATGCCGTTTCCAGCAGCAAAGGCAGCCCTGGGAATTATCTGCTTTGGGCTAACTTGGCAGATGCACAAAGGTGGATTCCAGCCCAAAAAGAAAAATCGCGGCGCTCCTATCAACGTGCAATTGATTTGCTAGCACCTCTATTAGAGGCAGCCCCGGACGAAATCACCTATAACTCGCGCATGGCGCTGTACAGCGCCTATACGGGAGCACGTGAACAAGCACTGACAATGATGCGAAAGGCGATCGCGTTGGCACCAGATACAGCCGATGTGCAATTTCGCGCCGCCATGACACACGAACTCCTTGGCAACCGTGAACAAGCCCTAGTGGCGCTACGTCTTGCCGACAAGCGAGGCTATCCACTCAATCTGATTGAATCAGAACCGGCACTATTAAACCTGCGACGAGATCCTCAGTACTTCAACTTCCTCACTGAAAGAGATAGTAAAAAATGACGCCTGTAAGCCCTTGGATGAAGTTATCCGTGCATTTTGATGCAGACCAGATCACCAATCAGCTCGACTACAGTTTCACCTCCTGTGACGGCACAGCCGACCCACGCCACGGCCCCTACATGGGCGGCGTGCACTTCCAGAAAGGCCAGCACGTGTACCTGGATGTCACTTGCTGCGGCTCCAGGGAGAGCGGCTTCACCTCGTTTCAGATTGTCGACTGCTGCATTATCACCGTGCCGCAACTGACGCAAATCGGCCCGAAAGTACCAACCATTTATTCGCCACCATCGCCATTTTTGCAAGCTGTAGGCGCTACTTATCATTTGCCGCTGGACTTCGAGATCCAGCAGTTGTTGGGCGAACCCGATCAAACACCTCTGCACCGCATCCGCCAGGAGTGGAAACACAATTTGGACGTAGGCTATGCAGCAGGGCGTTGGGAATTGTCGTTCGTCATGACGGTACGCATCATGCGCGGCGAGGACGTCCAACCGGAACTGCGCGTCTTCTCCTTCGATCCAGAAAGCTCGGTCGGCGGCTCCTCTGGCATGTAAGAACATTGGTGCGCAAATCCGGCGCGCTCTTCCTCCTTCCATTGCCGCTACGTGCTTCCTGATAAAGGCAATGGAAGGTACTCTGTCGTTCCTGCACAATACCCGCATCACACTCCCTTTGTTAATCATGAGCGACTGTATCCATGGCAGATATTGCGCTAAGCCCTCACTCACTGCCCTATCGATTGCGCTAACACCAGCACTCTAGCTAGGAAGCAGCGTACCTCCGGTCGGCATGGCTTTTTCACGCCCGCACGCAATACCCCGCTCCGCCCGCCGAAAGCGGTAAAATGACGGCCTTGAACCCAAGCTCCGCTCCACTGGCGCGGCCTGGCACGCACAACAGCACCACCCACAGCCCGGCAGGCATGCCTTCCCTGCGGCCGGACCAACGACAAAGAACACATGACCACCGTCCCAAAAGAAATCAACGCCGCCGCGGCAAAGAAGAATTCGGCTGAAAAGCTCACGCCCATGATGCAACAATATATGGGCATCAAGGAAAACCACCCGACGATGTTGGTCTTCTACCGCATGGGCGATTTCTACGAGCTGTTTTTCGAGGATGCGGAAAAAGCGGCGCGCCTGCTGGGCATCACCCTGACGGCGCGCGGCGTGGCCAGCGGCAACCCCATCAAGATGTGCGGCGTGCCGTTTCACTCGCTGGACGGCTACCTGGCCAAGCTGGTCAAGCTGGGCGAGTCGGTGGCCATTTGCGAACAGATCGGCGACCCGGCCACCAGCAAGGGACCCGTCGAGCGCAAGGTCATGCGCGTGGTCACGCCCGGCACCCTGACGGATGCGGACTTGCTGCCGGAAAAGGCCGAGCGCCCGCTGCTGGCCATGTGCAGCATCACGCAGCGCAAGACGGTCACCACGGGCCTGGCCTGGCTGTCGCTGGCCAGCGGCGCCTTGAAACTGATGGAGTTTTCCGGCGACAGCGCCACCGTGGCGGCGCGCCTGCAGCAGGAATTGGAACGCATCGTGCCCGCTGAAATTCTCAGCGGCGACAACGGCAACCTGTTCGACGACTACGCGGGCACGCACATCAACCGCGTGCCGGATTGGCATTTCGATGTGGTGGGCGGCCACAAGGCCCTGCTCGACCAATTGGGCGTGGCGACCCTGACGGGCTTTGGCGCCGACGGCCTCGGTGCCGCGTTCGGCGCGGCCGGCGCGCTGCTGCGCTATGCGCAATCGACGCAAGGGCGGGGCTTGCAGCACGTGCGCTCCTTGACGACGGAAACGGAAAGCGAATTCATCGGCCTGGACGCGGCCACGCGCCGCAACCTGGAATTGACGGAAACCATCCGCGGGCAGGAATCGCCGACCTTGTTCTCCCTGCTGGATCATTGCCGCACGGCCATGGGTTCGCGCATGCTGCGCCACTGGCTGCACCATGCGCGGCGCGACCAGAACGTGGCGCGCGCGCGCCATGAAGCGATTGCCGCGCTGGCGCAAAGCGAAGCGGCCGGTCCGCTCGCCGCCACGTTGGCGCAAGTGCCCGATATCGAACGCATCACCACACGCATCGCCCTGCTGTCGGCGCGTCCGCGCGACCTGGCCGCCCTGCGCGACGGCTTGCTGCAACTGCCGGCCCTGCGCGGCGACGTGGTGCGCTGCTACGGTCCTGGGCAGGGCGGCGAAACGGGTTTGCTGGCCGCCATCCACGCGGCACTGGCGACACCGACGGCCTGCCTGGACTTGCTGGTGCGCGCCGTGGCGCAGGAACCGGCCGCCATGGTGCGCGACGGCGGCGTGTTCGCCACCGGTTTCGATGCCGAACTCGATGAATTGCGCGCCCTGTCGGAGAACGCGGGCCAGTTCCTGCTCGACCTGGAAACGCGCGAACGGGCGCGCACGGGCATCGCCAACCTGCGCGTCGAATACAACAAGGTGCACGGCTTCTATATTGAAGTCACGCACGGCCAGACGGACAAGGTGCCGGACGACTACCGCCGCCGCCAGACCCTGAAAAACGCCGAGCGCTACATCACGCCCGAACTCAAAGTGTTCGAAGACAAGGCCCTGTCCGCGCAAGACAAGGCCCTCGTGCGTGAAAAGCTGCTGTACGACCTGCTGCTGGCCGACCTGGCGCCGCACATCGGCACCCTGCAGACGATTTCGCAAGGCCTGGCCCAGCTCGACACCCTGAACGCGCTGACGGAACACGCGCAGCAGCACAACTGGGCCGCCCCGCAACTGGTCGACGAGCCGTGCATCAACATCGTCGAAGGCCGCCACCCGGTGGTGGAAAAGCAGATCGAACGCTTCATCGCCAACGATTGCCGCCTCGTCAACGAACGCCGCCTGCTCTTGATTACCGGTCCGAACATGGGCGGTAAATCGACGTTCATGCGCCAGGTGGCATTGATCACCCTGCTGGCCTACGTGGGCAGCTACGTGCCGGCCGCATCCGCCACCATCGGCCCCATCGACCGCATCTTCACGCGTATCGGCGCCACCGACGACCTGGCCGGCGGACGCTCGACCTTCATGGTGGAAATGACGGAATCGGCCGCGATTTTGAACGGCGCCACCGAGCATTCGCTGGTGCTGATGGATGAAGTGGGCCGCGGCACTTCGACCTTCGACGGCCTGGCCCTGGCCTGGGCCATCGCGCGCCATCTGATCGACAGCAGCCGCAGCTTCACTCTGTTCGCCACGCATTACTTTGAGCTGACGCAATTGCCGGACAGCCATCCGAGCGCCGCCAACGTGCATCTGTCCGCCGTCGAACACAAGGACAGCATCGTCTTTTTGCACGCCGTGCAAGCCGGTCCCGCCTCGCAAAGCTACGGCTTGCAGGTGGCCCAGCTGGCCGGCGTGCCGCAACCCGTGATCAAGGCCGCGCGCAAGCACCTGGCGCGCCTGGAAGCGCAGGCGCTGGACGCCACGCCGCAACGCGACCTGTTCGCCGCCCCCGCCGCCGATCCGTATGCGCAAGAGGAAGAAGAGGCAGCGGCGGCGCCGCTGGCCGCGCTCAATGAAGCGCAGCAAGCCTTGCTCGACGCCATCGCCGACCTCGATCCCGACGCGCTCACGCCGCGCGATGCGCTGGAGCAGCTGTATCAGTTGAAACGGCTGGCCGCCGCATGACGATCCGGCGCGGCACGATCCGCCTGCTGGCCGCCGGCTTGCTGGCCGTCAGCCTGCCATGGCAAGCGGCGCTGGCCGCCGCTGGCGACCAGGCCGGCTTCGAGTTTGCCGTGCTGGGCCACTCCTTCAACGCGGGGCCCGACGATGGCCCCCTGAAAAAAGCCATCGCGGACACCAGCGCTTTCAACGCGTCCTTCGTGGTGGCCACCGGCATCAAGGCCGCCAGCGAATCGTGCAGCGACAAGCTGTACAGCCAACGCAAGGACTTGCTGGACGCCAGCGGCCCGCCGCTGATCGTCTCGCTGTCGGCCAGCGACTGGGCCAACTGCCGCAATTCGCGCGGCCGCATCAACGCCATCGAACGCCTGAACCGCCTGCGCGACGTGTATTTCGCCGACGACCAGAGCCTGGGCCAGCGCAAGCTGACCCTGTCGCGATTATCATCGACGGCGAAATTCCGCAGCTATGCGGAAAACGCCCACTGGGAATACGGCGGCGTGCTGTTTGCCACCATCAACCTGCCCGCAAATAACAACCATTTCCTGCCAGAAGCCGGCCGCAACAGCGAATTCGAAGACCGGCTGGTCGCCAACCGTTCCTGGCTGCAGCGCCTGTTCGCCATGGCGCAACGCAAGAAACTCGACGGCATCGTGCTGTTTTCCGATGGCGACATGGGCGTGCTCGATGAAGACGACAATTCGCTGCTGCCCAGCTTTAGTTCGAAACAGGATGGTTTTGCCGGACCGCGCAAGCAGGTGCGCACCCTGGCGAAGAAGTTCAGCGGCAAGGTGTTATTGATCGATACGCAGCGCGAAACCGAAGCGGACGGCAAGGAAGGCAAAAACAAAAAGGCCGCGGCCAGGACGGACGCGCCAAAAATCAGCTGGAAAAGCAACCTGGGCCACGTCAGCATCGACAACGACTGGTCCGCCATTGCCGTACGGCCGGGCAAGACGCCATTCTTTGAGGTACGTCAACGTGCCACCCGACCATCGGCGCAAGCGAGGGCCAAGGCGTCGACTGTGCGCCGATAAAAAATAAGGCCGACGAAGTCGGCCTTTATTCATTCAATCCACCAGCGTCACGACGCCTGACAAAACCGTCGCGAGCAGCTGCGCGGCGCGGCCGAGAAGCGCAACCGTACTAGAGTACGGTGAGCATCGCCGGCCGCGCCCCGCTGCGCGCAGTAGGTTTGGTCAGGCGTCTCCAGATTAATGAATCGGATGCGTGCGGAAGTGATCGCCCTCTTCGCCTTCATCATCTTCATCGCCATGGTCATGGCCGTGTGCGCCATGCACGTGGCCATGGGCGATTTCTTCTTCGGTGGCTTCGCGCACGTCAGCGACGGTCAGCGAGAAGCGCAGCGCGATGCCGGCCAGTGGATGGTTGCCGTCCAGCACGACTTTGTCGTCGGCGATATCGGTCACGGTGAAGATCATCGCTTCTTCGTCCGGCGAATCGCTTTCCGGCATGCCTTCGAACTGCATGCCCACTTCCAGCGGCTCAGGCAGGCGATTGCGCGGCTCGACCTTGACCAGGGCGGGATCGTATTCACCGAAAGCATCATCCGGTTCGATCTGGATCGTGTTGGAATAGCCAACTTCCTTGCCGTCGAGCTCTTCTTCGATCTTCGGCAGGGTGTTTTCATAATCACCGTGCAGGTAGACCATCGGCTGACGGCCGTCTTCGATCAGATTGTCTTGCGCGTCTGACAGTTTGTAGTTGACAGTCACGACCGTATTTTTGGCAATCTTCATTATGCTTCCTTTCATTGTATAAGCTGGCAAATTATACCTTCACGCCGCCAACGGCAGGCGCATTCCTGCATTTCCGGTTGTTATAATGGGCGCATGAAAAAATTAACTCTCCTCGGCGATATCACGCCGGCGCAATTCCTGCGCGACTACTGGCATAAAAAACCCTTGTTGATCCGTCAAGCCGTGCCTGGCTTCAAGGCGCTGTTCGATGTCAAGGCCCTGACCGAGCTGGCTGCCCTTGACCACGTCGAATCGCGTCTGGTCAGCCATGCGGATGGACACTGGAACATGCAGCAAGGTCCGCTGACCAGCCTGCCCTCGCTGAAACAGAAGGAATGGACCTTGCTGGTGCAGGGCGCCAACTTGCACAGCGCCAAGGCCGACGCCCTGCTGCGCCAGTTCCGCTTCCTGCCCGACGCGCGCCTGGACGACCTGATGGTCAGCTTCGCCACCGATGGCGGCGGCGTGGGCCCGCATTTCGATTCCTATGACGTGTTCCTGCTGCAAGGCCAGGGCAAGCGCCACTGGCGCATCGGCGCGCAGAAGGACCTGAGCCTCATCGACGGCTTGCCGCTGAAAATCCTCAGCAACTTCACGCCCGACGAAGAATTCACGCTGGAACCGGGCGACATGCTGTATTTGCCGCCCCACTACGCGCACGACGGCGTGGCCATCGGCGACTGCCAGACGTATTCGATCGGTTTCCGCTCGCCATCATTCCAGGAACTGGGCGAAGCTTTCCTGCAATTCATGGCCGATTCGATCGACTTGCCGGGCATTTACAGCGATCCCGACCTGAAAGCGTCGGGCAAGCCAGCGGAAATCCCCCGTGAAATGCTCAGCACCATCGCGGAAGAAATGAACAAGGTGCGCTTCACGGAAGAAGACGTGACCATTTTCCTGGGCGAACACCTGTCGGAACCGAAGCACAACGTGTTTTTCACGCCGCTGTCCAAGCCGCTGACGGTGGGCCGCTTCGCGGACGCCGCGCAGAAAAAGGGTGTCGTGTTGTCGCGCAAGACGCTGATGCTGTATCGTGGCAAGAATGTCTTCATCAATGGCGAATCGTTTGCCATTGGCAAGGCCGACAAAACGGCCCTGGAAACCTTGGCCAACGAACGCGCCCTCGATGGCGCCGCCGTGGCCCAGGCGTCCGATGACGTGATGGATGCTTTGTATACCTGGTATCAGGATGGCTGGATCGAACTGGCTTGAATGAGCGTGTCGTAGCAAAGTGGTATTACAGTAGGTAAAATAACAGCTTCTGCGCCAGCGCAATGAAACATATTATTTTTATATCGTTTTGTCGCGCTTTCGCAAATCGCTTACACTTGCTTGCAATTTGCTTCGGCAAATATTGCGATATCACAAAATAGTTGCGAATTTGCCTCTTGCTCCTATTGCGACGCACCAAAAATCGCTATAATATTCGGTTAGGAAGTTTCCGTTGTCTGGCAGGCACCACCTGGTACGAAAAGCCTTCGAAGACGACCTAACGAGCGATAATTACCGGTAATTATTCATCGCAACAATATTGATTTATTTTTTGAAATAATTAAGGAAAACAAATGAAAAAATCCCTGCTGATCGCCTCCCTGATGGTTGTTGCTCTGGCTGCTTGCAGCAAAAAAGAAGAAGCTCCTGCACCAGCACCAGTAGTTGAAACCCCAGCACCAGCACCAGCAGTTGAAGCTGCTCCAGCTGCTGCTGCTGACGCTGCTGCTTCGGCCGCTACCGACGCTGCTGCTGCTGCTTCGAGCGCTGCTTCGGCCGCTTCGGACGCTGCTGCTGCCGCTTCGGCTGCTGCATCGGCTGCTAAGTAATTAGCACCCAGCACTAGAGAAAGCCGGCCTTAGGGCCGGCTTTTTTGTTGGGTATGACCCGTCCTGGAATAAGTTGACACTTTTTCGTTACAGAGAAGGAGTGTCCGATGGAACAAGGGTTTCGACGC
>NZ_JBXAHC010000028.1:0-28726 GCF_058794735.1 Janthinobacterium sp. GW823-FHT06H09 | reverse complement strand
GCGCGCTTGCCGATGCCTTCCCATATCTGCCCGCCCGCCTGCACCGTGACCGTGCCCGTCAGCACGACGAGGCACAGCTCGCGCTTGCCCGTCTCCAGCGTCAAGCCCTCGCCGGCCGCCAGACGATGCGCGGCAAAGCCCACGTGCGTCCAGCCGGCCGATTCCGGCGTGACTTCCACAATCTTGCCGCCGGCCTTGCCTGCTTTGACCAGCAGCGGGCTCATGCCGCCTCCCGACCCAGGCGCGGAATCGCATCGACCAGGCGCGCCAGGTAATCGTGGCCCATCTTCGCGTATTCGTAGCTGGGGGCGACGGCCGGGTCCTGCTCCGCTTCCACCACCAGCCAGCCCGCATAGCCATGCAAATACAGGCGCGTGAGGATGGCCGGAAAGTCGATGCAGCCGTCGCCCGGCACGCTGAAGGCGCCATTGATGACGGCCTGCAAAAAACTCCAGTGGCCGTTGCGGGCCAGTTTCACCACGTTCGGGCGCACATCCTTGCAATGCACGTGACAGATGCGATCGATATGTTTATTGAGTACCGCCAACGCGTCGCCACCGGCAAACGTGATATGACCCGTATCAAACAACAAGCCCACTTCCGGCCCCGTCAGGGCCATCAATTGGTCCACGTCGGCCGGCGTTTCCACGTAGGCGCCCATGTGGTGGTGGTAGGCCAGGCGCACGCCGTGCGCCAGCAAATGCTTGGCAAAGGCCGTCAACTTGTCGGCGTAGTCCTGCCATTGCTGCTGCGTCTGGAAACGCGGGCGTTTATACAGCGGGCGCGCTTCGCCCTGGATGGCGTCGGCCACTTCGCCATACACCATGACGGTGGCGCCGCTGTCGGCAAGTAAACGTAAATGCGATGCCACGGAAGCGATCTCGTCTTCCACCGAGCGGTGCGCCAGGCGGCCCGAATACCAGCCGGAGACGCACGCCAGGCCATATTTGCCCAGCACGGCGTTCAGAGACGGGGCATCCTTGGGAAACTTGTTGCCCAACTCAAAACCCACATAGCCGATCTCGGCGCCTTCCTTCAGCGCCGTTTCCAGGGGCGTTTCGCCGCCCAGGCTCGGTAAATCGTCGTTCATCCACGAGATCGGGTTGATGCCGATACGTACATTCCAGGTAGTCATTTCAATTCCTTTGTTTCAAGCGATCGTTTTCATAACGGGCACGCGCAGCTTGCACGCCGGGCTGGGTCGACACTTCCGGTACGGCCACTTCCCACCAGCAGCCGCCCTCCTGCGTCGTGCGCGTGTCGTCCGTGTCGATGCAGATCAGATACGTGCGGGAAGCTGCCCGGGCGCGCAGCATCGCTTGCTCGAGTTCGCCAATGTCGGCAACGTGTTCGGACAGCGCGCCCAAGGATTGCGCATGCAGGGCGAAGTCGATGCGCGGTGCGCGGTCGGGCAGCATATTGTTGAACGAGGCATTGCCGCAGGCCTGCTGCAATCGGTTGATGCAGCCATAGCCCCGGTTGTCGAGCACGACGATGATGAGCTTTTTGTCCAGCATGACGGAAGTGGCGATTTCCGAATTCATCATCAGATAGCTGCCGTCGCCCACCATGACGATGACTTCGGCTTCCGGCTTGGCCATCTTGACGCCCAGGCCGCCGGCGATTTCATAGCCCATGCACGAATAGCCGTATTCCATGTGGTAGCCGCCCGGCGTCGATGTTCTCCACAGTTTATGCAGTTCGGCCGGCAAGGTGCCGGCCGCGCAGACGACGATGTCGCGGGTGGTGGAGTCGACTGCGGAACGCTGCACGGCACCGATGACCTCGCCGTCATACGGCAAGCCGGCCACCTCGCGTTTGCCGGTAATGGACGCCACGGTATCGCGCCAGGCATTCCCTGCCTGCCGCGCGCGCTCCAGCCACTGGCCCGCGCTATTCCAGCTGCCCAGCAACCGAGACAGGCCTTGCAAGCCGAGTGTCGCGTCCGCCTGCAGGCCCAGGCCGCGGCGTTTCAGCGCATCAAAACTGTTGACGTTCAGGCTGAGCAGCTGCGCTTGCGCAAACAGGGAGTTCGATCCTGTCGTGAAATCCTGAAGGCGCGTGCCCACGGCCAGCACCACGTCGGCCTGCGCCGCCAGGCTGTTGGCGGCGGGCGAACCGGTGACGCCGATGGCGCCCAGCTGCAAAGGATGGTCCCACGGCAAGGCACTTTTGCCCGCCTGGGTCTCCGCCACGGGTATGCCATGGCGTTCGGCAAACGCCTGCAAGGCGGCGCCGGCCTGGCCGTACAGCACGCCGCCGCCGGCGACGATCAGCGGCTGTTTTGCGTTTTTCAATAGCAACGCGGCCTCTTCCAGTTCCTGCTCGACGGGCGGCACGGCGCGGAAACGCACGACTCTCGGTTCGAAAAAGTCGGCCGGATAGTCATATGCCATCGTCTGCACGTCTTGCGGCAGGGACAAGGTAACGGGACCGCAAGCGGCCGGGTCCGTCAAGGCGGCAATGGCGCGCGGCAAGGCCGTCAGTAGCTGTTCCGGATAGACGATGCGGTCGAAATAGCGCGATAAAGGCTTGAACGCATCGTTGACCGACACGCTGCCATCCGTGCCGTCTTCCAGTTGCTGCAGCACCGGGTCGGGCGCGCGCGAGACGAAGACGTCGCCGGGCAGGAGCAGGACGGGCAGGCGGTTGACGTGCGCCAAGGCGGCGGCGGTGAGCAGATTCGTCGCACCCGGACCGATGGAGCTGGTGACGGCCATCATGCGCCGGCGCATGTGGGCTTTCGCATAGGCGATGGCAGAGTGCGCCATCGCCTGTTCGTTGTGCGCGCGGAAAGTGGGGAACACATCCTTGTACTGGTACAGCGCCTCGCCCATGCCGGCGACGTTGCCGTGGCCAAAGATGGCGAAGGCGCCGCCGAACAAGGGCTGGCCATCCTCGGTGCGCAAGGCAGCCAGGTAGCGCACCAGGGCCTGCGCCATGGTCAAGCGGATGGTTTTATGGATGGTCGCGCTCATGCGGCACGCTCCAGGCGGTTGCGCGTGCGCTGCCACAAGCTGATCAGCTGCTCGAAATTGGCGCGCACGGCGGCGATCAGGCCAGCATCGTCGAGTTCGCCGGCCAGCCAGCGGCGGCTCGGTTCCTGGAAGATGGTGCGGCCGACCATGAAACCGCGGCAGGTGGTGCTGGCACTGGCCTGTTCAAAGCTGTCGGCCAGGGCGGCGATGGGCGCGTTCAAGCCAAGTAATACGACACCACGGCAATATGGATCGCGCTCGTGCACGAGGGCATCGATGGCTTGCCATTGCTGGGCCGACATGCTTTCCAGCTTCCACCATTCCGGGTAGATGCCGAGGTTGTACAGGCGCTTGACGGCGCGCAAGACCGTGTCTTCACTGTGCGGCAAGGCTTCCGACGGTATGACTTCGAGCAACAGTTCGTGACCGCTCACTTGCGCCGCATCGTACAGGGCCTTGATCTGCGCTTCCTGTTCCAGGCGGTTTTCCACGGCGTCGTCCGGATGCAGCTGCACCAGGCACTTGATCACGTGTTCCTTCGGCCAGCTGAGCAGGTGCGAGCCGATGGAGCGGCCCCAGTCAAATTGCAGCGGATTCGATCCCGGCAATTCCACGGGACGGCCTATCCACCAGCCCCGTCCCGTCGCATCGTTGAGTGCGTCGACGCCATAGCGGCCATCGATCAGCACGCCTGTCTTGCCGGCCAGTTGCAAGGCCGTTTCCGTTTGCGCCACGGCTTGCACCATCAATTGCTTCAAGGCCGCAATGGCTGCTTCGGGCGCGCCGGTTTGTTGCGCCAGCTCAAAAAATTGCGTGCGGTGGTCGAACGCAAACACGCACAGCTCGTTCCACTGCGGGCGCGCCACCGTCGTGCGGTGCAGGCGCGACAAGGTCGCATCCTGGTCCGGCTGCGTGAGCTTTGCCGCATTAGCGAGGAAATAGTCGAGCTCGACGGGCGACGGCATGGCCGGCGCGCAGCCGTGGCGCGACACGACGAGGGCGCCGCAGCCGTTCGCGTAGCGGCAGCACGCCTCGTAATCCTCGCCGCGCAGCCAGCCTTTCAGGAAACCGGAAAGAAAAGCGTCGCCCGCGCCGAGCACATTGAGCACTTCGACGCGCACGCCGCGGTAGTTATACGCGTCATCGAGGCTGGCCGGCACCACATTGTCGATGACGGCGCTGCCCAGCGGCCCGCGCTTGACGACGAGGGTGGCCAGGGTGGCGGCCCGCACGGCGCGCAGGGACGCCATGATGTCGGCACCGCCGCCGGCGATCATGAATTCCTCTTCGGTGCCGACGATCAGGTCGAACTGCGGCAGGATGGCCTGCAAGTGGCGGGTCACGCCTTCGTTCGAGACGAAACGCGTTTCGCCGTCCGCCTTGCCGGACAAGCCCCACAGCACGGGCCGGTAATCGATGTCGAGCACGGTGCGCACGTTGTTCGCGCGCGCCAATTTCAGAGCCTGCGTGCTGACGGCGTGCATGGCGCTAGTCGAGAAATGCGTGCCGGTGATTAATAACGCTTTGCTCGACGCAATGAAAGCCGCATCCACCGACGACGCGTCGATGGCCATGTCGGCGCAATTTTCACGGTAAAAGATCAGCGGGAAGGTGTTCTTGTCCTTGATGCCCAGCATCACCAGCGCCGTGAGCCGCTCGCGGTCGATGCCGACGTGGCTGACGTCGCAGCCCTCCTGCGCCAAGGTGTCGGTGAGGAAACGGCCCATGTGGTCGTCGCCCACTTTCGACAGCATGGCCGATTTCAAGCCCAGCCGGGCCGTGCCGAAGGCGATGTTCGCCGACGAGCCGCCCAGGTATTTGGCAAAGCTCGTCGCGTCTTCCAGGGTACTGCCGATCTGCTGCGCGTACAGGTCCACCGCCAGGCGGCCCAGGCAGATCACGTCCAGCGCCCTACCCTGGGCAAATTGTGTGGAATTATTCATGGCTATCCTTAAATCGTGACACCGTCGAGTTCACTCATCAGCGTTTGCATTTCCGCACCGCCCGCCATCATGTCCAGCAAGGCATCCTTGCTCACCGTATCCTTGGTAAAGGTGCCCAGCGACTTGCCCCGGTTTAACAACGTGAACGAGTCGCCCACCGGATACGCATGGTGCACATTATGCGTAATAAAGATCACGGAAATGCCGCGCTCGCGCGCCTTGTAAATCAGTTTCAGCACATTGAACGATTGCTTGACGCCCAGGGCGGCCGTCGGTTCGTCGAGGATCAGCACGCGGGCGCCGAAGTGGATGGCGCGGGCGATGGCCAGGCACTGCTTTTCGCCGCCCGACATGGTGCCGATGGCCTGGTGCGGGTCGCGCACCATGATGCCCATCTCGGCCAGCTTGTCGCGCGCCGTCTCGGCCGCATAATCGATATCCATCACGGGGACCAGGCCCAGCAGTTTTTTCATCGGCTCGCGGCCCATGAAGAAATTGCGCGCCACGGACAACAGCGGCACCAGCGCCAGATCCTGGTAGACGGTGGCCACGCCCATGTCCAGCGCTTCGCTGGGCGAATTGAAGACGACGGGCTTGCCATCGACCAGGTATTGGCCATCGGTGGGCTTGTGCACGCCGGCCAGGGTCTTGATCAGGGTGGACTTGCCGGCGCCGTTGTCGCCCAGCAAACAATGAACCTCCCCCTCGCGCAACCGCATGGTGATGTTTTGCAAGGCCAGCACGGAGCCGAAGCGCTTGCTGACATTTTCCAGGGCAAGAATATATTCGCTCATGATTTATCTCGCTTCCGTGACGCGTGAGCGTACAAAGTTATTGAACAGCACCGCGATCAGCAGCATCACGCCGAGGAATACGCGGAACCAATCCGAATTGATGTTGGTATAAGTGATGCCGATCTGCACCACGCCGAAGATCAGCGCGCCAAAGCAGGCGCCGACGACGGAACCGTAGCCGCCCGTCAGCAAGGCGCCGCCGATGACGGCCGCGATGATGGCTTCGAATTCCTTTTGCATGCCGCGGTCGGCGGCGGCCGAACCCACGTCGCAGACTTGCAAGGTGGCAAACAGGCAGGCGCAGAAGGCCGTGAAGACGAACAGGGAAATCTTGACCTTGCGCACCGGCACGCCCACATTCTTGGCCGCATTGGCGTCGCCGCCCACGGCAAACATCCAGTTGCCGAAACGGGTACGCGACAAGACGAATGCGGCGCCGGCGGCCAGCACCAGCCACCAGGCGATGACTTTCGGCACGCCTTTCACCAGCGGCGAGCCGTCGTCGAGCACGGCGATCCAGCCATGCGCGCCCATCCACTGGAACAGGCCGGTGGCGACGTTGCCGTGGAACAGCAGGCTGGCCAGCCAGTCTTGCGCCGCCAGGTCGCCCACGCCGCTGACGATGGTGCGGTTGGCGAACATGATCGACAGGGCCAGGGTCAGGCCGCGCAGGATGAACAGGAATGCCAGGGTCACGATGAACGATGGCAAGCGCGTCTTGATGACGATATAGCCGTTGAGCCAGCCCAGCGCCATGGAACCGGCGAAGGCGAACAGGATCGCGGCCCACAATGGCCAGTGGAAATAAATCGTCGGGATGGCGATCATCATGCCGGCAAAGCCGATCATGGAGCCGATCGACAGGTCGAATTCACCGGCGATCATCAACAGGCAGGCGCCGATGGCGATGATGCCCAGGTAGGACGCCACTTGCATCCAGTTGACGACGCCATCGAGGTTGAACATGCCGGAATCGCCGGCCGTGATGACGAAGAAGGCAAACACGAGCACCGCGCCGGAAATCGAGGCGAACTCGGGGCGGCCGAAAAACCGTTTGACCCAGCTGGTCGTGCCCACGCGCTCGTCGGCGGCGGCAACTGGCTTGCTGGAGGCGCCGGGAGGCGGAGGAGGATTCATGCCGGGGCTAGCCAGGCTGGATTTGAGCGCAGTCATACGAATTCCTTTCAGTGATACTTGTTACCAATTCCGATTACTTTCCTGCCAGCATCGCTGGCGCCAGGCGTGTTCCTCCCATGCGCCGCCCGCGGGAGGCGGTGCGGCGCTGGGCAACTCCTGGTGGCGACTGTGTGGATTAGCGGTATTGACCGGCGTATTTTTCGACCTTGGCGATGTTTTCCTTGGTCACGAAACCGGGGCCGGAGCTGATGTGGCGCGGGCCGTAGATGGGCGTCAGGCCGTATTCGGCCAGGCGCGCCTGGTATTTCGGATTGGCGATCAGGATTTCCTTGACCTTGGCCAGGTCAGTGATTTTTTGCTGTTTCATGATGGCCATCACGGCAACGGGAATGTAGCCTTGCAGGTAGGGCTGCTGGTCGATGGCGAACTGGATGCTGCCATCCTTGATGCCCTTGGCGATTTCTTCCGACAAATCGAAGCTGGCGAAGTACATCTTGCCTTTCAGACCCAGCTTTTCGACGGCGCGCATGGCGGCCGGCGCCGAATCCGGTCCCAGCGCCAGCACGGCCTGGGTCTTCGGATTGCTGCGCAGATAGGCGCTGACCTTGCTTTCGATCACGCCTGGGTCGACGCCATTGGTGTCGAGCGTGGACGATTTGAAATCGACGCCGAGCGCATCGGCAAAACCGCGGCAGCGTTCGAACGACGACGCATTCATCGCATAGTGATTCACGCACACGAACGATTTGATGCCCGCTTCCTTGGCGCGCTTGCCGGCGCCCAGGCCCGCGTCATACTCGGGCTGGCCCACGTGCATGATGGCTTTCAACTGTTCGCTTTGCGCCAGGGTGCCTGAATTGATGGTCACGAGCATGATTTTCTTGGCCACGACCGTGCCCAGCGGCTTTTGCAGCACGCTGAAGTCGGCGATGTCGGCGATCAAGCCATCGTAATTGCGCGCGGCCGATTGCTCGATCAGGCGCGCCATGTCGGCCAGGTCGCCATTCGGCGGATTGCGGTAGTCGACGGACACGTTGAAATCTTCACCGGCTTGCTTGATGGCGTTCTTGATGGTATTCCACCAGGAATCGGAGTCCGGCGCATGGCTGACCATGACGAATTTCTCGCCGGCAGCATGGCTGGCGCCCGTGCTCAAACCCAGGCTCAGGCCCAGGCTGGCGATGGCCAGGCACTTCATCAAACCCTTGCTTTTATTGCTATGCATGAATGTCTCCTAGACGGATTAATTTTTATAGTTGCGAGCTTTTATGAAGGGTGTCACCGGCCTGGCCTTGCGGCACGCGAACCGATGCACTGCGCACAGCTTAGGCCACAAAAAAGACAAATGCAATAAAATTTTCAAAATAAATTTAAATAGAAATTCGTTTCTATTTTCAAGATTCCCTCCTATAATTCTCGCCAGAACCAGCCGCACGGAATTGATACGTCATCGCGGCCCAGCAAGCACACCGAGGAAAAAAATCATGGCAGCCACCGCCCCCATCGAACAGCTGATGCAGCACATTGCCGCCGAGTACGACAACCTGTCGCGCCAGTTGAAAGTCATCGCGCAATACATCGAAAAGCACCGGGCCAGCCTGATGCTCGAGCGCATCAGCGACATCGCCGCCGCCTGCGACGTGCAGCCGTCGGCCATCGTGCGTTTCGCGCAGCGCTTCGGCTACACGGGCTTTTCCGAAATGCAAGATGTGTTTCGCCAGGCGTACACGGACCAGGCCGGCGCCACGCCCGACTACCAGCAGCGCATCCGCAAGCTCATTTCCACGCGCGACGCGGCCCTCAGCGCGGGCGACTTGACGCGCGAGTTCGTCGGCGCCAGCCGCGCCGGCCTCGACGACCTGGCAGCCGGACTCGACGACGCCCAGCTGGAAGCGGCCGTCAACCTGCTGCTCAAGGCGGAAAACATCTATGTGATCGGCGTGCGCCGGTCGTTTCCGATCGCCTCCTACATCGCCTACGCGCTCGAACACACGGACAAGCGCGTGCACCTGATCAGCGGACTGGGCGGCATGCACCGCGAACAGATGCGCAGCGTGCGCGAACGCGATGTGGCGATCGCCATCAGTTTCTCGCCTTACGGCAAGGAAACCCAGCAGTGCATCAAGGCGGCGCAAGACAAGGGCGCCAAGGTCCTGGTGATTACCGACAGCAAACTGGCGCCGCTCGCGCGGGCCGCCGACGCGTTGTTGACCGTCACCGAGGGCAGCGCCTTCGCCTTCCGCTCGCTGACCAGCACCATCTGCCTGTGCCAGGCGCTGTTCATCGCGCTGGCATACAAATTAGAGCTCGACATCGAAGAAATCCACACCCCAGGAGAACATGATGATTGAAGTAGCGTTGTTCGGCGCCGGACGCATCGGCAAAATCCACGCGGCCAACCTGGCTGCCCAGCCCGGCGTACAGTTCAAGTACGTGGTCGACGTCAACCAGGAAGCGGCGGCCGCGCTGGCCGGCTTGCATGGCGGCAGCAGCGCCACGGTGGAAGCGGCATTGGCCGACCCGGCCGTCAAGGCCGTCGTCATCGCCTCCAGCACGGACACCCACGCGGACCTGATCCTGCGCTCGGCCGCTGCCGGCAAGGCCATCTTTTGCGAAAAACCCGTCGATCTGACGCTGGACCGGGCACGCGCCTGCGCCGCCGCCGTCAAGGAAGCCAAGGTGCTGTGCATGCTGGGCTTCCAGCGCCGTTACGACCCCACCTTCAATGCCGTCAAGACACGGATTGAAGCGGGAGAAATCGGCACGCCGGAATTGCTGGTCGTCACCAGCCGCGATCCCGGTCCGCCACCCGTCAGCTATATTCAGGTCTCCGGCGGCATCTTCAAGGATATGCTGATCCACGATTTCGACATCTTCCGCTGGATACTCGACGACGAAGCCGTCAGCGTGCACGCCACGGGCAGCTGCCTCGTCGATCCTGCCATCGGCGAGGCGGGCGACCTCGATACGGCCGTCGTCACCATCCGCACGGCGAAAGGACGTTTGTGCCAGATCAATGCCTCGCGCCGCGCCGCCTACGGCTACGACCAGCGCTTCGAAGTGCTGGGCAGCGCCGGCATGCTGCAGGCGGGCAACCACAAGCCGACGGAAGTGACGGCCTATGGCTCGTTGAACGTCAGCGTGGACAAGCCGGAAGATTTCTTCCTGGAACGCTACCGCGTGGCTTACGCGCAGGAAATGGCGCACTTCTTTGACGCCCTCACCCACGGCACGCCGCTGCGCACCACCGTGCACGATGGCTTGAAGGCACTGGAACTAGCCGAGGCGGCAACGCTGTCGTGGCGCGAACAGCGCGTCGTCACTGTATAAACCAATAATAAAGCTATCTGGAGACCACATGTCATCCCCAACATTAAAAGTCGGCATCGTCGGCCTGGGAAGGCTGGGCCAGCGCCACGCCATCAACCTGGCGCAGCGCGTGCCCAACGCCGAAGTAGTCGCCGCCTGCAGTCCCGTGCCGGCTGAACTGGACTGGGCCGCCAGCCAGCTCGGTATCACCACCGGCTATGCCGACTACGATGCGCTGCTGGCCCACCCGGGCCTGGACGCCGTCTTCCTCGTCACGCCCACCTCGCTGCATGCGGACCAGATCATCGCCGCCTTGCGCGCCGGCAAGCACGTGTTTTGCGAAAAACCGCTATCGCTGGACCTGGCCGACTGCCTGAAGGTGGAAGCGGAAGCGGCGCGCCACCCGCAACTGACCATCATGATCGGCTTCGTGCGGCGTTTCGACACCAGCTATCATGACGCACAGCAAAAGATCGCACTAGGGCTCATCGGCAAGCCGTATCTCGTGCGTTCGCAAACCTGCGACCAGAACGACCCCAGCGGCGCCTTCATGCGCTTCGCCCCCACCAGCGGCGGCATCTTCCTCGATTGCAGCGTGCACGATATCGACCTGGCGCGCTGGCTGCTGGGCAATCCCGTGCCCAAACGCGTGTATGCGAGCGGCACCAACGCCATCCACACGGGCTTGCAGGCGTTCGGCGACGTCGACAACGGCCTGGCGACGGTCGAGTTCAGCGACGGCAGCATGGCCAGCTTCATGGCTTCGCGCACCATGGCGCACGGCCATGAAACCCTGACGGAAGTGTTCGGCACAAGCGGCCGCCTGGCCGTGGGCAGCAATCCGCGCCTGAACCGGGTAGAAATTTCCGATGCGCACGGTGTGCGCAACGAATGCACGCCGGACTTCTATGCCCGCTTCGCCGACGCCTTTTTGATCGAGGCGCAGGAGTTCACGGATGCGGCGCTGGGCCGGCGCACCTTGTCACTGACTTTGCACGACGCGACGGAAGCGACGCGCATCGGCCTGGCCATGACGCAAGCGATGCGCGAGGCACGGCCCGTCGAGTTTTAAACCAAAGGCGGGGACTCAGGCGGCCGGCGCGGGAAATGGACGTTCGGGCTGCCTGGGCTCCACGGCCAGCCGCAAGCCCATGGCATCGAGGATGGCCGTCAAGGTGCTCAGCGAGGGATTGCCCTCGGGCGACAAAGTACGGTACAGCTGGGTAGGATTGAGCTTGGCCGCCTGCGCCACGGCGGGCACGCCGCCAAAGGCGCGCGTCAGCTGGCGCAGCACGGCCAGCAGTTCGCCATGGTCGCCATCGACGAGGATATTGTTGATCAGTTCAAGGGCCAGAGCGGGATCGTCGCGGTACAGTTCGGCCATCGCATCGTCATGCGAGCGGTCTCTCGGTGGTTTGCTTGGTTCCTCTTTCATGTCCTCTCTCCTTCCAGTCGTGCCAGCAGGCACAGGCGTATTCGATATCTTTCGGCTGCGTGCGCTTGTCGCCGCCGCACAGCAATAAAATGATCTGTTCGCCGGCGATGGCGTAATACACGCGGTAACCGGCCCCCACGTCGATGCGCAATTCCCACACGCCATCGTGGCAGAACTTGTGGTCGCCAAAATTGCCGGGAATCATACGCAACACGCGCCGGGCTATGGCCACCCTGGCCGTAGTATCGCGCTGGCGTTTCAGCCATTCCGTATATAAATCCCTGCCCGATGATGTCAGATAGTGCCGGATCTCGTACATCATATTCGTCCATAAACGAAGAAAGATCAAGGAAAAAATCACGTGGTTGCATAAAAAAGAAGACCACGCCATCTTGCGGCGAAACCGCATGACGCAGGTGCCGAATGCCGGGATCACTGATGTATATCAAGATGCGTTTCCCCAGTTACTGTAGAGAAATGATGTGGCGCGTACACGCCTCACGCGCATGCTATTGCGCTATACAATAAGCGCTGCCCAACCGCGAAAAACCCTGCCGCCATGACGAATAACGATAGCAACTCCCCTCCCCTTGCCGACGTGGCCGAACGCTACGTCAAGCTGGTCCTGGCCATGGGCCAGCACGATGCCTCGTACGTGGACGCCTATTACGGCCCGCCCGCATGGCAACAGGAAGCGGTAGAACAGCAATTGAGTTTGAGCGACATCAAAGCCGCGACTGACAAGGCGCTGGCCCTGCTGGCCGACGAACCTTGCCTGCGCGCCCTTAACCTGCGCAAGCAGTTGCACGCCGTGCTGGCGCGCGCGGACATGCTGCAAGGCGCACGCCTCGATTTCGATACGGAAAGCGCGCGCCTGTACGACGCCGTCTCGCCCCATCACAGCCGTGCGTACTACGAAGACCTGGTGGCGCAGATCGACGCCCTGCTGCCCGGTCCCGGCACCGTCAGCGCGCGTGTCAACGCCTTGCGCGCGCAACTCGTCATTCCCGCCGACAAGCTGCGTGCCGTCATGGACGCGGCCATCCGCATGGGCCGCGAGCGCACCCTGCGCTACATCGCGCTGCCCGACGGTGAAGATTTCGTATTGGAATTCGTCACCGACAAGCCCTGGAGCGGCTACAACTGGTACAAGGGCAACTACCAGAGCGTGATCCAGATCAATACGGACTTGCCCGTGTACATCGATCGCGCCGTCGACCTCGGTTGCCACGAAGCGTATCCGGGCCACCACGTCTACAACGTGCTGCTGGAACGCGACCTGGTGCGCGGCAAGGGCTGGATGGAATACTGCATCTACCCGCTGTATTCGCCGCAATCGTTGATCGCCGAAGGTACGGCCAATTACGGCATCGAACTGAGTTTCACGGATGCGGAAAGGCTGGACTTCGAACAGCAGGTGTTGTACCCGCTGGCCGGCCTGGACCCGGCGCTGGCGCCCCGCTATGCGCAACTCAATGCCTTGCTGGCCAAACTGAGCTACGCCGACAACGACATCGCGCGCCAGTACCTCGAAGGCAGCATCACGCGCGAAGAAGCGCTGGAATGGCTGGTCAACGTGCGCCTGTATCCGGCCGAGAAATCCGCGCAGCGCCTGCAGTTCTACGATGCCATGGGCGCGTACGTCATCAATTACAACCTGGGCCAGGACATGGCGAAAGCCTATGTCGAGCGCCAGGGCGCGACGCGTGCCGCGCATTGGGCCGCCTTCCGCGACCTGATGTCCTCGCCGCGCGTGCCCAGCGCGCTGCTGGCCTGACGCTGCCGCCGGCGCCTTACTGCGCCGGCAGGCGGATGGTCGCTTCCAGGCCGCCCTCGCGGTGGTTGGCCAGGCTCAGCTCGCCGCCGTGGGCCTGCACGATGCTGCGCGCAATACCGAGCCCCAGCCCCATGCCGTGCGCATTCTGCTCGCGGCCATGTTCCAGGCGCACATAGGGCTGGAACAGGCTGGCGAACGCCTCTTCGGCCACGCCGGGGCCGTCGTCGCGGATGCGGATGACGATGTGCTCGCCTTCGCGGCGCGCGGACAGGTGCGCCGTCTTGCCGTAAAACAAGGCATTGTCGAGCAAGTTGCCGATGGCGCGCTTGAGCGCCAGGGGCTTGGCCGTCACGCTCAGGCCCGTCTCCACGTAATGCACTTCGTGGCCGGCCAGCTGGGCGCCGCGCACCATGCGCTGCAGCAAGGCGTCGAGCCGCACCTCGGTGGCGTTTTCATGGATGTCGCTATCCTTCACGCATTGCAGCGCCCCCTTGACCATCATGTCCAGCTCGTCGAGGTCGTCGTGGAATTCATTGCGCTGCACATCGTCGTCGAGCAGTTCCGTGCGCAGTTTCAAACGCGTGATGGGCGTGCGCAAGTCGTGCGAAATCGACACGAACAGGCGTTCGCGGTCTTCCAGATAACGCTGGATGCGCTCGCGCATGGCGCCAAAGGCGCGCGCCGTCTGCACGAACTCGCGGCTGCCCGTCTGCGGCAGGGGCGGCGGCGTCTCGCCGCGGCCAAAGGCCTCGGCCGCATCCGACAGGGCCGCCAGCGGCCGCGTGGTCCAGCGCACGACTAGGATGGACAGCAGCAGCACGGCCGCCAGCGACAGCGCCTGCAGCAGTACCCGGTCCAGGGTCCAAGGGTTGCTGCTTTGCAAGAAATATGGATTCGGCATCAGCGCCGCCAGGTACAGCCAGTTGCCTGGTTCCAGTTCGGCCTGGATCACCAGCACGGGGGCCGGATTCGGTTTCAGCAGCAAGATATGCTGGACCCAGTTTTCCGGCAAGTCGCCGATGCGCGCGCCGCTGTCGGCCACCACCAGGTCGGCCGGCCAGGCGAAGCCCACGCGGTAGCCGGCCAGCTGCGGCAAGTCGCTCTTCAGCGCCGCACCCACGGTCGCCACCACCGTGTCGGCCAGTGCGTGCGGTGCGATTTCGCGGATGGCCAGCGGGCCCTGGTTGACGTTGACAAAGAAGCGCGTGCCGCCCATCTCGCGGAATTGCTGGATCAGGATGGGCCGGTAATTGGCGGGCAGGCTGAGAAAGAAGCGGATGGTGCTGCTGGCGCTGCGGGCCAGGTGCTGCGAAGCCATGCGCGCTTCCACGGCCGAGTCGCGGCGCAGTTGCGCGGCCCAGATCAGGTTACCCACCAGTTGCGTGGCCAGCACGCCGGCCACCATCACGACGGACAGGCGGCCCAGCAGCGATGGCGGCAGCAGGCGCTCGAGCAGGCGGCGCGCGCCCCGCTCAGGCATGCGCACTGCTGACGTCGGCCGAAAACACATAGCCGGCGCCGCGCACCGTCTTGATCAGCACGGGTTGCTTGCCATCATCCTTCAGGCGCAGCCGCAGCCGGCTCACCTGCACGTCGAGCGAGCGGTCGAGCGGCCCCGCGTCGCGCCCCCGCGTCTGTTCGCACAGCACGCTGCGGTCGAGGATATCGCCCGGATGCTCGACAAAATAGCGCAGCAGCTGGAAATCGAGGCCCGTCAGTTGCAGCGCTTCGCCGTCCGCGTCCGTGACCGTGCGCTCCAGCGTATCGAGCGTAAAGCCCACGAAGCGGTAGTAGCGTGGCGGCGGCGCCGCGTCGATGCCCGTGCGGCGGTGGATGGCCTTGATGCGCGCCAGCAATTCACGCGGACTGTAGGGCTTGGCGATGTAGTCGTCGGCGCCCAGCTCCAGGCCCACCACCCGGTCCGTCTCGTCGGAGCTGGCCGTCAGCATGATGATGGGCACGTTCGAGCGGGCGCGCACCACCTTGCACAGGGCAAAGCCGTCCGTGTCGGGCAGCATCACGTCGAGGATCACCAGCGACAGGCTGTCGACGTGGCGGTGGAATTCGGCCAGGAAGGTGGCGCCATCGTGCGCCAGGCTGACCTCATATTGATTCTTTTCCAAATATGCCTTCAACAGCATGCGGGTCTTTTGATCGTCGTCAACGACCAGGATTTTGCGTGACATGGTCTCGTCCTTTTTTATTCAGCGCCTGCAACATGCTGCCGATGCGGCGCTGGGCGTCGGCCGCGCTGATCGTCTCGTCCAGGAAATAGCGGTGCACCTCGGCGATGATGGCGTCCTTGCTGGTTTCATCGGTGGCCATGCGGTGCACGAGACTGGGCGCCTGGAAGGCGGCGCCGCGCGCGAACGCCTGCGCCGAGGCGCGCCCACAGCTGTCCAGGCGCGACAGATCGGCCTGGCGCAAGGCGGGAATCGAACCCTTTACCTGGCTGTACTCGAGCTGCACGGACGGCGAAGCGACCACCTGCGCCAGCTTTTCCTGCGCGCCCTGGTGCGTGTAGTCCGAAGCGAACATGGCCAGCGTATCGATGCTGTACAGGTGATAATCGCCCGTGTCGGGCGCGGCGGCGCAGCCGAAGACCTCGTCCGTGGCGCGGCCCCAGGCGTTCAGCTCGCCCTTTGCCCAGTCGCCCATGATGTACATGGCCGCCTCGCCATCACCGACCTGGCGCGCCATCTCGGGCCAGCTCTGTTCGCGCAGCGGCGCCGCCATCCATTGCTTGAGCGACCTCAAGCGCTGCAAGGCGTGCCGCAGGCGGGGGTCCGCATACGCCTCGGCTTTCTTGTCGACAAACAGGGCGCGGTAGTAGGCAGGCCCCGATTCGGCCAGCACCAGCGTCTCGAACAGGGTGGCCACTTGCCACGCCTCGCTGCTTTGCGCCAGCGGCGTGATGCCGGCCTGACGCAGCGTGGCGGCCACGCGCTCGAAGTCGCTCCAGCTGCGCGGCACGGCCAGGCCCAGGCGCTGGAAAATCTTGCGGTTGTAAAACAGCGTATTGATGCGGTGGATGCCGGCCGGCACGCCCATCGTATGGCCGCGGTTCTGCAGCAGGCCCCACACGGTCGGATACATGGTCGCGCGCCAGTTGTTGCTGGCGGCAACGCTGTCGAGCTGCAGCAGCAGGCCCAGGTCGCTCCACTCGCCCAGGGTATAGCCGATCAGCTGCATGACTTCCGGCGAATTGCCGGCCAGCACGCGGCTCTTCAGCACCTTGCCCGCGCCGACGCCGGCGCCGCCCGCGATACCCGCGTCGCGCCACTCGACGCCTTCCTGCGCCAGGCGCGCCACCAGCACGTCGGCCGCGCGGCGCTCGCCGGTCGAGGTCCACCAGTGCAGCACTTGCAGCGGCTCGGCCCGCACGGGCACGCCGGTCCACATCAGTGAGAGCAGTGCCAGTGCCGCCACGCCGCGACGGCGGGCGGCCCCGGCATGGCGGTCGGCGGTGCTGCGCGGTGGCGTCTTCAATGCTGTCCCCTTGTTCTTGTCGCGACAAACTATAGCCCAACTACAAAACAGCAGGTTGGTAATTTAGTCACCTGATTTGTAAAGAAACGTGAGCTTTTGTTGCGCCATCTTGCACGGCGTCCAGGCGGCCCCGCCCGCCCGACGCCCCGCACGGCGCGCCACGGCAGCGGCCAACGGTAAGGAAAGGTAAGCAAGCGCACCTGCAAATTTCAATATTATCCTTTGAAATCAACAAGATAAGAAATTATCGCCAGCGCAAAGCCGGGAGCTGGCGTCACATTTCCCCCGATGCTACTGTCCGCCAACTGCAGCGTATCAGGCAGCCAAACAAGACCAACACCAACAAGGAGACATCATGCGATTGCATGCACAAGGCGGCGTGGCCGCGCGCAACACATTGCTGGCCCTGCTGCTGGCCAGCGGCACGGCGCAAGCGGGCACGCTCACCATCGAAAGCTGGCGCGTGGACGACAAGACCCTGTGGGAAACGGTGCTCATCCCCGCCTTCCAGAAAAAGCATCCGGGCATCGAAATCAAGTTTTCGCCCACCGCCCCCACCGAATACGATTCCACGCTGAACGCGCGCCTGAGCGGCGGCACGGCCGGCGACTTGCTCGCTTGCCGCCCGTTCGACGTCTCGCTGGCCCTGTACAAACGGGGCCAGCTGGAAAAGCTCGACGGCAAGGCCGGCATGGAGAATTTTCCCGCCTCGGCCAAGGTGGCGTGGCAGACGGACGATGGCAAGGACACCTTCTGCATGCCGATCGCCTCCGTCATGCATGGTTTCCTGTACAACAAGAAAATCTTCCGCGAACTGAAACTGCAGCCGCCCGCCACGGAAGAGGAATTCTTCAAGGTGCTCGAAACGGTCAAGAAGAGCGGCAAGTATGCGCCGCTGGCGCTGGGCACGGCCGACCAGTGGGAAGCGAACCAGGTGGTGTTTACCAGCATCGGCGCCAATTACTGGAAGGGCGAGGATGGCCGCAAGGCGCTGATCGCGGGCAAGGCCAGGTTTACCGATCCGCAATTCGTCGGCGCCTGGGAATATGAAGCCCGGCTGGGCAGCTATCTGTCCAAGGGCGCCAGCGCGCAAACCTATGGCGACAGCCAGAACCAGTTCGCGCTGGGCAAGGCCGCCATCTACCCGTCCGGCTCCTGGGACATCGCCTACTTCAAGCAGGACCCGGAGCTGGAACTGGGCGCCTTCAACCCGCCCGTGCGCAAGGCCGGCGACAAGTGCTATATCTCGGACCACACGGACATCGGCATGAGCGTCAACAAGAAGTCGAAGAACAAGGAAGACGCCTACAAATTCCTCGCCTGGCTCGGTTCGCAGGAATTCGCCGACATCTACACCAACAAGGTGACGGGCTTCTTCTCGCTGTCGAACCATTTGATTTCCATCAAGGATCCGCTGGCCAAGCAGATGAACGGCTGGCGCGCCAGTTGCGCCTCGACCATCCGCCTGAACGCGCAAATCCTCAACCGGGGCGAACCGAGCATGGAAAACGAGCTGTGGAACGTCAACGCCCAGGTCCTGAACGGCAAGCTGGCGCCGAAAGACGCGGCGCGCCAGATCCAGGCCGGCTTTGCCAAGTGGTACAAGCCGCAGCAGTAATCCCCCCATCCTCCCCCCGCAACCGGCCTGAGCAATGCGATGCAGCGGCCCGGTGGCGCGGTTTTGCCGGCGGCCCCGCCGCCGGTGTTTTTATTCGTCTGGAGTTTCGCCGTGAAGAAAGCTTTCCCGTGGCACGTGGCCGTGTTCCTGGCCCCGGCGCTGCTCATCTACTCGCTGTTCAGCGCCTTGCCCCTGGCCGATACCCTGCGCCTGGGCCTGTACACGACCGATGAGGGCGGCCAGCACCATTTTGCCGGCCTGGCCAATTACGCCACCATCCTGTTCGACCCGCAATGGTCGCAAAGTTTCTGGAATGCAATGTGGAACAACTGCAAGTTTTTCCTCATCCACATGCTGCTGCAAAATCCCATCGGCCTGCTGCTGGCCACCCTCTTCAGCCTCAAGGGATTAAAAGGCGAGCGCAGCTACCGCACCCTGATCTTCCTGCCCACCTTATTGTCCGTGGTGATCATCGGCTTCATCTGGCAGCTGATCCTGTCGCCGCTGTGGGGCGTGGGCCAGTCGCTGATGGACGGCGTGGGCATCGGCAGCTATTTCGCGCCATGGCTGGGCCAGGAATCGACGGCCCTGCTGACCATCGCGCTCATTTCTGTTTGGCAATACATCGGCATTCCCATGATGCTGATCTATGCGGCCCTGCTGGCCGTGCCCGAGGAAATCATCGAGGCGGCCCACGCGGAAGGCGCCAGCGCCATGCGCATCTTCTGGCAAATCAAGCTGCCGCTGATCTGGCCCACCCTGGGACTGGTGACCATCCTGACGTTTGTCGCCAACTTCAATGCCTTCGACCTCGTGTACTCCGTGAAAGGCGCGCTGGCGGGGCCGAACTACGCCACCGACATCCTCGGCACCTTCTTCTACCGCACCTTCTTCGGTTACCAGGCCCAGCTGGGCAGTCCCACCATGGGCGCCGCCGTGGCCACCATGATGTTCCTCGTCATCCTCGCGGGCGTGGGCGTGTATTTCTTTTTCGTGCAGCGCAAGCTGACACGCTACGAACTGTAAGGGCCGCCATGCGCAACGTTTCCACCCGCCCCCTGGGCCGCGCCGCCGTGCACGTGATCCTGGCCGGCTACACCCTGATCGCGCTGTTCCCCATCGTCTTGATCCTGATCAACTCAGTCAAGACGCGGGCCGCCATCTTCGACAATCCGCTGGCCCTGCCCACGCCCGCCACCTTTTCCCTCGTGGGCTTTCACAAGGTGCTGGCCAATTCGGACTTCCTGCTGTATTTCGGCAACAGCCTGTTCGTCACCCTGCTGTCGCTGCTGCTGATCGTCCTGTTCGGCGCCATGGCGGCCTGGGCACTGTCCGAATACACGTTCACGGGCAACCGCCTGCTGACCCTGTACCTGGCGCTGGGCATCATGATCCCCATCCGCCTGGGCACGGTGTCCATCCTGGAACTGGTGGTGCGGCTCGACCTGATCAATACCCTGACGGCGCTGGTGCTCGTGTACACGGCGCAGGGCTTGCCGCTGGCCGTGATGATCCTGTCCGAATTCGTGCGCCAGGTGCCGCGCGAACTGAAGGATGCGGCGCGCTGCGACGGCGTGGGCGAATTCGCCATCTTCTTCCAGGTGATCCTGCCCCTGATCCGCCCCGCCATCGCCACGGTGGCCGTGTTCACCATGATTCCCGCCTGGAACGACCTGTGGTTCCCGCTGATCCTGGCGCCGTCGGACCGCACCAAGACCGTCACCCTGGGCGTACAGCAATTCATCGGGCAATACGTGACGGACTGGAACTCCGTGCTGGCGGCGCTGTCGCTGGCCGTCATTCCCGTGCTCGTCATGTACGTCATTTTCTCTCGTCAACTGATCCGCGGCCTGACGTCCGGCGCGGTCAAATAATAGGTGCACCATGGCCCATGTAAGCCTGCAACAACTGAGCAAATCCTACGACGGCCGCACGAACGTGCTGGCCGGCATCGACCTCGACATCCGCGACGGTGAATTCGTCGTGCTGGTGGGCCCTTCCGGCTGCGGCAAATCGACCTTGCTGCGCATGCTGTGCGGTCTGGAAAGCATTTCGCACGGCACCCTCTCCATCGGCGGCAAGGTCGTCAACGACTTGCCGCCCGCCGAGCGGGGCATCGCCATGGTCTTCCAGAGCTATGCGCTGTATCCGCACATGAGCGTATTCCGCAACATGGCCTTCGGTCTGAAGATCGCCGGCGCCGGCAAGGATGACATCGCCCTGCGCGTGCGCCACGCGGCCGCCATCCTGAAGATCGACCACCTGCTCGAGCGCCTGCCGCGCGAGCTGTCGGGCGGCCAGCGCCAGAGGGTGGCCATCGGCCGCGCCATCGTGCGCGAGCCGCAGCTGTTCCTGTTCGACGAGCCGCTGTCGAACCTCGACGCGGCCCTGCGCGTGCAGACGCGGCTGGAAATCGCCAAGCTGCACCGCCAGCTGAACGCCACCATCGTGTATGTGACGCACGACCAGGTCGAGGCGATGACCCTGGGCGACAAGATCGTCGTCATGCATGGCGGCCATATCCAGCAGGCCGGCACGCCGCTGGAGCTGTACCAGCAGCCGGCGAACCGCTTCGTGGCCGGCTTCATCGGCGCGCCCATGATGAATTTCTTCGAGGGCACAGTCCTTGCCGCCGCCGACGACGGCGTGCGCGTGGCCCTGGCCAGCGGCCAGGAAATCACGGCCCTCGTCGATCCGGCCGGCCTGCGGGCGGGCGAGGCCGTCACGGTGGGCCTGCGCGCCGAACACATCCTGGAAAACGGCGACGGCAGCGCCCGCTTCCAGGGCGTCGTCAGCCTGGTGGAACACCTGGGCGAGGCCAATTTCATCTACCTGAGCCTGGACAACGGCCAGGAACTGGTGATACGCGGCGACGGCAACAACCGCGTGCCGCTGGGCCAGCCGTTCACGGTCTCGGCCGCCAGCAGCGCCTTCCATCTGTTCGACGCGCAGGGCGTGGCGCGCACGCGGCGCCAGCCCGGCAACCTGATTTCCTCGAAACAGAATCTGGCCGCCTGAGCCTTCCCACCCAGGCGGCCGCCCCGATTGGATCGGCAGCGATCCCGTACGACGTGCCCAAGCACGCATTTTAATAACGACAAGGAGATTGTATGCAACACCCGATCAAGACCTCGCTGGCCCTCGCCTGCACCATGCTGCTGGCCTGCGGCGCCGCCCACGCCAGCGATGCCGAAGGCGAATACCATGGCTACTTCCGCGCGGGCCTCGGTTCGAGCACGGACAGCCGCGGCCCGCAAAGCTGCTACGGCCTGGGCGGCAACACCATGCGCTACCGGCTCGGCAACGAATGCGACACCTATGGCGAATTCGAATACCAGAAGGAAATGGCCAAGTCGCCCAACGGCGTCAGCTTCGTCGGCCATATCATGGTGGCAGCCTACACGCCCAGCTCCGCCGTCAGCGATTCGGACCTGAGCATGTCGAAGATGTACGTGGAAGCGAAAAACATACCCACGCTCAACGGCGGCACGGCCTGGATCGGCAAGCGCTACTACATGCGTCCCGACATCCACATGCTGGACTTGCAATATATCAATATGAACGGCACGGGCGGCGGCATCGACCAGTACAAGCTGGGACCGGGCCGCATCAGCTATGGCTTCTTCAAGGATAACGACAAGCCCGGCAACTCGGCCATCCGGCAAAACCTCGTCTACCAGGGCATCCCCGTCAACCAGGATGGCACGCTGGAAGTGCTGACCACCCTCATCACGCCCGACAAGAAGGACAGCACCTCGCACAGCGGCTGGCAGGCCACCGTGCTGCACAAGCAGGATAAAGTATGGGGCGGCGCCAACACCTTCGGCATCCAGTACGGCGTGGGGCCGGGCACGGGCGCCGGCGGCCAGTGCTGCGACCGCATGGGCACCACGGGTTCGATCCGCAACGGCAGCGACGTCACGCGCCTGCGCATCTTCAATTCGCTGTGGATACAGCCGACGCCCGAATGGAGCGCGGAAATGGTGGCCATCGTGCAGCGCGACAAGTCCAACGTCTCGGGCGGCAGTTCGACCTGGACCACCGTGGGCGTGCGCCCCGTGTATGCCGTCAACGACAACTTCAAGCTGCAGTTCGAGCTGGGCACGGACCGCGTGACCTCGCCCACGGGCGGCGCCGCCCAGCGCCTGACCAAGCTGACCTTCGCGCCCACCCTGACGGCGGGCAAGGGTTACTGGTCGCGTCCCGAGTTGCGCGCCTTCGTCACCTACGGCAAATGGAACGACGCCGCCACGGCCGCCGTCAACAAGGCCAACGAGTCCGGTCCCGTATACGGCAACGCCACCAGCGGCACCTCGTTCGGCCTGCAAGTGGAGACGTGGTTTTAAGAAACTGGCTTGATCTGGCGCAGTGCATGCGCCTGTCGGACTGTGCGAAATCGCGTGCCGCGCTATGCTGCTCGCCATACCGCTCACTTTGGAGGTCGCATGCACGCCGCATTCCCCCGGGCCGCCGCCGCGCTGGCCCTGTCTTTCGCCAGCATGGCCTGGTCCCGCGATGCCGCCGTCGCGCCCGCCCTCAGCGCGCGCCAGCAGGCGCTGATGTCCACCGTGGCGGGCAGCGCCGCCCATCCGCGCATCCTGCAGGTGCGCCTCGATGAATTGCATCCGACCCAGCCGGCCATCGGCTACGACCAGGTGTACTACAAGCTGGGGCGCTATGCGGCCGAAGAAAAGCACATCGCGGACATCGCCAAGCCCAGGAAATTCGCCGACCTGTGCGAAGCCAATGGCCAAGGCGACGTCTTGCCCAACACGGCCAACGTGGCCGGCGCCACCCTGGCCGCGCCGCCGGCCGGCTACCGCTGCAAGGCGGCCGTGGGCAGCCGCCCGGACGACATGAAGACCGTCGTCATCGGCCCGCGCGGCCTCGTGTACCTGACCGATGGCCACCACACGTTTTCCGCCTTCCGGGAAGCCGATGGCGGACGCAATCAGCAATTGCAGGTCTGGGTCAAGGTCAGCGACAATTTCAGCGCGCTGGACGACGCGGCCTTCTGGACCCGCATGCGCGCGGAAAACAAGGTCTGGCTGAAGAACGGCCGCAACCAGGCCATCACGCCGCAGCAGCTGCCGCCCGCCATCGGTCTCGCATCGCTGGGCGACGACCCGTACCGCTCGCTCGTCTATTTTACGCGCGGGATCGGCTACGAGCCGCCAGAGCACGCCACGGAATTTCTCGAGTTTTACTGGGCCGACTGGCTGCGCCGCATGCCGGCGCTGGACCTGGCGCGTGTCGACCTGCGCGATCCGGTCGCGTATGCCAATGCGATCCTGCTGGCCGCGCAGGCAATGGCGGCGCTGCGGCCCGGCGACAGCGTCAGCGGCGGCAAGAGCGCGCGCGAACTGGGCGCCCTGCGGGAAGTCAACCGGGAAGCGTTCGATGAGCTGATCGGCGACAAGGGCAAGCTGCGCCACGCCATCGCCTATAAAAAATCGCTGGCGCAATAAGCGCGGCGGCGTAAACGACAACGGCCCGCCTGTCATGCGACAAGCGGGCCGTTTTCTGTTGCGGATGCCGGTTACGCGATACGCTCGCCGTTGGCCGGGTCGAACAGGGCCGCTTTCGACAGGTTGAACGACAGCTGCATGGTCTGCCCCGGCAGCACCGCTTCGCGCGGGTGCGTGCGGCAGGTCACGGCGGCGCCGTTCAGGCGCGTCGTCAGCAAGGTGTCGGGGCCGGTCGGCTCGACGAGGTCGATCAGGCAACCGAGTTCCTGGCCCACGTCGCCGTGCGCGCTGCTCATGTCCGTGATCTGTTCCGGGCGCACGCCCAGGATCACGTCGCGGCCCGCATAGCTGCGCAGCTTGTCGGCGGCGAACGGCAAGGCCAGGCGCATGCTCTTGCCCGCATTCTCGATGGCGGCAAACACGTCGTTGCCCTCGATGACAGGCTTGACGGTGATGAAGTTCATCGACGGCGAGCCGATGAAGCCGGCCACGAACAGATTCGCCGGATTGTCGTAGATTTCCTGCGGCGTGCCCAGTTGCTGCACCACCCCATCCTTCATGACGGCGATCAGGTCGCCCATCGTCATCGCCTCGATCTGGTCATGCGTGACGTAGACGATGGTGGCCTTCAGGCGCTGGTGCAGCAGCTTGATCTCGGCGCGCATTTCCACGCGCAGCTTGGCGTCCAGGTTCGACAGCGGTTCGTCGAACAGGAACAGCGAGGGCTTGCGCGAGATGGCGCGGCCCATGGCCACGCGTTGACGCTGGCCGCCCGACAGCTGCGCCGGGCGGCGGTCCAGCAAGTGCGTGATCTGCAGCGTTTCGGCCACGCGCGAGACGATTTCTTCCTGCTCCGCCTTCGGCACCTTTTTCACGTTCAAGCCAAACGCGATGTTTTCGCGCACCGTCATCGACGGGTACAGCGCGTAGGACTGGAACACCATGGCGATGTCGCGGTCCTTCGGCGGCAGGTCGTTGACCACCTTGCCGTCGATGAGGATTTCGCCCGAGGTGACGCTTTCCAGGCCGGCCACCATGTTGAGCAGGGTCGACTTGCCGGAGCCGGAGCCGCCGACGAGGATCAGGAACTGGCCATCCTTGATCTCGATGTCGATGCCCTTGAGGACTTCGACGCCATTCGTGTACACCTTGCGGATGCTGCGTATCGATAAACTGGACATATTCTTTCCTTAACCTTTGACTGCGCCTGCGGTCAGACCGCGCACAAAATAACGGCCTGCGACCAGATAGACCAGCAGGGTCGGCAGCGCGGCAATCACCGCGGCGGCCATGTTGACGTTGTATTCCTTCACGCCCGTGGACGTGTTGACCAGGTTGTTCAAGCCCACCGTGATCGGCTGCGAATCGCCGCTGGCGAAGACGATGCCGAACAGGAAGTCGTTCCAGATCTGCGTGAATTGCCAGATGATGCAGACGACGAAAATCGGACCCGAAATCGGCAGCACGATCTTGCGGAAGATCAGGAAGAAGCCGGCGCCGTCGATGCGCGCCGCCTTGATCAGTTCTTCCGGCACGCCGATGTAATAGTTGCGGAAGAACAGGGTCGTGAAGGCCGTGCCGTACACCACGTGCACGAAAACCAGGCCGGTAGTCGTATTGGCCAGGCCGAATTCGCCCAGCAAACGCGCCATCGGCAGGATCACCACCTGGAACGGAATGAAGCAGCCCACCAGCAAGGCGGCGAACAGGATTTCCGAACCGCGGAAGCGCCAGTGCGCGAACACATAGCCGTTGAAGGCGCCCAGGAAGGTCGAGATCAGCACGGCGGGAATCACCATCTTGATCGAGTTCCAGAAGAACGGCTGCATGCCGTCGCAGGTGACGCCCGTGCAAGCCGAAGACCAGGCCTTGGCCCAGGAATCGAACTGCCACACGTGCGGCAGTGCCAGCAGGTTGCCGCTGCGGATCTCGTCGAGCGACTTGAACGACGTCGACAGGGTCACGTACAGGGGCACGATGTAGTACACCGCGAACAAAATCAGCAGCAGGTATACCACCACCCGTCCGAGGGTGAGTCGATTATTGCGGGTAGGTGTCATCTCATCGCCTTTGCGCTGCGCGTTTCCAGGTACATCAGCGGCACGAGCACGGCCACGATGGTGGCCAGCATCATCATTGCCGATGCCGAGCCCAGGCCCAGCTGGCCGCGGGTGAAGGAAAACTGGTACATGAAGATGGCCGGTACGGACGACGAGTTGCCCGGTCCGCCAGCCGTCAGTGCGATGACCAGGTCGAAGCTCTTGATGGCGATATGCGCGAGGATCAGCAGCACGCTGAAGAACACGGGACGCATGGCGGGAATCACGATGCGCCAGTAGATCGTCGGCAAGGACGCGCCGTCGACTTGCGCCGCCTTGATGATTTCGTCATCGATGCCGCGCAGGCCGGCCAGGAACAGGGCCATGACAAAGCCCGATGACTGCCATACGCCGGCGATCACCACCGTGTAGATGGCCATGTCGGAGTTCACCAGCCAGTCGAAGGTGAACGAGGTCCAGCCCCAGTCGTGCATGACCTTTTCCAGGCCCAGGCTGGGATTGAGCATCCATTTCCAGGCCGTGCCGGTGACGATGAAGGACAGCGCCATCGGATACAGATAGATGGCGCGCAGCGCGCCTTCGGCGCGGATTTTCTGGTCCAGCAGGATGGCCAGGAACAGGCCGATGGCGATGCTGCAACCGATGAACAGGACACCGAAGATGCCGAGGTTCTTGAGCGAGGTCCACCAGCGCTCGTTGTCGAACAGCTCGTAATATTGCACCAGGCCGGCGAACTCGTAGTTCGGCATCAGCCGCGATTCGGTCAGCGACAGCCAACCGGTCAAAAAGATAAAACCATAGACGAATACCAAGCTGGCGATGAGCGTGGGGCCCAGCACCATCTGCGGTATCCATCGGTCGAATTGCTTGCGTATGGACATAGGACAGCCGTAGAAGTAGAACTGCGTGTGGCGCCGGCCTGGCCGAAGCCAGGGCGGACGCCTGCGATGCATGCGATGCAGCGGGCGCCGGCGAGAGTGCCGGCGCCGTCGTGATTACTTCACTTTTGCCGCTTTGGCCAGCGCTGCAACCGCGTCTTTCGAGCTCATGTTGGTATTCATGAACTTGGCGATGACGTCGGTCACGGCGCCTTGCGTGGCCGATGCCAGCGCCATGCCGTGGGCGAACGATGGCACCAGGCCGCCGGTCTTGTTGGTGGCGTCCATGTCTTCCATCGATTTCAGGGCGCAAGCGTCAAACTTGTCCTTCGATACGCCGGAACGCACGGGGATGGAGCCCTTGTTCAAGTTGAAGATCGACTGGAACTTCGGATTCATGATGGCGTTGGCCAGGGCGATCTGCCCTTTCTTCGCATTCGCATCCTTTTGCGTGAACATGGCAAACGAATCGATGTTGAAGGTGTAGGCCTTGTCCGTGCCAGGCGCTGCCACGCACAGATAGTCCTTGCCCGGCACCTTGCCGGCGGCCGTGAACTCGCCCTTGGCCCAGTCGCCCATGAACTGGAAGCCGGCCTTGTTGTTGATGACCATGGCGGTCGCCAGGTTCCAGTCGCGGCCTGCCGCATCCTTGTCGATGTAGGTCTTCACCTTGCCCAGGGTGTCGAACACCTTGAGCATGGTCGGACCGGTCAATTCCTTCTGGTCCAGCTTGAGGATGGCTTTCTTGTAGAACTCCGTGCCGCCCACGCCCAGCGCGACGGATTCAAACACGGTGGCGTCCTGCCAAGGCTGGCCGCCGTGGGCGATCGCGATGCCGCCCGATTTCTTGATCTTCTCGGCCGCGTCGAAGAACGCATCCCAGGTGGTCGGGGTGGTGGCCACGCCGGCTTTTTTCAGCACTTCCGGATTGACCCACATCCAGTTGACGCGGTGGACGTTGACGGGAGCGGCAACATAGTGGCCCTTGTATTTCATGATGTCGGCGACGACTTTCGGCAGCACGGCATCCCATTTGCCTGGAATGGCGGCATCATCGATATTGGCCAGCACGCCTTCGGCGCCCCACTCCTGGATCGATGGGCCCTTGATCTGCGCAGCCGTCGGCGGGTTGCCGGAAATGACGCGGGTTTTCAGCGCGGTCGCGGCGTTTTCGCCAGCGCCGCCAGCCACGGCGAAGTCTTTCCAGCCGAAGCCGCTTTCCTTCACGATTTGCTGCAACTGGCCCACGGACTTCGCTTCGCCGCCGGAGGTCCAGTAGTGCAACACTTCCACGTCGGTCGCAAAGGCGCTGCCGGCGAATGCCAGGGTGGTCAATGCGGCCAGTTGGGTAATCTTGAATTTCAGTTTCATCTCCACATTCCTTTTTTGATCAAGCTTTTAGGGGGCTTCGGCATACGGGGCCGAAAAAGGTGAAATCTGCGCCTGTACCGGCGCTCTTGTGCTCAGACCCGCTTGCAAACGGGCATCATCTTGGTGTAAAGACGGCGCCGTGATCCATGACATGACTACATTGCATTTATATCACGGGACGGCGCCAAAAACGCATCCGCGAAGGATGCGCCAGGTTGATCTGCATTACAAACGTCAACACTGAACAAAACCGTCGCGAGCGGCAGTGATTTGTGGCTAAGAAGCGCAGCCGGGCTAAAGCCCGGTGAGCATCGCAGGCCGCAAAGCGCGCCGCGCAGCAGGTTTGGTTCGGTGTTTAGAACCAGGTTTCCACCTGGAAACCGTAGGAAGTACCGCTGGTATTGTTGTTGTAGATCGGGCCGCCGTTGTTCGACGCATTGACCGAGGCGGTGGCCGCATCGTTCCATTT
>NZ_JBXAHC010000027.1:0-34925 GCF_058794735.1 Janthinobacterium sp. GW823-FHT06H09 | reverse complement strand
AGCAGAAGGCGGTGACGCAGCGCTGGCCGGCCTCGACGGCGGCCGGGGCGGAGTTTGCCATGCCGACCCTGAAGTAATTCCGCTGTAAAACCGGCTGGTTCGCTTCTTGCTTACTGCAATGGTTGTGTTTAGCCATTGCAGATCGCTCCCATGACGTCCAGCCGTACCCAGCCTTTGCGCATCGTCGTCGTCAACACTATTGTCGAGCACGGCGTGCACGAGAATGCGGCTTTGGCTGCCCAAGTGCAGCGCGGCAATGCCTTGCGCATCGGCTTGCTGGAATCGGGCTACGACATCGTCGCCTCCCTGCCAGCCGACCTCTACCTTCCTGAACGCATCGCCCAACTGCAGCCTGATCTCATCATCATCGACGCGGAATCGGATGCGCGCGACGTGCTCGAGCACATCGTCATCGCCACGCGCGACGAGCGCCGCCCCATCGTCCTGTTTACGGAAGACGGCGCCACGGCCAGCATCGACGCGGCCATGGCGGCCGGCGTCTCCGCCTACATCGTCGCCGGCTTGCAGGCCGAGCGCATCTTGCCCGTGCTGAACGTGGCGCTCGCGCGCTTTCGCCAGGAAGAAAAATTGCGCGCCGAATTGCACGACACGCGGCACAAGCTGCTTGAGCGCAAGGTGATCGAGCGGGCCAAGGGCCTGTTGATGACGCATCACGGCTTGACGGAAGACCAGGCTTACCAGCGCTTGCGCAGCATGGCCATGAACAAGAAACTCAAGCTGGCAGAGATTGCCCAGCGCATCCTCGACGTGGAGGACTTGTTGGGATGAATCGTCCATTTCCTGACACATGCTGGTGCGGCGCACCATTGCGGTGCGTTTCCTGCCGCCATGAAGCGGGCAGGTACGGGCACGCTCCTTGCTGCTGGAAGGTGAGAGCCTTGCCCACGGTGGCACGGCAAAACAGTACTTATCGGCAAGGAATGGTATGACAGAGAAAATGGCAGACAGCGCCCAGGTGATGCGGACCCTGCAGCCGGAAAGACAGACGATACGCATCGGCTACCTGCCGCTGACCGATTGCGCCTCGCTGGTGATGGCGTCGAAGCTGGGTCTCGATGAAAAATACGGCATCAAGATCGAACTGAGCCGCGAGATGTCGTGGGCCGGCGTACGCGACAAACTGAACAATGGCGAACTCGACGCGGCCCATGTGCTGTACGGCCTCGTATATGGCGTGCAGATGGGCATCGGCGGGCAGCAGCGCGACATGGCCGTGCTGATGAATCTCAATCACAGCGGCCAGGCTGTCACCGTGTCGGCGGCGCTGGCGCGCGAGGGCGCCCACGATGGTCCCACCCTGGCGCGGCATATGCGCGCCACGGCGCGGCCGTTTGCGTTCGCGCATACTTTTCCGACCGGCAACCACGCGATGCTGCTGCAATACTGGCTGGCCGCGCATGGCATCGATCCGCTGCGCGACGCGCGCGTGATGACGGTGCCGCCGTCGCAGATGGTGGCCGCCTTGCGCGCCGGCCAGATGGACGGCTTTTGCGCGGGCGAACCGTGGGGCTACAAGGCCATCGTCGATGGCGTGGGCGTGACGGCAGCCGCCAGCGGCGCCATCTGGCCCGACCATCCGGGCAAGGTGCTGGGCACCAGCGCCGCGTTTGCGCAGCAGCATCCGAACAGCTGCCGCGCCCTCATCGCCGCCGTGCTCGAGGCGGGACGCTGGATCGATGCCAGCGATACCAACCGGCTGGCCATGGCGGCCACTCTGGCCGAGCCCGCTTACCTGAACACGCCTCAGGAAACGCTGGCGCCGCGCATTCTCGGCCATTACCAGGATGGCCTGGGCAAGACCTGGGACGAGGCGCACGGTTTGAAGTTCTACGGCGATGGCGCCGTCAATTTCCCGTATCTGTCCGACGGCATGTGGTTCATGACCCAGCACCGGCGCTGGGGCTTGCTGCGCGATGAACCCGATTATCTGGCGGTGGCAAGGCAAGTCAACCGCATCGACCTGTACCGCCAGGCGGCGGAGATGACGGCCACGACCGTACCAAAAGCCCCCATGCGCAGCTCGACCCTGTGCGACGGCGTCGTGTGGGACGGCAGCGCGCCGGAAGCGTACGCGGCATCGTTTGCCATCGGCCATTTTTTCTGACTGGAGAGTGCATCATGGCGCAATGTGGAAGTGTGACACTGGTCGGCGCCGGTCCCGGCGACCCGGACCTGCTGACGATCAAGGCAGTAAAGGCGATCGCGCGGGCCGACGTGGTGCTGATCGATGACCTCGTCAATCCGGCCGTCCTTGCCCATGCGGCACAAGGCGTGCGCGTGGTCGAGGTGGGCAAGCGGGGCGGCTGCGCCTCCACGCCGCAAGCGTTCATCGAACGGCTGATGCTGGCCGAAGCGCGCGCCGGCCTGCATGTGGTGCGGCTGAAAGGGGGCGACCCCTATCTGTTCGGGCGCGGCGGCGAAGAGCGCGCTTATTTGCGCAGTCATGGCGTGGCCGTCGAGGTGATCCCCGGCATCAGCAGCGGCCTGGCCGCGCCGTCCGGCATCGGCGTGCCGCTCACGCACCGCGCCTGGAGCCAGGGCGCCATTTTCGTCACGGGCCACGGCAAGGATAGCGCCTCGGAGCCGAACTGGGCGGCCCTGGCGCGGAGCAAGCTCACCCTCGTCATCTACATGGGCGTGGCCAGGGTGACGGCCATCCAGGCCGGCTTGCTGGCCGGCGGCATGGCGCCCGGCACGCCCGTGGCCGTGGTGCAATCGGCCAGCCTGCCGGCCCAGCGCCAGTTGCTGAGCACTTTGCAGGAGCTGCCCGACGACCTGCAGGCCAGCGGCCTGGGCAGCCCCAGCATCATCGTCGTGGGCGATGTGGTGCGCTGCGCCGATGCCTGGGATGAGCATGGCGCACAGGGCTTGCACGCCGCCTGCGTCTGAGCCTGTCCGCGCCTAGCGGATCGGCAGGGCCACGGGACGGATGGGCGCCGCGTCGCCGCCACGGAATTTCAACGAGGCGCCGATGAAGGCGAACTGGTACACCTTGTCGCGCGACAGCGCTTCCAGGTCGACCAGTTCCAGGATGGGCGTGCCCTGCTGCGCCAGCAGATAGGTGTGCACGGGCAGGTAATTGTTCGCCACTTCGGACGGAAACGCCTCGAAACTGAGGTTGTCCGCGCCCACCACCATGGCGCCGCCATCTTCCACGAGGAATTTCGCCGCATCGAGCGACAGGCCGGGCGGATTGGCCATGTAGGTGTGCGCCTGCTCATAATGCTGCATGCGGCCCGTGCGTATCAGCACCACGTCGCCCTTTTCCAGCGTGACCTTCTGTTGCGCCAGCGCCGCGCGCAAGTCTTGCCGCGTCACCCGGTAATTATCGGGCAGTTGTTTGAGACCCTTGGCCACGGCCACGTCGATCAGCACGCCGCGCGCCACGATCGGCGGCAATTTCTCCGCGCCCGTCACGGTCCAGCCCCGGTCTCCCAGGTAGTGTTCCTCCGTAAAGCCATTCCAGATCTTGCCGTTCAGGCCGAAGTGGTTCAGGGCGTCGATATGCGTGCCCATGTGCGCATACATGGACACGGCCGAGCCCGTGTAGCTGACGTGGCGGTTCATCTGTTCGCCCACCTGCATGGAATCGGCCACCACGTTGCCTTTCGGTGTGTGCGTCATCCACATCTGGTAGGGCGGGTCGCCGGCCGCCTGCCAGCTGGGCATGCCGATATAGAAATCGACGGCCAGATCATAGCTCTTGCCGCCGTCGATGCGCGCCAGGATAGCGGCACGCGAGGCCGGCGTCATCAGGTTCAGGCGGCCGATCTCGTCTTTCGGGCCCCAGGGGCTGATGCCCACTTCGGGCAGGGCGGCCTGCACTGTCCCTCCGAGCAGGGCCAGCAGCAGGGCAGTCAGGGTGGCGGATGGTTTGAACATGGGGTACTCCTTGCGTGACATGAATAAAGAAGCCGCCATCATATTGTTTTCCATTTCAATGATAATCAGCGATAAAATAATAAGATATTCAACTGTAGAGAAATAATGATGGATGTCCTGGCGCACATGCGCGTGTTTCGCAAGGTGGTCGAGCGCGACAGCTTCAGCAAGGCGGCGCTGGATTTGAATCAGTCGGCGGCGGCCATCAGCAAGCAGGTGCGCCAGCTCGAAGCGCGCCTGGGCACACTGCTGCTGGTGCGCACGACGCGGCGCATGAGCTTGTCGGACGGCGGGCGTGCCTACTATCTCGAATGCTGCCGCCTGCTCGACGAGGTCGATGCGCTGGAACTGGCCACGCGCGGCTGTACCGGCAAGGTGGCGGGGCGGCTGCGCGTGAATGCGCCGCTGTCGTTTGGCCTGAAGGTGCTGTCGCCCTTGCTGCCGGACTTCATGGCCCGCTATCCGGACGTCAAGATCGAGATGACCCTGGATGACCGCCTGCGCGACGTGGTGGGCGAGGGCTATGACGTGTCGCTGCGCATCCGCGTCTCGCTGGCCGATTCGTCCCTGGTGGCACGCCGCCTGGGCGACGTCGAGCAGATGATTTGCGCAGCGCCGGCCTATCTGGCGCGGCGCGGCACGCCGCGCCAGGCGCAGGATTTGCGCGGCCACGATTGCCTCGCTTACCGCCTGGCCGACAGTCCCGGCGTCTGGCAGCTGGCCGGCCCGGAGGGGCCGAGCAGCATCGTGCTGCCCGTGCGCTTTTCCGCCGACAGCAGCCTGCTGCTGGCCGATATGCTGGTGGCGGGCATCGGCGTGGGGGCGCTGCCGTCGTTCGTCGCCGCGCCGCTGCTGGCCAGCGGCGCCCTGGTGCGCGTACTGCCGTCGCACGGCATGGCCAGGCGCGGCGTGTATGCCTTGACGCCCGATGGACGCCACGTGCAGGAAAAGGTGCGCGCCTTTTGCGACTTCCTGGCCGGGGCGCTGCAGGGGGGCTAGGCACCCGGTGTTTTCCAGTGCAACCATCCTGCGCGCTTTTTTTCTTGCACAAGCGCGTCGGGCATGAGCTTTGATAGTATCCTCGTACTTGCTGGGCGGCCGGAGCGCCGCACATTCGAGGAAACCGGAATAAGCGATCGACAATGCACACTTTGAGCAAGGGCGGGGCGGTATCGGGCTTCAGGATATGGGCGGGCGGCGTGCTGCTGGCCCTGGCGGTGGGCGGTGCCCTGTATGCGGGCGCGGCGCGCACGGTCAATGACGACGCCGAACAGCGTTTCGACAATCTCACGCATGGCGCCCAGCATAGCCTGATCACGCGCGTAAAAAGCTATTCCGACCTGTTGCGCGGCCTCGAGGCCCTGTTCCGCACCAGCGAGCACCTGACGCGCCGCCAGTTCCACGATTACGTGGCCGGCCTCGATATCGTGCGCCAGTTCCCGGCCATCGAATCGGTCAACTACGCGGCGGCCGTCCCGTCGGCGCAGCGCCCCGCCTTCATCGAGGCCGTGCGCCGTGACACCAGCCTGGCGCCGCGCGGCTATCCCGCTTTCACCATCCGGCCTGCGGGCGAGCGGCCTGAATACACGGTGCTCACCTACCTGGAGCCCGATTCCCTGCTGGCCGAACGCATGGGCATCGATATCGGCGCCAACCCGCTGGTGGCGCAGTCGCTGGCGCAGGCCCGCGACAGCGGCCAGGTCAGCGCATCGGGGCAGGTGATCATGATCAAGGGGCCGCCCGCGCATATCGGCCTGGGCATGCGTCTGCCCGTGTACCGCAATGGCATGCCGCAGGGCAGCGTGGCCGAGCGCCGCGCCGCCTACCAGGGCTCCGTCGGCATCGGCTTTGGCGTGGCGCAGCTGGTGCACAGCGCGCTCGAACGCAGCGCCCTGGAACCGCTGCACCTGACCCTGTACAGCGCGGCCGACCCTTTGACGGCCAGCGGGTCCCTGTCCATCACGCCGCAGGACCGCCTGCTGTTCAACGATGACGGCGACCTGGCGGCGGCGCCGCCGCAACCGGGCAGCGATGCCGACTATTTCGACCAGGTGCTGCCCGTCGCTTACCAGGGCGGCCTGTGGAAAGCCCATTTCCGCGTGCGCAAGGCGGAGCTGTACAGCCCCTTCGACCGCTATTTTCCATGGCTGGCGCTGGGCGTCGGCGTGGCCGGTACCCTGCTCATTTACGGCTATATCTTTACCTTGTATCGGTCGCGCCGCAGCGCGGTGGCGCAGCGCACCCTGCTCGATACGGTGCTCGACAGCGTCGACGCCTACGTCTACATGAAGGATGCCGACCTGCGCTACCGCTACGTCAATGCGCGCACGGCAACCATCCTCGGCCGTCCCGTGGAGCAGCTGATCGGTCGCCAGGATGGCGAGTTGATGCTCGGCGATGCGGCGGCCGCCGCGCAGCTGACGGAGCGCCAGGTCTTCGACAGCGGCGCCAAGTTCGTCGGCGAGGAGCGCTTCGTCGATGCGCAGGGCCAGGTGCATCACCTGTGGAGCGTGAAGGTGCCGCTGGGCTTGCCCGGTCCCGTCACGGGCCTGATCGGCCTGTCCACCGACGTGACGGAACTGCACCGCCTGAAAGAGCAGGCCGACGCGGCCAGCCAGGCCAAGAGCGACTTCCTGTCGAACATGAGCCATGAAATCCGCACGCCGATGAACAGCATTATCGGCATGGCGCACCTGGCGCTGAAATCGGTGGCCGATGCGCGCCAGCGCGACTATCTGCAGAAAATCTTCCATTCGGGCCAGCATTTGCTGGGCCTGATCAACGACATCCTCGATTTCTCCAAGATCGAGGCGGGCAAGCTGGAGCTGGAGGTGCTGGACTTCCGTCTCGACACTCTGCTGGCGAACATCGCCAGCCAGCTGGGCGACGCGGCCGCCGTCAAGGGCCTGGCGCTGCAGTTCGATATCGCGTCCGAGCTGCCGCAGCGCTGGCGCGGCGACCCGCTGCGCCTGGAGCAGGTCTTGCTGAACCTGACCAGCAACGCCATCAAGTTTTCCGACAATGGCAGCATCTTCGTGCGCGTGCGCCAGTCCGAGGAGCGCGCCAGCCATGCCATGCTGCGCTTCGAGGTGCAGGACCGGGGCATCGGCATGAACCAGGAAGAGGTGGCGCAGCTGTTCCGCTCCTTCCACCAGGCCGACCCGTCGACCACGCGCAAGTATGGCGGCAGCGGCCTGGGGCTGGTGATCAGCAAGCAGCTGGTGGAGCTCATGGGCGGCAAGGTGGGCGTGTACAGCCAGCCGGGCCTGGGCAGCACCTTCTGGTTCACGGCGCGCCTGGAGAAGAGCGCGCAGGGGGCCGACGAGCGCATCGCCGAAGTGGAGCCGGAAGTGCTGGGGGTGATCCGCGGCGCCTCCATCCTGCTGGTGGAAGACAACATCTTCAGCCAGCAGGTGGGCTGCGAGCTGCTGGAAGACGCGGGCGCCACCGTTTGCGTCGCCTGCAATGGCCGCGAGGCGCTGGAATTGCTGGCCCGCCAGCGCTACGACTGCGTGCTGATGGACGTACAGATGCCGGAGATGGATGGCTTCGAGGCGACGCGCCGCATCCGCGCCGATCCGAAACTGGCCGGCCTGCTGGTGATCGCCATGACGGCCAACGCGGGCAGCGAAGACCGCGCACGCTGCCTGGAGGCGGGCATGGATGAATTCGTGACCAAGCCGATCGCCCCGAATCTGCTGTTTCACCTGCTGGCGAAATGGTTTCGCCTGCGTGGCGGCATTGGCGGCATCGGCCGCGACAGGCTGGCGGCGGCACCGACAGCGCCGACAGCGCCGCCATCGGACGCCGCGCCGGAATCGCGCGACACGGCCATCCTCGATCTGGCCACCCTGGCGCTCACGTTCAGCAATGACGCCGTGAAGATGCGCAAGTACACCCAGCTGTTTCTCGACACGGCGCGCGACGGCATCGCCGAAATGGAGCAAGCCATGGCGCTGGAAGACCTGGGGCGCCTGGCCGACCTGGGCCACCGCAGCAAATCGTCGGCGCTGGCCGTGGGCGCGCACGCTTTCGCCGCCCTGTGCCTGTCGATCGAAGGCTTGCGCCTGGGCGGCGACATGCAGCAGGCGCGCGCCTTGCTGGCGGCGCTCGGGCCGGCGCTGGCGCAGGTGGCGGAACAAATTTCCGTGGAATTTGCCGCCAGCGACGCCCCTTGAGGCAGGCAGCGGCGATAATAGGCGTTTGACGTCTCCGGTCACCCGGCCGGAGACGCGGCAACCCATCGGATCAGCATGCATACACCCGTCACGCCCGGCCTCCTCATCCTGCATGGCAACCAGCTGGAACAGCTGCGCGCCGCCGTCTTCCAGTGGCTGCGCCAGCATCCGCTGGCGCCGCTGGAAACGGATATCTTCCTGGTGCAGTCGAACGGCGTGGCCGAATGGCTGAAGATCGCCCTGGCCGAGGAGATGAAAGTGTGCGCGGCCACGCGCATCGCGCTGCCGGCGCGCCTGCTGTGGGAAAGCTACCGGGGCATGCTGGGCCGCGAGCGCGTCCCGCGCGTGTCGCCTTTCGATAAATCCCCGCTGACCTGGCGTTTGATGCGCCTGTTGCCGTCGCTGCTGGCCGATCCGGTGTTTGCGCCGCTGCGCTACTTCCTGGCCGATGGCGATTGCGAACGCCGGCTGCAGCTGGCCGAGCGCCTGGCCGACTTGTTCGACCAGTACCAGGTCTACCGCGCCGACTGGCTGGCCGACTGGGCGGCCGGGCGCGACCAGTTGCGCACGGCGCGCGGCGAGTCCATCGTCTTGAAGGAAGACCAGCGCTGGCAGGCGCAGTTGTGGCGCGCCGTGGGCCAGGACGTCGAGGCCTTGGAGCGCGATACGGGCCGCGCCGACATCCATGAGGCCTTCCTGGCGGCGATCGCCGCCGGCGATGCGCCGCTTGGCAAGCTGCCGCGCCGCGTGGTGCTGTTCGGCGTGTCGGCCTTGCCGTACCAGACCTTGCAGGCGCTCGCCGCGCTGGCGCGCCACACGCAGGTGGTGCTGGCCGTGCCCAATCCATGCCAGTTTTACTGGGGCGACATCATCGACGGGCGCGATTTGCTGCGCGCGGAAAACAAGCGCCAGCGGCAGCGCAACGGCACCGACCTGGCGCACATTCCGCTGGAAGAATTGCATGCGCACAGCCATCCGCTGCTGGCCAGCTGGGGCAGGCAAGGGCGCGATTTCATCCGCATGCTCGACGAATTCGACGAACACGCGCAAGCCGAAGGGCGTGACGACAGCCTGCGCATCGACCTGTTCGGCGAGGAGACGGGCGAAACCCTGCTGCAGCAGGTGCAGGTGGCCATCCGCGAACTGCGCCCGTTGGCCGAGCATGAGCAGGTACCGCCCGACGCCGGCGACCGCTCGATCGAATTCCACGTGGCGCACAGCGTGCAGCGCGAAGTGGAAGTGCTGCACGACCAGCTGCTGGCCATGTTCGCGCACAGCGCCGAGACGCTCTTGCGTCCGCGCGACGTGGTCGTGATGGTGCCCGATATCGACACGTTTACGGCCGCCATCCACGCCGTTTTCGGCCAGTACCGGCGCAACGACGAGCGTTTCATTCCGTTCGAGATCGGCGACGTGAAGGACCGCAGCGTCAATCCGCTGCTCGTCGCGCTCGAGTGGCTGCTGCAGCTGCCGCAGCAGCGCTGCCGCCAGAGCGAAGTGCGCGACCTGCTCGACGTGCCGGCGCTGGCGGCACGTTTTGGCCTGCAGCCGGACGACCTGGCCACGCTGGGCGCCTGGATCGAAGGGGCGGGCGTACGCTGGGGCCTGGACCAGGAACACCGCGCCGGCCTGGGGCTGGGCGCGGCCGGCGAGCAGAATGCGTGGATCTTCGGCGTGCGGCGCATGCTGCTCGGCTATGCCAGCGGCAGCGGCGCCAGCTTCGGCGGCATCGAGCCGTATGCGGAAGTGGGCGGCCTCGATGCGGCGCTGGCAGGATCTTTGGCGCAGCTGGTCGAGGCGCTGCTGCACTGGCGCACCGTGCTGGCCGGCGCCTGCACCCCCGCCGAGTGGGGCGCGCAGGCGCGCGCGCTGCTGGCCGCCTTTTTCGATGCGGACGACGAGGGCGACCGCCTGACCCTGGCGCAGCTCGAGGGCGCCTTGCAGGGCTGGCTGGAAACCTGCGGGCATGCGGGTTTTGTCGAGCAGGTGCCGCTGTCCGTGCTGCGCGTGGCGTGGCTGGGCGCGCTGGACGAACCGACCCTGAACCACCAGTTCGTCTCCGGCGGCGTCACTTTCTGTACCCTGATGCCGATGCGCGCCGTGCCGTTTCGCGTCGTCTGCCTGCTGGGCATGAACGATGGCGACTTCCCGCGCCGCGCGCAGAAGGCCGATTTCGACCTGCTGGCGCTGCCCGGCATGGCGCGCCCGGGCGACCGCTCGCGCCGCGACGACGACCGCTACCTGATGCTCGAAGCCTTGCTGGCCGCGCGCGACAAACTGTACGTGAGCTGGGTGGGGCGCAATGTACGCGACAATTCCGAGCAGCCGCCGTCCGTGCTGGTGTCGCAGCTGCGCGATTACCTGGCCGCCGGCTGGTCGCTGGACCGGCACCTGGTGTCGCTGACCACCGAGCACGCGCTGCAGCCGTTCAGCCGCCGCTATTTCGAGGCCGATGGCTTGCTGACCTATGCGCGCGAATGGCGCGTAGTCCATACCGATGCCGATGCGGCCGATGCCGATGCGCAGGCCGCCGCGCTGCCGCTGGGGCCTTACGAACTCGATCCCGGCACGCGGCTGAAGCTGGGCGAGCTGGCCAGCTTTTTGCGCCAGCCCGTCAAGTACTTCTTCCGCCGGCGCCTCAGCGTGTATTTCGCCGACGCGGCCATGCTGGGCGAGGATGAGGAGCCGTTCGGCCTGAATGCGCTCGAGCGCTATCTGCTGGAAGACACCATGCTGGACGACGGCGGCGCCGTGGAAGATATCGACGACGTGCGCGCCAGCCTGGAGGCGCGCGCGGCACGCCTGGCGCGCGAAGGCGTGCTGCCCATCGGCCTGATCGGCCGGCAGGTGCAGGCGCAGCTGGTCGAAGCGCTGGTGCCCGTGCGCAGCGCGTGGCTGTCCTTGCGCGCTTCGTTCCCGCTCGCGGCCGACAAGCGCGCCATCAACCTGCCCTTCGGCGAAGTGCAGATCGACGACTGGCTCGACAGATTGTGCAGCAACGGGCAGGAGACGGCCTGGCTGATGCAGATTTCCTCGAAGGTGACGGACAAGGGCGGCCAGGCGCGCGGCGACAAGCTGATGCTGATGTGGCTGCGCCAGCTGGCCGCCGCCGCCCTCGGTTTTCCCGTCACCGGCTACCTGGTGGCGCGCGACGCCATCGTCAGCATGGCGCCGCTCGATCCGGCCAGTTCGCGCGACGCGCTGGCGACCCTGCTGGCGCTGTGGCGCGAAGGCATGAACCATCCGCTGCCCACGGCCTGCAAGACGGGCCTGGCGCTGGTGCAGCAGGGCGACCCGCGCGCCGTGTATGACGGCGGCTTCGACATCTCGGGCGAGCGCGAAGAACTGTGCCTGGCGCGCCTGTGGCCCGAGTTTTCCGCCCTGGCCGCCGAGGAAGCGTGGCAGGACTGCACGTGCGAGCTGTATGGCCCGCTGGCCGACTGGCTGCAACAACACATCACGATCGACCCGATCAGCGCGCCCGATGATGGCGCGGGAGAAGAACCATGACGAGCCACCTGCTCAACCCCCTGGCGTTTCCGCTGCACGGCTCGCGCCTGATCGAGGCGTCCGCCGGCACCGGCAAGACCTGGACCATCGCCGCACTGTACGTGCGGCTCGTGCTGGGACACGGCGACGATGACAGCCGCTTCACGCGTCCGCTGCTGCCGGCCGACATTTTGGTGATGACGTTTACGCGCGCGGCCACGCGCGAATTGTCGAACCGCGTGCGCGAGCGCCTGATCGAGGCGGCCGCGTATTTTCGGCACGAATCTGGCATTGAATCCGGCGGCAGCGACCCGTTCCTCGACGCCCTGCTCGAGTCCTATCCGGACGAGAGCGAACGGCAAAAGGCCGCGCACCGGCTGATGCTGGCCGCCGAGACGATGGATGAAGCGGCCATTTTCACCATCGACGCCTGGTGCCAGCGCATGCTGCGCGAGCACGCGTTCGACAGCGGCAGCCTGTTCGACGAAGAACTGGTCAGCGACGAGCAAGCGCTGTTCGAGGATGCGGCCCACGATTACTGGCGCCAGCAAGTCTATCCCTTGCCGCCGCAGGCGCTCGACGTGCTGCTGGCATGCTGGCCCGACGTCGGCGCGTTGAAGAAGGGCGCGCGCGAGCTGGCGCGCCGCGCCGACATCATGGGCATGGCGGACGAAGAGCCGTTGTCGGCGCTGATCGCGCGCGAACAGCGGGCGCTGGCCGCGCAGCTGGCCACCCTGAAGGCGGGCTGGGTCGAGCGCGTGGACCAGATGGCCGCCTGGATCAACGACCACCGCGCCATCAATCCCAAATGTTTTAACGGCGTCAAGATGAAACCGGAGAACCTGGCGAAGTGGTTCGACGGCTTGCGCCGCTGGGCGCAGGATCCGCTCCTGCTGCTGCCCGCCATCACGGCCAAGGCGTGGGAACGATTGACGCCGTTCGGCATCGAGGATGCGTTTGCCAAGAGTTTCACGGCCCAAGTGCCCGAGTGCTTCGAGCATACGGAAGCGCTGGGCATCGCCCTGGCGGCCATCACGCCGCTGGCGCACAAGCTGCACCTGCATGCGGCGGCGGCCATCGCGCGGCGCATGGATCAGTTAAAACGCCAGTCGCGCCAGTTCGGCTTTGCCGACATGCTGCAGCGCCTGCATGACGCGCTGGCCGGCGAGAATGGCGCGGCCCTGCGCCAGCGCATCGTCGACCAGTACCCGCTGGCGATGGTCGATGAATTCCAGGATACGGCGCCCGCGCAGTACCAGATCTTCAATTTGCTGTACCGCATCGCCGACAACGATCCGGCGCTGGGCCTGTTCCTGATCGGCGACCCGAAACAGTCGATCTACGGCTTTCGCGGCGCGGACATCCAGAGCTACCTGGCGGCGCGGCGCGCCACGGCAGGGCGCCACTACCAGCTGGGCACCAACTACCGCTCGACGGCGCCCCTGGTGGCGGCCGTCAACCAGCTGTTCCTGCACGCCGAGCGCGCCGAGGTGCCGGCCGGTGCCTTCCGCTACCGCAAAAACGGCGAGAATCCGCTGCCGTTCGAGGCCGTCGACGCCAAGGGCCGCGACGAGTACCTGGTGAATGCGGGCGGCCCGCTGCCGGCCCTGCTGGCCGCTTGCGCCAGCGATGAAGGATTGCGCGGCGACGGCTACCGCGAGTATTTCGCCCAGCATTGCGCGGAGCACATCGTCGCCATGCTGGGCGATGTGCAAGCCGGTTTCGATGGCCCCGACGGTTTCACGCGCCTGCAGCCGGCCGACGTGGCCGTGCTCGTGCGCGACCGCAAGGAAGCGGCGGCCATCCGTCGCGCGCTGGCGCGCCGCCGGGTCGCCAGCGTCTACCTGTCCGACAAGGATTCTGTCATCGACAGCGAGGAGGCGCAAGACGTGCTGCGCTGGCTGGCGGCGCTGGCCAACCCGCTCGACGGGGGGCTGGCGCGCGCCGCCTTTGCCACGCGCACGATCGGCCTGTCGCTGGGGGAGCTGGCGCGCCTGTCGAGCGATGAACTGGAGTGGGAGCGCCGGGTCGAGCAGCTGAAGGCCCTGCACCTGATCTGGCAGCGGCAGGGCGTGCTGGCCATGCTGCGCCGCTTCATCCACGAACTGCAATTGCCCGCCATGCTGCTGCAGCAGACGGGCGGCGAGCGGCGCCTGACGAATCTGCTGCACCTGGCCGAACTGCTGCAATCGGCCAGCCGCCAGCTCGATGGCGAGCAGGCGCTGATACGCTGGCTGGCCGAGCAGATCGCCGGCGAGGGCGACAACGGCGACGAGCGCGTGCTGCGCCTGGAAAGCGATGCGGAACTGGTGAAAGTCATCACCGTGCACAAATCCAAGGGCCTCGAATATCCGCTCGTGTATCTGCCGTTTGCCGTCACGGCGCGCAAGGTGGATAAACGCAACCGCAGCTTCTTCGACTATGCGGGCGACGATGGCGAACGCCATCTCGACCTGTCCTTGTCCGACGTGGCCATGGCGTTTGTGGAAGAGGCGCGCATCGAGGAAGACTTGCGCCTGCTGTACGTGGCCCTGACGCGCGCGCGCCACTTCCTGTGGCTGGGCGTGGCCGCCCAGGCGGCGCGCAAGGCGGGCGAGAACACCCTGCACGAATCGGCGCTCGGCTACCTGCTGACGGGCGGCGACAAGCTGCCGGCGGAACAATTGCTGCTGCGCTGGCAGCAGGTCGCGGGCAGCTGCGACGCCATCTATGTGAGTTCTCTGGCGCAGCCCGACGCCTGCACGGTGCTCGACCGCATCGAACGCCGTCCCGAATTGCGGCCCGCACCCGTGTTCGTGGGCGAATTCGAGCGCGACTGGTCGGTGGGCAGCTTTACGTCGCTGACGCGCCAGATCGGTGCCGTGGCGGCCGCGCACGTGCCGCAGCGGGCGCTGGAAGAGACCTTGCTGGAAGATGGCACGGCCGTGGCCGTGGCCGCGCCGACGACTATGGGCGACGCGCCGTGGCACCGCTTCCCGCGCGGTTCCGTGCCGGGCAATTTCCTGCATGAGCAGCTCGAGTGGATGGGCAGCGAAGGCTTTGACGGCGTCCACGACGACAATTTCAACACGCGCCTGGCCGCGCGCTGCGAACGGGCGGGCTGGGGCCACCGCCAGGAAGACGCCATCGCCTGGCTCCGGGAAATCGCCGTCACGCCGCTGCCGCTGCTCGATGCATCGCTGTCGCAGCTGGACAGCACCCTGTCCGAGATGGAGTTCTGGTTCCCCAGCGAGCATTTGTCCACCGAAGCGCTGGATAAACTGTGCACGCGCTTGCTGCTCGACGGCGCGCCGCGTCCCGCGCTGCCGCGGCGCCAGCTGCACGGCATGCTGAAAGGCTTTGCCGATCTGGTCATCGAACGGGAGGGGCGCTACTGGGTGCTCGACTACAAGTCGAACGCGCTCGGCGCCAACGACGCCGCCTACCACACGCAGGCGCTGGCGGCCGGCATGGCGCAGCACCGCTACGACATCCAGGGCGCCATCTACATGCTGGCCCTGCACCGGCTGCTGAAAAGCCGGCTCGGCGGCGCCTACGACCCGGCCGAACATCTGGGCGGCGCCATCTTCCTGTTCCTGCGCGGCATAGCGAATACGGATACGCATGGCTGCTACTGGCTGGCGCCGCAGCTGGAATTGCTGGACGGCCTCGATCAACTGTTAGAAGAAACGGAACACCATGCAGCATGACGCGCAGATGGACGCATTGTTTACCCATGTCGACGGCGTCGCCGGGGATGGCCATCTGCGCCGCCTGAGCGCCGCCTTTGCCCGCTTCATCGCCAGTCTGGACGGGCATGTGCCGCATGCGCCCGCAGTGGCCGTGGCCTGCGTGGTGCTGTCCGAACTGGAAGGGCGGGGCCACAGCTGTTTGATGCTGGCGGACCTGGCGGGCGAACCGTCGCAGCTGCTGGGCTGGAGCGAGGAGCTGTGGCATGGGGTGCTGGCCGTTGCCGGCCCGCTGCCGGACAGCGTCGCCGGCTGGCGCGCGCTGCTGGCCGGCGCGCCGCAGGTGTGGCAGGTGGGTGCGCCCGATGTGAAACAGCCGCTGGTGCTCGATGGCGACCGTTTGTACCTGCGCCGCTACTGGCGTGACGAGACGCTGGTGGGCGAGAAAATCGCCCTCCGCGCGCAGGACTTGAGCGAGCCGCCGCTGGCGCAGGTGCGGCAGTGGCTTGACATCCTGTTCGACCAGCCCACGCAGGACGGTGGCCCTGACTGGCAAAAGGTGGCCTGCGCCGTCGCCTTGCGCGGCAAGGTGGCCATCATCACGGGCGGCCCGGGCACGGGCAAGACGTACACGGTGGCCAGTTTGCTGACCTTGCTGTTTGCCGTCTCGCCGCAGCCGGAGCAGCTGCGCATCGCGCTGGCCGCGCCGACGGGCAAGGCGGCCGCGCGATTAAAACAGTCGATCGACAAGGCGCTCGAAGGGCTGGCGGCGAAGGCCGGCGACGCGCTGCCTCTGCTGGAACTGGCGCGGCGCATGGGCGCGGCGCGCACCCTGCATAGCTTGCTGGGCGCGCGGCCCGATACGCGCGCCTTTGCCCACCACGCGGGCAATCCGCTCGACGTCGACGTGCTGATCGTCGATGAAGCGTCGATGGTGCACCTGGAAATGATGGCCTCCGTGCTCGACGCCTTGCCTTCCACCGCCATCCTGATTCTGCTGGGCGACAAGGATCAATTGGCGTCCGTGGAAGCGGGCGCCGTGCTGGGCGACTTGTGCCACGATGCGCAGGCGGGCGGCTACACGGACGCCACCATCGCCTATGCGCAGGCGGCCAGCGGCGTGGCCATACCTGCCGCCTTCGCGGGAGCGGCCGGCGCGCTGGCCCAGCAGACGGTGATGCTGCGCCACAGCCACCGCTTCAGCGGCCCGATCGGCGAGCTGGCGCTGGCCGTGAATGCCGGCAGGCCCGACCTGGCCAGGGCGTGCTTCGCCGCCGACAGCGGCGGCCAGCTGGCGTGGAGCGTGCCGGCGCAGCAGGAAGACGTGCTGCGCCTGGCCTTGCGCGGGCGGGTGGACGCGCCGGGCGGCTATCAGCCTTACCTGGCGCTGGTGAACGCGGGCGAGGCGGCGTACGCGCAGCATGACGACTGGGTGCGCGCCGTGCTGCATGCTTTTGAAGCGTTCCGCATCCTGTGCGCCGTGCGCGAGGGAGAATGGGGCGTGGCGGGCTTGAACACGGCCATCGAGCTGCGGCTGGAAAAGGACGGGCTGATACGCCGCAGCGAATGGTATGTGGGCCGGCCCGTGATGGTCACGCGCAACGATTACGGTACGGGCGTGTTCAATGGCGATATCGGCCTGACCCTGCGCGACCCTGCGCGGCCGGGCTCCCTGCGCGTGTACTTCCTGGAAGGGGATAATGTGCGCAGCGTGCTGGCCACGCGTTTGCGCCACGTGGAGACGGCGTTTGCCATGACGGTACACAAGTCGCAGGGCTCGGAATTTCGCCACACGGTGCTGGTGCTGCCGCAGGAAGGCGGCGCCATGCTGGCGCGCGAGCTGGTCTACACGGGCATCACGCGCGCGCGCGACTTCTTTACCCTCGTCTCGCCCACGCAGGCCGTGCTGTTCGACGCGATTTTGCGCCGCACGCAGCGCGCCAGCGGGCTGAGAGGGTTGATCGGCTGAGGGCTTGATGGGAGGGGGTGCATTTCCTTACGGAAATATATGTGTTGTATTCCGAATATTGACGATAATTGTTCCGTTTTTTGTGTGAGAATGCTTGCGTAGGTGAAGTAGTGCAAAAGCACTGTTTCACGCCAATCAAATCGAAACGAGGAGTCCATCATGTTGTCTTCCCTTCGCACGCGCCTGGTGCTCATTTGCGTGGCCATCGTCGTCCTGTCCATGCTGGCCTTGTCGGTCGCCAATTACGTCACCACGCGCAGCAGCATGCTGGCGTCGTCGGACCAGCAGATGCAGCAGCTGCTGCAAAGCCAGTCCGCCGTGCTGGCGCAATGGGTCGATGGCAAGAAGAAAGTCATGGCCTCCGTCGTCATGTCGGCCGAGACGCCCGATCCGCTGCGCGCCTTCCAGATCGCGGAAAAGGCCGGCGATTTTGCGGAAGTGTTCATCGGCTACGCGGACAAGCGTTCCGTGTTTACCCATCCGGGCCGCCCGGCCGATTTCGATCCGACGGCGCGCGCCTGGTACACGGACACCGTCAAGGCGGGCGTGCCGATGCTCACGCCGCCATATGTGGACGCGGCCAGCCACAAGCTGGTGGTGTCGTTCACGGCGCCCGTCGGCCCGAAAGAGGCGCTGCTGGGCGTGGCGGGCGCGGACGTGCTGCTCGATACGGTGATTGCCAACGTGGTGGCGATCAAGCCGACGCCGCACAGCTTTGCCTTCCTCGTCGACCAGAGCGGCACCATCATCGCCCACGCGGACAAGGAACTGAGCCTGCAGCCGGTGACGAAACTCGATGCCGCGCTGTCGGCCGCACAGGTGAACCGCCTGGAAAGCTCGCGCGCGAGCGAGGCCGTGCGCCTCAATGAGCGCGACGGCAAGCTGTACGTGACGCGCGTGGCGGGCACCGACTGGCTGCTGGCCGTGGTGCTGGACCAGCAGGAAGCCATGCAAGCCTTGCAGACGATGCTGACGACGGCCACTGTCACCGCCGCGCTGCTGACCGGGCTGGCCGCGCTGCTGCTGTCGCTGCTGGTGTTCAAAATGCTCAAGCGCCTGGAACTGGTGCGCGACGCGCTCGACGACATCGCCTCGGGCGAGGGCGATTTGACGCGCCGCCTCGACGCTTCCGGCGTGGATGAACTGGCGCAGATCGCGGGCGCCTTCAACCGCTTCATCGACAAGATCGCCGCCGTGCTGGTGAAGATCCGCACGGCCAGCGAATCGGTCAAGGTATCGTCGTCGGAAATCGCCGCCGGCAACCAGGACCTGTCTTCGCGCACAGAACAGCAGGCGAGCTCGCTGGAAGAGACGGCCGCCTCGATGGAAGAGCTGACTTCCACCGTGAAACAGAACGCGGACAATGCGCGCCAGGCCAACCAGATGGCGCAATCGGCGTCCGGCGTGGCCAGCAAGGGCGGGCAGGTGGTGGCGCAGGTGGTCGACACCATGGCCTCGATCAATGACTCGTCGAAGAAGATCGTCGACATCATCAGCGTCATCGACGGCATCGCCTTCCAGACGAATATCCTGGCCTTGAATGCGGCAGTCGAAGCGGCGCGCGCGGGCGAGCAGGGACGCGGCTTTGCCGTGGTGGCGACGGAAGTGCGCAGCCTGGCGCAACGCTCCGCTGGCGCAGCGAAGGAAATCAAACTGCTGATCGACGATTCGGTGGGCAAGGTCGATTCGGGCGCGCGCCTGGTCGACGAGGCGGGGGCGACGATGCAGGAAATCGTCGACAGCGTGCGCCGCGTCACCGACATCATGGGCGAGATCACGGCCGCCAGCGTCGAGCAAAGCTCGGGCATCGAACAGGTGAACCAGGCCATTGCGCAGATGGACCAGGTGACGCAGCAGAATGCGGCGCTGGTGGAAGAGGCGGCGGCCGCCGCAGAAAGCCTGCAGGACCAGGCCAGCACCCTGGCGCAGGTGGTGGGCGTGTTCAAGCTCGATGACGGGCAGGCGCCGCCGCAGCAGCACCAGCACCAGCAGCAGGCCAGGCCCGTGGTGCGCGCTGCCGTCGCGCCGCGCATCGCCAGCCGCCCGGTAGCGAAGGCCGCCGCCAAGCCCGAGCGCAGCGACGAGTGGGAAACGTTCTAAGCGGTGCTCAGGCGCGCCGGGGCGCCAGGGTCGGCGCCATCTGCTTTGCGACTTCAAAAAAAGCGTTGGTGGCCGGCGTGTTCTGGCGCCGGTCGCGCACGGCCAGGCCCACCTTGCGGCTGACGGGCGGGTTCAAGGGCAGGGCGACCAGCTCCGGATACTGTTCCCGCAGCCGCTGCGGCAGGGCCAGTTCGGCCACGATGGAGACGCCGTCGCCGCGGCTGACCATGTCGAGGATGGTGATCACTTGGCTGATGCGGTAGGGGACATTGGGCTGCAAGCCCGCGTTGGCGAACAGGGGTTCGATCAGGCAGGCGCAGCCCGCCTCGGACATGATGAACGGCCCTTCGCACAGCTGCGCCAGGGTGATGGCCGTTTCGCTGGCCAGCGGGTGGCTGCGCGGCACCAGCGCCATCATCTGGTCTTCCACCAGCGGCGCCGTGTCGAAACGCTCGTCGGGCAGCACGACGAAACCCACGTCGACCCTGCGTTCGCGTATCCACTGCACCACTTCATGGTCGGCGCCTTCGTCGATGCGCAGGGCGATGCCCGGATAGCGCAGGCGGAATTGCGCCGTGATGGCCGGCAGCAGATTCAAGGACGAGGTGGGACCGAAGGAGCCGATGCGCAGGCTGCCCTGGCGCTGGCCCAGCACGTCGGCCGCTTCCTGGCGCATCGCTTCCGACAGACCGAGGATTTCGCGCGCGCGCACGAGCAGCTGGCGGCCCACGTCCGTCAGCTCGGCCGACGCCTGGTGGCGCACGATGAGGTCCACGCCCATCTCCTTTTCCAGAGCTTTTAATGCATGCGAGACGGCCGACTGGCTGATGCCCAGTTGCGCGGCGGCGGCGGAAAACCCGTGCAGTTCGGCCACCAGGGTAAAGATTTCCAGTTGCGTGAAGGTCATGCTGTGGTTTTCCTGTTATATGAGTATTTGCTCATTATTTCATGAGTTGATATTAGTATTAATATATAAGTGTACAGCATGTACGCCACCCGCCGCGCAAGCGGCTTTACAGGAACTCCCATGTCTTCTTCCGCCGTACCTTCAGCCGCCTTGCCTGCCGCGCAATCGCCGCTCGTCTATCTGAAACTGATCTGCGTCGCCCTGTTCTGGGGCGGCACCTTCATCGCGGGCCGCGTGCTGGCGCAGCAGATGCCGCCCATGACGGCCGCCAGCGGGCGCTTCGGCGTGGCCGTGCTGCTGCTCGTCGTGCTGGCATGGAAACTGGAAGGGGGCTTGCCGCGCCTGGACCGCAAGCAGCTGATGACGACGGCGGCGCTGGGCCTGACGGGCATCTTTTTATACAATCTGTGCTTCCTGGCGGCCCTGTCGCGCATGCCGGCGGGGCGCACTGCCCTGTTCGTAGCCTTGAATCCCATCGTCACGGCGCTGGCCTCGGCCATGCTGTTCCGCGAGCGGCTCGGATCGTTCAAATGGCTGGGCATCCTGCTGGCATTCTGCGGCACGGCCATCGTCATCACGCGCGGCGACCTGGCCGGCGTGCTGCACGGCACGGGCGGCGGCATCGGCGCCGGCGAAATCTTCATGTTCTGCGGCATTTCCAGCTGGGCCGCCTATACGCTGATCGGCCGGGTCGCGCTGAAGGGCTTGTCGCCCATCGCCGCCACCACGTATGCGGCGATGTGGGGCCTGGCTTTTCTGCTGGTGGGGGCGGCCGTCGAATTCCCGACCGTGCCGTGGCACAGCTTCGGCTGGCAAGTGTGGGCCGCCATCGGCTATCTGGGCGTGTTCGGCACGGTGATCGGCTTTGTCTGGTATTACGAGGGGGTGAAGGCGCTGGGCCCGTCGCGCACGGCCGTGTTCAACAACCTCGTGCCCGTGTTCGGCATCGTGCTGGCGGCGGCGCTGCTGGGCGAGCCGGTGCTCGCCTCGATGCTGCTGGGCGGTGCGGTGACGATTGCCGGCGTGGTGATGACCAACCGCCAGGGGAAATAGTTATGGGGTCAGACCCGTCGGGTCTGACCCCGGCATTCAGCCGTGCTTAGCGGGCGCGGCGGCGCTTCGATGGCTTGGCCGGCGCCTTCTTGTGCCGGCTGACGGAAGCGCGCATCACCTTCGGCTCTTCGATGCCGTTCTCGGCCGCCAGCATGCGGCGGATGTTGACGGCGTCCATGGCGCGCACGGAATTGGCGCGCGCGTTGAGCAGGATCATGGTGGCGAACTTGCCGGCCGACTTGATGCGCATGATCAGGCAGCGGCCCGCTTCATTCGTGTAGCCCGTCTTCGACAGACCGATATCCCAGCCCTTGGCGCCCACCAGGCGGTTCGTGTTGTGGTATTCCACGTCGCGGCCCTTGATCTGAATGACGTCCTTCGAATCGGTGGTGATGCGGCTGATTTCCGGGTAGCGCGAGGCGGCCACGGCCATCTTGACGAGATCGGCCGCCGTCGACTGGTTATTCGGCGACAAGCCCGTCGGTTCCTCGATCACGGTCTGGCGCATGCCCAGGGCCTTGATCTTGGCGTTGACGGCCACGGCAAACGCCGTCGGGCCGCCGGGGAAGGTGCGCGCCAGCGAGGCGGCGGCGCGGTTGTCGGACGACATCAGCGCCAGTTGCAGCACGTCGTGGCGGCTCAGGGTGGCCCCCACGGGCACGCGCGAAGTGCTGTGTTTCAAGGTGTCGACGTCCTCGCGGTCGATGCTGATCTCTTCCTGCATATTCGCCTTGGAGTCGAGCACGACCATGGCTGTCATGAGTTTGGTCAGCGAGGCGATCGGCACCACCACGTTGGAATTTTTTTCAAGCAAGACTTTGCCTGTGCCGTCTTCGACCACCAGGATCGACTGGGAACCGAAGGGCACGGCGATGGCCGCTGTCGAAAGCGTCATCAGCACCGCGGCGAACATTTTTTTGAGCATGGGATTGTATGTGGGAAAGCAGTTTTGGGGCGCCATCATGGGCGCTGCGCGCAAATCCGGAACAGGGCCGCGCGGGGACGCGGCGTGTATCTCGGAGGCAATATTTGCCAAGCTTAAACAATACCATTAAAGATCAAGCGATGTCTACGGTACAAGCCCGTGACAGGCGGCTTTGCGGGCAATTTGGCAAATAAATGGGACTATTCTTGCCGTAGTGAAAATTGTTCCGCACTTATTGATTTCATCTTGGAAACTTCGTATGTATTAAGCAATATTGGCAGTCTTGATCCGGAAGGCGCCGCACGCTTCGCCGTTGATGCCTGTTCCTTCGCGCTTCGTTGCCCCGCGCTAGGCCCCGCAAGCGGGGCGCCGTAGGCATGCGTTCATGCTTGCATCGCGGACTGCAGAGAACGCATCGTGCTAAAAAATATACGGCCTGGTACCGTAGCATCGACGCCGGGGCGCATGCAGGTGCCGGTACGCGAACTGGCCCAGCGCGGCGTGAGCTTTCGCGTCTGCAATAACACCTTGCAAGGACGCAATATCGACCGCCAGCGCGTGCTGCCCGACGCCGTCATCGTGCCCTCGGGCGTGGCCGAGCTGAGCCGCTTGCAGTGGCAGCAAGGCCATGCGTATATCCAGCCCTGACGCACGCGCCGCTGCCGGACGGCAAGGGCGCGGCGTGAAAGGGGGGCAACGCTTACTGGATCTTGGCGATCGACACTTCCGTCGATTTGACCAGCGCAATGACTTCGCTGCCCACTTTCAGGTCCAGGTCCTTGATCGAGCGCGAGGTGATCACCGAGGTGACGATGCCGTGCGGTGTTTCCACGTCCACTTCGGATACCACGGGGCCAAAGATGATTTCCTTGATCTTGCCGCGAAACTGGTTGCGTACATTCACTTCCGAGATAGCCATGATATTTCCTTTATGCCCGTAATACGCCGTGCGGCGCGACATGGCCAGAGTACGGCGCGCGCACGCTTTTGACCACGAATCGATGCGTATATCGATATGCGCAAACAGCTGCGGACATGAAAAAACCGGGACATGTCCCGGTTTCTCGTTGATGCAGATCAGATTACTTCTGATAGATCTTGTCGAATTCGCCGCCGTCGTCAAAGTGTTTCTTTTGTGCCTGTTTCCAGCCGCCAAACACCTCATCGATGGTGAACAGGGTGATCGGCTTGAAGCTGGCTGCGTATTTCTTTGCTACCGCTGGCGAACGGGGGCGCAGGTAGTGCTTGGCGACCAGTTCCTGGCCCGCTTCCGAGTACAGGTATTGCAGGTAGGCCGTGGCTTCCTTGCGGATGCCGCGGCGGTCGACGACCTTGTCGACGACGGCCACCGGCGACTCGGCCAGTATGGAGATGCTTGGATACACCACTTCGAAGTTGTCGCCGAATTCGGCGCGCACCAGTTGCACTTCGTTTTCAAATGTCACCAGCACGTCGCCGATTTCGCGCTGCGTGAAGGTGGTGGTGGCGCCGCGGCCGCCGCCGTCGAGCACGGGCACGTTCTTGAACAGCTTGGCCACCAGGTCGCGCGCCTGCGCTTCGCTGCCGCCTTTTTTCACGGCATAGCCCCAGGCTGCCAGGTAGGTGTAGCGGCCGTTGCCCGAGGTTTTCGGGTTCGGCACGATGACCTTGATGCCGGGCTTGGCCAGATCGTCCCAATCCTTGATGTGTTTCGGGTTGCCTTTGCGCACCAGATATACCATGGTGGAATAGAACGGCGCCGCATTGTTCGGGAATTTCTTGGCCCAGTCGGCCACCACGAGGCCGCGGTCGACGAGGATATCGATGTCATTGGCCTGGTTCATGGTCACGACGGACGCTTCCAGGCCGTCGGCCACGGAGCGCGCCTGCTTGCTCGAACCGCCGTGCGATTGCTTGATGGTGATGGTTTCGCCCGTTTTGGCTTTCCAATCCGCAATAAATGCGGGATTCACATCCTTGAACAATTCGCGCATCACGTCGTACGAGGCGTTCAGCAAGACCACGGGTTCGGCGGCGGACACGCTCATGGGCAGGCTCATGGCGGCAGCGGAAGCGGCCAGGGCGCTGGCCAGGAACCAGCGGCGCGAGCGTTGGGTGAGTGTCGCTGCGGCAGTCGATACGGCGTTGGAATGGGTCATGTTGAACTCTTGTTGTGAGAATAGACAGACATAGTCTAAAATTCCGGCCGGAAAAGAAACGAATTTTTCGTAATATGCTTAGATACGATTCCCGTTTGCGCTAAAAAACAGATATCGATTTTTGGAAACATTCGTGGGCAAGGCGCGCATCAGCACTTAGTCTGCAGGCATGGCGCCATAGGCAAAACCAGCGCGTGGCGTGCGGCAAAAAACCCGATTGCGCCGCTTGGTGTATAGTCGAATCGCACGATACAGGGGTAAAACCGTCTGCATCGGCAACTGGAATATTTTGTGAGCGTACATGAGTCTTGAAATTCGTATTGCAACATCGACCGACGCTTTCGAGGCGTGCAACGTATTACGACGCTCCATCGTCGAATGCTGCAGCCTCGATCATCGGGACGATCCGGCCATCCTGGAAGCCTGGCTGGGCAATAAAACACCGCAGATGGTGGCGTGCTGGTTTGCGTCGCCCACCAATTTTTCGCTGGTCGCAGTCGAGCAGGGCGCCGTCGTCGGCGTCGGCTTGCTGACGCGCGCCGGCAAGCTGGCCCTGTGCTACCTGCTGCCCGAGGCGCAAGGCCGCGGCGCCGGCAAGGCGCTGGTGGAGCAGCTGGAAGCGCAGGCGCGCGAGTGGGGCATCAAGGCCCTGCAACTGCACAGCACGGCCAGCAGCCAGGCCTTTTTCGTCAAGCAGGGCTACATCGAGGCGGGCAATGTGCGTTCGCCGTATGGCGTGGAAACGATTTTTTGCTGGAAACAGATTGACCCCGCAGGCATCGCCAGCGGCGACCCCAAGCGCAAGCGCTTCTGCAACTGCAATTCGGCCTGACGGCCCGCCAGCACTTCAGCCCGCCCATCCGGCGGCGGGCCTTTCCCTCCCTTTGAATCTTTCCCTTTAGTTTCCCTTCAGTAACTGATCTGGATATACACGCCTTGCGGCGCTGCATCGTTTGCGGGCAGCAAGGTGCCGCCGGCAAACAGTTTCAGTTCGCCGGGCGCGAACGCCAGCCAGTCCTCGTTTTGCGTCAAGGGATGCGTGGCGATGACGGCGATGCGGTCGTCCAGATGGTTGTGCTGGCGAAAATCGATGCTGCGCTCGCAGTCGATCAGTTGCGCCACGGAGAACGGGTATTCGCGGATCACATAGTGCAGATGCGTGGAACAGTGGGCAAACAGCAGTTCGCCGTCCGACAGGATGAAATTGAAGGTGCCGTGCGCGGCGATGTCCTTGGCGACCTCGGCGATGGCGGCGCGCAGGACGGCGCGCGCGGGCTCACCGGCGTGAAACTGCGCGCGCAAGCGGGCCAGCAGGTGGCAGAACGCCTGTTCGCTGTCCGTGTCGCCGCTGGCCTGGTAATGCGCATTGGCGGGCGCGCGCCACGTTTTGAGATCGCCGTTGTGGGCGAAGGACCAGGTCTTGCCCCACAGTTCGCGGGCGAACGGGTGGGTGTTTTCCGGCGCGATGCGGCCCTGAGTGGCCTTGCGGATGTGCGCGACGATGTTTTTCGCCTTCACGGGATGTTGCTGCACCTGGGCGGCCAGCGGCGAATCGATGGCGGCCAGGTGATCGGTCAGCAAAGTGCAGCCGCTACCGGAATGATAGGCGATGCCCCAGCCGTCGCGGTGCTCGTCCGTGCGGCCGCCCCGTTCGGCAAAGCCGGCAAAGGAAAATCCCAGCGCGGCCGGCTTGCTGCTGTTCATTGCGAGTAACTGGCACATGGCGGCCCTTCCTGGTGGTATCGGTACACGCCCACAGTAAAGGCCGGCGCAGGGCGCTGGAACGAATGTTTCCGACTATCGATATGCGCCGTCCGTTGTGTCGTCCATATTTGCTGCGCGCATATCAAATGGCGAAACCATTCGTTCTCCTTTGCTTGGCGCGGCCTTACTCTGCACACTTTGGCGCCGTCGTCCCCATGCGGGACGCCGGCGCAGTCCGATGAAGGAGCACGTATGCCATTTCCCGTCCTGAAGAACTACCTGGCCCGCCTGTCGCACCAAACCCAGGCCGGCACCAGCGTCTGGCTCGACGGCGAAGGCAGGGCGCTGGGGCGCTTCTTCAATTGCACCATGACCAGCGCCTTCCAGCCGCTGCGCGAACTCGACAGCGGCAAGCTGGTGGCGTTCGAGGGACTGGCGCGCAGCGTGTCGAAGGCGGACGAGGGCTTGTCGCTGTGGCGCTTGCTCGACCACGCGGCCAGCGACGACGAATCCGTGGAGCTGGACCGGCTGTGCCGCATGCTGCACGCCATTAATTTCTTTCGCCAGAGCGAAGCGGAGCAGTCGGACCTGTACCTGAACGTGCATGACCGCTTGCTCAGCGCCGTCAGCAGCAACCATGGCCACGCCTTCCAGCGCATCCTCGACGCGCTGGGCTTGCCCATCGAGCGCATCGTGCTGCAATTGCCGGCGGTGACGCCGAACCAGGGCTGGCTGCTCAACTACGTGGCCGACAATTACCGGCGCAACGGTTTCCGCCTGGCCATCAACGTGGCCAGCGTGCACGAGGCAACGGGCATGCTGGAGCGCTTGCACCCGCATGCGTTCGAGCTCGACGCGGGCAACCTCAGCGACGAGCAAGCCGTCGCCAGCTTCGTCACCGTGTGCCATGCGGCGAAGATCCGCGTCATTTTCAAGCGCCTCGACACGCCGGCCGCGCTGGCCGCGCTGCAGCGCATCGCCGCCGTCACGGGCTTGCCCATCGTCGCCCAGGGCTATTTATTGGACAAGCCCCTGACGGCGCTGGCGCTGGCAAACCGCGACGTCGCGGCCAGTGCGGCCGCCGTGTAGGATGCCGAATCCTGAAATGAGGGCGGCACGATAGGCATTGAGGGTTTTTCTTCGCAGCACAATACGCTATAGTATTCCCATCGTTACATTGGACTGACTATGGCATCGCGCAGAAATTTTCTACATCACGGTATGGGCCTGGCCGCGCTGGGCCTGGTAGCCACCCCACTCATCGGCTGCGCTTCGCGCACGGCCGCTCCCGCCTCGGCTTCGGCCAGCGCCAAGCCGCGTGCGCCGCGCACGGGCGTGCCGCCCCAGCCGACGCAACTGGCCAGCGTCGACCGCTCGATCACCTCGCAGTCGCGCCAGGCGATCACGGAGATGGAGCCGCCACCCGACATCTTCGATGCGCAGGCACTGGACCTGGAATTCTGGCTCAAGCCCCGCACCCTGGAAGTGGTGCGCCCGGCCAGCAATGAAAAGGCGAAACTGCTGTACTGGAAAGATGGCGAAGTCATCGATTCGGCCTACCAGGAACTGTGCCACTTGCTGCGCGACGTGAACGGCAAGAAGACGGCGCCCATCGACCCGAAACTGCTGGAAACCCTGTGGGGCACGCAAGCGTTCGTGGCCCGCTACGGCATCGAGCAGCCGCTGGAAATCCTGTCGGGCTACCGCACGGCCGAATCGAACGGCAAGCTGCGCGAAGCGGGCGTGCCGGCCGCGCGCCAGTCGCTGCACATCTCGGGCCGCGCCGCCGATATCCGCGTGGCGAATCTGAACGCGGAAGTGCTCGGTTCGCTCGTGCGGAGCTTCAAGCAGGGCGGCGTGGGCTTCTATTACCGCTCCGGCCCTCGTGGCGGCTGGATCCATGCGGATACGGGATTGCAGCGCGTCTGGAAAGGTTAAACACCTGACCAAACCTCGCTTGGCGCGCTTTGCGGCCTGTGATGCTCGCCGTACCTTGGTACGGCTGCGCGTCTCGACCACAAATCACTGTCGCTCGCTACGGTTTTGTCAGGCGTTTGTTTGATCAGTCGTAGTGATACGGCGGCTCCGGCACGCTATCGGTGCCGGCGCGCCGCCATTCGTCGAAATTCACGGGGCGCTCCCAGAAAATGTGCCAGCCCAGGCGCTGGCTGGCCCGCACCTCAGGGTGCGCCTGCAGATAGCCGTCGATGAAACGGGTAAAGTCCGATACGTAACCGCTGCGGCGGTAGGGAAGTCGATGCGGCATGGCTGCTCCTTTCTTGCCTGGCCTGGCTTTTGACCTCTGGCGCACGCAAAAGTGCCGCGCTCTCTTCCATGAAACTCTCCAGCCATAACATCGAACTGTTCCTGGCCGTCGTCGACGGCGGCTCGTTCTCGGCCGCCGCGCGCGCCTTGCGCAGGGCGCCGTCGGCCGTCAGCATGGCGATGGCCAACATCGAGGCGGAACTGGGTATCGCCCTGTTCGACCGGGGCGCGCGCGAAGCCGTGCCCACGCCGGCCGCGATGGCGCTGCTGCCCCACGCGCGCCTGATCGCCGAGCAGCTGAAGCAGTTGCACCTGCATGTGCAGGAATTGTCGCAGGGACTGGAAAGCCGCATTTCGCTCGGTATCGCGGCCGAACTCGACCATGCGCCTTTTCTCGCCGCCGTGCGCGCGCTGTCGCAGCGCCATCCGCTGCTCGACATCGAAGTGCTGACGGCGCCGCAGGACGATGTGCTCGACATGCTGCACCGGGGCCGCATCAGCGCGTGCATGGCCTTTGCCGGCGGGCGCATCAACCACGAGGAACAGTTCCAGCTGGTGGGCAGTGATGCCTTGCTGGCGATTATTTCTACCCAGCATCCACCCGACGTGGCGGGCCGGCCCCTGTATATCGAGGAATTGGTGAATTTGCGCCAGATTATCGTGGCCAGCCGCGAACTCGACCTGGCCGATGCGCGCCCCGTGGTGGGGCTGTCCTACTGGCGCACCGACAGTTTGCCGATGGCGCTGGCGATGGTGGAGGCGGGACTGGGCTGGGGTAACTTTGCCGCCTCGGCCATCAAGGAATCACTGGCGGCGGGGCGGGTGCGCTGCGTGGCGTTCAAGAATACGGGCAATGGCCTGGTCGTGCCCATCCACCTCGTGTGGATGAAGGACCGGCCGCTGGGCATGGCGGCGCGGTCCTTTCTTCAGTTGCTCAGCGAAGCGGCCTGAGCATCATTGGGCTCCTCCTTCGGCTGCTGAGCCGACAGGGGCACGCCGAACAGGCCGTCGAAGAAGTAATTGAAGATGAAGCTGTAGCAGGGGATGATCAGCATCAGCGCGAAGTCCAGCACGAACGCTTGCCACAGGCTGATATCGAGCCACCAGGCGATCAGCGGGATCAGGTAGATGACAAGTGTGATCTGGAAGCCGATCGCATGCAGGATACGGCGCCAGACGGTGCGCGTGCGCGATACTTGCCGGATTTCCCAGTATTCGAAGGCCGTGTTGTAGAGCAGGTTCCAGATCACGGCGATGGTGGTGATCATGATGGCCAGCGGGCCCGTGCTGGTGGGCGACTCGCCTGAAAGCAGGGTCAGCCAGGCCGTGGAAATGGCCATGCCGATGATTTCAAAGGCGGTGACGTAGACGATTTTGCGTTTGATGCCTTGCATGTAAAACCTGTAAAGAAGAGATGGCGCGTATTTTAAGTCAGTCATGCTGATGCTAAAAGTTGATGGCTATCAGTTTTTCTGATGGATGTGGCGTGGAATTACCATGCTTGCCGCGAACGAGGGATAATGGCGGCTGGCGGGCAAACGCTCCCCTGCATCACGGCAGCACATCACCGCAGAACATCACCGCAGAAAAGGTCAACGAGCATGCAAGGCGCAGCAGACAGCAACATTCCCGATCTCCCGGATTCCCCCGCCAGCGCGGAAGAGCGTCCCCGTTTCCGTCCCCGTCCGTGGGAGCACCTGGAAACGCCATATGACGTGGAAGTGTGGATCGAGGAACATAATCGCAGCATGCAGGACAATATCCGCGCCACGGAAACGGGCGTGGGCATCTGCTTTACCCTGGCCGAAGGGGGCGACATCTATATGCAGACGAGCGCCGACGGCGCCGTCGTGCTCGACGTGACGCCGGACGCGGCCTGGGTGTCTCCCCTGATCAGCGCCGCCACGGGCTGCCAGACGCCCGTTTCGTCCTTGTGGATATTGCCTGACGATAAGCTGATCCAGCTGATCGTGGGCCTGTCGAGCCTGGTGGCCAGCACCTTGCTGGTGGTGGGCCATGATTTCGGCTTGCGCCGGCACCGCATGGGCCGCTGAATCGTATCCACTGCAGTGAGGCGGGCGGCCATGCCCCTTGTCCGGCTCCGCTTTGCGCTGTATGATGCGGGCGTTGCAAAATATGCCATGCCGCGCCAGGTATGCCTTCCGTCTACATTCCGATGAAAAGCCTGTGATGCATAATGACAAACTGGACCTCCGCAACATCAGCCTGGTGTGCGTGGAAACGCGTTATCCCGACTTGGCCAGCTTTGCCATCGAGCGTTGCCTGGCCGGCGCCGATTTCAAGGAGTGTTTGCTGTTCACGTCCCGCCTGCATGATTTGCCCCCGCATATACGCCAGGTACTGATCGCCCCCATCGAGAGCGTGGAGGCGTATTCGGCATTCATGGTGCATGAGCTGGGCACCCATTTCAGCGGCACACATGTGCTCATCATGCAGTGGGACAGTTTCATTGTGGATGCGCGCCAATGGCAGAACGCTTTCCTGGACTGCGATTACATAGGCGCACCGTGGTCGCATCGCCCTGTGGCCGTCGGTAATGGCGGCTTTTCCTTGCGATCGCGGCGCCTGTATGAGGTCTTGCCTCAGCTGGCCATCACGCAAGTCCATCCCGAGGACTATGCGATCTGTGAGTTGCATGGCGAGCGGTTGCGCGACGATTTTGGCGTGCGCTTTGCCGATGCCGGTCTGGCCTCCAACTTTGCGTTTGAATGTGTGGACCCCACCGGCCCCACGTTCGGTTTTCATGGGTTTTTCAACTTTGGCCGGGTGCTGGACGATGTGGCGCTGCGCGATTACCTGCTCCTGTGCGACGATGCCATCATGCATGCGTCCGCCGTGCGCAGGTTGATCAAGCAGTTGTATGGTTCCGGCCGCTATCGGATGGCGACCCAGGTATTGCGCCGGCGTCTCAACGGTGGCGCAGCCATGTTCGCCGACGCCTGCCTGCTTGCCTTGCGCGCTGGCTGGCATGCGCTCACGCGTGGCCGCTCGCGCGCCGCAGCGTTGCCGGCGCAGCTGTCCTGACGGCCCCTGCCTGTGGTGAATGTGGCATATGGGCAGGCATGGCTCGACACTGCGCGTGACGCGTGCTAGTCTCGCTACTGCACCCACCTGTTTGCCAAGGCGGCCGTGCAAAGGACAGCCATGGATACAGCACCGCAAGCGGTACCTGCTCTGGATTCCTCCCCGCTCGGCCACGACGGCGTGCCGCGCCATGTCGCGCCCCTGCTTGACGATGGCGTCTTCAGTCCGGAACGGATGAAGGCCGAACGCGAACAAGCTTATTTCAACGATTTATACCTGCTGGCGCCCGTTGCCTATTTCGTGCTCGGTCTCGATGGCGTGATCCTGCAGGTCAACCTGGTGGCGGCGGAACTGTTCGGCCTGGCGCGGGGGCATCCCGGCCACGTGCTGTTCCGTTCCTATGTGCACGAGGCATTCCGCCACGATTACGACCAGTTCGTGCAGCGCGTGCTCAACAGCAGTGAACCCGAGCGCATCCAGCTGCAGGTACAGCTGCCGCCGCCGCGTCCCGGCGCGCGCGAGGCCGGCTTGCCCGTCAGCCTGCTGGGCAGCGCCGATCCGAACGGCCAGGCGCTGCGCCTGGTGCTGGAGCAGGCCGAAGGCAAGCTGGCCGCGCTCGAACGCAGCGAAGAGCGTTTCCGGCGCATCGTGCACAGCGCCGAGGAGGGCATCTGGGAAATCGATGCGCAGGCGCTGACGAGCTTTGTCAATCCGAAGATGGCGCAGATGCTCGATTGCCAGATCGAGGATATGCTGGGCCAGCCGCTGGCCGCCTTCATGGACGAGGAGGGGCGCGCCATCCTGGAGCGCAACATTGCGCGGCGGCAGGACGGCATCGTCGAGCGCCACGAATTCAAGTTCCTGCGGCGTGACGGCAGCACCCTGTGGGCCACCCTGGCTACCAATCCCATCTTCGACTCCGCCGGCACCTACCTGGGCGCGCTGGCGCTGGTCAGCGACATCACGGCGCAGCGCGCGGCGTCCGAGCGCATCTGGCGGCAAGCCAATTTCGACCAGCTGACAGGCTTGCCGAACCGCCACATGTTTCTCGACCGCTTGCAGCACGAGGCGGCCCATGCCAAACGCGAAGGCGCTTGCCTGGCCCTGCTGTTCATCGACCTCGACCATTTCAAGCAGGTGAATGACCGCCTCGGTCACGAGAAGGGCGACATGCTGCTGCGCCAGGCGGCGCAACGCATCAGCGAGCGCGTGCGCGCCACCGATACGGTGGCACGCCTGGGCGGCGACGAATTCACCGTCATCCTGGCCGGCGTGGGGCAGCTGGGCGGCATCGAGCGCGTGCTGCAAGAGCTGACGGCCGCGCTGGCCCTGCCGTTCATGCTCGACGGCGACACGGCGCAAGTGTCGGCCAGCGTGGGCGTGGCCCTGTATCCGGCCGACGCCGAGGCGCCGGACACCTTGCTGCGGCATGCGGACCAGGCCATGTATGCGGCCAAGAGTGCGGGGCGCAACGGCTACAGCTATTTCACGCCGGCCTTGCAGCAGGCGGCCGAATTACGCCGCAGCACGGTGCGCGAGATGCGCCTGGCGCTGGCGCAGGACCAGTTCGAAGTGCATTACCAGCCCATCGTCCGCCTGCGCGATGGCGCCATCGAGCGGGCCGAGGCGCTGTTGCGCTGGCGACATCCGCTGCGCGGCTTGCTGGTGCCTGCCGATTTCATCGCCTTTGCCGAGGCGAACGGTCTGATCATCGATATCGGCGAGTGGGTGTTTCGCCAGGTTGTGCGCCAGGCGCGCAAGTGGCAGGACGAGCATGGCGCTCCGTTCCAGATCAGCATCAACAAGTCGGCCATGGAATTTCGCTGCGACGCCGCGCTGTACCAGGACTGGGGCGGGCATCTGGCGCGCCAGGGGCTGGCGCCGGGTGCCATCGTCATCGAGACGAGGGAAGCGGTGCTGCTCGACGAGGGGCGCCAGGTGGTCGACCGCCTGCGCCAGTTCCGCGCCATGGGCCTGGCCCTGGCGCTCGATGATTTCGGCAGCGGCCAGGTGTCGCTTGCGTGCATCAAGAAGGCCGACATCGATTTTCTCAAGATCGGCCGTTCCCTGGTTGGCGAGCTGGGGCGCGATGGCGACGGGCAGGGCCTGTGCGAGGCGATCATCGCGCTGGCGCAGCGGCTGGGGCTGAAAGTCGTGGCCGAAGGCGTGGAGACGGCGTCGCAGCGCGACCTGCTGCGCGCCGCCGGCTGCGACTATGCGCAAGGGTACTTTTTTTCGCGCGCGCTGCCGGCGGGGCAGATGGACCGCCTGCTGGCGTCTCAGCCGGCGGCCTGAAGCGTTTCCTGCGCCTGTCCGGCGCCTTCCATCAGCTCTTCCACGGCGGCCAGCGTCTCGGCGGCGCTGACCGAGGCCAGTGTCAGGCCCGGCGCCAGAATGACGCGGTAATGGCGGCTGGCCGGATAGAACCAGCGGTAGTTGTCGGTGCGGATGTAGTAGCCGACGATTTTCTTGTCGTATGCCGAGGCGATGTGGATCACCGACGTGTCGGGCGACAGCACCAGTTCGCAGCGGCGGATCAGGGCCGCCAGCTCCAGGATGTGGCCCGTGGGTGGCGCGCTCATCACGTTGGCATGGCCGGCGCCGCGCACGATTTCGGCGGCGCGCGCCTCGGTGCCCGGCGCGGCGATTACCAGCAGCGCATGGCGCGGATAGCGTGCCGCCAGGGCTGCGCAGCAGCGCTGGGCGTCGGCCACGCTGACCGTGCGCTGCGCATTGCTGCCCTGGAAATTGAGGCAGAACAAGCCTTCATGTGTACGCAGCAAGGTGTCGCAGGCGGCGTCGACCCGGGCCGCGTGCGCATCCACGCCGAACAGTTCATAGCGCATATCGATGTCGCGCAAGCCAAATTGTTCGAAGGTGGCGAAAAAGCTGTGCAGGATGTGGCGGCTGCGGTCGCAGGACACGGTATGGTCGAACATGCCCAGCTTCGCCGTCGAGGTGCCGTACTTGGGAATGGCAAAGCCCGTCAGATAGCGCGCACCCAGCCATTTGATACGCAGCAGCAAGGGAATCGAAAAGCGGTTGTAGGGATTGAAGATGACGTCGTAGCGGCGCCGGCGCAGCTCGGCGATGGTGCTGCGCAAGTCGCGCAGCAGCGGCTGCTTGTCCCAGATCAGGATTTCGTTCACATGCGGGTTGTCGGCGATGACATCGCGGTTGGCGCTGCTGGCGGCCACGTCGATCTGCCAATGCGGATAGTTTTTCTTCAGCTCGCGCAGCAGGGCCGAGGTGACGATCATGTCGCCGATCTTGTCGTTGCGCAAAATCAGTACCTTGCGCACCTTGGCGATATCGAGGGGCTGCTTGCCGGATTTGCCCAGCAGGGCATAGCTGATCAGCCGGGCGGCGGTTTTTATCAAGGAAACTCCGGAAGTAGATGGCGACAGCAGCATCTTACGGATTGGCTATGTCACCGTCAAATGTGGGAACTCGCCCAATGTTGCCTTCAATAATGTTTCTGGGGAGCGGATGCGCCCGGCGTCGAGTATCCAGCGCCACCCCAGGTAATTCGGCAGGTAGCGCGTCGCCACGCCGTGAAAGATGCGCAGCCAGCCGCGCAA
>NZ_JBXAHC010000026.1:0-39039 GCF_058794735.1 Janthinobacterium sp. GW823-FHT06H09 | reverse complement strand
ACTGCGTCGAAACCCTTGTTCCATCGGACACTCCTTCTCTGTAACGAAAAAGTGTCAACTTATTCCAGGACGGGTCATACGCAATAAAAAAGGGCAGCCCATGCAGGCTGCCCTTTTTTATTGCGCGCGGCTAAAACAATTACTTCAATACCACCGGTGCGCCCGCCTGCTCGCTGGCCATGCCGGACAAGGCCGCAAACAGTTCCGAGCCGTCGCGCGTGTTGATCCACTCGTCGCCCACGCGCTTGTAGTGGAAACCGCCGGAACGGGCGGCCACCCACATTTCGCGCATGGGAGCCTGGCTGTTGACGATGATTTTCGTGCCGTTGTCGATGAATTCGATTTCCAGCACATTGCCGCTGCGGCTGCATTCGACGTCGAGCACATCTTCATCGTTCAGCCGGTCCAGCGCCGCCTCGATCTGGGTCAGGGTGGCTTCGGCCAGGGCCAGGAATTCCGATTCGCTCATGCTACACTCCAAAGATCTTAATCAAACCGTGATTCTAATCGTGAAGTCATCCTCAGCGTTTTATATCGGCATCGCCATTGTGGTTTCTAGCGTCCTGGCCGGCTGCGGCCAGCCCGGTCCCCTGTATCTGCCCAAGCCGCCAGCGGCCAAGGGCGCACCGGCCAAAGGCCCCGTCGAACCGGCCCCCGTGCCGCCGCCGCCCGTGATCGTGCCGGCGACCTAAACGGAGCGCACCGGGGCGGCGGCATGCGCCGCCCTGGCGTTCTTGGCGCGCTTGCTCCAGGCGAAAACCACGCGGATTAATAGCAGTAGCGCGACGATGCTGCCGAACAGGATCGGTTGCGCGAAATTGTGCTTGCCCGCCTTCATCCACCAGAAGTGCAGGATGCCGAGCGGCGCGATCACATAGATCAACCGGTGCAGCCACTGCCAGCGCTTGCCGCCCAGGCGCTTGACCATGCCGTTCGTGCTCGTCACGGCCAGCGGAATCAGTAACACAAAGGCAATAAAACCCACCGTGATGAACGGCCGCTTGAGCACATCCTTCCACATTTCCTGCAGATCGAAAAAGTGATCGAACCATAAAAACGTGGTGAAGTGCAGCGCCGCGTAGAAAAACGCAAACAGGCCCAGCATGCGCCGCAGCTTGATCAGCCAATTCCATTGGGTGAAGCGCCGCAAGGGCGTCACCGCCAGGCTGATGCACAGGAAATACAGGGTCCAGTCGCCCGTGCCGCGCGTGATGAATTCCAGCGGCTCCACCAGTTGCCCCGTGTATGTCAGCCAGACCATGCGCACGAACGGCAGCAGCGCCAGCAAAAAGATCAGGCTTTTCAGCAGCGACAACTGCCTGGTCGAGGGATTGAGGGCCATGGTCTTTCCTTAAAAGAACTTTTTCAGATCCATGCCCGCGTACAAGGAAGCAACATCGTTGTAGCCGTTGAACATCAGGGTCTTGCGCTTGCGCGCAAGAAAACCGTCTTCGCCGATGCGCCGTTCGGACGCCTGCGACCAGCGCGGATGATCGACGTTCGGGTTCACGTTCGAATAAAAACCGTATTCGGACGGCGCCGACAGGTTCCAGGACGTGCGCGGCTGTTCCTTGACGAAACGGATCTTGACGATGGATTTGGCCGATTTAAAGCCATATTTCCACGGCAAGACCATGCGCACGGGCGCGCCGTTCTGGTTCGGCAAGGTTTCGCCGTACATGCCCAGGGTCAGCAGCGCCAGCGGATGGTTCGCTTCGTCGATGCGCAAGCCTTCCGTATAGGGCCACTGCAGCACGCGGCTGCCCACGCCCGGCATCTGCTTCTTGTCGGCCAGGGTGATGAATTCCACGTACTTGGCATTGCCCGTCGGCTCGACCTTCTTGATGATTTCCGAGAAGGAATAACCGACCCACGGAATCACCATCGACCAGCCTTCCACGCAGCGCAGCCGGTAGACGCGCTCTTCCAGCGGCGCCAGCTTGAGCAGCGCATCGAGGTCCAGGGTCATCGGCTTTTTCACTTCGCCTTCGATGCTGACCGTCCACGGCCGCGTGCGCAGGGTGCCCGCGTTTTGCGCAGGGTCGCTCTTGTCCGTGCCGAATTCGTAGAAATTGTTGTAGCTGGTGGCGTCTTTATAGGCCGTCTGCTTGTCCAGCGCCGAATAGGCGGGATTGAGCTTGGCTGCCAGCTTGGGATTCGTGCCTTGCGCGAACGCTTCGCGGCTGGCCATTTCCAGCAAGGCCGCGCTGGACATCGAGCCCAGCGCCACTTGCTTGATGAAGCTGCGGCGCGATTCGAACACGGCGCGCGGCGTGATTTCGGAAGAGTACGGCAACTCAATGCCGTTGGGACTGCGCTTGATCAACATGGCGGCTCCGGAAAAAGGTGATTGGATATACCTTACACCAGTTTTTCCGGGCCGTTCATGACGCTTCTGTCATGCAGAAATGAATTACAGCTTGCCGTAAGAGTGCAAACCTGAAAGGAACATATTCACGCCCAGGAAGGCAAACGTGGTCACCAGCAAGCCCACCAGCGCCCACCACGAGGCGACGCGGCCGCGCAAGCCCGTCATCAATCGCATGTGCAGCCAGGCTGCATAGTTGAGCCAGACGATCAGCGCCCACGTTTCCTTCGGGTCCCACGACCAGTAGCCGCCCCACGCTTCAGCCGCCCACAGGGCGCCCAGGATGGTCGCTACCGTGAAGAAAGCGAAACCGACGGAAATGGCCTTGTACATGACGTCGTCGAGCACTTCCAGCGACGGCAGCCGGTCGACCAGATAGCCGCTCGATTTGAGCAGGTAGGCCGCCGCCACCATGGCCGACAGGGCAAACGTGCCGTAGCCGATGAAGTTGGCCGGTACGTGGATCTTCATCCACCAGCTTTGCAGGGCCGGCACCAGCGGCTGGATTTCCGCCGCGTCGCGCGTGACCGTGTACCACATCAGGAACACGACGGCCGCCGAAATGACCAGCATGACGAAGGCGCCCAGTTGGCGCGTCGCATAATGCTGCTCGTAATACAGGTAGAACATGGCCGTGATCAGGGAAAACAGGATGAACACTTCATACAGGTTCGACACGGGAATGTGGCCCACGTCGGCGCCGATCAGGTAAGACTCGTACCAGCGCACCAGCATGCCCGTCAGACCCAGCACCACGCCGGCCCAGCACAGCAGGGAGCCGACGGACGAACCGAATTCCGAACGCGCCACCAGGCCGATCCAGTAGAACAGGGTCGACAGCACGAACAGGGTGCCCATCCACAAGATGGCCGATTGGCTCGACAAGATGTATTTCAGGAAGAATTTCTGGTTCGCCATCTCCAGGTGGCCGCTATACAGTTCGATGGCGAACAACGACAGCACGGCCGCCAGCGGGATCAGCCAGCGCACGGGCTTCCAGTACCAGCCCAGCCACGCGAACGTGGGCGCCGCGGCCAGCAGGATGGCCTTTTCATAGATATCCATGAAGGCGCCAAAGCGCATCAGGCCGAACAGTGAGGCCGCCAGCAAGCCGGCGCCGTACAGCCAATCGATCAGGCTCAGGCGCTTGAAAAATCCTGCTTCCTGCGTATATATTTGCTTGTTTGCCAATTCCATCATTTTCTCCATTCCCGGCGACGCGCAAGCGTCCCGAAACTCAGCCAATCCAACTCAGCGCAGCTTACGCCGATTGCGGCAGCTTTGCCTTCAAGTTCTCAAATTCTTTTTCAAAATCCAGCGTCTTGCGCTGCGTGCTCATGGCCATCAGGGCCTCGCTGCCGCCCTCGCCATCCTTGATCCACACCCACAGGCGGCGCTCGCGGATATAAAACATGGAAAATACGCCGATCACGAGGAACAGGCAACCGAGGTAGACCACGCTCTTGCCCGGCGAACGCGTCACCTGCAGCACGGACGCCTTGATTTCCGTAAAGTCGTCAAGCTGCAGGTACACGGGCGCGCCATAGAAGAAGCTGTCGGACAGCGCATTCGTGGCCAGCTGCAGGAAGCGGCCATGCTTGTCATCGGCCTCGACGGCTTTCAAGCCATCCTGGGCGCGCGCGGCCTGCCACAAGTCCCACAGGCTGCCGTTGAGGATTTTCATGAAGATATCGGCCGCTTTTTCTTGCTCGGCGGCAGGGATTTTCTCCAGGAAACGAGAAATGGCGAGGAAACCGCCCTCTTGACCGTTGCCGGCAAAAATGCCCAGGCTTTTCGCCGCCGATTCCTGCAACTGGCCGCGCAAGGCTTCCGCGTTCGCCTGCGGCATGGCGCGCGCCGCATAGCGCGCGGCGGCCTGCTGGCGCAGCGCGGGATCTTGCAGCGCGGCACGCAAGCGCATCCACTCGTTCACGCTGACATTGTCATCGGCGGGAATGCGCAGATAGCTGAACGGGTCGCTGGGGTTGACGCGCATGCCGGCCAGGAACACCGTCGTGCCATCGACCGTGACGGGCTGCATATAGTTCTGGTACTCGCGCGCCTGTCCCGTCTTGTCGCGCAATTTGTATTGCACCGACGGCCCCACGTTCTTGAGATCCTTGTTGTTGGCGTTTTTCGCGGCCGACCCGAGGCGCTTATCGAGGCCGACGGCGAATTTATCATTGAAACTTTCCGCCTTGTTGACGGCGCGCACGTCCTGGCCCGCGCTGAGGTTTTCCACGTTAAACGGACGGAAACCCGACCATTCCACCGTGTAGGAATTGCCGTCACTGCGCTCGAGCGGCGTGCTGCCGCCCACTTCGCCGCCGATATCGAAGCGTTTCGTCGTCTTGCCCGTCATGGGAAAACCCGTCAACTTGAGCTTGCTGCCGCCATCCTCAAAGCTGGACTGGTACAGGGCCAGGCCCTTGTACAGCAGCGGCTGGTTGACCTTGATGGTTGCAGGAAAACTTTCTCCCGTTGCATGGTCGGTGATGACGACATCGCTGGCGAACAGCTTGGGCATGCCCGTGCTGTAGAAATCGATGTGGAATTTCTTCAGCAGGATGGTGATGGGCAGATCCTGGATCAGCACGCCATCGGCCTGCGGAATGATGGCCGTGTTGCTCGACGAGCCTTCCGGGATCATGGTGTTGCCGCGGAAAGTAGGGTTCGACAGGCTCAAGCGGTGCTGGGCGGGAATGTCGGCGATCACGCCGCTGCCGGAAAACGGCGTCTTGCCAAAGAACCATTGCTGTACGCGTATCGGCATTTCCGAATCGAGCAAGCCGCCCACGCAGATGATGACGATGGCGCCATGGGCAAAGATATAGCCCCATTTATTCGCCGCGCCCCGCTTGGCCGCCACCAGGGTGGCGTTGTCCTTCTCAACCACCTTGGCCCCGTAGCCGGCGTCTTTCAGGCGCATGACCATCTGCTGCGCCAGCACGGCGCGCGGCAGCGGCGCCTGCCATTCCAGCTTGTGGTGGAAATTGCGCAGCGATTGCTCGCGCACGGTTTCGCGCCAGCTGCGCATGTCCTTGAGCATCTTCGGCGCATTGCGCACGATGCACAGCGAGGTCGAGGCGACCAGAAAACCCATGATGACGAGGAACCACCAGGCCGAATACACGGAATACAGGCTCAGCTTGTCGAAGACGGCGAACCAGAACGGACCAAACTGGTTCACATAATTGGGCATGGGCTCGTTTTGCTTGAGCACGGTGCCGATGATGGAGGCGATGGCGATCAGGGTCAGCAAACTGATGGCAAAGCGCATCGACGAGACCAGCTCGACGAATTCAGCCAGGCTGCGGCGTTGGGTCTTTAACTCGATTCCGGTCGTGCCAGTGCTCATACGTGGATACTCATACGGGATATGCAATCTTCAAGGAAATGTAGGCATGGAGCAGAGTGTTTCTCCGCGCAAGGCGGCAGCATACTCCTGTTTGGCCCCTGCCATGAAAAAGGGCAGCCTGTGGAAACGGCCGCCCTTGTTCACGCGCGCTGCTGCGCCTGGCAATCTCTTGCCACTATGAAAACTTACTTCAGGCCGGCGATATAGTCGGCCACGGCGGCGATTTCGTCATCCGACATGCGGGCGGCGATGGTGTGCATTTGCGCGCTGTTCTTGCGGGCATCGGCCTTGGTGCTGCGGAACATCGTCAGCTGGGCCACCGTGTAATCCTGGTGCTGGCCGGCGATGCGCGGATACTGGACGGGAATGCCATTGCCCGTCGCGCCATGACAGCTGGCGCAGGCGGCAACTTGCTTGGAAGCAATGCCACCACGGTAGATTTTCTTGCCCAAATCAATCGTATCCTTGTTTTTCGCGGCACCCGGCTTGGACAGCTGCGCGCCCAGGTAGGCGGCGATATTCTTCTTGTCGGCGTCGCTGAGCATCTTCGCGTACGTCGTCATGACGGGCTGGTTGCGTTCCGGCGTGGTGAAGTCGACCAGTTGCTTGTAGATATAGCTTTCGTGCTGGCCGGCCAGCTTCGGATTGACCGTGATGGTCGAATTGCCGGCCGCACCATGACAGGACACGCAGGCGGGCAGGCCGCGCGCCGCATCGCCATCGGCGTACAGGGTAGCGCCCTTGGCAGCGTCGGCCTTGACGGCCGGTTTTGGTGCTTCGACCGCGGAGGCAGTTGCCGATACAGCCAGCAAAGCGAGCAGCATGGATTTGAACAACGGTGAAAACGCACGATTCATTCAGGCACCCTGAGACAGTGAGAAATTAGTGGTGGACATTGCCGCGCCCTGTGGATTTTTGCTTTATTTTCAGGGCCGCAAGCCGCATCGCTGCTACGCCGGCAACAATAAACAACCCCTTATTGTACAATAGCTTCTTGGCGTTATCGCTCCCTTATCGCTCCCTTTTGTTGCTTTACTACTCCCATGTCAAAACTCTGGCAAGCCCGCTTCTTTACGACCGTCAACCAATTGCGTGACCTGCCCGATACCACGGTGCCGGAAATCGCCTTTGCCGGCCGCTCCAATGCCGGTAAATCGACCGCCATCAACATCTTGTGTAATCAGAAAGGTTTGGCGTTCGCCTCCAAGACACCTGGCCGTACCCAGCACATCAACTACTTCTCCATCGGCGGCGCCCACGTGGCGCAGCACCGCAAGGATGCCACCATCGTCGAAGAGATCGAATGCCTGCTGGTCGACTTGCCGGGCTACGGCTACGCGGAAGTATCGGGCTCGGCGAAATTGCACTGGCAGCGCCTGCTGGGCGACTACGTGCAGCGCCGCGAACAATTGGCCGGTTTGATCCTGATCATGGATTCGCGCCGCCCGTTCACCGACCTGGACATCCAGATGCTGGAATGGTTCGCCCCGACGGGTAAACCGATTCACTGCATCCTGACGAAAGTCGATAAGCTGAACCGCAATGAATCCGTGAATGCCTTGCGCCAGGCGAAAGCCAAGCTCGACAGCTATGTGGACGAAGACGGCGTCGGCTTCCCGTTCACCGTGCAACTGTTCTCGGCCCTGAAAAGAGTCGGCATCGACGAAGCCAACGACAAGATCATGGAACTGGCCGGCATCAGCGAAGACGGCGCGGCCCAGATGGTCGACCTGATCGACATGGAAGACGACGTCGAGCCGGAATCCGACAAGCCGGCTTGATCGACATCAACGCTGCGTAAAAAAAGGCTGCCCGTTCACACGGTGCAGCCTTTTTTCTTGCGCGGGCGCCGCGCGCCTAGCGCCGTCCCGGTCCTGGCCGCTTCTCGGAAAAGAATTCCTGGCGCAGGAAGGCAGTCAACTCGGCCGTGTCTTCCATGCGGGCGCTGAGGTTGACGTTACGCCCCAGGCGCCGCGATTCCCAGACGAAATCGCCGGGCTTTTCGGCACGGATCAGCTGGATCATCTTCTTGATGATGGCCGTTTCGATATCGGGCTCATTGCCCAATTCCACTTTTTCCTGCTTCAGCCAGTTGCGCTTGAAGTTGCCGTTCCAGCCCTTGAACTTGACTTCGGCACTGAACGAGGTCTGGTTGACGATGGAAAACACGCCGCCCGAATCCTCACGGTCGCTGCCGGAATTGCGTCCCTGCGCGCCGGCGATATTCGCCTTGGCAACACGCATGGCACGGTCGTTTTCGCTTTCTTCGGCCGGCGGCGCGGGGTTCTGCGCCTCGCGCTGCTTGCGGCGCTGCTCGATCATCGAACTCATGTCTTCAGCGGGCGGCGGCGGCAACGGCACTTTCGACACCAGCGGCGGCGTGTAGGTTTCCAGTTTCGGTTTATCGCGCGGCACGTCTTTTGTGACCACGCGCTTGCTCGGGGCCGGCGGCGGTTTCACCTTGGCCACTTTCGTGTCCTTCGGCTTGGGTGTGGGCTTGGGCTGCGGCTTCGGTTGCGGCTTGTCCTTCAGCGGCGCGATGTAGACCATCGCGCTTTCCTTCTTCGGCGGCGGAATCTTTTCGATGGTGTCGCTGCGCAACAGAACATAGGCCGCCAGCAGCACGTGCAGCAAGACCGACACGCCGAGCGCAACCTTGCGCGCGGTGCTGGTCTTGGACCCGTAGGCCGGAGGTGGCTGGATCACTTGCCCGCAGGTGGGGCAAACATCGGAATCGGCAGCCAACAAATGGGTCGTGTCATGCAAAATGAATCGTGCTTTCTGTGTAGCGAAGAAATAACATTACAGGGCAGCCATAGTGCCAGAGTCCCTTGCTTTTGGGAACACTTCCTCGGCCTTTCCAACCCGAAGCGTACAGGATAGCGACATTCCTTGCAGCGCTGACCAGAGTACCCGAGCCATCCCTTGACGGTTGTTACCGTATGTATCACTGCCCATACAAAACCGGCGCCCCATTCACGCAGAAATGGGGCGCCGGTCACGGGTCATCAGTCACGCATGCGCTCAAGCCTTGTTGTCGAGCGCCACCAGTTGCTCGTCCGTCATCGGCCCCGTGCCGCTGTACTTGTCCAGAAATAAATAGATGACGGGGGTGATGAACAGGGTAATCACTTGTGAAAACAACAAGCCACCGACCACGGCCAGCCCCAGCGGCTGGCGCAGCTCGGCGCCGGCGCCCAGGCCCAGAGCGATCGGCAAGGCGCCCATCAGGGCCGCCGCCGTCGTCATCATGATGGGACGAAAACGCAGGATGCAGGCCTGGCGGATGGCCTCTGCCGGCGCCAGCCCCTCGTTGCGCTGCGCATGCAGGGCGAAGTCGATCATCATGATGGCGTTTTTCTTGACGATACCGATCAGCATCAAAATGCCGATGATGGCGATCATGGTCAGGTCCATGCCAAACAGGCGCAAGGTCAACAGCGCGCCCACGGCCGCCGACGGCAAGCCGGCCAGGATGGTGAGCGGGTGGATATAGCTTTCATACAGCACGCCGAGCAGCACATAGATCACGCCCAGCGCGGCAATGATGAGGATGATCTGACTCGACTGCGAGCTCTGGAACACGGCCGCGTCGCCGCCGTAGCGCGTGATGATGGAGGCCGGCAAGCTCATGTCCTTGGCCATTGCGTCGATCCTGCCCGTGGCGATCCCCAGCGGCACGTCCGGCGCCAGATTGAAGGCGATGGTGACGGCCTGCAACTGCCCCTGGTGGTTGACGGAGGTGGGGCCGATCGTGCGTTCCACGTAGGCAATGCTCGACAATTTCACCAGTTCGCCCGACTTGCTGCGCACGGACACGCGCGTGAGCGCATCGTCATACTGGCGGTCCGCCGTGGCCGCTTCCAGGATCACGTAATAGCTGGCCGCCGACGAATAGATGGTCGACACTTGCCGCTCGCCAAAGGCGCTGTACAGTGCCGTGCGGATATCGGACATTTGCACGCCCAGCAGGTTGGCCTTGTCGCGGTCGATCCGGAGCGATGCCTGCAAGCCCTTGATCTGCGAATCGCTGGTGACGTCGCGGAAGGCGGGATCGGTGCGCATGCCTGCAATGAACTTTTCCGCCCAGTCATTCAGGGCGTCGGGACTGACGCTTTGCAAGGTGTACTGGTAGCGGCTCTTGCTCTGGCGCCCGCCCAGCTGCAAGTTTTGCACGGGCCGGAAATACACGGCCATGCCGGGCACGGTGCCCGCCGCGCGGCGCAGGTTTTCCAGCACCACGGGCATTTTCGGGCGCTCGCTGCGCGGTTTCAAGACCATGAACATGCGGCCCGTGTTGCCGCCGCCGACGAACGACGTCACATCCTGCACGCTTGGGTCCGCCTTGAGCACGGCCGCCACGCGAGCTTGCAAGTCCTGCAATGCCGCGGACGAAATATCTTCCGACGCTTCCGTATTCACCTGGATCTGGCCCAAGTCTTCTTCGGGGAAGAAACCTTTGGGAATGGTCGCGTACAGCAGCACCGTCAGCGCAAAGGTGCACACGGCAACGAACAGCACCACATTGCGGTGCGCCAGGGCCTTGTCGAGCAGATGCACATAGCCGTTGCGCAATTTCGTAAAGCCGGCTTCGAAATGGCGGCCGATAAAGGTTTTCTCGCCATGACTGGGGTCGCTGCCATTGTGCTCGCGCGAGTCGGCCGGCAGGAAGCGGCTGGCCAGCATCGGCACCAGGGTCAGCGACACGACGGCGGACACCAGCACGGCCAGCGAGACGACGACGGCGAACTCGTGGAACAGCAAGCCGATCACGCCCGGCATGAAGAAAATGGGGATGAACACGGCCACCAGCGAGACGGAAATCGAGATGATGGTAAAGCCCATCTCTTTCGCCCCTTCCAGGGCCGCGCGTATCGGTTTCTTGCCCATCTCGATATGGCGCACGATGTTTTCCAGCACCACGATGGCATCGTCGACGACGAGACCCACGGCCAAGGTAATGCCCAGCAGGGACACGTTGTCGAGGCTGTAGCCGAGCCAGTACAGCAGGGCCAGCGCACCGAGCAGCGAGATCGGCATGGTGACGGCCGGAATGAAGGTCGCGGCCGCGCGGTGCAGGAACAAAAAGATCACCAGCACCACCAGCACCACCGTCAGCGCCAGGGTCAGATTCACGTCGTGGATGGCTTCGCGGATCGACAGCGAACGGTCGTTGACCAGGCTGATTTGTATCGACTGCGGCAATTGCTCCTTGAAGCCCGGCAGCAGACGGCGCACGCCATCGACCACTTGCACGGTATTGGCGTCCGGCTGGCGCTGCACCATCAGGCTGATCGAGCGCTCGCCGTTGAAACTGCCGACGGACTTGATCGATTGAAAGCTGTCTTCCACCTCGGCCACGTCTTTCAGGCGCACGGGCTGGCCGTTGCGGCTGGCGATGATCAGTTCGGCAAAATCAGCCGCTTTCATCATTTGCGGATTACCCTGGATAGTCAGGGTCTGGCTCGGACCGTCAAGGATGCCCAGCGGGGAATTCGTGTTCGAGGTGCGCAAGGCAACAGCCAGCTCGTCCATCGTCAGGTTGCGCGCATTCATCAGGTCGGCACGGGCGCGCACGCGCACGGCGAAGCGTTTCTGGCCATTGACGATGACCTGGGCGACGCCAGGCAGGGTCGACAGGCTGGGCGCGATCAGGTTTTCCGCGTAATCGTTAAGGTCCGACAAGTTCAGCGATGGCGACGTCATCTGGATGAACAGCACCGGCGCATCGGCCGGATTGACCTTGCGGTAAGACGGCAAGTCCGTCATTTCCGTCGGCAACTGGCGCTGTGCGCGCAGCAGGGCCGCCTGCACGTCGACGGCCGCCTCGTTGACATTGATGCTGGCGTCAAACTCCAGGGTCAGCGAGGTATTGCCCAGCGTGCTCGTGGACGTGATCAGGCTCAGGCCGGAAATGGTGGAAAACTGTTTTTCCAGCGGCAAGGCCACCGACGAGGCCATGGTTTCCGGGCTGGCGCCGGCCAGGTCGGCGCTGACGTTGATGACGGGCGTGTTGTAGCTCGGCAAGGCCGCCACGGGAATTTGCAGATAGGCCAGCACGCCGGCCAGGATGATGGAGAGGGACAGCAACACCACCATGACGGGGCGGCGGATGCTCAATTCGGACAGGTTCATGCTGGCTTGCCCTGCGCTGCAGCGGCGCCGTCGGCAGCCTTGTGTTTTTCCGCCAGGCGCACCTTGCTACCCGGGCGCAAGTTCTGCTTGCCGTCGACGATGACTTTTTCATCGCCCGCCAGGCCGGTGACGACGGCGCTCGGTCCGAATGCATACACGCGGGTAATCTTGCGCATCTTGGCCGTGTTGTCCGCCTCCATCGAGTACACGAAGGTGCCGGCGGTACTCGTGATGATGGCGTTTTGCGGGATCACCAGCGCATCCTTGAGCGTGCGCACGGTCAGCTGCGTATTCACGTACTGGCCAGGCCACAGGTCGGTGCCGCCATTGTTGAAGCGCGCCTTGACCTTGATGACGCCCGTAGCGGGGTCGACGGCATTGTCGATAAAGTTCAGTTTGCCATCGAGCTGCTTGCCGCCCGCGTCCGACAACAGGGCCGTGACGGGTACCTCACCCGCCTTTTGCGCCGCCAGCAAGCCCGACAGGCTGCTTTCCGGCAAGGTGAAGACCACGTCGATCGGGTCGAGCTGGGTGATGCTGGTGAGCGACGTGGTCGGCTGCACGAGGCTGCCCGCGTAGACATTGATGGCGCCCACCCGGCCCGCCTGCGGCGCGCGCAGGACGGTGTAGCTGGAGTCGACCTGGGCGGCGCGCAAGGCGGCCTGGTCGGCGGCCAGCAAGGCGCGTGCCGCGTCGAGCTGGCTTTGCAGCGTGTCCACGGCGCCCTGGGCGATGAAATTCTTGCTCAACAAATCCTGGTTGCGCTTGAGCTGGCGTTCGAGATCGGCTACCGAGGCGCGGTCGCGCAAGACCTGCGCCTGCGCCTTGTCGACGTTCGCATGCTCGCTGCGCGCGTCCAGCGTAAACATCAGCTCGCCCTGCTTGACGAACTGGCCTTCGCGGATGTGCACCTTGGTAATCGTGCTGGTCGTCTGCGGATGCAAGTCGACGCTGCTGATCGGCGTCACGCTGCCATTGGCTTGCAGCAGCATCGGCACATCCTGGCGCACCGGCGCGACCACGCTCACCGTCGTCGGCGCCTGTCCGCCCTTGCCCCCTTTGCCATCCTGTCCAGCGGCCGTTTTGCCCGGCTGATGATTGAAATACCAGATGCCGCCACCGATACACAGGGCCGCACCCACGAGGATTGCCAGACTAGTCTTTTTCATTGTTCTGTCATGCTGTCGCAGCGCGGGGCTGCAGGTTGAATGTAGGTGCCAGGGAGCCTAAAGCACAATATTGTCGCACGGAAATGCTCACTTTCCTGCGTAATACTCTGGCACGATGAGGGTGACTTCCAGTCCACCGTCGACGTGATTGGCCAGCAAAACCGTGGCGCCGTGCTGCTCGGCGATATTGCGCGCGATGGTCAGGCCCAGGCCCGTACCGCCCGATTCGCGCGAACGCGAGGTCTCGATGCGGTAAAACGGTTCGAACACCTTGGCCAGCTGATCTGGCGCAATCCCCGGCCCGCCATCGCGGATGCGGATGCGCGCCGCGCCGGCGATGCGCTCGACGGTCACCTGCGCGTACTGGCCATATTTGACGGCATTGTCGATCAGGTTCACCAGGCAGCGCCGCATGGCGATCGGGCGCGCCATCAAGGCCATGCCGGCCTGCCCGGCCAGGGTCACATTCTGGCCCGCATCGGCCGCGTCGGAGCAGACGCTATCCAACAGCGAATCGAGATCGAGCGCCTGCATCGCTTCCGTGCTATCCATCGAACGGGCCAGGTCCAGCCCCTCCTTGACCATGCTCTGCATGGCCGACAGGTCGCCCACCAGGCGGTCATACAATTCCGTATCGGCCACTTTTTCCAGGCGCAGGCGCAAGCGCGTCAGCGGCGTCTGCAAGTCGTGCGTGATGGCAGCGAGCATCTGTGTACGCTGGGAAATATGCTGACGGATACGCGCCTGCATGGCATTGAAAGCGGCGCTGGCCTGGCGGATCTCGCTGGCGCCCGACAGGGTCAGCGGCGGATGGTTGATGTCGTTACCGAGGTCTTTTGCCGCCTGCGCCAGTTGCTTGAGCGGGCGCATGGTCATGCGCGTGACCAGGTAGGCGAGGATGGCGATGCTGATCAGGAAAGGCAGCAGGGTCATCCAGTCGTTATGTTCATTGAACGGCGGCTGCTGGCGCGGCGGCAAGACCATCAGGCGCAACACGTGGCCATCCTGCATGCGCACGTCGAGGTTTTCGCAGGTACCGCCCCATGGCTTGGCGGAAAACATGCCCGGCGACTGGCGCGGCTTGACACAGGCTTCCGGGCGTTCGGCCAGCGCGCTGACCTTGAAGCCTTCGCCCAATTTGGCTTGCAGGGCGGAGGAAAATTCCGTCGGCTTGCCCGGCACATGCTCGACGTCGGGACGCAATTCCAGGCGTACGCTGCCCTTGTTGGCCACCTTCAGGTACGCGGCGCGCGAGGCCAGCGGCACCACGTCGGCCGCCATCACCAGCTGCTCGGCCCGCTCGACGGCGTGGTAGTCGCGGTATTGCTCGATGGCGCGCTGGCGTTCGCCCACGGCCAGCCACTGCGTCAGCGCGGCCGAAGCGACGATGCCGATCAGCAAAAACATGAAGACACGGCCCGTCATCGATCCCAGAAAGGCCTTCACGCGTGCGGCTCCACATTGACCTGGCCGGCCAGCACGTAGCCGCCGTTGCGCACGGTCTTGATGATTTGCGGCAAGCGGGCATCTTCACCGAGCTTTTGCCGCAGGCGGCTGATCTGGATATCGATCGAGCGGTCGAACGGGTCGGCGTCGCGGCCCTGCGTCAGGTTCAGCAACTGGTCGCGGTTGAGCACGCGGTTCGGGTGCTCGAGGAAGACGCGCAGCAAGCGAAATTCCGCGCCCGACAGCATGATCACCAGGCCGCTGGGATTGAGCAGGTGGCGCGCCGTCAAGTCGAGGGTCCAGCCGGAAAAGCGGATTTGCTGCGCCTTGTCCGACGGGACGTTCGACGGCATGGCATGGCTGCGGCGCAAGACACTGCGTATGCGCGCCAGCAATTCGCGCGGCTCGAACGGTTTCGGCAAATAATCGTCGGCGCCCATCTCCAGGCCCAGGATACGGTCCAGCGGCTCATTGCGCGCCGTCAACATGATCACCGGCACCGTCGATTGGGCGCGCAGCTTGCGGCACAGGGTCAGGCCGTCGTCTCCGGGCAGGTTCAAGTCGAGCACGATCAAATCGGGCCGCGTTTCATCGAGGATTTTCCACATGGCCGTACCATCCGCCGCGCCCAGGGTGCGGTAGGCGTTCGTTTCCAGGTAGTCCGCCAGCAAGCTGCGGATATCGCGGTCGTCGTCGACGATGAGAATTGTAGAAGTGGGTTCCATGGTACGAATTATCCCCACTTCCCCCGCCCTTGCACAACGCATTTGTATCGTCTTGTATATAGAAGACCCGAAGAAACATATAGATACAAACTGTCTGGCAGCGGACACTTCGGGGAAACATGGGGCGTCCAACATGGATTCATGTGCAGCAACATGTACATCCCTCACTTTTACAAAGGAATCCAGATGAACGCCTCAATGACAACCTTGCGCAAGAATTTGATCATCGCCATGAGCGTACTCGGCATGGGTGCGGCATCGCTGACCGTCCACGCCCAGGAAGCGGCCGCCAGCGCGCCTGCGGCCAGCACCAAGATGCAACATGAAGGCCAGCGCGGCCAGCACCGCGACGGCAACCCGGCCGAACGCATGGCCAAGTACCAGGCCCGCCTGCATGACAAGCTGAAGCTGACGGCCGCGCAGGAACCGGCCTGGGCCACCTTCACGGCCGCCAATGCGCCGAAAAAGCCGATGGGCGACTGGAAAGCCAGGCACGAAGCGATGGCCAAGCTGTCGGCGCCGGAGCGCATGGAACAATGGATCGCCATGTCGAAGGAACGCATCGCAGACCAGGAAAGCCGCCTGGCCTCGTTGAAAACCTTTTATGCCGTGCTGACGCCGGAGCAAAAGAAAGTGTTTGATGACAGCGTGCCTGGCGGCAAGCATGGTGGCCATCGCGGTGGTCATCATGGCATGCAGCAGCATCCGAAAGCAGGGTAAATCGTAGGTCGGATTAGCGGCAACGCCGCGTCATCCGACAACATGGTTGATGTATGCGGTGGCGTCGGGTTACGCCCTGACGGGCTAACCCGACCTACCACCTACCCGACCTGCCCCTCCTACTGCTCGAGCTTGCGCAACGAAGTCAGGAAGGTGGCAGCGTTCTGGAAGCCGATCACGCGCGACTGGGCGATTTCCTGCCCCTGCGGGTTGAACATGATGATGCCCGGCGGGCCGAACAGCTGAAAACGTTTCAGCATGGCCTTGTCGTCCGCGTCATTGGCCGTCACGTCCACCTGCAGCAGCACGGCTTGCCCCATCTTCGCGCGCACGGCGGGGTCGACGAACGTCAGCTTTTCCATCTCGATGCACGACACGCACCAGTCCGCATAAAAGTCCAGCAAGGCCGGCTTGCCACCCAGCTGCGCCAGTGCCGCATCGAGCTGCGCCACGGTCTTTACCCGCGTAAACGGTTGTGCGTGCACCTGGCCACCGCCGAGGTGTGCCAGCGGCGCCAGCGGATCGCGGCCACCGCTGGCCACGCCGACCAGCTGCATCGCGCCCAGCACGGCAAACACGAGGCCGAAGGCCTTGGCCACCCAGGCGTGTCGCGCGCCGCTCTTGCCCACCAACAGATACATGCCGTAGCCGACCAACAAGACCGTCCAGCCCAGCATTTGCACGGCACCCGGCAGCACGGGCGAGACCAGCCACCAGGCCACGCCCAGCTGCAGCACGCCAAAGAAGCGTTTGACGGCATCCATCCACGCGCCGGCGCGCGGCAGCAAGGTGCCGGCCGACACACCCACCAGCAGCAGCGGCACGCTCATGCCCACGGCCATGGCAAACAGGGCGCTGCCGCCGATGACGACGTCGCGCGTCTGGCTGATGTACAGCAAGGCGCCGGCCAGCGGCGCGGCCACGCAGGGTCCCACGATCAGCGCGGAAATGGCGCCCATGACGAACACGCCCGCCAGGCGGCCCGACGATTGCTGGTTCGATACGCTCGTCAGCTTGCCTTGCAGGAAAGCCGGCACTTGCAGCTCATAAAAACCGAACATCGACAAGGCCAGGCCCGCCATCAGCAAGGCAAAGAAGCCCAGCACCCACGGGTTTTGCAGTTGCGCCGCCAGGCCTTCACCCGCCAGGCCAGCCGCCACGCCCAGCGCCGTGTAGACGATGGCCATGCCCAGCGCGTAGGTCAGCGACAGCAGCAAGCCGCGTGAGCGGCTGACCTTGGCGCCATCGCCGATGATGATCGACGACAAAATCGGCACCATCGGCAGCACGCACGGCGTAAACGCCAGCCCCAGGCCCAGCAGCATGAACAGGGGCACGATGACGAGCAGCTTGCCGCCCTTCAGGGCCGCCTCGATCTTGCCCATCTCGCTTTGCGCGGGCGCGGCGCTTGCCTCCACGGGCGCCGCCGCTACCGGCTCTGGCGTGCTGATAATATCGGCCTGGGGAATGCTCAGCACGGACACACCGGGCGACGCCTGCGCCTGCGGACCGTTGACGGCCGCCGTGTCGACTGCGGGCGCGGCGGGCAAGGCGAATTTCGACGGCAGGCCGGCGCCGGGCGCCACGCTCTGGCCGCCGCCCCCGCCCACCAGCTGGGCTGTCGCATCCTGCGGCGCATAGCACAGGCCCTTGTCGGAGCAGCCCTGGCCCGTCGCCTTCAGGGTGAACGCCCCGGCCGCCGCAACGGGAATGGTGATGGTCAGGGTCTTGCGGAAGGTTTCCACGTTCTTCTGGAAGGTGTCGTCAAACTTGACCTTGCCAGCCGGATACGCGGGCGTGCCCAGCTTGGCGCCCACGGCCTCGAACTTGAAGCGCTCGTGGTACATATAGTAGCCGTCGGCGATCACGTAGGTGACGGCGATGGTGGACGGATCCTGCATGCGGGCGGAAAACTTGAAAGCCAGTTCCGGATCGAGGAACTCATCGTCGGCGCGGGCATGACTGGCGCCGAAGACGGCCATGGCCAGCAGCAAACAGGCGGCAAGCCAGATCAGCAGTTGATGTAATGGAGCGGCGCGCGCGGAGGCGCTGGAGGGGAAACGGGACATGAACTACCTTTTCGACCATTCGACAGAGGACGCGCGGAGCAGGCAGCGCTTGTGCCGGGCCGGCGCGAAAGAAGAATAGTACACCGCTGAAAGGATAGCTGCAGCAGAAAACAAAAAAGCCAGGCTAGGCCTGGCTTTCTCAGATGCAATTACTGGGATTACTCGCCAGCAACTTCAACTGCTTCGGTCGTATCTGGACGATCCATCAGTTCAACGAACGCCATAGGAGCATTATCGCCGACGCGGAAACCCATTTTCAGGATACGCACATAACCACCGTTACGGTTGGCGAAACGTGGGCCCAGTTCAGCGAACAGTTTGACGACCATTTCACGGTCGCGCAGGCGGTTGAAGGCCAGACGCTTGTTTGCCAGGGAGTCGGTTTTGCCCAGGGTCAGAATTGGCTCGACAACGCGGCGCAGTTCTTTTGCTTTTGGCAGGGTGGTTTTGATCGCTTCGTGACGCAGCAGCGATACTGTCATGTTGCGCAGCATTGCCAGACGGTGGGACGAGGTACGATTCAGTTTACGGAGGCCGTGACCGTGACGCATGATAAATCCTTTCGGTGAGTGTTTAAATTCCAGCTCTTCGATCAATGAGGCAGAAGCTTCATCGCGGGCCGGTTTGGTACTACAAAATAAAAGCCTGGGACACCTGTCCCAGGCAGTTTGCTACAACTACGAATTACTTTTCCAGGCCGGCAGGCGGCCAGTTTTCCAGCTTCATGCCCAAGGTCAAGCCGCGCGATGCCAGCACTTCCTTGATTTCGTTCAGGGACTTGCGGCCCAGATTTGGCGTTTTCAGCAGTTCGTTTTCCGAACGTTGGATCAGGTCGCCGATGTAGTAGATGTTTTCCGCTTTCAGGCAGTTTGCCGAACGCACGGTCAACTCCAGGTCGTCGACTGGACGCAACAGGATAGGATCGACCAGCGGAGCGCGCGATGGCGCTTCGGCGGCAGCTTCCGTGCCTTCCAGGGCAGCGAACACATTCAACTGGTCCACCAGGACGCGGGCCGACTGGCGGATCGCTTCTTCCGGCGAGATCACGCCGTTGGTTTCGATGTTGATGATCAGCTTGTCCAGGTCGGTACGCTGTTCAACGCGGGCCGATTCAACGAAGTACGATACGCGGCGCACTGGCGAGAACGATGCATCGAGAATGATGCGGCCGATGGTCTTGTTCGTGTCTTCCGACAGGCGACGCACGTTACCAGGAACGTAGCCGCGGCCTTTTTCAACCTTGATCTGCATGTCCAGCTTGCCACCAGCGGTCAGGTGGGCGATCACGTGGTCAGGGTTGATCAGTTCGACGTCATGCGGCAGGTCGATGTCGGAGGCCAGGATCGCGCCTTCGCCTTCTTTTTTCAGGGTCAGGGTTACCGAATCGCGGTTGTGGACTTTGAAAACCACACCCTTCAAGTTCAGCAACAGATCGACGACGTCTTCTTGCACGCCATCGAGGGAGGAATATTCGTGGACGACGCCAGCGATCGTCACTTCGGTCGGCGCGTAGCCTACCATCGACGACAGCAGAACGCGGCGCAACGCGTTACCCAATGTGTGGCCATAGCCGCGCTCGAACGGTTCCATCACGACCTTGGCGTGACCTGCACCGAGAGCTTCAACATCGATAATACGTGGCTTCAACAAACTGTTTTGCATGAAATGTCCTTTTCAATACCCTCGGCTCATTACACCGATAAGGCTGATGGCATTAGTGAAACGCCCACTTTACAAAAGCAAAGTGGGCGGAGATCTTGCTACTGACTACTATTAACGCGAGTACAGCTCGACGATCAGCGATTCGTTGACGTCGTTAGCGATTTCGTTACGCTCTGGCAGGGACTTGAAGGTACCTTCCATTTTCTTGGCATCAACCGAAACCCAGCTAGGCATACCAACTTGTTCAGCCAGCGACAGTGCTTCAACGATACGCACTTGCTTTTTCGATTTTTCACGAACAGCAACGATGTCGCCAACTTTGACTGCGTACGAAGCGATGTTCACAACGATACCGTTCACGGTGAACGCTTTGTGGCTGACCAATTGACGCGCTTCAGCGCGGGTCGAGCCAAAGCCCATGCGGTAGCAAACGTTGTCCAGACGCGTTTCCAGCAACTTCAACAGCGTTTCGCCGGTGTTGCCTTTACGACGGTCTGCTTCAGCGAAGTAGCGGCGGAATTGACGTTCCAGCACGCCGTACATGCGCTTGACTTTTTGCTTTTCGCGCAGTTGGTTACCGTAGTCCGAGGTGCGGGCGCCGGATTTGACACCGTGCTGGCCTGGCTTGACGTCCAGTTTGCACTTGCTGTCCAGCGAGCGGCGGGCGCTCTTCAGGAACAGGTCTGTACCTTCACGGCGGGAAAGTTTTGCTTTAGGTCCGATATAACGTGCCACGATACTTCCTTTTTTTAAATGATAACGCCCCAGCCACATGCATGATCAAACACACTGATGCGGTTAGGCGCTAGTCTGATTTGGTTTCAATCAGACGGTGGCTGAAAACGAAAAACCCGTCAAACAGAATTTGACAGGCAAGAACAGCCGGGCAGTATAACCGTTTCCGGTTCCCTGCTCCAGCGTTTTCACACAACTGTACTGAGTTACAACAGACAGCAAAGCAGCTGGCGCCGAAGCGCCCTCTGCAACACTATCTTAGATACGACGACGTTTCGGTGGACGGCAACCGTTGTGCGGTACCGGCGTCACGTCCTGGATCTCGGTGATCTTGATGCCCAGGTTGTTCAGCGCGCGAACGGCGGATTCACGACCAGGACCTGGGCCCTTGATACGTACTTCCAGGTTCTTGACGCCACACTCAACAGCCACTTTACCAGCGGCTTCCGCCGCGACCTGCGCTGCGAACGGGGTCGATTTACGCGAACCCTTGAAGCCTGCACCGCCGGAGGTAGCCCACGACAAGGCATTGCCTTGACGATCGGTGATGGTAATGATGGTGTTATTGAACGATGCGTGGACATGTGCGATGCCTTCAGCGACGTTCTTTTTAACTTTTTTACGCACGCGTGCTGATGCGGCGTTATTTTGCGACTTAGCCATAATTATTCCCTAGCGGATTATTTTTTCAGCGATTGAGCGGCTTTACGCGGTCCCTTGCGGGTACGTGCGTTCGTACGCGTACGCTGGCCACGGCAAGGCAGACCCTTACGATGACGCATGCCGCGGTAGCAACCCAGATCCATCAAACGCTTGATGTTCATGGACAGTTCACGACGCAGATCGCCTTCGACGATGAATTTACCTACTTCATCGCGCAGCTTTTCCAGTTCGCTGTCATCCAGATCTTTGATCTTTTTGTTGGTTGCTACACCGGTCGATGCACAGATTTTCTCTGCGCGTGGACGGCCCACACCGTAGATGGCCGTCAGGCCGATAACGGTATGCTGATGATTTGGGATATTAACCCCTGCAATACGTGCCATTTGTTATTCCTCGATTAACCTTGACGCTGCTTGTGACGTGGTTCCACGCAGATTACGCGGACTACGCCTTTGCGCTTGATGATCTTGCAGTTGCGGCAGATCCGCTTGACTGATGCGAGAACTTTCATTTTGGGGCTCTTTCTTTCGCTTCTTTGGTTTGATTCAGTGTGTTACTTGGTACGGAACACAATGCGGGCTCGGCTCAGGTCGTACGGCGTTAACTCCACCGTCACCTTGTCTCCAGGGAGAATGCGAATATAGTTCATCCGCATTTTACCTGAAATATGCCCGAGCACCACGTGTCCGTTCTCCAGCTTCACTCGAAATGTTGCATTTGGGAGATTCTCAAGAATCTCGCCCTGCATCTGTATGACGTCGTCTTTTGCCATTCGGTATGTTTACCGCGCTTAACGCGTCGGAATTCCGCCCTTGAAATTTGCTTTGCGCAGCAGCGAATCATATTGCTGCGACATCACGTAGTTCTGTACTTGCGCCATGAAATCCATGGTGACAACTACAATAATCAATAAAGAAGTACCGCCGAAATAGAATGGTACTTTCCACTGGGCTTGCATAAATTCCGGCAATAAACACACCAGGGTGATGTAGACTGCGCCGGCAAGTGTCAAGCGTGTCAGGATCTTGTCGATGTAACGGGCTGTCTGCTCGCCTGGACGGATCCCGGGAATGAACGCACCGCTTTTCTTCAAGTTATCCGCTGTTTCCTTGCTGTTAAATACCAGCGCTGTATAGAAGAAACAGAAAAACACGATCGCCACTGCGTACAACAGCGCATGGATAGGCTCACCAGGCCCCATCGATGCTGCCAAATCTTTCAAGAACCGCACCGCAGGGTTAGCGTTGTCGGCGCCCTTTGAAAACCAGTCCACGATAGTGGCCGGGAACAAGATGATCGAAGAAGCAAAGATCGGCGGGATCACGCCGGCCATGTTCAGCTTCAACGGCAAATGGCTGGTTTGACCGCCATAAATCTTGTTGCCTACCTGGCGCTTCGCGTAATTGACCAATATTTTGCGCTGACCACGTTCGACGAATACAACGAAGTACGTTACCAGTGCTACCAGAATCACGATGAAAATCGCGCTGAAGCTGCCGATCGAACCATTCGACACCTGAGTGAACAAGCCACCCAACGCCGACGGCAGACCTGCTGCAATCCCGGCAAAAATGATGATCGAGATGCCATTCCCCAAGCCACGCTCGGTAATTTGCTCACCCAACCACATCAAAAACATTGTTCCGGTCAACAAAGTGACGACCGTCACGAAGCGGAATGCAAGACCAGGTTCCAACACCAGACCAGCTTGCGACTCCAGTGCGACTGCAATGCCTAACGCTTGGAACAGTGCCAGGGCAACCGTGAAATACCGGGTGTACTGGGTGATCTTGCGACGACCTGCTTCGCCTTCTTTTTTCAACGCTTCCATCTGCGGTGACACGATCGACAGCAATTGCATGATGATCGAGGCCGAGATATAAGGCATGATACCCAGCGCAAACACTGTAAAACGAGACAAGGCACCGCCCGAGAACATGTTGAACATGCCCAGGACGCCGCCTTCGTGCTCCTTGAACAGCGAGGCTAATTGTGTCGGGTCAATCCCGGGAACCGGGACGTGAGCACCGATACGATAAACCACCAATGCGCCAAGCAAAAACCAGAGCCGTCCCCAAGGGAAACCGGCCGCTGCACTTTTAGCAAGTTGTGGATTAGTCGCCAATTTTCGCTCCGATCAAGCTGTTAGCGGTCAACTCAGGCTACCGAGCCGCCGGCTGCTTCGATGGCGGCTTTCGCGCCAGCGGACACTTTCAAGCCCTTCAAATTCACCGCTTTGGTGATTTCGCCGGACAAGATCACGCGCACGTCACGGGCCAACACGCCCAGAACGCCAGCTTGCTTCAAGACCAGAATGTCGACATCGCCAACAGCCAGGTTGTTCAGATCGGACAGGCGCACTTCAGCTTTGAAGGTTGCGTGCATCGATTTGAAACCGCGCTTAGGCAGACGGCGTTGCAGAGGCATCTGACCGCCTTCGAAACCGACTTTATGAAAGCCGCCCGAACGCGATTTCTGACCTTTGTGACCACGACCCGAGGTTTTACCCAGGCCGGAGCCGATACCGCGACCGACGCGACGCTTGTAGTGCTTAGCGCCTTCGGCTGGTGCAATAGTATTCAATTCCATGATTTGCTCCGTTCGTGTAAGCCCGAAGGCTTACCCGACAACTTTAACGAGATACGATACTTTATTGATCATGCCGCGTACGGATGGGGTGTCTTGCAATTCGGAAACCGAATTTACACGACGCAGACCCAGACCGCGCACGGTAGCGCGATGCGATTCGCGCGTACCGATCAAGCCCTTGACCAATTGCACTTTGACTGTGTTTGTCATTTTGTCCACCTTAAGCCAGAATGTCTTCGACCGACTTGCCGCGTTTGGCAGCGATATCGGAAGCAGTGCTCATTTTCGACAGGCCGTCCAGCGTAGCGCGTACCAGGTTGTATGGGTTGTTCGAACCGGTGGATTTCGCCACCACGTCCGTCACGCCCATCACTTCGAAGATAGCGCGCATTGCACCACCAGCGATAACGCCAGTACCAGGCTTAGCTGGGTTCATCAGGACCTTGGAGGCGCCGTGACGACCAACAACCGTGTGATGCAAGGTGCCGTTTTTGAGCGGCACTTTGATCAGGTTGCGACGGGCTTCTTCCATTGCCTTCTGCACGCCAACTGGCACTTCTTTCGATTTGCCCTTGCCCATGCCGACGCGGCCATCGCCATCACCAACTACGGTCAGCGCGGCGAAACCCATGATACGACCACCCTTGACCACTTTGGTCACGCGGTTGATCGCGATCATTTTTTCGCGCATGCCATCATCCGGCTTGTCGCTTTGCATTTTTGCTTGCATTTTTGCCATGATTGATCCTTAGAACTTCAGACCGGCTTCGCGTGCGGCTTCTGCCAACGCTTTCACACGGCCGTGGTAACGGAAACCGGAGCGGTCAAACGCAACTTCGGTAATCCCTGCTTTCAACGCTTTTTCAGCGACGCGCTTGCCGATCAAGGCTGCAGCAGCGGCATTGCCGCCTTTGCCGGATTGGCCTGCCAGTTCAGCGCGAACTTCCGCTTCAGCCGTCGAGGCCGAAACCAGGACTTTAGCGTCCGGGCTGATCAGGTTGGCGTAAATGTGCAGGTTGGTGCGATGCACCGACAAGCGATTTACTTTCAATTCCGCAATCTTGATGCGGGTTTGGCGTCCGCGGCGAAGCCGTGATTCTTTCTTATCCATCGTCAGCCCCTAATTACTTCTTCTTGGTTTCTTTAAGCTTAACCACTTCGTCCGCATAGCGAACGCCCTTGCCCTTGTAAGGCTCAGGGGAGCGGTAAGCACGAACTTCAGCGGCTACCTGGCCAACCTGTTGACGGTCGATACCTTTAATCAGGATCTCGGTCGGGGTTGGTGTTGCGCAGGTAACGCCAGCTGGCATGTCATGCACTACAGGGTGCGAGAAACCCAGGGACAGATTCAACTTGTCGCCTTGAGCTTGCGCCTTGTAACCCACGCCTACCAGGTTCAGCTTTTTCTCGAAACCCTTGGTGACGCCAACAACCATGTTGTTGACCAGTGCGCGCAGCGTGCCGGACATGGCATTGGCTTCGCGGCTGTCGTTCGCCACGTCGAAACTCAGGGTTCCTGCATTGTTTTCCACTTTAACCTGGCCGGTGAGGGCCTGGGAAAGTACGCCCAGCGGGCCTTTTACGGTGATCGCTTGTGCGGAGATGGCGACTTCGGCGCCAGCTGGCACTACGATAGGCATTTTAGCTACTCGAGACATGTGTAACTCCTTAAGCCACGTAGCAAATAACTTCGCCGCCGACACCGGTAGCGCGTGCTTTGCGGTCAGTCATGACGCCTTGCGGAGTCGACACGATCGCCACACCCAAGCCATTCATCACAACAGGGATCTCGTCTTTACCCTTGTAGACGCGCAGACCCGGACGGGACACGCGCTCCAAGCGCTCAATGACGGGACGGCCAACATAATACTTCAAACCGATTTTCAGTTCCGCTTTGCCACCAGCTTCGGCAACAGCGAAATCTTCAATGTAACCCTCGTCCTTCAGGACGCTGGCAATCGCAATTTTGACTTTCGACGATGGCATGGCCACGGTCGTCTTTTGCACGCCTTGTGCATTGCGAATGCGGGTCAGCATATCGGCGATAGGATCGCTCATACTCATTGCATATTCTCCTATTACCAGCTTGCTTTTGTCATACCCGGAATTTCACCACGCATGGCGAATTCACGGAGCTTGATACGACCCAGACCGAATTTACGGAATGTGCCGCGCGGACGACCAGTGATGGCGCAACGGTTACGTTGACGCGTCGGGTTCGAGTTACGTGGCAGCGCCTGCAATTTCAGGCGAGCTTCGTAGCGCTCTTCTTCCGATTTCGATTGGTCATCGACGATGGCCTTGAGAGCTTCGCGCTTAGGGGCGAATTTCGCCACCAGGTCAGCACGCTTGATCTCACGATTAATCAGTGACAGTTTGGCCATGATCAGTTCCTGAAAGGGAATTTAAAGGCGGCGAGCAAAGCTTTGGCTTCGTCATCGGTCTTAGCGGTTGTCGTGATGCTGATATTCATACCGCGCAACGCGTCAATCTTGTCGTATTCGATTTCAGGGAAAATGATCTGTTCCTTGACACCGATGTTGTAGTTGCCACGACCATCAAATGCACGGCCGTTCACACCACGGAAATCGCGTACGCGCGGCAGAGCCACGGTAATGAAGCGATCCAGGAACTCGTACATGCGAGCGCCGCGCAGGGTGACCATCGTACCGATCGGGTAACCTTCACGGATTTTGAAGCCTGCGATCGCTTTGCGGGACTTGGTGGTCACTGGCTTCTGGCCGGCGATCTTGGTCAAGTCAGCAACTGCGTGCTCGAGAACTTTTTTATCCGCGATAGCCTCACCAACACCCATGTTCAGGGTGATCTTGGTCAGGCGTGGAACTTCCATTACCGACTTGTAACCAAACTTGCTGGTCAGGTCGGCAACGACTTTTTCTTTATAGAATTCTTGGAGACGTGCCATGATTTCTTAAGCCTTCACTACTTCGCCGGAGGATTTAAAGATGCGAACTTTCTTGCCGTCCACTTCTTTGAAACCCACGCGATCTGCCTTGCCAGTCGCTGCATTAAACAATGCAACGTTGGACACGTGAATTGGCATGGTCTTATCGACGATACCACCAGTTACGCCAGTCATCGGGTTTGGCTTAGTCGCTTTTTTAGCGATGTTAATGCCGTCAACCACGATATGTTCAGCATCGATACGCTGCTGTACCACACCACGTTTGCCCTTGTCTTTCCCGGTCAGAACGATGACTTCGTCGTTTTTACGAATCTTATCCATTACGACTCCTTACAGGACTTCCGGTGCCAGGGACACGATTTTCATGAACTTCTCAGTGCGCAGTTCGCGCGTGACAGGTCCAAAAATACGGGTACCGATCGGTTCCAGCTTGGCGTTCAACAGAACGGCGGCGTTGCCGTCGAACTTCACCAGGGAACCGTCTTGGCGGCGAACACCTTTAGCGGTGCGCACAACCACGGCGTTATAAATTTCACCTTTTTTGACACGGCCACGTGGCGCAGCAACCTTAACGGTTACCTTGATCACATCGCCAATGCCAGCATAACGGCGCTTGGAGCCGCCCAATACCTTGATGCACATTACTTCTTTGGCACCGGTATTGTCAGCCACTTCGAGCCGGCTTTCAGTTTGAATCATAGTATTCTCTTTCCCAACTTAAGCCGAAGAATCCACACAATGTAGACCCACGGTCAGTCTTGGTCCCGCCAGAGCCGCCCTGCTGGGCTTCACTGTTTGGGTGCATGACCTTCATACATCAACTGACCGCGAATGCTACTGTCTGTGGCCAGACACTTTGCGGCGTTACATGAACGAAGCCCGCAAGTATTACATACAATTTGCGGGCCTGCAAGTACTAATTAAAAGCCACCGCCGAAACGGTGGTTTTTATTTAAACGGTTGGTGCGGCTTGAACCACACGTGTCACCGTCCATGCCTTCGTTTTGGAGATCGGGCGACCTTCCTGGATCTCGACCGTGTCACCGGCCTTGACTTGGTTGGTCTCGTCATGCGCGTGATACTTGTTCGAGCGCATGATGATCTTGCCATACAAAGGATGTTTTACGTGGCGCTCGATCAGAACGGTAACGGTCTTGTCCATCTTGTCCGAAACCACTTTACCGATCAGCGTGCGCTTGAGCGACTGTTTCACTGGTTCGTTCATTTGGCTTCCTTCAGATTCATTACCGTCTTCACACGCGCGATATCGCGGCGTACCTTCTTGAGCTGCGAAGTGTTGCTCAGCTGCTGCGTAGCGATTTGCATGCGCAGGCCGAACTGTGCCTTCAACAGGTCATTCAGCTCTTTTTGCAGAGCTGGCTGGTCCTTGCCGCGGAGTTCAGATGCTTTCATATACAACTCCAATTATTGGCCGACTTGGCGGATGACAAACGTCGTCGCCAGTGGCAGTTTAGCGGCGGCAAGACGGAATGCTTCCCGTGCCAGCGCTTCATCAACGCCATCCATTTCGTACAGTACTTTGCCTGGCTGAATTTCAGCGACGTAGTACTCAGGATTACCTTTACCGTTACCCATACGGACTTCAGCCGGTTTGTTCGAAATCGGTTTGTCCGGGAAAATACGGATCCAGATACGGCCACCGCGCTTGATGTGACGCGTCATTGCACGACGCGCCGCTTCAATTTGACGCGCAGTGATACGACCGCGCGCAACTGCCTTCAGACCGAATTCGCCAAACGACACGGCGGTGCCGCGGCTGTGCGAAATACCGGTGTTACGGCCTTTCTGCTCTTTACGATACTTTCTGCGTGCTGGTTGCAGCATGATTATTCTCCTGCTTTCTCAGCTGGTGCTGCTGCGGCGGCCGGTTTAGCGGCGGTACGCACACGTGCACCTGGTGCTGTGGATGGTTTCGCACCGGCACCGGCTGGACGTGGACGGCCAGCTGGCTTGCCATCGTCACGGCGTGGGCCGCGGCTTTTCTTCTCGTCAGCTGGGGTATCGATGACTGGTGCATCGCCGTTAGGCGCGCGGTCACCTTTGTATACCCACACCTTGACACCGATGATGCCGTAGGTGGTCGACGCTTCGCTGGTACCGTAGTCGATATCGGCGCGCAGGGTATGCAGAGGCACGCGGCCTTCGCGGTACCACTCTTTACGCGCGATTTCGATACCGTTCAGACGGCCGGACGACATGATCTTGATACCGAGAGCACCCAGGCGCATTGCATTTTGCATTGCACGCTTCATGGCGCGGCGGAACATGATCCGTTTTTCCAGCTGCTGAGCGATCGAATCGGCGATCAGTTGCGAGTCGATTTCTGGCTTGCGAATTTCTTCGATGTTCACGTGAACAGGCACGCCCATGATCTTGGTCAGCGCGGACTTCAGTACTTCGATGTCTTCGCCTTTTTTACCAATGACCACGCCTGGACGCGAGCTGTAGATCGTGAAGCGCGCGTTCTTGGCTGGGCGCTCGATAACGATGCGGCCAACGGAAGCGTTCTTCAGTTTCTTTTTCAGGTAAGCACGTGCTTTCAAGTCTTCGTTCAGCATGGCAGCGAAATTACCGTTGCCTGCATACCAGCGCGAAGCCCAGTTACGGGTGACCGCCAGACGGAAACCGGTTGGATGAATTTTCTGACCCATCGTGGCTCCTTAGTTACCGACAGTCACGTAAACGTGACAGGATTGTTTCGAAATACGGTCGCCACGGCCTTTTGCACGCGCGGTGAAGCGCTTCAGGACCGGGCCCTTTTCGACGTAGATCGTTTTCACGAACAATTCGTCGATGTCCGCGCCATCATTGTGCTCGGCATTCGCAATAGCGGATTCCAGAACGCGTTTGATGATCGCAGCACCTTTTTTCGGGCTGAATTGCAAGATGTTGAGTGCAGCGTCAACTTTCTTGCCACGGATCAGGTCAGCAACCAGGCGGCCCTTTTGGTCCGACAGGCGCACACCTTTGAGGATAGCTTTAGTTTCCATTATTTCTTAGCCTTTTTGTCAGCTGCATGGCCCTTGAACGTACGGGTCAGTGCGAATTCGCCGAGCTTGTGACCAACCATGTTTTCGGAAACATAAACCGGCACGTGCAGCTTGCCGTTATGCACCGCGATCGTCAGGCCGATGAAATCAGGCATGATTGTCGAACGACGCGACCAGGTTTTGATTGGCTTTTTGTCTTTGGCTGCTTGTGCGGCTTCAACTTTTTTCACCAGGTGGGCGTCACAGAACGGCCCTTTTTTCAATGAACGTGTCATGTGCTACCCCTTATTTCTTGCCGCGGCGCGAGACGATCATGGAAGTAGTACGCTTGTTGCTGCGTGTCTTCTTACCCTTGGTCTGTTGGCCCCATGGCGAAACTGGATGACGACCAGCTGCTGTTTTACCTTCACCACCACCGTGCGGGTGATCGACCGGGTTCATGACCACACCGCGAACGGTAGGACGAACACCGCGCCAGCGCATCGCACCAGCTTTACCGATTTTACGCAGGCTATGCTCGGCATTGCCGACTTCACCAACCGTTGCACGGCACTCGATGTGCACGCGACGTACTTCACCCGAGCGCAGACGCACTTGAGCGTAGGTACCTTCACGTGCCATCAGCACAACGCCAGCGCCGGCGGTACGTGCCATTTGGGCACCTTTACCTGGCAGCATTTCAACGCAATGCATCACGGTACCGACTGGGATGTTACGGATTGGCAAGCAGTTACCCGATTTGATCGGTGCTTCCGAACCGTTCATCACGCTGTCGCCAACGGCCATGCCTTTGGTTGCGATGATGTAGTGACGTTCGCCGTCGGCGTAGCACAACAGAGCGATATTCGCGGTGCGGTTTGGATCGTATTCGATACGTTCCACTTTCGCTGGAATACCATCTTTGGTGCGCTTGAAGTCGATCAAGCGGTAGTGTTGCTTATGACCACCACCGATATGACGGGTGGTGATGTGACCGTTGTTGTTACGACCAGCGGTCTTGGATTTCTTTTCAACCAGGGCAGCGAACGGACGACCTTTGTACAGGTCGGCATTCACCACCTTCACCATGCCGCGACGGCCTGGCGAGGTTGGTTTCATCTTAACGAGTGCCATTATGCAGCCTCCTCGGAGAAGTTGATTTCCTGGCCAGGCTTCAGGCACACGAAAGCACGCTTGGTATGGTTACGACGACCGTTGAACTTGCCGGTGCGCTTTTGCTTACCTTCGCGGTTTGCAGTTTGCACGGACAGAACTTCAACCTTGAACAGCAGTTCGACCGCTGCCTTGATTTCAGGCTTGGTTGCATCCGGCAGTACGCGGAATACAATTTGCTCGTTCTTTTCCGCGACCATGGTGGCCTTTTCGGAAATCACGGGCGCCAACAGCACCTTCATCAAGCGTTCTTCGCTATGTTTCAAAATCGCGCTCATGCCAGCATCTCCTCAATCTTGGCCAATGCAGCTTTGGTGACCAGGATCTTCTTGTAGAACACCAGGGACATCGGGTCTGCGTGACGTGGCTCAACGACGAGTACGTTAGGCAGGTTGCGCGATGCCAGTTCCAGGTTTTCGTTCAGAACGTCGGTGATGATCAGAACCGAATCAAAGCCCAGGCCGTTCAATTTTTGCGACAGCAGCTTGGTTTTTGGCGCGTCGATCGTCAGATCGTCGATGACGATCAGGCGCTCTTCGCGAGCCAGCTGCGACAGGATCGAGCAGATACCTGCGCGATACATCTTTTTGTTCACTTTGTGGGTGAAGTTTTCGTCAGGCGAGTTCGGGAAAATCCGACCACCGCCGCGCCACAGTGGCGACGACGACATACCAGCACGAGCGCGGCCGGTACCTTTTTGGCGCCATGGCTTTTTCGTCGTGTGGTGAACTTCTTCACGGTCTTTTTGCTTGCGGTTACCACTACGTGCATTCGCTTGATAAGCGATGACGACTTGGTGGATCAGCGCTTCATTGTAGTCACGGCCGAAAATCGTATCGGCTGCAGCAACGTTCGAGGCGGCTTGACCTTGCGCATTCAGAAGCTTGAGTTCCATCGTTTAAGCTCCCTTCTTGGCTTTGGTTTTGATGGCTGGCGAGACAACTACCTGGCCATTTTTCGCACCTGGAATCGCGCCTTTGACCAGCAGCAGCTGACGGTCGGCATCGATACGGGCGATCACGAGGTTCTGGATCGTACGGTTAACGTCACCCAGATGACCGGTCATGCGCTTACCAGGGAAAACGCGACCTGGATCTTGTGCCATACCGATGGAACCTGGAACGTTGTGCGAACGCGAGTTACCGTGCGTTGCACGGCCAGAAGCGAAGTGGTAACGTTTGATAACGCCTGCATAGCCTTTACCGATGGTAACGCCTTGCACGTCGATCTTTTGACCGACTTCGAACAGGGAAGCAGCGACAACATCGCCAGCTTTCAGTTCAGCGGCTTTGGCAGCGTCGACACGGAACTCTTTCAACAGAGTACCGGCTTCAACGCCAGCTTTAGCGTGATGACCAGCAACAGCTTTGGTCACGCGGGAAGCGCGACGTTGACCGAATGCGACCTGAACAGCGGAGTAGCCATCTGTTTCAGGGGTTTTGATTTGCGCAACACGGTTGTTCGATACGTCCAACACGGTGACCGGGATCGAATCCCCTTCATCCGTGAAAATGCGCATCATACCAACCTTGCGACCGAGAAGGCCTAGGCTCATTTTTTCTCCATTCCCACCTGCGATTGGGCGGGGCTTGTTTAACTACAAAGTAACGTAGGACTCAAAAAAGACGAATCCATACCGAAGCCGGCTAGTATATAGCACAAAAACCCTTGACGCAACAAGTTAACACGAGGTATGTCAAAGTGTTGCGCGACGCCCCTGCGGGAGTTGTCGGCGCCCCTGAAAAACGCTGCCGCAAGGCAATTAAACAGGCGCAAAGCACGGCGACATGCGCCCTTGCGGGCGATGGCAGAAAGACACAGGGCGCGCCATGGCATGCGCGCCCTGCTCCACTCATCCTGGGCGTGGCGCCCGGAAAAGCTTATTGCTGGCAGTTGATCAGGCAATGTTCGTACAGGTCCACGCAGATCGGGCTGCCGCCGAGGTGCGCCCGGCAATTCGCCACTTTTTGCCCGCACTCGCTATAGCACTGCGTGACGTCGCCGGCGGCAAACGCGTACGAGGCGCTCAGGCCCAACGCAAACAGAAAAACCATCGTCTTCTTGATCATATTGCATCTCCGTTTTATCGGATGGACAAACAACCAGGACGCCACGCCATCCTCGCACCGCCCCGGGCAGACGCCACGGCGCCCGCCATTACCTAAAAAGCAATGCCAATAGCATACCGTAAACAATACCAACCAACTACCAATTAATGCTGCAGTTCTTTCCCCGCGCAAAATGCAAAAGCCAGCCCGGGCATATCACTGTCCGGGCTGGCTGCAAGGTGGCGCATGGCGCCCAGGTAAGTCTTACTCTTGCGGCGCTCCTTTGCCAATCTGATACCAGTCCACCTTGCGCGTCGCCACCATGATGGCGGCCAGCACGGCAAACAGCAGGATGCTGCCCATCACCAGCGCATTGTTTTCCGAGCTCAGCAAGCCATACAGGGCGCCATACAGCATGGTCAGCCCCACGCCGAAGCCGATCCCGCGCCAGGCGTTGTGCAGCACGTGCACCAGATAAAAGCTGGTCAGCACGATACAGGCGGCGCTGGCGATCAGATAGGCGGTCAGGAAGGCGATGTGCTCCGCCAGGCCCACCAGCAGCAGGAAAAAGATCACCAGCGACAGGCCCACCAGCAGATATTGCACCGGGTGGATCGGCAGGCTTTTCAGGATTTCAAAGATGAAGAAGGCGGCAAAGGTCAGCGCCACGAACAGCAAGCCATATTTGGTGGCCCGGTCCGATTGCGAATACACGTTCACCGGCTCGATGAAGCCCACGCTGAAGCGGTCGATCTGGCCCAGCGGCGCACTGTCGGGCACCTTGAACTCGCCCTCGATCGTGCTCAGCTGCGTTTGCGCATTGGTGGCCAGCGAGGAGATGCTCCACTCGACCTGAAAGCCATCGGCGTTGATCTGGCGGAATTTCGGCGACGGCAGGAAGCGCCCGCCAAACTGCGGATGCGGCCAGTTCGACTTGATGCTGATCTGACTGTTTTTCGCCACTGGCACGAAGTGCTGGCGTTCGATGCCGTCGAGGCCCAGATCAAAACTGAAGTGCACCTGCTGCGGTGCCGTCAAAGGCATGGCGCCCAGCGGCGCATGCAGGCCGCTGCGGAAGGCAAACAGGTCGGTGCCCTGCTCGAACTCGATCTTCTGGCCGCCCCAGTCGATTTTCGGAATATTACGGATACCGCGCACGTCCTCGATGGACAGGGCCACGAACGGCGCACCCAGGGTCACGCGCGAATCCGGCGACTTGCGCGGCAGCTGGCTGCCGGCCGGCACCGTGAAGTCGCCCTTGAACGCGTGCTGGCCGCTGTAGACCAGCACCTGGTGGATGCCGCGGTAGCGGCGGTCCGTGTCAATGTTACCGTTGAGCAGTAAATTGTTCGGGTAGACAAGCAGACGGCGCTGCACCGTGCGGCGCAACAACTCCGAGCGCACCGCCGATTTCGCTTCCTTGTCATCGCCCTTGGCCACCTCCACGCGCTCTTCATACTGCTCCGTGTAGGGAATCACCAGGATGGGGCCGATGATGGTTTGTTCGCGCACCGAATCGGCGGCGATGCTGTTGACGGCTTCCTGGCGGAATTCCATCCGCTCCTTGATCGTTTCCTGAATCATCAGCAAAGGCAGGCCGATTATCAGCATCAGGCCGAACACGATCAACGCTTTGACTAACAGAGTTTTTTGCATGGCGCATCCTTGAAGTAAGGCGGCCAGTGTAAAAAAACTGTATGCGCTGACGATGCAGTCCGTGTGAAGCGGGCAAATAAAGTGCGCTAAGAGTGTGCTAAGCCAGCGGCAGGCACAGGCGCGCGCAGGCGCCACCGTCCGCATGATTGAGCACCTCGACCGTGCTGCCATGCAAGGAAGCGACCTCGCGCACGAAGGGCAGGCCCAGGCCCGTGCTCTTGCCGGCGCTCGGGCGCGGCAGGGAGTAAAAACGCTCGAAGACGCGCTCCAGCGCATACGCGGGGATGCCTGCGCCGCGGTCGCGCACGGCGATTTCCACGTGCGTGCCCCGGCGATGCGCCGTCACATCGATGCAGCTGCCCGGCGGCGCAAAGCCGGCCGCGTTATCGAGCAGATTGCCCAACGCCTGGCGCAGCAGCAAGGCATCGCCGTCCACACTCAACTCTTCGCACTGCAGCTGCAGGCGCACGCCGCGCGCCGCCAGCGTGGCGGCCGCATCCTGCGCCACTTGCGCGAGCAGGGGCCCCAGCGCGATGCGCTCGGGGTGGTCGAGCCGCTGCTGCTTCTCCACGCGCACGAGGGCCAGCAGCTTGTCGATCAATTGCCGCTGGCGCGCGTTCTGCTCGAGGATACTGGCAAGGAACTGGCGCCGCTCGGCCGGCGGCATGTCTTCCTGCAGCAGCTCGGCCGAGGCCTGGATGGCGGCGATCGGGCTTTTCAATTCATGCGTCAGCGTATGCATCAGCTGCTCCACGTATTCCTTGCCTTCCAGACGCGTGCGCATCGCCTCCAGCGCCCTTCCCAGGGTACCGATCTCGTTCGTACCCAGCGCCGGCAGCGCCACCTTGCGCCCCGCTTCCACATCGCCGATATAGGTCATCAGCTTGCCCAGCGCATGGTGCAGCCACCACGCGAACGCCAGGCCGATCAGCAGCGACAGCAGCAACAGCACGGCGCCGCGCTGCAGGATCTTGCGCTGGCTGCGCTCGACAAACGCTTGCACGCTGGCGTTCGGCTTGGCCACCGTCAGCACGCCGATGACCTCATTGCCGTCGCGAATCGGCGCGGCCACGTGCATCACGGTCGACATCTCGTCGTCGGGCCGGCTGCGCGTGCTGCGCGCGCCATACTTGCCCTGCAAGGTCAGATACACGTCATTCCAGCGCGAATAGTCGCGCCCCACGTCGCGCCCGCTGGAATCGAACAGCACGATGCCGTGCCGGTCCGTGATGGTGATGCGGTAATCGAGCGTGCGCTTGCGCACGCCATTGATATTGACGTCCACGCCATGGCGCGCGTAATCCTGCATGCGCGCGGCCACGGGCGACTGCGCCAGCGTGCCCGCCTTCACGTCGGGCGCCACCAGGCTGGCCAGCAGCTGCGAGGTGTCGACCAGGGTGTCTTCCAGGGTCGAGCGCACGCCCGGCTTGACCTGCTCCATGAAGACATTCAGCAGGAACCACGCGGCCAGCCCGACGATCAGGAAGTAGCCGAGCAGGATGCGCAGGCCGATCTTCATGCGCCGGCCAGACTGTAGCCGAGGCCACGGTGGGTGTGGATGGGATCGGCCTGCGCATCGACGGCGCGCAGCTTGGCGCGCAGCGATTTGACGTGCGCATCGACCGTGCGCTCGAGCGTGTCGGGCGCCCCGCTCCACACGCGCTCCATCAGCTGCGCGCGCGACAGCACATGGCCCGGATGCTCGAGCAGGGTTTTCAGCAACAGGTATTCATAGCGGGTCAGGTCCAGCGGCTGGCCGTGAAACAGTACCCGCGCCTCGAGCGCGCGCAACTCGAAGCGCGCCGGCGCGGTCGCGACGACAGGCGCAGCTATCGTCATGCCCGCCTCGCGCGGCGCCTGGGCGACGCCTGCGCGGCGCAGGATGACGCGGATGCGCGCCACCAGTTCGCGCGGCGAAAACGGTTTGGTGACGTAATCGTCGGCGCCGATTTCCAGGCCGACGATACGGTCGATCTCGTCGCTGCGGGCCGTCAGGAAGATCACCGGCACCTCGGAAAACTGGCGCAGCCGGCGGCATACTTCCAGCCCGCTCATGTCAGGCAAGCCCACGTCGAGCACCACGAGAACAGGCGTCTGAGCGTCTTCGCCGGACATGGGGCGCAGCGCGGCCAGGGCGTGCTCGCCCAACATCACATGGCGCGGCGTAAAGCCGTCCGTGCGCAGGGCATAGGCGATGCTGTCGGCAATCGCCTGTTCATCTTCCACGATCAGGACAGTCTTGGACATGGCGGCGGCACGCATTAGTGGACAAGCCCGGAGTATCCCTGAAGCATGCAAGCGGCGTCAATCGCGCGGCCGGCGAAAAGCCACCCGCCCCAAAAAACTTGGAGTATATTTATTACGGCATGACTCCGCCGATACACCGTGTTTGACACCCGTCCGAGGAGACTATGAAGACCCATACCATCAGCCTGCTATGCGCTGTCAGCCTGCTGGCCGCCTGCACGGCGCCAGCGACACTCGCCACCTCCAACGCACAACAAGATGCCTGTAACGCGGCCGAACGCAAAGGCCAGTTTGGCGAAGCGGAACTGGCTTGCGTACAGGCGCTGCGCAGCGCCGAGCAGGCCGGGGCCGGCGCGGACATCGTCTCGCAGCGCCAGTCCAACCTGGGTCGCATCAAGCGCTTGCAGGGCAAGAATGCCGAAGCGGAGCAACTGTACCGGCAAGCCCTGGCCACGGAGGAGGCGGCGCAGCCGCGCAGCGATGCGCGCGTCGGCCGCCGCATGGTGGAACTGGCGTCGGCCCTGGCCGCGCAAGGCAAATGGCAGGAAGGCACGGGCTATCTGGAACGCGTGCTGCCGCTGCTGCCGAAGCTGTCGCCCGGCTCGCGCACGTATTCGGCAGAAGTGCTGCGCCAGTACGCCAAACAGCTGCAAGGCGGCCCGCAAGCAGCGCTGGGCGCGCGCTTCGAGGCGGTGGCGGCCAGCCTGTAATAAGCGACTGCCTGCGCCTAAGGCTGGGCCACGTGGATGCTGGCCTTGATGTGCTTGAGGTGGGCCACGATGGTGAACGTCATCACCACCAGCAGCGACCATGAGCTCCATTTGCTGACGTGCACCACCGACCACGCGCCAAGCTGGTTCGGATAGCGCCACACGCCCCAGAAGGTGCTGATGTTTTCGGCCAGCCAGATGAAGAAGCCGACCAGCACGAAACCGAGCAGCAGGGGCATGCTGCGGTCGCGGTCGAGCGGGCGGAACACCACGGTGGTGCGCGCATACAAGCCCAGCGCACAGGCGGCCAGGTACCAGCGATAGTCGCCGATGTAGTGGTGGGTAAAGAAGTTAGCGTAGATCAGCAGCGCGATCAGCACCGCCATCCAGTACGGCGGATGGTGGCGGATCCGCATGTCGAGCAGGCGCCAGGTCTGGATGATGTAGCTGCCCACGGCCGCATACATGAAGCCGGAAAACAGGGGAACGCCAAACACCTTGGTGTAGGCAAAGTCGGGATAGCTCCACGACTGTATCGTCCCCGACACCTTGAACACCTCCAGCGCGAAGCCGACCGCATGAAACAGGCAGATGGCTTTCAATTCATCCCACGTTTCCAGCCCGCTCCAGACCATCGCGCCCTGGATCGCCAGCGCTACCAGCAGCAGCACGTCATAGCGCGGCAGGCCGAACAGGCCGGCGCGCGGCACCAGGAACACGGCAGCAAAAAACAGTCCCACAAACAGGCATGACCTCGCCTCCTTGATGCCGAAATACAAAAATTCGGTCAGGAAGCGCGGCCAGCCGCGCAGGCGCTGACGGGGAGTTGCATTGAGCAGGTGGGTATCGAGGGCGTTGAGCATGCGGCAACTTTATCGGGCGGGCGCGGCACTGTAAAGTGGTTTTGCACGGCACAAAAGCAATGGGGCCGGGCGCACTCACGATCGTGAGCAGGCCCGGCCCCATCTCAGGCGGCGGGATACCCCGCCAGCCTTCTTAAAAACGATTATTGCAGTTTGATTTCGACATCAACACCAGCTGGCAGGTCCAGCTTCATCAGCGCGTCAACGGTTTTGTCCGTTGGGTCAACGATGTCCATCAGGCGTTGGTGCGTACGGATCTCGAACTGATCGCGCGAAGTTTTGTTGACGTGCGGGGAACGCAGCACATCGAAACGCTGAATACGGGTAGGCAGTGGTACTGGGCCTTTGACGACAGCGCCGGTGCGCTTCGCGGTCTCAACGATTTCCAGAGCGGACTGGTCGATCAGCTTGTAATCGAAAGCCTTCAGGCGGATACGGATTTTTTGGTTTGGTGCCGACATGATATTTCCTTAAAAGAACGAACCGCGCGGTTTGCACGGCAATGAGGTCATACGGGAATTTCTGACGCAACAACCGTCAGGGTCGACATGATAGCACCAAAATGCTTGCCAACCCCGGCAGTTGAATAAAAAGAAGGGCGCCGGGCGACGACGCGTCTTCTTTTATATTCGCTTAATAATTAAGCGATGATTTTTGCAACAACACCAGCGCCGACGGTACGGCCGCCTTCACGGATAGCGAAGCGCAGACCTTCTTCCATCGCGATCGGGTTGATCAGCTTGACGGTGATCGACACGTTATCGCCTGGCATGACCATTTCTTTGTC
>NZ_JBXAHC010000025.1:25872-59203 GCF_058794735.1 Janthinobacterium sp. GW823-FHT06H09 | reverse complement strand
ATCGACTGTTAATTGTTAAAGAACTGTATTCGGTGCTACTTTCGCGCTATCGACAAAGCGTTGTGTTTGTCAGCTGCTAAGAAGGAAGAGTATGAAGCGTTTCGGCTAATTCGTCAACCTTCTTTTTTACTACCCAGCCCCGGAAGGCCGCCCCTTTTGTGCCGCAAACTAGTGCGTCTCATCGGGGAGGCGAATCATATCAAAGACCGTCGAAGTTTGGCAAGCGCTTTTCCAGGAAAGCGTGCATGCCTTCTTTTTGTGCAGGCGTGCCGAAGGCAGCCTGGAACAAGCGGCGCTCATAGGCGACGCCATCGGTCAGGGTCGTTTCAAAGGCGCGGTTGACGCAATCCTTGATCATCATGGCCACCGAGGTCGGCATGGCGGCGATGGTCTTGGCGGCAGCCAGCGTTTCTTCCAGCAACTTATCGGCCGGCACGACGCGCGACACCAGGCCGATGCGTTCCGCCTCGGCGGCATCGATGGTGCGTGCCGTCAGCAGCAGATCCATGGCCTTGGCCTTGCCGATGGCACGCGGCAAGCGCTGCGTACCGCCCGCGCCCGGCGTGACGCCCACCTTGATTTCGGGCTGGCCGAATTTGGCGCTGTCGGCGGCGATCAGGAAATCGCACATCATGGCCAGTTCGCAGCCGCCACCGAGCGCATAGCCGGCCACCGCGCCCACCACCGGTTTGCGCACGCGCAAGATATGCTCCCAGTTGCGGCTGATGTAACCCTGAGTAAAGGTATCGGGATACGTGTAATCGGCCATGGCGGCGATATCGGCGCCGGCGGCAAAGGCTTTTTCGCTGCCCGTGAGCACGATACAGCCGATATTCTCGTCCGCGTCGAATTTCAGCAAGGCGTGGCCCAGCTCATTCATCATGTTGTCGTTCAAGGCGTTCAAGGCCTTGGGGCGGTTCAGGCGGATGATCGCCACTTTGTCCTGGATGTCGATGATCAAGTCTTCGTATTGCATAGTGTCTCCTCTCGATGAACGGTGCAACGATTGTAGCGGCTAACGGCAGCGGCGCGGCAGGTGCGCTGCTATTATTGTGAGCCTGATCACCTTTATCGAGCAGCGTATCTTCTCCTCCCTCTTCCAGTACTGCGCCCGCTATCTGCGCGGCGATGGCAGCGCCGCCAGCGTCAATTTCCGCCGCCTGTGGTTCAGCAACGGCCTCAATTGCTTCGGCGCCCAGATTACTTCGCTGGCCCTGCCCCTGTGCGCGGTATTGTTATTGCATGCGACGCCGGAACAGATGGGCGTGCTGGTCGCGCTGCAGGCGCTGCCGTTCGCCCTGTTCGGTTTGCCCGTCGGCGTGCTGCTGGACAGGCGCAGCAAGCACCCGATCATGCTGTTCAGCGAAAGCATGTCCGGCCTGGCCCTGGCCAGCGTGGCCGTCGCTTACTGGTGCGGCGTGCTGTCGATGCCATGGTTATATATAGTGGGGTTCATCATCGGCACGGGCTTCGTCGTCGGCGGCGGCGCCGAACAGGTGTTTCTGACTTTCCTCGTGGGCCGCGATGGCTTGATCGATGCGCAGTCGAAATTTGCCGCCACCGAATCGGCTTCGCGCCTGATCGGCCCCGGCCTGGCCGGCGTGCTGGTGCAAATGCTGTCGGCGCCCGTCGCCATCCTGTGCACGGCCTGCGGATACTTGATTTCCGTTTTCAATTTGCGCGCCATGAGCGTGCGCGACCCACGGCCGGCCCCCTCTGACAAGCACGCCTTGCGCGACATCGCCGACGGCTTGCTGTTCGTCTGGCGCGAGCCGCTGCTGCGCGCGCTTGCCTGGGGCGCCGGCATCTGGCACTTCCTGTTTTATGCCAGCATGGCTTTGACGGTGCTGTTCGCCACACGCGACCTGGGCATGAGCCCTGGCGTGCTGGGCATGACGCAGATGCTGGGCGGCGCCGGCGTCTTGCTCAGCGCCTTTATCGTCAAGCCGCTGACGAAGCGCTACGGCGCTGGCCGCACCATCCTGATCGGCCTGGCTTCGACCTCGCTCTGCTTTGCCCTGACGCCAACGATTCCCGCCGCGCTGTTCGGCAGCGCGGCCGCCAGCGCCGTCGCCTATGCCATATTGATGTTCTTTTTCGATTGCGGCGTGATGCTGTTCTTTATTCCCTACCTGGGCTTGCGCCAGAAAGTCACGCCCGATCCCATGCTGGGCCGCATGACGTCGACCATGCGCTTCCTGACGGTGGCCACGGCGCCGCTGGGTGCGCTGGCCGCCGGCTGGGTCGCGGAACATTTTGGCGTGCGCAATGGCCTGGCCTGCATCGCGGCAGGCAGCATTGCGTTGACGGTCGCCATGGTGTGGGGCACGCCGCTGCGTAGCGTGCGCACCTGAAGCGAGGAACGGGCATACACTGCAGAAAGATTGCCTTGGCGACACTATTCATGCCAAAGCCTGTGAGGTTTGATTTACATCAAGGTTTTAATTGATGTAAATCCATAAGCTGTCTTACATCACTTGAGGAGCACGCCATGTTTAACACCATCTTATTTCCCACCGACGGCTCGCCGTTGTCCGACAAAGCCGCCGAGACCGCCCTCGCCTTCGCCCAATTGAACAAGGCCAAGCTGGTCGCCATCAGCGTGGTGCAGCCTTTCCCGTTCTCGCCGATGGCCGACGGCGGCATCGTGCTCGACGCCAGCCTGTATGAACAGCAGATGCAGGAAGCTTCGCAACGCGCCATCGACAAGATCGGCGCAGCGGCGCGCGCCGCCGGCGTGCCCTTCGAAGGCGTGGTAGCCGTGTCACCGAGCCCGCACGACGAAATCGTCAATGCGGCGCAAACCTACCATTGCGACATCATCCTGATGGCCTCGCATGGCCGCAAGGGCTTGAACAAGCTGTTCGTGGGCAGCGAAACGCAAAAAGTGCTCGCGCATACGCATTTGCCGGTCATGGTTCTGCGTTAAGCCAGACCATCGCTACCCCGGCGTCGCGCGCAGCAACTCAGCGCGCCGGCGCCTGCTTCGGCAACAACACCCACACGGCGCCGCTCTGCTTCATGCGGCCCGCATTCTCGGCCGCTTCCGCGCCAAAGCCAAAGAAATAATCGACACGGATCGGCCCGCGAATGGCGCCGCCCGTATCCTGCGCCATCACCAGGCGCTGCATGGGAATCTCGCTATTGGCTTGCGTGGTGGACAAAAACACGGGCGCGCCCAGCGGCAGGAAGCGCGAATCGACGGCCACCGAGCGCTGCGGCGTCAACGGCACGCCCAGCGCACCCTTCGGCCCCACTTTCGGATCGGGCAAACGCTCTTCCTTGAAGAAGACATAGCTGGGGTTAGCGTTGAACAATTCATCCTTGCGCGTCGGGTGGCCGGCGATCCACGCCTTGATGCCTTGCGCGGACGCCTGGCTCAGGGTCAGCTCGCCCTTGTCGACCAGGTAGCGGCCAATCGACTTGTAGGGGTGGCCGTTTTGATCCGCATATGCCACGCGCACGGTTTCCTGCGTATCGGTCAGCTGCACGCGCCCGGAACCCTGCACTTGCAGGAAGAACGCCTCGACTTCGTCATCCACCCACAGCAATTCCTTGCCCGTGACGGACGTGGCGCGCTCGATGTCGGCACGGGTCGCGTACGGTATCACCTTCTTGCCGACCAGCTTGCCCCGCAGGCGCATGTTCTTCAGTTCCGGATACACGCCGGCCAAGTCCACCGAGACCAGGTCGTCAGGCACCTTGTACAGCGGCGTCTGGTATGGACCGCCGCGCTTGCGCGCGCCGTGCAGCAGCGGCTCGTAGTAGCCGGTGACGAGGCCCGTGCTGGCACCATCGGCCGTAATGACTTGATTGGGCACAAAGAAGGTCTCGAAGAACAGGCGGATGGCCTTGTCGCTGTCGGCATTCACCTGGCGCGCAATCGTGCACGATTCCTTCCAGTCCGGACGCTTGACCAGCACGCCGCACGAAGCCATGAAGGCTGGCCAGGCGGCGCGCATGTCGTCGCGTGCCCAGCCAGGCAAGGCGGCAAACTTGGCGGGCACAAAGGTGGGCGCTGCCACATCCGCGGCATCCTTGGCGTCGGCCGGCTTGGCGGGCACGGGCCTGACGACGGTCGGCGCGATGGGCGGCGCCTTGCCGCCGGCGGCGGCCGGTGGCGCCGATGGCGTGGTACAGGCGGACAGCGCGAGCGCGACGGCGCCGATGGAAACGGGTAGACTACCGCGTGTCAACAGACGGCGGGTAAATACTAAGCTGCGGGTAAATAACATAGGGGTGCGTATGTGGATCTTGATGATTGAGGCGCTGGTGGCGTTCTTCTTGCTAGCATTTATAGTCTGGTGGACCATGTATTCGGGTAAAAAACCCGCGCCACCGGCACGCCAGCAACTCAGCGAAGAACAGGACAGCACCGAAAAACTGAAATAAGGGGCCAAGCCCCCCGGCGTTGCGTCAATGCAAGGTGCGCGGCACCGACAGCACGAACTCGGGAATCGAAGCTTCGAACTGATAGCCGTCTTCTGCCACGCAAAAGTATTCGCCGCGCATCGAGCCTTGCGGCGTGCCCAGCATGGTGCCGCTCGTGTATTCGAACTGCTCGCCCGGCTGCAGCAGCGGCTGGTGGCCGACGGCGCCCAGACCGCGCACCTCTTCCACCTTGTTGTTCGCATCCGTGATAAGCCAGTGGCGCGAAATCAATTGCGCGCCAGCCGTGCCCGTGTTGACGACGCGGATCGTGTAACTGAACACGTGCCGCCCCTGGTCCGGTGCCGATTGTTCAGGCAGATATTGCGTCTTGACCGTTACCGTAAATTCATAAGTCGCCATCGTCATTCCTATTCAGAAATTGCCAGTCGTATTGTGTGTCGCGCGCGACGCATTGACCATCGCGCGATGCGTATTCTGTGTTTCACGGTCCTTCAATGAAGCATGGTACCGGCGTCAAGCGTAAAATAGCGCATCTTCGCATTTTCTACTCTCAGCCTTTAGCCACCATGACAACATTCCGTATCGCTCCCAGCATCCTGTCCGCCGACTTTGCCCGCCTCGGCGAGGAAGTGCGCAACGTCGTTACCGCCGGCGCCGACATCATCCACTTCGACGTGATGGATAACCATTATGTGCCGAACCTGACCATCGGCCCGCTGGTGTGCGAAGCGATCCGCCCGCACGTGCAAGTGCCCATCGACGTCCACCTGATGGTCAAGCCTGTCGATCGCATTATCCCGGATTTCGCCAAGGCTGGCGCGAACATCATCACCTTTCACCCGGAAGCGTCGGATCACGTCGACCGTTCCTTGCAGCTGATCCGCGACAATGGCTGCAAATCGGGCCTGGTCTTCAACCCGGGCACGCCGCTGCACTACCTGGAACACGTGATGGACAAGATCGACATCATCCTGATCATGTCGGTCAACCCGGGCTTCGGCGGCCAGTCCTTCATCCCGCAAGCGCTGAAGAAAATCGCCGAAGCGCGCCGCATGATCGACGAATCGGGCCGTGACATCATGCTGGAAGTCGATGGCGGCATCAAGATCGACAACATCGCCGCCGCCGCAGCAGCAGGCGCCGACACCTTCGTCGCCGGCTCGGCCATCTTCGGCAAGCCCGACTACAAGGCCGTCATCGACGCCATGCGCGCAGAATTGGCCAAAGTGGCGGGCGCCTGATGCAAGCGGGCACGGTGAAAGACCACGTACTGGCCGGCGTGCGCGCCGCCATCATCGACCTCGATGGCACGATGCTCGACACCGTGCCCGATTTTCATGTCGCCATCAATGGCATGCGCGCTGAACTGGACCTGGCCCCCATCAGCGCCGAGGCCATCAAGCTGATGGTGGGCAAAGGCTCGGAAAACCTGATCCGCACCGTGCTGGCCCTCGACTTCGATGCGGCCGGCGTGGAACAGCGTTTCGAGCAGGCGATGGACGGTTACCAGCGCCACTACCTGGCCATCAACGGCCAGTTCAGCACCCTGTACCCGGACGTGGAAGCGGGACTGGCGGCGATGAAGGCGGCGGGCCTGCGCCTGGCCTGCGTCACCAACAAACCCATCGCCTTCGCCCTGCCCCTGCTGAAACTGAAAAACCTCGACCAGTATTTCGAGATCGTCTACGGCGGCGATTCGCTGCCGAAGAAAAAACCGCACCCGATGCCGCTGCTGCAAGTGTGCGCGGACTTCGACCTGCCGCCCGCCAAAGTGGTGGCCATCGGCGACTCCTCGAATGACGCGCAAGCGGCCAGGGCTGCGGCTTGCCCCGTATTGACGGTACCGTATGGCTACAATCACGGACACTCTATACACGATACCGATTCCGATGGTATAGTAAAGACACTGCTCGAAGCAGCACGTTTTATTGGCATGCAAAACTAAGCGGCATACTGACCAAACCCAACACCATATCGTGAACACGTTTCTCATCAAAAAACACAATGTCACCCAAACCGGCTCGATTGAGGCCTGGCTTTGGCGACGCTGGCAATCCTGGCAGGCTTAAGGGCCGAGCCGTTACGATTGCTGCCGGCTGCACACGCGTCCTTTGCGCCTCTTGCGCAAGTTCCATGTACCGGCAAGTTTTTTGATAACCCACCGCAGGGTTTGTGCACTATGCACACTCAACCCTGACGGCATGGAGAGAAACATGACCGAACTCGAATTCAAATCGCTGGGCCAGCAAGGCTACAACCGCATCCCCCTGATCGCGGAAGCGTTCGCCGACCTGGAAACCCCGCTCACCCTGTACCTGAAACTGGCACAGGCCCAACACGGCGGCAAGAACACCTTCCTGCTCGAATCCGTCGTCGGCGGCGAACGCTTCGGCCGCTACTCCTTCATCGGCTTGCCCGCCACGACCGTGTTGCGCAGCTACGGCAAACGCACCGAAATCGTCAAGAACGGCAGCGTGATCGAAGAACACGAAGGCAATCCGCTCGACTTCATCGAACAATTCCAGTCGCGCTTCAAGGTCGCCCTGCGCCCCGGCATGCCGCGCTTCTGCGGCGGCCTGGCCGGCTACTTCGGCTACGACACCGTGCGCCACATCGAGAAAAAGCTGGCCGGCGGCGCGCCGAAAGATGACTTGAAGCTGCCCGACATCCAGCTGATGGTGACGGAAGAACTGGCCGTCATCGACAACCTGTCCGGTAAACTCTACCTGATCGTCTACGCCGACACGGCGCAGCCCGAATCGTTTTCGAAAGCACAGCAGCGCCTGAAGGACTTGCGCATGATGCTGCGCCGCGGTGTCGATGCGCCCGTCACCAGCGCTTCCGTGCGCACGGAAACCATCCGCGATTTTTCCAAGGAAGACTACCTGAAGGCGGTCGCCAAGGCGCATGAATACGTGATGGCGGGCGACCTGATGCAGGTGCAGATCGGCCAGCGCATCCGTAAACCCTATGTCGATTCGCCGCTGACCCTGTACCGCGCCTTGCGTTCGCTCAATCCATCGCCGTATATGTACTTCTATAATTTCGGCGACATGCAGATCATCGGCGCCTCGCCGGAAATCCTGGTGCGCAACGAGACGACGGCGGACGGCGGCAAGAAAGTCACTTTGCGTCCGATTGCCGGCACGCGTCCGCGCGGCGCCACGCCCGAGCGCGACGCCGAGCTGTCGGCCGAGCTGCTGGCCGATCCGAAAGAGATCGCCGAGCACGTGATGCTGATCGACCTGGCGCGCAACGACATCGGCCGCATCGCCGAAACGGGCAGCGTGCAAGTCACCGACCGCATGGTCATCGAAAAATACTCGCATGTGCAGCACATCGTCTCGAACGTGGAAGGCACCCTCAAGGAGGGCCTGTCGAACCTGGACGTGCTGCGCGCGACCTTCCCCGCCGGCACCCTGACGGGCGCGCCGAAAGTGCGCGCCATGGAAGTGATCGACGAACTGGAAATCACCAAGCGCGGCATCTACGGCGGCGCCTGCGGCTACCTGTCGTTTGGCGGCGAAATGGACGTGGCGATCGCCATCCGCACGGGCGTGGTCAAGGACGGCATGCTGTATGTGCAGGCCGCGGCCGGCATCGTGGCCGACTCCATCCCCGAAATGGAATGGCAGGAAACTGAAAACAAGGCGCGCGCCGTACTGCGTGCCGCCGAACAAGTGCAAGATGGCCTGGATGGAGGGTTTTAAGATGCTGCTAATGATCGACAACTACGACTCCTTCACCTACAACATCGTGCAGTATTTCGGTGAACTGGGCGAAGACGTGCGGGTCTACCGCAACGATGAAATCACGATCGCACAGATCGAGGCGCTGAACCCGGACCGCATCTGCATCTCGCCCGGCCCGAAAGCGCCGGCACAGGCGGGCATTTCGGTGGAAGTACTCAAGCACTTCGCCGGCAAGAAGCCGATACTGGGCGTATGCCTGGGCCACCAGGCCATCGGCGATGCGTTTGGCGGCAAGGTCATCCGCGCCAAGCAGGTCATGCATGGCAAAACTTCCCTCATCGCGCATACGGGCGTGGGCGTCTTCAAGGACATTCCCAGCCCCTTCACAGTGATCCGCTACCACTCTTTGGCGATCGAACGCGCCTCGCTGCCTTCCTGTCTGGAAGTGACGGCGTGGACGGACGACGGCGAAATCATGGGCGTGCGCCACCGGGAATACGATATCGAGGGCGTGCAATTCCACCCTGAATCGATCCTCTCGGAGCACGGCCACGCCCTGCTGAAGAATTTCCTCGAGCGCTGATCCCATGCGCACGCCCCGGCGTGCCATCAGTGTCCTCCTGCGCCATCATTGAAGAAGGAAGCATCATGCCGATCACCCCACAAGAAGCTCTGCTGCGCTGCATCGAACACCGCGAAATCTTTCACGACGAAATGCTGTACCTGTTCCGCCAGATCATGTCCGGCGAAATGTCGCCCACCATGATCGCGGCCCTCACCATGGGCTTGCGCGTGAAAAAGGAAACCATCGGCGAAATCGCCGCCGCCGCGCAAGTGATGCGCGAGTTTTCCACCAAGGTGCCCATGGCCGACACCACCAACCTGCTCGACATCGTCGGCACGGGCGGCGACGGCGCGCACACGTTCAATATTTCCACCGCCTCGATGTTCGTGGCGGCGGCGGCGGGCGCGCGCGTGGCCAAGCATGGCGGGCGCAGCGTGTCGTCCTCGTCCGGCAGCGCCGACGTACTCGATTCCTTGGGCGTCAACATCAACCTGCAGCCCGAGCAGATCGCCCAGTCGATCGCGCAAACGGGCATCGGCTTCATGTACGCACCGAACCACCATGCGGCCATGAAGCATGCGGCGCCCGTGCGCAAGGAGCTGGGCGTGCGCACGATCTTCAATATCCTCGGTCCCTTGACCAATCCCGCCGGCGCGCCGAACATCCTGATGGGCGTGTTCCACGCCGACCTGGTCGGCATCCAGGTGCGTGTGCTGCAGCGCCTGGGCGCACAGCATGCGATCGTCGTGTATGGCCGCGACAATATGGATGAAGTGTCGCTGGGCGCGGCCACCATGGTGGGCGAATTGATCAACGGTGAGATCCGCGAATATGAAATCCATCCCGAAGACTTCGGCATGTCGATGATCGCCAGCCGCAATCTGAAGGTGGCCGATTCCATCGAATCGAAAGCGAAGATGATGGAAGCGCTGCGCGGCGAGCCTGGTGCGGCGGCAGACATCGTCGCCCTGAACGCGGGCACGGCGCTGTATGCGGCCGGCGTGGCCAGCTCGATCGAAGACGGCCTGGCGCGTGCGCGCACCGCCGTCAGTTCGGGCGCCGCGCTGGCGAAACTCGACCAGTTCGTGCGCGTGACGCAGCAGCTGGGCACCCCGCCGCAAGCGTAAGCTCTCCGCCCTCCTTGATAGAATAGCGACCATCATGTCCGACATACTCGATAAAATCCTGGCCGTAAAAGCCGATGAAGTGGCCAAGGCCAAAGCCCGCCGCAGCCTGGCCAGCCTGCGCGGCGACGTGGAAAGCGACAGCGCCCTGCGTGCCGGCCTGCGCGGCTTTGAAGCGAGCCTGCGCCAGCACATCGCCGCCGGCAAGCCCGGCATCATCGCCGAAGTCAAAAAGGCGTCACCGTCGAAAGGCGTGATCCGCGCCGACTTCCGTCCGGCAGACATCGCCGCCAGCTATGCGGCGCATGGCGCGGCCTGCCTGTCCGTGCTGACGGACGAACAGTTCTTCCAGGGATCCGTGGATTATCTGCAGCAGGCGCGCGCCGCCTGCGCCATTCCCGTGCTGCGCAAGGATTTCATGGTAGACATGTACCAGATCTATGAAGCGCGCGCCATGGGCGCCGACTGCATCCTCCTGATCGTCGCGGCGCTCGACCATGGCCTGATGGCCGAGATGGAAGCGTGCGCCCACGAACTGGGCATGGGCGTGCTGATCGAAAGCCACGACGGCGAAGAACTGACGGCGGCGCTCAAGCTCAAGAGCGCGCTGATCGGCATCAACAACCGCAACCTGCGCACGTTCGAAACGTCGCTCGACACGACCATCAATCTCTTGCCGCGCATCCCGCAGGACAAATTGATCATCACGGAATCGGGCATCCACAGCACGGCCGACGTGCAACGCATGCGCGATGCGCACATCCACAGCTTCCTCGTGGGCGAAGCGTTCATGCGCGCACCCGACCCCGGCGTGGAGCTGGAACGCCTGTTCAGTTAAACCATGGTAGTCTGGCAGACATGAGACACGCGATCACCGTCCTTGCCACTGCTGCCCTGCTGTCGGCTTGCCAGACTGCGCCCCCGCCAGCGGAGCGCATGCCCCGCACGCCGGCCGCGATACAGCTTGCCGCCAGCATCGACGTCTACAAGTCGCTGGTGGCGCAGCAGATCATGGCGGCCAACGCAGAATACACGTTCAGCGGGCGCCTGCCGCCCATGCTGCCGGCCATCGTCGTGCTCGACCTGAGCGTGGGTCCCGATGGCGAACTGAAAAGCGTGCACGTGCACCGTTCGCGCGACAGCGAAGCATCGGCCGCCGCGCTGGCCGCCGTGCGGCGCGTGCAGGTCCTCTTTCCGCCGGCCGCACACCTGATGCGCCGCCACGCCCGCACCTTCGATTTTTCCGAAACTTTCCTCTTCAACGACCAGTACCGCTTCCAGCTGCGGACATTGTCCGGTCCTCAGTAAACGCACAAGCATCGAGTTCGATGCGGTCGCGTCCCCGCTCCTTGGCCAGGTACAGGGCCGCATCGGCGCGCGACAGCAACTGTTCCAGCCCTTCCACCACCGATGCCTGGCAAGCGACGCCGATGCTGACCGTACACGGTGGCAGCCCCGCATGACTGGGCTCGCGCAGCAAGGCGCGGATGCGTTCGGCCACGCCCAGCGCGTTATGCACCGGCATATCCGGCATCAGCACGACGAACTCCTCGCCGCCGAAACGCGCCACGCAATCCGATTCGCGCAGGGCGCCTTTGATAACGGCGGCCACATGCGCCAGCACCTGGTCGCCCACCGCGTGACCGTGGCGGTCATTGATCAATTTGAAGTAATCGAGGTCGATGCTGAGCAGTGTCAGCGGCAAACGGCGGCGCCGCAGATTGCCGATTTCGCGCGCATAGGCGTCGCCAAAGCCGCGCCGGTTCAGCACCTGCGTCAGCGGATCATGGGTCGAGCGGCGCTCCAGTATCTGCTGCAGACGCCGGGTCGCCACCGTCATGAAGCCCACCGTCAGCAGCAGCGCCATGAAATTGGCAACCGCCAGATAGATGCCGGCCGGCGTGCCTGCCACCGTCAGGTTCACGCTGGCGCCGCCATGCAGCAAGGCCGACACGCCGCGCACCAGCACCACGACCGCTTGCAGCAGCATCAGCGCGCCAAAGAACAAACTCGAGAAATGGCGCTCGCCATGACGCCACACCAGTTGCACCTGGCGCGCATAAAACAGGAAGACCAGCAGGGAGAAGAGCGCCACGCGCGCCGAGAAATCGGGGTGCGCCAGCAGCCACCAGCAATTGCCGGCGATGGCCAGGACAAGTATCAGCAGATAGGCACGGCGGCTGGGCGCCAGGCCAAAGAATTTCTCCGTGCCCAGCATCGACAGGCCGATGCCGGCCACCAGCGCCGCATTGGCCGCGATTATGGACAATGCCGGCGGCAGCACTTCGCGGGTGCCGAACAGCAAGGATGCGCACACCAGCAGCAGCAAACCGGCCGCCCAATGTCCGAGGCCATGCACCTCGCGCCGGAAACTGCGGTACACCGAGAACATGACGACGCTCATCGCCCCGCACATCAGGGTCGTCATCAGCATAATCGTTCGAGGATCGAGGGTTTGCACGTTGGGCGCGGTCGAAAAGAATCAGTTCGGCAATTTTAGTTTAGTTAAAGAAAAATTAGTTCATTTGCAGTAAATATGATGGCAATACGCCAATTTCAGGGGAGGCGTTACATTGAGACATTGCTGCCTGAAATAGAAAACCGGCCAGTGAGGCCGGTTTTCTGTCTTACTGCATGACAAACAGCATCATGCCGCGCTAGGACGCTTCGGCCCCGTGACCTTCTTGGGCGCCGGCAGCAGGGTCAAGCTGACACCGGGCACGCGGTCGCCCTGCAGCACGGCGGCAAACGTCATCAGCTCGTCGCGGCGGAAGGCGTGCACCGTCACTTTGGCACCGACGGCATAGCGGCCCAGCAAGGTGTCGAGGTTCGCCGGGTTGCCCGTCACGCGCAAGCCATCGACGGCCACCAGCACGTCGCCCGCCGACAGGCCCGCCACGTGGGCGGCGCCGCCTTGGTGCACCTGCGCCAATTTGGCGTCGTTGCCGTCGCGGCCCAGGTTGACGTCCAGGCTGGCCTTTTCCGCCTTGCGCGCGTCGCTGTATTTCACGCCGAACGGCGCCAGCAGGCGCGCCAGCGGCACGTCGTCCGTGCCGCGGATGTAGCGCTCGAAGAACGGTTTCATGCGCGTGCCGGAGACCTCGTCGAACAGGGCTTCGACTTCGGCCGGCGTCACGCCGCGCGCTTTACCCTTGTAGAAATCGCGGCCATAGCGCTGCCACAGCGCCTGCATCACGTCGTCCAGCGATTTTGCGCCATTCGTCTTGCTGCGCAAAGTCAAATCGAAAGCCAGCGCGATCAGCGAACCCTTGGTGTAGTAGCTGACGATGGCGTTCGGTGCGTTTTCATCCTGGCGGTAGTACTTGCCCCAGGCGTCGAAGCTGGAATCGGCCACGCTTTGCTTGGTGCGGCCGCTGCCGCGCAGCACGCTGTTGACGGTCTTGCCCAGCAATTTGAAATAGGCCGCTTCGTCGATCAGGCCAGCGCGCACCAGCATCAGGTCGTCGTAGTAGCTGGTGAAACCTTCGAACAGCCACAGCAACGGCGAATAGCTTTCCGCCTGCAGGTTGTACGGCGCGAAGGCGGCCGGCTTGATGCGCTTGACGTTCCAGGTGTGGAAGTACTCGTGGCTGCACAGGCCCAGGAATTTCAGGTAGCCGTCGCCGATTTCCGTGCTGTTGGAGGCCGTCGTCGGCAGGTCGGCGCGCGCGCAGATCAGCGCCGTCGAGGCGCGGTGTTCGAGGCCGCCGTAACCATCGCCGACGGCCATGGTCATGAACACATAGCGGTCCATCGGCGCTTTTTTTGTCTTCGGCTCGAAGAAGGCGATCTGCGTTTCGCAGATGGCTTTCAGGTCGCGGCACAAACGCGGCAAGTCCAGGTTCGGCACCTTGCCCGTGACGACGATATCGTGCGGCACGCCATATGCGGTGAAGGTGGCCAGCGCGAAGTCGCCCATTTCCACCGGGTGGTCGATCAGCTCATCGTAGTTGGCCGCCTGGTAGCTGCCGAAGCCGTAGCGCTTGGCCTTCAGTTCCGGCAGGGTGGTGGCGACTCGCCAGGTCTTGCAGGCCGCATCCTTGGGCTGCACGATATGCACTTCATGGGCGTCGGATTCCTGGCCCAGCACGCGCAAAAACACGCTGGTGCCGTTGAAGAAGCCATGATTCTGGTCCAGGTGGGCGGCGCGCACGGACAGGTCCCAGGCGTAGACGTCGTATTCGACCGTCAATGGACCCTTGCACGGGGCGGCTTGCCACGAATGCTTGTCCAGTTTGGTCAGCGCCACGGCCTTGCCCTCGGACTCGGCGCGGATGCTGACGATGTTGCGCGAAAATTCGCGGATCATGTAGCTGCCCGGGATCCAGGCCGGCAAGGCAAATACCTGGCCGATGGCGGCCGGCGACTTGACGGTCAACGTCACCTTGAACATGTGGCCAGCCAGATCGGCGGCGGCGATGCTGTAGATGATGCCGGCGGCCGGCGTGGTTTTCACTGCGATTTTCACTGCGGTTTTCGCCGCGGCTTTGCTTGTGGCTTTGCCGCTTGCCTTGGCTCCCGCCTTGGCGGTGATTTTTTGAATCGGTGCTTTCTTCATGTTTTCCTCGTGTCTGGCATGGATGTTCTACAATCGCCCGGGCGCGCCAGGCACCGGCGACAAATCGTCAGGGGTATCAATATCGCGCAAGATGCCGCCGTCGTCCACTGTCACTTCGCATACGGCATGGCTGTTGACGATGCTGCGCGCGCCCTGGTCGCCATCGAGCGCCAGCAGCAGCGGCAAGTGAAAGGCGCTGAATGCGACAGGATTGCCGCGCCGTCCCTGGAACACGGGCACGGCGATGTGCGCACCATCGCCGACGGCTTGCGACAAGGCGGCGATTGTAGCCGCTTCCACGAAAGGCATGTCGCCCAGGGCGATCAGCCAGCCCGGCGCGCCCCGCACGTGATCGATGGCGCAGGTGAGCGAGGCGGCCATGCCCGTGTCGGCGTCATGGCAGACGCGTACCTCGCAGCCGAGCGCGCCGAGCACGCGCGCCACCTGCGTATCGTCGGCGCGCACCACGGCCAGCACGCGCGGCAGGGCCGCCAGCATGTTCCTGGCCGCTGCCACTACCACGGGCAAGCCCGCATGCGGGCCTTCGGCCAGCGGCTGCAATAATTTGTTCTGTACGCCGGAAGGGTCGAACCTGCGTCCCCTTCCGGCTGCCAGCAAGATGCCGACCGTACTCAAAAAACCGCTGCCGTCATGCGGCCGCCAGGTCGAACGGCAGCTTGCGCAGGCGCTTGCCCGTCAGGGCGAACAGCGCGTTGGCAAACGCGGGCGCCAGCGGCGGCACGCCCGGTTCGCCCATGCCCGTCGGCGCATCGCCCGACGGCACCAGGTGCACCTCGATAACAGGCATGTCGGGCATGCGCGGCACGGGGTAGTCGCCGAAGTTCTGCTGCTCCACCACGCCATCCTTGAGCGTGATGGCCGCGCCGGGGATGGTCATGCCCAGCGCCATCAGCGCGGCGCCCTGCACTTGCGCCTCGATCGTCAAGGGGTTGACGGCCAGGTTGCAATGCACGCCCGCCCATACCTGGTGCAGCTTGGGCGCCCCCTCCACCACGGAGGCCGTCACCACGTAGGCGACGACAGAGTTGAACGACTCGTGCATGGCCACGCCCCAGGCCTGCCCTTTCGGCAGCTTCTTCTTGCCATAACCGGACTTGGCCACGGCCAGGTCCAGCGCGGCGATGTGGCGCGTGTGCTTGGCGTCGATCAGCTGCTTGCGGTAGGCGACGGGATCCATCTTCGCCACGTGCGCCGCTTCGTCGATCAGTGTCTCCATGACGAATGCCGTATGCGTCGAGCCGACGGAGCGCCACCACAGCACGGGCACGTTTGCCTTGGCAGTATGCACGGACAGCTTCATCGGCAAGGTGTACGGCTCGCCCATGCCTTCGACCATGGTGCCGTCGACGCCATTTTTCACCATGAACGCTTCGAACGGCGTGCCGGCCATGATGGACTGGCCCACGATGGTGTGGTCCCAGGCGAGTATCTTGCCCTTGGCGTCGAGGCCGATCTGCGCGCGGTGCACATGCGACGGCCGGTAGTAGCCGCCCTTGATGTCATCCTCGCGGCTCCACATCAGCTTTAATGGACCGCTCTTGCCCGCAGCCCGGTACGCCTTGGCGACGTTGACGGCTTCGACCACGTAGTCGGACGAGGGCACGGCGCGCCGGCCGAAGCCGCCGCCCGCCATCATCGTGTGCAGGGTCACCTGCTCCGGTTTCAGGCCGGAAGTAGCGGCAATCGCCGCCTGGTCGCCCGTCTGGAATTGCGAACCGACCCACATCGTGCATTTGTCGGCCTGCAGGTCGACCACGCAATTGAGCGGCTCCATCGGCGCGTGCGCCAGGTAGGGGAATTCGTAGACGGCTTCGATCTTCTTCGGCGCCTTGGCCAATGCCGAGACATCGAATGCGCGCGCCACCGTGCCCGGCGTCCTGGCCAGCGCCTTGAAAGCGGCCAGTTGCTGGTCGCTGCTGACCTTTTCCACGGCGCTGCTGTCCCACTCGATCACGAGCGCATCGCGCCCCTGCTTGGCGGGCCAGTAACCGTCGGCGATGACGGCCACGCCGCTGCCGCCACGGTCGGTTTTCACTTCCAGCACCTCCAGCACGCCCTTGATGGCTTTCGCCTTGCTGGCGTCGAATTTCGCCACCTTCGCGCCAAACACGGGCGGGCGCGCCACCATGGCCACCTTCGCGCCGGGCGGCTTGAAGTCGATGCCGAACTGCTGTTTTCCTGTGGACTTGGCGGCCGCGTCCAGGCGTTTCACGGGTTTGCCGATGATGGAAAATTCGCGCGGGTCCTTCAGCTTGACGGTGGCGGGCAAGGGCTGGCGCATGGCCGCGTCGGCAAACTCGCCATACGTCGCCTTTTGTCCGCCGGGGCCATACAGCACGCCCTTGGCGGCCCGTACCTGGTCGGGATTGACTTTCCACTGCGCGGCGGCGGCGCCCACCAGCATGGCGCGCGCCTTGGCGCCGATTTCGCGGTACTGCGTAAACGAATGGGCGATGCTGCCCGAGCCGCCCGTCATCTGCATGCCATAGGCGGCATCCTTGTACTGCTCGCCGGCCGGCGCCAGTGCGCCATGCACCAGGCTCCAGTCGGCGTCGAGTTCCTCGGCGATCAGCATGGGCAAGCTCGTTTGCACGCCCTGGCCGAATTCCAGCCGGTTCACCTGCACCGTCACCGTGTTATCTGGGGCGATGTGCAGGAAGGCGTTCGGCGCATACACGGGCTTGGCGGGAGCGGCATCGGCCGCCTGCGCCAGCTTGCCTGCGCCGGGCAGGAAAAATCCCAGCATCAAACCGCCGCCCGCCGCCGCGCCGGCCTTCATGAATCCACGCCGCGAGACGCCATCGGCCACCGGCGCCGATGCCAGCGCCGTGCCCAAGGTCACTGCGCCATGCTGCAATGCTTCCTGATTCAACCATTCGATACGCATGTCGCTCTCCTCAGGCCAGGGTCTTGGCCGCGTCCTTGATGGCTGCGCGGATCCGTTGATAGGTGCCGCAGCGGCAGATATTGCCGCTCATGGCGCCGTCGATGTCGGCATCGCTGGGCGCCTTGTTCGTGCGCAGCAGCGCCGTGGCGCTCATCACCTGGCCGCTTTGACAGTAGCCGCATTGCGGCACGTCGTGGCGCACCCATGCCGCCTGCACGGCCTTGCCCACCTGGTCGTTTTCCATCGCTTCGATGGTGGTGATCTTTTGCGCGCCCACAGATGAAATGGGCGTGATGCACGAGCGGATCGGCTGGCCGTCGAGGTGCACCGTGCAGGCGCCGCACAGGGCCGCGCCGCAACCGAACTTGGTGCCCGTCATGTTCAGGTTATCGCGCAGCGCCCACAAGATGGGCGTGGAAGGATCGGCGTCGACTTGCGTGTCGCGTCCGTTGATATTCAAGGTAATCATCTGCTGCTTCCCCTTTTTTGGATTGTTATGGCGTCTACGAACTACACTTGATGATACGACAGCGGAAAAAAACGCAAAAAAAAGCGCGCCTTGCGAGGGCGCGCCGTCCAGCCTTCCTGGCGACAGCCCGGATTACTTAATGGTCGAGAATTTCTGTTCCAGCGTCTTCGCATCGACCGCGCCCGGAATGCGGCTGCCGTCGGAAAAGAAGATGGCTGGCGTGCCCGAGACGCGCAATTGCTGGCCCAGGGCCAGGATTTTTTCGTGCGGGTTGGCGCAAGTGGCGGCGACCGTGGCTGGCGCCTTGCCGTTCAACATCCAGTCATCCCAGGCCTTGTTGCGGTCCGGCGCGCACCAGACATTGCGCGACTTGACGATGGAGTCCGGCGACAGGATGTTGTACATGAAGGTGTAGACGGTGACGTTGTCGATTTCCTTCAGCGCGTTCTGGCGGAAGCGCTTGCAGTAGCCGCAGTTCGGATCTTCGAACACGGCGATCACGCGCTTGCCATTGCCCTTGACGGTTTTCATGGCCGAATCGAGCGGCAAGTCCGAGAACTTGATGCGATTGACTTCGTCCAGGCGCACCTTGGTCAGGTCCTGCGACGTCTTGGCGTCGAAGACGTGGCCGACGAACAGGTATTGCGCGGATTTGTCCGTGTACAGGATGTCGCCGCCCGTGCGCACTTCGTACAGGCCGCCGTACGGGGTTTCCTTGACCGAGTCCACCTTGGCGCCTTCGCCCAGGCGCGGCTCGATCAGCTTTTTGATGCTCGCTTCCGTCGGCGTTTCCGCGCCGGCGCACGACATCATCAGGCCCGAGGCCAGTACCAATGCGATTCTGCTCATTTTGATCACTATCACTTCTCCACTTGAAACGCCCGGCGGGACTGGCCTCTGGACCGGCGTCGTTATCTCTTCGACAAAACGATCGCCGCAGACCAGCTGCGGCGACCTTGAATTTTCACTGCTGCCATTATCCGGCGATATCTTAAGATACGCTGATATTTACGGATGTCCCAATGCGTGCGAGATCATTTTTCGCTTCAGGGCCGGTAATTTATCCAGCAAGTTTAATCCCAAATTGCGAACCACGCGCAACGGCTCCAGATCGGCGCCGAATAACCGCGCCAGGCCGTCGGTCGCCAGCTGCATCAACAGCACGTCTTCCTTGCGCGCGCGCGCATAGCGCGCCAGCACGCGCTCGTCGCCAATGCCGCGGTGCGCTTCGCGTTCGCCGATCGTCTTGACCAGCTGCGCCACGTCGGCAAAGCCCAGGTTCATGCCGTGGCCGGCCATCGGATGGACCACGTGGGCGGCGTCGCCGACCAAAGCCACGCGCGGCGCCACCATGGCGTGCGGGCGCATCAGGGTCAGGGGAAACGCGCGCACCAGTTCCGGCTGCAGCGGCGTCAGCTTGCCCAGCTTGTCGTGGCAATACGCGGCCAGGCGCGCGGCCAGGGCGTCGGCCGGTTCGGACATCAAGGTATCGGCCAGCGCATCGGGCGCCGACCAGACGAGAGAGACGCGCTCGCCCGGCAGCGGCAGCAGTGCGACGATGCCTTCGCTGCCCGTAAACCACTGGTGGGCCGCGCCATGGTGCGGTTTTTCGCAGGCGAAGTTGCTGACCACGCCGCGCTGGCCGTAGGAGCGGTAATCGAGACCGATGTCGCACTGGCCGCGCACCCACGATTGAGCGCCGTCGGCGCCCACCACCAGCGCGCAGGTGATGGTATCGCCGCCGTCGAGGTGCACGATGGCCGAGTCGTTCGTCCATTCCAGGCGGCTGGCGCGGCCCTGCAGCACGCTGACGTTCGGCGCGAATTTCAGGGCGGCGTCCAGCGCCTGGCCCAGGTTGCGGTCTTCGATGATCCACGCCAGTGCGCCCACATGGGCGCCGTAGGCATCGAAACCGAGTCCGCCCGCCTGCGCGCCGTCGCCGTTGACCAGCATGGCATCGACGGGCGCCACCCTGTCGCCCTCCAGCGCGCCCCATACCTTCAGCGACGACAGCAGCTGGTGCGCCGTATGATTGAGCGCATACACGCGCACATCCCAGCTGGCTTCGACCGGCCTGGCGGTGGGTGCCGGAGGGTTCGCCGGGGATAACAGCGTGACGCTTTGTCCTGCCTGGGCAAACGCCAGCGCCGTGGTTTTCGCGATGGCGCCGTTGCCGACGATGCAAACGTCGCTGTGGCTGTGCATGAAGCGCCGCATGGTGGGGGGAGTGGGACTGTTCATGCGGTCATTATAGCGTTTGCCGCCCCCGTTTCAGCTAGTCAGGAAGTACAGAACGCATGCCCCAGGTCAAGCGGCGCCATGAAACACGGGCAGCACGTATTCGCCGATCTCCTGCATCGTCTCGGCCAGCGGGCGGCGGTTCTGCCGCAGCTGCAGGCCAATATGCCGCACGCCGGCCGCGCGCATGGCGTGCAGCTCGGCGATCAGGCCATCGCGCCCCGTGCGCCCGCCGAAGCGGAAACGCTGCAGCGGCAAGGTCGGATCGTCGTCCAGGTCCAGGTGGATGAAGCTGACATACGGCTTGTCGTCCCCGGCCACGGCCCGCCATTGCGCCGCACGCCGGGCATGGTCTTCCGGCGTGCCCGGATAGGCGAGCCAGCCGTCCATCTGCGCGCCTATCCAGGCCGGCGATTGCTGCGCCAGCCCCGCTACCAGCAGCGGCAACGGTGCGGCCGGCTTGGGCAGCAGACGGATGCCGGGCGGCAGGCGCGTCTGGCCCCAGTCGCGCAGCATGGCCACCTGCTCGCGGAAGGCGGCGCCGCGCTGATCGAAGTCGCGGCCGAAGACGGGATACTCGACGGGCCGGTCGCCGCTGGCCACGCCCAGCAGCAAACGCCCGCCGCTCAACTGGTCGACGCTGGCCGCCGCTTTTAAAGTCAGCACCGGTTCGCGCAGCGGCAGCACCACGGCGGCCGTGCCCAGCAAGATGTTCTCGGTGATGCCGGCCAGGTAGCCCAGATACGTAAATACCTCGAAGACCTGGGCCGCGTCGCCGAACGACGGATCGTACAGGGGCACGTCGCGCAGCCACAGGGCCCGGAAACCCAGGCGGTCGGCCAGCTTTGCCAGCGCCGCATGCTGTTGCATGTCCGGCTCGCCCGGCACGCGGCCGCAGGCCGCATGCGCCTGGCGTCCCGTGGACGACCAGTCATTATCGAGCGGCAGTTCCAGGCCGATACTGAAACCGCCCTGCCCCAGCTTCGTCATGGCGCCCATCTCAATCCCACTGCGGCGCCAGGCCGTCCGGGTTGGCCAGGCGCTCGCCCCGTTCCAGAGTCGCCATCTGCGCCATCTCGTCCGGCGACAGGGTGATGCGCTGGAAATGCAGGTTCGCTTCCAGGTTGGCGCGCTTCGTCGACGACGGAATCACGGCAAAGCCCTGCTGCAGCGACCAGCTCAGAGCCACCTGCGCCGACGTCACGCCGTGTCTGGCCGCAATCGCCATGATGACCGGATCGACGACCACCTTACCGTACGCGAGCGGCATGTAGGCCGTGATGTGGATGCCCTGGCTGCGCGCGAACTCGATGACCTTGCGGTTTTGCAGGAAGGGGTGGATCTCGACCTGCTGCGTGGCGATTTCCGCCGCGCCCACCGTATCGATGGCTTGCCGCAGCTGCGCATTCGTGAAATTCGATACGCCGATGGCCTTGGTCAGCCCTTGCGCCTTGGCCTGCGCCAGCGCCGCCATGTACTCGGCCACGGGAATCGCGTCCTGCGGCGACGGCCAGTGGATCAGCGTCAAATCCAGCTGCTCCAGCTGCAGCTTGTGCAGGCTGTCTTTTAAACTGGGAATCAGCTTGTCGCGCTGCAGATTGTCGATCCATATCTTGGTGGTGACGAACAACTCGTCGCGCGGGACGGCGCTGGCCGCGATCGCCTGGCCCACGTCGGCTTCATTGCCGTAGATTTGCGCCGTGTCGATATGGCGGTAGCCGACGTCGAGGCCCGTCGTGACGGAATCGATGACGACCTGGCCCTGCAGGCGGAAGGTGCCCAGACCGATTTCAGGGATGGCGGTGTGTTGGGTAATGGCGTGCATGCGGTAATCCTCTCAAGTCAGTAACGATGGCCACACTATGCGCCCTTCCTTTATTGAGAAAAATACCGTTTACATCAAATCATATTTGACCCATGCGCAAGTAATGGAGTGCGAATCCTGGAAATGCAGGAAAAGTCGCAGCCGGCTCTTGCATTCCCGTTTTGGTCTGCTATAATTCGCCACCTTGGCCTGGTAGCTCAGTCGGTAGAGCAGAGGATTGAAAATCCTTGTGTCGGTGGTTCGATTCCGCCCCGGGCCACCAAGAATTCGTTTCACGTTCAAAAACGCCACCTTCGGGTGGCGTTTTTGTTTGTAGTCCACATAAAAACGGGCCGTTTCCGGCCCGCAGTTACGCCAGTCCGGTACCGTCGGCACCGGGCAATCGCCCTCTTACCACATCAAATCATCCGGAATCTGGAACGCCGCGTACGGATCGTCCTCGTCCACTTGCGTGCTGGCCTGCTTCACGCGCACGACGATGGCGGGGTCGCGTTCGGCGATCTTGTCGGCGATGATGCGCGGCACCAGCTCCACGGCGCCGCCCAGGCAGACGATCACCAGACGGCCCGCCACCAGGTGGGCTTGCACGGCGGCCGTCACGTAGATGCGCTCGATCTTGTTGTTGAACGTGAAGTTATACGGCACGTCGCCGTTGTTACCCTTGCTCTGGCGGTTCTTTTGCACCATTTGCGCGATTTGCGCCACGATGGCTTTCTGGTTCGCGGCCGCGTCGCGCTGGGCGTTCAGTTCGCGCGCGCGTTCCGCGTTCTTGCGCTGGGTCTCGAGCGCGGCCAGGCGCACCTCGTCGACGCTTTGCGTGCCGCTCTTGCGCTCGTCCTTTTTTTGCTTGCTCTTGTCCTGGTTGGCCAATTTGACCTTCTTTTTGTCGACCAGGCCGGCCTTTAAAAACTGCTCTTGCAACGAGACCATAACTACTCCGTAATGAGTGTGCGCCGGCCAAGGCAGCGGCATCGGCCGGTGGAAAGACGCTAGCATAGCAAAAAACGGGGCCGCTGCCGCCGCAACATGGCTGCCCGGGCCAGCCGGCGGGGGCCTGGCGCCGGACAGTAACAAAAAGACACACTCGAGTGGAAATTTTGTTGATAAATGTCATATAGTTAGTTACGTTCTGCATATCGGCAGTTTCCAGCCGGTTGCATGCCCCTTCCATCGTTTGCGTCTAAAGGATTTGCCATGAAACAATTAATCGCCCTCTGCATCGCCGCCGCGTTTGCCAGCACCGCCTTTGCCGCCGCACCGGAAGCGGCGCCCGTCGCCAAGACGGCGCAACAGTCGAAAATGACCACCTGCAATGCGGATGCCGCCGGCAAGAAAGGCGATGAACGCAAAACCTTCATGAAGGAATGCCTGAGCGCCAAGCCGGCGCCGGCCATGACGCAGCAAAACAAGATGAAGGCGTGCAATGTCGACGCCAAGGACATGAAGGGCGACGCGCGCAAGGCGTTCATGAAAGAATGCCTGAGCGCGCCCAAGAAATAAGCGCCGCTTCGAAGCGCCCGTGTGCGCTTCACCCCACAGCGCCAGCCGACAGGCTGGCTTTTTTTTGCTCCCATCAAACGGCGCGGCGCCCAGGGCAGAATGACCATCCCCGCCAAAGGGCCGATGAATGAGGCAGCCACGCGGAACGCCGGCAATCATGATTAATGATCAAGATGACAAGAGGATTGATAGCGCGTAATATTTACTCAGCAGTAATGCACGGCGCGGCGGCAGCTTACCCCAGGGGAAGGATGGCAGCGTGGCGATATCGAGCGATCTCGCGCACTGGCGCGGCCTGGTCTTTACCCGCCTGTTGCAGGTGGTGCTGCTGCTTGGCATCGTCACGGCCATTCCCAGCGCGCTGCTGGCCGCGAGCGAGGCGATCTGGTCCATCGTCGTCCTCGACTTGCTGGCCATCGGCTGGATCGGCCTCATCTGGCATAGTCGCGCCATGCCCTACCGCTGGCGCGTGTGGCAATTCCTCATCGTCGCCTATCTGGTGGGCGTGGGCCTGCTGCTGAAAATCGGTCCCGTCAGCCAGATCTACATGATGCTCATGCCCGTGCTGGCGGCACTGCTGCTGGGCATGCGGCCAGCCATGTCGACCCTGGTCCTGACCACGCTGACCATCTTTTTCCTCGGTCTGCATCCCGACGTCGCCCTGCGCCTGCCGGGCACGCCCGACTCTCCCGTGCTGCGCGCGCTGATCGTGGCACTGAACTTCCTGTTCATCGCCGCCGTGCTGACCCTGTCCTGCGCCTTTCTGCTGCGCCACCTGGAAGACAGCAGCCAGGCCTTGTCGCAGCTGAACGCCGAGCTGCGCCTGACGGCCACGGCGCTGGCCCGCCTGAACGACATGGTGATGATCGCCGAAGTGCTGGACGGCCCGCCCGGCCCCGGCGCCGGGACGGTATCGGCCACGCGCATCATCTTCGTCAATGACGCCTTCGAGCGCAGCAGCGGCTATGCGCGCGCCGAGGTGCTGGGCCGCAGCCTGCTGTTCCAGCAAGGCCCCGCCACCGATACGGACGAACTGGCGCGCATCGCCGCCGCCATGGCCCGTGCCCAGCCGGCCAGGGCGGAATTACTGAACTACAACAAGGCGGGCAAGGCGTACTGGGTCGAAGCGGAACTGGTGCCGTTCACGGATGCGGAAGGCAGGCAGACGCACTGGGTGGCTGTCGAGCGGGAAATCGACGAGCGCAAGAAATCGGAAGCGGACATCCACCGCCTGGCCTTCTACGACGTGCTGACGGGCTTGCCCAACCGGCGCCTGCTGACGGACCGCATCGGCCACCTGCTGGCCGCCGCGCCGCGCAACCAGACCATCAGCGCGCTGATGTTCATCGACCTCGATCACTTCAAGCACATCAACGACGCGCGCGGCCACGCCACGGGCGACGCGCTGCTGCGCCTGGCGGGCGAACGGCTGGCGCAGCTGATGCGCAAGGCCGACACGGTGGCGCGCATCGGCGGCGACGAATTCGTCGTGCTGCTGGCGCACCTGGCCGATGACCTGGACAGCGCCGCCCGCGCGGCGGCCCAGGTGGCCGAGAAAATCCGGGCCGCCATCGCGCGCGACTTCGAGATCGGCGCGCAGTCCTATCATTGCAGCGCCAGCATCGGCGTGACCCTGCTGCCGAAAGCGGGCCAGCAGGCGCACGACCTGCTGCGCGAAGCGGACATCGCCATGTACCGCGCCAAGGCGGAAGGACGCAACGGCATCGCCTTCTTTGAAGCGGCCATGCAGGCGGGCGTGGAGCGCCGCCTGACCCTGGAACGGGCGCTGGCGCGCGCCCTCGACCTGGGGCAATTGTGCATGCACTTACAGCCGCAGGTCGACCGCCATGGCCGGGTGACGGGCGCCGAATTGCTCATGCGCTGGCCGCAGGCGGACGGCAGCCATATCGCGCCGGATATCTTCATTCCGATTGCCGAGGAATCTGGGCTGATCGTCAAGCTCGGGCACTGGGCCCTGCGCGAAGCGTGCCGCGCCGCCAGCCTGCTGGCGCAAGCGGGCCGGCCCGTCCCCCTGTCCGTGAACGTCAGTCCGGCGCAGTTTCGCCAGCCCGATTTCGCGTCCCGCGTGCAGGCGGCGCTGGCCGAACACGGCACGCCGGCCGGCGCCCTGATCCTGGAACTGACGGAAGGCTTGCTGATCGACCAGCGCGACGCCTCGCTGGCGCGCATGCGCGAACTGGCGGACCTGGGTATCCGCTTTTCCATCGACGATTTCGGCACCGGCTATTCCAGTCTCGCCTACCTGACCTCGATGCCGCTGTACGAACTCAAAATCGACAAGCGCTTCATCGACGACACGCCGCGCGATGCGCGCGACACGGCCATCGTGCAGGCGATCCTGGCCATGGCGCGCCACCTGGGCTTGCGCGTCGTGGCCGAAGGCGTGGAAACGCGGGAGCAGGCCGACTTCCTCGTCGCCCACGATTGCGACGGCTTGCAAGGCTTCCTGTATGCGCGGCCGATGCCGCTCGATGACTTTCTCGTCTGGCTGGCCCGGCATCAAGCTTAGCTTTCCGACATTTCCTGCACGAAACTCCTCCGCTAGAATACCGGCCTCATAGCCTGTACCTTCACCATCCCCTCTCGTTAAAGTGATCTCCGATGCGTCTGGTTCTTCCCCTGCTGCCGCTCCTGCTGCTATCTCTGCTGCCCGCCGCCAACGCGGCCCCCTCTGCCACCGCGCCCACGCCGATCACGCTGGACCAGGCCATGGCCGATCCCGACTGGATCGGCACACCCGTCGAAGCGGCGTGGTGGGGCTGGAACGGCCAGCTCTACTACAAACAAAAACGCCTCGGCTCGCCCCTGCGCGACACGTTTCACGTATCTGGCGCGCATGCGAAACTCAATAGCGGCAAGAAGGTCGACGATGCGCAACTGGCGAACCTCGATGGCCAGCAGATGGTCGTCAACCGGGCCGGCACGCGCGCCATCCTGCTGCGCAACGGCGACTTGTTCGAGCGCGACCTGAAAAACGGCGCTCTGGTCCAGATCACGCGGGGCGTCTCCGCCATCAGCGACCCGCAGTATTCCGCCGACGGCGGCGCTGTGCAGTACCGCAGCGGCACCGACTGGTTCAGCTGGAGCCGTGCCGACCGCCTGAGCGCCCCCGTCGCCCTGCTGCGCGCGGCCAAGGACCCGGACGCCAAGCCGGAAGCGGACGCCCTGCGCGAGCTGCAGCTGCGCCTGATCGTCAACCTGGCGCGCCAGAAGGACGACCGCGACGCGAGCCGCGAGCGCCGCCACGAAGAGCGCCGCCTGGACGCCACGCGTGCGCCGGAACCGATCTACCTGGGCGACAAAGTGACGATTTCCGGCAGTGCCCTGTCGCCGGATGGCCGCTGGCTGCTGTTCGTCACGCAAGACAAGGCCGCCGAAAAGGGCAAGCTGGGCAAACTGGCCCGCTACGTCACGGAAACGGGCTATCCGGAAGCGGACGACGAGCGCACGCGCGTGGGCCGCAACATGCCGATCGCGCAAAGCCTGAAACTCGCCGACCTGCGCACGGGCCAGGTGCGCGAGATACCGTTCGACAGCCTGCCCGGCATCGCCACCGACCCGCTGGCCAGCCTGCGCGCCGAACAGAAGCTGCCGCCGCTGAAAGGCAACCGTGCCGTGCGCGTCGACGCCCAGCGCGACGGCATCGCCTGGACCGATGACGGTTCCAAAGCGGCCGTGCGCGTGCGCGCCATCGACAACAAGGACGGCTGGCTCGCCACCGTCGACCTGGCCAACGGCGCCCTCGTGCCCGCGCACCGCATCAGCGACACGGCCTGGGTCAACCGCCGCGCCGAGGAATTCGGCTGGCTGCCCGACAATGCCACCCTGTGGTATCTGTCCGAGGAAAGCGGCTACGCCCACCTGTACACGAAAACGGGCACCGCACCCGCGCGCGCCTTGACCAGCGGGCAATGGGAAGTGAGCGCCGTCGAATGGAGCCGCGACGGCAAGACCGCCTATTTTATGTGCAACCCGCAAGCGCCAGGCACGTATGAAGTGTGTGCCAGCACGGCCAAGGATGGCGGCGCGCGCGAAGTCACCAGTCTGAAAGGCGTGGAAAACTTCGGCCTGTCGCCCGATGGCGGCAAGCTGCTGCTGCGCTATTCGACCAGCTATATGCCGGCCCAGCTGGCCACGGTTTCTGTCTCTGGCGGCAAGGCGACTATCCTGACCGATACGCGCAGCGACGCCTTCAAGGCGCGCAACTGGGTCATGCCGGAACTGGTGCAAGTGCCGTCCACGCATGGCGCGGCGCCCATCTGGGCCAAGCTGTATCGCCCGGCGCAGCTGGAAGCGGGCAAGCGCTACCCGATCGTCATGTTCGCGCACGGTGCCGGCTACCTGCAAAACGTGACGCAGCGCTACCCCGTGTACTTCCGCGAACAGATGTTCCACAACCTGCTGGTGGAGCAGGGTTACATCGTGCTCGACGTCGATTACCGCGCCTCGCTCGGCTACGGCAGCGCGTGGCGCACGGCCATCTACCGGCAGATGGGCCACCCGGAACTGGAAGATTTCATCGATGGCGCCAACTGGCTGGCAGCCCGGCACCAGGGAGACATCAAGAATGTGGGCATCTATGGCGGCAGCTATGGCGGCTTCATGAGCCTGATGGCCCTGATGCGCGCCCCGGAAATCTTCAAGTCGGGCGCCGCCCTGCGTCCCGTGACGGACTGGACCACCTACAACCACGAGTACACGGCCAACATCCTGAACACGCCGGACGTCGACCCGCAGGCGTATAAAATCTCGTCGCCGATCGAATATGCCGACAAGCTGACGGGCAACCTCCTGATCGCCCACGGCATGATCGACGACAACGTGTTTTACCAGGATTCCGTGCGCCTGGCGCAGCGCTTGATCGAGCTCAAAAAGGACAACTGGGAAATGGCCAGCTACCCGATGGAGCGCCACGGCTTCGTGCAGCCGGAAGCGTGGTATGACCAGTACCGCCGTATCTATCAGCTGTTCAATCGTACGTTGAAATAAGCGATATCAACAAAAAATGTCGGATTACGCGGCTGCGCCGCTAATCCGACCTACTCGCTGAGGTGTAGGTCGGATTAGCCCGCAAGGGCGTAATCCGACACCACACCCACCACAAGCACTCAGTCAAACGGCACCGGCCGCGGCGTCGTGTCGCTCGATGGCGGCAGGATCGGCAGCACGAGGTGCGGCTGCTTGCCCGTGAGTGTTTTCAGGAAAGCGACGAGTTGCGCGTTTTCATCGGGCGCAAACGTGCGGCCCAGCTGTAAACGGCCCATCACATCGACGGCCTGCGTCAGGGTGGCCGCTTCGCCATCGTGGAAGTAGGGATACGTCAATTCCACGTTGCGCAGGGTCGGCACCTTGAAGTTGAAGCGGTCGGCATCCTTGCCCGTCACGGCCGAGCGCCCTTGCGCCGTCATCGCCGTCTTGTACGGTTCCACCACACCCATCTTCTGGAAAGTATTGCCGCCCACGGCGGGGCCGTTATGGCAGGCGATGCAGCCGCTGGATTTGAACAGCTGGTAGCCGGCCAGTTCGTCTTTCGTCAGCGCGCTTTTCTTGCCCATCAGCCATTGGTCGAAGCGCGAACCGGGCGTCACCAGCACTTCCTCGAAGGCGGCGATGGCGCGCGTGACTTGCTCGATGGTCAATTTATCCTGGCCAAATACTTGCCGGAATTCCGCGCGGTAGGCGGGAATCGAGGCCAGCACGTCGATGGCCAGCTCGTGCGTAAAAGCCATCTCGCCCGGATTGGCGATGGGGCCGCCCGCCTGCTCCTGCAAATCCTTGGCGCGGCCATCCCAGAATTGCGCTACGTTCATGCTGGAATTGAGCACCGTTGGTGAGTTGATGGGTCCGCGCTGCCAGTTGTGGCCGATCGACGTCTTGATGTTATCCGTGCCGCCCATGCTCAGGTTATGGCAGCTATTACAGGAAATAAATCCGGAACGCGACAGCCGCGGATCGAAAAACAGTTTCTTGCCCAGTTCGACCATGGCCGGATTGGCCACCTTGGCGGCCGTGATGGGCTGGATCGGCTCCTTGCTGGCGGCGTGCAGCGTGCCGCTGAAAGCGAGGCTGGCGATGAAGACAAAGGGGGAGAGGGTACGGCGCATAGTCTAACTCCTGGAAGCATTCCCGAATCGGCGGTGCACGCCGGCGCGGGAATGCAGCGCGGCGGCCCGGTCGCCACCCGACCATCGCTGATTGGATGTTGATTTATATTAACTTTGACGGCTTGATAATGAAAATGACCGGCGTCAAGGATCGTCCAGCGCGCGAATCGCGCTTGCCATTTGGGCAAGCGTGGCACATGATGAAGGCATGCATACACCTACCTACTCCGCCCTGCGCGCCGCGTGCGCCGCCATCCTGCTGCTGGCCACCAGTGCCTGCGGCAGCGCCCCCGCACAAGATGCGCCGCCCGCGCCCGGCAATGCCGGCTTGCTGGCGCAAATCCAGGCGGAAGTGGGCGCCGCCGCCTGCGATTCCACCCAGCAATGCCAAACCATCGCCATCGGCGCCAAAGCCTGCGGCGGTCCCGAGCGCTATCTGGCCTGGTCCAGCAAGGACAATGACGGAAAAAAACTCAAGGCCTTGGCCCAGGCGCAAGCCGAGGCCAGCCGCAAGCAGCAGCAGGCGGACGGCATGATGTCGACCTGCTCCATCGTCACGGACCCGGGCGCCACCTGCGAGGCGGGACGCTGCGTGCTGCAAAAGAGCGCCATGGGCGGCAGCTCGGCGATGTAAAAAAAGCCGCTGGATCAGCGGCTTGCGTGATGCGGCAACAAGTCAGGACTGCAGCTGCAAGGTCTTGACGATCTTGCTTTCCACCTTCTCGCCCGCACCCGAGGTGGCATTCTTGCTTTCCTTGCGCAGCAACAATAGATGGTCGCCGCTGACGCCATACTGGCGCGTCTCGTCCGTCTTTTGCGTAAAGCTGACGACGACAAAGGCGCGCCCGCTCACATCAAAGTGGAAATGGCTGGCCAGCGGCGTGCCGTCGGCGGCGATCCACACCTCGATGCCGCCTTCGAACTTCTTCACATACTTGCGGTCTTTCTCCGGCACCTTGTCGAGCGACAAGGTAAAGCTGAGCAGGCGCGCCGGCTTGCCCTTGTAGCTATCGATCTTTTCCCCGCTGAACACGGCTTCCTCGATCTCGCGCGACAGGGAATCGGCCGCCGACACCATGGAACGCAACTCCGCCGCCTTCATCTCCCCCAGCGCAAAGCCGATCGGCGTCTTGACCTTCGGATCCTTCACCCTGGCGCGCTGCTCGGCCTCCACTTTCGCCAGCAAATCCTTGCTGTAGAGCACTTGCAAGCCCGCCGGCCCGCCTTCGACGGTGACTGTCGCCTGGCCGCTATCCTCTTCCGCCGCCTTGCCCTCGCCCTCGCGGCGCCAGGTTTTCGATTCCACTTGCGCCTTGATGGGCAGCTGGCCCTGCAAGCGCGCCAGCGCCGCATTCAGATCGGCCAGCCCGTCGGCCCGCGCCGTACCGCAAAACAAACTGAACAAGCCTGCAGCCGCCAGGCCCTGCACTCCAATACGTCGCCGCATCGCCACATCCCTTCAGCTCATACAAGGATGCCAAAACACCATGTTTTGGCCATCTGTTGCATTTGAACACAGCTAGCTCTGGTCAGGTGGAAAGTCTTTCTGCTATAATTCGCCGCCTTGGCCTGGTAGCTCAGTCGGTAGAGCAGAGGATTGAAAATCCTTGTGTCGGTGGTTCGATTCCGCCCCGGGCCACCAAGAATTCAGCAGTACATAGCAAAAAGCCAACCTTCGGGTTGGCTTTTTTGTTTACCGGCTCAAAAGTCTTTGCCCCGGTCCATCCATGGTGTCCGGTAGGCCAGCATACTTCGGACGGCTCTTCTCCTTGCTCGCGTTTATTTGCTCCGCCATACAAACGTGTCGACTTAAAGCTCATTCACGCCACGCCTTCCGTCGCCGCGGAGGACGACCGCCTCAAATCAGAGTGCAGGCTTATTCGGTACTTGGCACCCATTCAGCACTACATAGCAAAAAGCCAGCCTTCGGCTTGGCTTTTTTTTCAGCGTTGCTCGCTCTCGCTACAGCCTCATCGCCAGTCACGCAGCGTTACGCACAGCGATAGCTTGCCCAACGCTCTGGCGGGGCACGCCTTCGTCAAATTCATCGGCTGGATTTGAAACAAGCAATATTGCTCAAAAGATATATAATTTACATCAGCAGCCTGACTCTGGCCACACCAGGCCATTTCAGTACGACGCAAGCACAGGCATCACTTAAAAATTAGAAATGGATAGATTCAATGAAGATACTGGCAACTGTACTTAGTTCGTGCATGCTCGTTGCATGCGGTGGCGGTGGTGGCTCGTCACCTGTTCCTGTCACCCCAACAAGTCTAACAGTCAACGGCACTGCCGCAACGGGGAAGGCCATTGCTGGCGCCACTATTACTGCCAAATGCCAGACAGGCACCGGCAACGCCACGACGCTGGCTGACGGCAGCTACAGCCTTGCCGTAGCCGGCGGCAACCTACCGTGCCTGCTCCAGATCACCGATCCGGCGGATGGCTCAAAATTACACACGCTCGTGCTGGGAAACGGCAGCGCCGCCACTGCCAACATAACGCCACTAACCGAAATGCTGACGGCGCGGGTACTGGGGAGCGAACCGACGGTCTTCTTTGCCGCGTTTGACGCCACGATTGCCAACAACAAGGTCACTCCCACTGCAGTGAAGGCAGCGCAGGCTGATGTGGGGACGGTACTCAACGGTGTCGTCGACACGAGCCCCCTCGTTGATTTCCTTGCCACGCCATTGAAAGCCGCGACACAGGGCAACCCGGCCGGCGGCGATGCGCAGGACAGGCTTCTGGATGCGCTCAGAGTAAAAATCAACGCCGCCCGGCTCACCCAGGTCGTCACCGCGCTGGCCAAGATCACCAATACAGACGCCATCAAGCAAATCATCGCCGATATTGCTGCCGTCCCCCCTGTCGCCCAGGCGGGACCGCTACAAAGCGTGGTGACGGGGACTGTAGTCACGCTCGATGGCAGCGCCAGTTCGGCCGATGCCGGCCGTACGCTCAGCTATGCATGGACCCTGCAATCCAGACCGGCAGGCAGTACGGCAAGCTTGTCGTCGCCGACCTCCGTCAGACCCACTTTTACGGCGGATGTGGCCGGCACCTATGTTGCCAGCATCATCGTCAACGACGGCAAGGTCAGCAGCAACGCGGCAGCGGTCAGTATTACGGCCAGTGTAGCCAATGCGGCGCCGGTGGCGAACGCAGGCTACGCGCAAAATGTCTTGTCCGGCAGTGTGGTGGAACTCGATGGCAGCGCCAGTTCGGACGCCAATGGCGATGTCTTGACTTTTGCCTGGGAGCTGACGACAAAACCGGCGAACAGCAAGGCCTCCTTGTCTTCCGCCAGCTCGGCCAAGAGCACCTTTACCGCCGATACCACCGGTTTGTATGTAGCTAAACTCATCGTCAACGATGGCAAGGCGAGCAGTGCGGACGCAACTGTTACTGTCACCGCCAGCGCCGTCGACAACTCCGGCCCCAACGTGTCGGCCATCACTGTCACCCCCGCCATCATTGACGTCTCGCAGACAAGTCAACAGGTGACGGCCACCGTCAGCGTGACAGATGCCACCGGCGTCAATCTCAACGCCCTGCCCGCCCCCCATTGGTACAACGTCGCCGACATCGGCGGCACCCGCATCAACAGCCAATGGAAACTGGCGTCCGGCGACGCGAAGCATGCCACCTTCAGTTCGACGGTGACGATCCCCGCAGGCGCCAAAGCAGGCGAATGGCTGGTCGGCTCGCTCGCCTTCCGTGACGTATTAGACTATACGAGTACAAATGGCGGCTACAGCCAGGGTTTCACCGTGCAAAGTAATGAACTCAGCGACACATCGGGTCCCACCGTGTCAGCCATCACCGTCAATCCCACCACCGTTGATGTCTCCCAGACAAGTCAACTGGTGACGACCACCGTCACCGTGACAGATGCCACCGGGATCAATCTCAACGCCCTGCCCAATCCC
>NZ_JBXAHC010000025.1:0-25773 GCF_058794735.1 Janthinobacterium sp. GW823-FHT06H09 | reverse complement strand
ACCGTGACAGATGCCACCGGGATCAATCTCAACGCCCTGCCCAATCCCTATTGGTACAACAGCGCCGATATCGGCGGTACCCGCATCGACAGCAAATGGGTGCTGGCATCCGGCGACGCGAAGCATGCTACGTTCAGTTCGACGGTGACGATACCCGCAGGCGCCAAAGCCGGCTCCTGGACGGTTGGCTGGACAGCGTTCCGTGACACATTAGGATATACGAGTACGAATGGCGGCTACAGCCAGGGTTTCACCGTGCAAAGCAATGGGCTCAGCGACACGTCAGGGCCCGCCGTTTCTGCCATCACTGTCACCCCCGCCATCGTTGACGTCTCGCAGACAAGTCAACTGGTGACGACCACCGTCACCGTGACAGATGCCACCGGGATCAATCTCAACGCCCTGCCCAATCCCTATTGGTACAACAGCGCCGATATCGGCGGCACCCGCATCGACAGCAAATGGGTGCTGGCATCCGGCGACGCGAAGCATGCTACTTTCAGTTCAACGGTGACGATACCCGCAGGCGCCAAAGCCGGCTCCTGGACGGTTGGCTGGACAGCGTTCCGTGACACATTAGGATATACAAGTACGAATGGTGGCTACGACAAAAGTTTCACCGTTAAATAAGCGCGCCAGGCAGCACCAGACGGTCAATCAGGGAGCTGCCAGCCCGCTCTGAACATCCTCAGCCAACCTCCGGGTTGGCTTTTTTGTTTGCCTTGCACAAAACCTCCACCCCACCCCGCCGCTATGTACGCAAACGAACGGACTGCAGCCGCCCAAGGGCCCATGCTGCAGGCAGACCATCACTTTCCCTCCCGCCGCCAGCGCCCTGCGCGACACGGCTGACGGGTCGGCTGGTCAGCTCTCCCCGCCACACCGCCATGCGAAACTCGCGCCCGACGCCGTCGAGCCGTTCCGTACATTACGGCTCACTGCCAAAGGATGCATCATGAAACCTACCCTGATATTGCTCGCGCTCGCCTCTACCCTCGCCCTGACCGCTTGCCAGCGCGAAGCGCCACCCGCACCGACCGTCGTCCAAGTCGTTCCCGGCCCTGCCGGCGCGCCTGGTCCTGCCGGCGCCACGGGCGCCAAGGGCGCTGAAGCCCCTGCCGGCGCGACCGGTGCCACCGGCGCCACGGGCCAGACCGGCGACAGCGGCGCCGCCGGATACGATGGCGCCAAGGGCGCTACCGGTGCACAAGGCAACGATGGCGCCAAAGGCGACGACGGCGCCAAGGGCAAGACGGGCGACACGGTGATCGTCGTCCCGCAACGCTAATACGCCTCACGCCAGACACTACAACGCCAACCCATGCGGTTGGCGTTGCTCCGTATGCGCTGTACCGCACAGTAACATCGGCCGCATCGGCCTACCCTGTTCCTATTACACAGGGAGATATCGCATGCTGACGCTCATATTGCTGGTGGCCCTGCTGGGCCTGGTTCTACTGTTCGCGCCCGGCCCCGTGCGCCGCGCCCTGATTACTCCACACCTGCTGACCCTGTTCAAGCGCATCCTGCCGACCATGTCCGATACGGAACGCGACGCGCTCGAAGCGGGCACCACGTGGTGGGATGCCGAGCTGTTTTCCGGCCGGCCCGACTGGACAAAATTGCTGGCATATGGACGCGCTTCGCTCAGCGCCGAAGAGCGCCATTTCCTTGACCACGACGTCGAACGCTTGTGCGAACTGGTCGACGACTGGGAAACGCAGCAGGCGCAGGACTTGCCACCGCAAGCCTGGGCCTACATGAAAAGCCAGGGTTTCCTCGGCATGATCATTCCCAAGCAATACGGCGGCAAGCAGTTCTCCGCCTACATGCATTCGCAAGTGGTGATGAAACTGTCGAGCCGCTGCTCGGCGCTGGCCGTGACCGTAATGGTGCCCAATTCGCTGGGACCGGCCGAGTTGTTGTTGCACTACGGCACCGAAGAACAGAAAGATTACTACCTGCCGCGCCTGGCCGCCGGCACCGAGATCCCGTGTTTCGCGCTGACCAGCCCGTATGCGGGCTCCGACGCGGCCGCCATTCCCGACCTGGGCGTCGTGTGCATGGGCATGCATGAAGGTCGCCCCACCCTGGGTTTCCGCCTCACGTGGAACAAGCGCTACATCACCCTGGCGCCCGTGGCGACCTTGCTGGGGCTGGCTTTCCAGACCAGCGACCCCGACCACTTGCTATCCGACAACGATACGCCCGGCATCACCTGCGCCCTGATCCCCGCCAGCCACGACGGCGTGCTGATCGGCCGCCGCCACCACCCGTTGAACGCCGCCTTCCAGAACGGCCCCACGTCCGGCAACGATGTCTTTATCCCTATCGACTGGGTCATCGGCGGCCAGGCGCAAGTGGGGAAAGGATGGCGCATGCTGATGGAATGCCTGGCGGCCGGACGCGCCATCTCGCTGCCCTCGTCCAGCGTGGGAATGGGCAAGATGGCCGTGCGCGGCACCGGCGCGTATGCGGCCGTGCGGCGCCAGTTCAACATGCCCATCGGCAAGTTCGAAGGGGTGCAGGAAGCGCTGGCCCGCATGGGCGCCAACCTGTACCTGATGGATGCGGCCCGCACCCTGGCCGCGCATGCCGTCGACCTGGGCGAGAAGCCGGCCGTCATTTCCGCCATCGTCAAATACCATGTGACGGAACGGGGCCGCGCGCTCGTCAACGACGGCATGGACATTCTCGGCGGCAAGGGCATCTGCGTGGGTCCGAACAATTTCCTCGCCAGCGCCTACCAGCAAATCCCCATCGCGATCACCGTCGAAGGGGCCAACATCCTCACGCGCAGCCTGATCATCTTCGGCCAGGGCGCCATCCGCGCGCATCCATATGTACTGAGGGAAATGGCCGCCGTCAACGAAAGCGACGGCCGCAAGGCCTTGCGCGATTTCGATGCGGCCTTCTTCGGCCATGTGGGCTTTGTGCTGGGCAACGTGGCCAGGGGCTTGTGGTACGGACTGGGCGGCGCGCGCCTGGCGGCCGTGCCCGACGCCGGCGCCCCGGCACTGGCGCCCTACTACCGCGCCCTGACGCGGCTGTCGACGGCGTTTGCCGTCATGACGGATATGTCGATGTTCGTGCTTGGTGGCGAACTCAAGCGCCGCGAGCGGCTGTCCGCCAGATTGGGCGACGTGCTGGCGCAGCTGTATTTGTGCTCCGCGGTGCTGAAGCGCTACGAGGACGATGGCCGGCCCGAGGCCGACCTGCCGTACGTGCACTGGTCGCTGCAGGATGCGCTGGTCAAGGCGCAACAGGGCTTGACGGGCGTGCTCGACAATTTCCCCGCGCGCGTGCTGGCCGTGCTGCTGCGCACCTTGCTGTTCCCGTTCGGCCTGCCCCACCGCCCGCCGTCCGACGAGCTGGGCAGCGAAGTGGCGCTGGCCCTGCAAACGCCGGGCGCCGACCGCGAACGCCTGCTGGCCGACGGCCATGTCGCCAGCGAGGGCAACGATCCCGTCGCCTGCGCCGAGCGGGCGCTGGCCTTGCTGCCCGAGGTTTTGCACATCGAAAAACGCCTGAAGGACACGCCCGAAGGCGCGGCCCTGCGGCACCTGCCGCAAAGCCTGTCCGCCATGCAGCCGTGGCTGGCAGCGGCCAAGGCCACAGGCAACGTCAACTGCCAGGAGCACAATAGCTTGCTGGAATATGCGCGCCTGGTCGACGGCTTGATCCAGGTAGACGATTTTGCGCCCGCCGCAGCGCACGAAACGCCGGACGCCTATCCCCGCGATGACGCCGGCGTGGTCGAGGCCAACGACAAGCCCAGCACGAGCGGCACCAGTGCCGCATACACGACGATCACCGACAGCCAGACGGCGCCGGGCCAGTACGCCCTGACGCCAAAATAAATGCTGGAAAATACCAGCGGGCACAGCACGGATGCCAGGCTCACGGACGAGGCCAGCACGCCCTGAAATTGGCCTTGCCTGTCCTCGGCAACTTGCCGCGTGGCCAGCGACTGCAGGGCCGGCGCGCCGATGCCGCCCAGGGCGAACACGGGCATGATGGCGAAGATCATCCAGCTGCGGGTGGCGAAGGCCATGACGACCAGGGCCACGCAGGCGCACGCCGCGCCCGCCAGGATGGTGGCGCGCTCGCCCAGCAGTTTCACGGCCGGGCCGGGCAGAAAAGCCTGGGCCAGCGCCTGGCACACGCCAAACGCGCCCAGCGACAGGCCGATCCACAGCCCGTTCCATTCGAACGCATCGTGGCCCCACAGCGCCCAGCACACGCCATACACCTCGCCCGCCGCGCTGAAGGTAAAGAAGATGGCGGTGATCGGCAGCAAGCTTTTCTGCGATAACACCCAGCGCAGCGGGCGCAATGGATTCAATGCCGCCAGGTCGATTTTTTCGCCCGTGGGCCGACGTGATTCTGGCAACGTCAGCAACGCCAGCAGCAGGTTGCCGGCATTCAAGATGGCCGCCGTCATGAACGGCAGGCGCAGCCCGTAATCGCCCAGCGCGCCGCCCAGAACGGGGCCGATGATGAAGCCGGCGCCGAACATGGCGTTGAGCAAGCCGAAACGGCGCGCCCGCGTTTCCTCGGGAGAAATATCGGTGATGTAGGCCGTGGCCACGGACACATTGGCGCTCGTCAAGCCCGCAATGGCGCGCCCCAGCAGCAGCATCCACAGGCTGGGCGCAAACGCGAGGAACAGGTAATTGACGGCCGCGCCCGCCAGCGAAAGCAGCAGCACGGGGCGCCGCCCCAGGCGGTCGCTCAGCGCGCCCAGCACGGGCGCAAAGATGAACTGCATCAACGCATACAGGGCCGTCATGATGCCGATGTACGCCGCCACGTTATCGGCACGCGTGACGTCGCGCAGCAACGCGGGCAAGATGGGGAAGACCAGGCCGATGCCGATCGCATCGAGCACGACCGTGGCAAAGATGACAGGCAGCGCTGTCGCCGGAATGGCTATTTTCATATACTCAATCTAAATATGTACTCAGTACATAAATAGTACGCCCAGCCTGGCTGCACCATCAAGCCTTATCTGTACTCAGTACACTTCGTGTATGATCGCAGCAACATGACGATTCCTTCCGACCTCCGCTCCCGCAAACGTCTTGCCACCCGGCAAGCCATCTCGAATGCCGCCACGCGTTTGTTTTTCGTGCGTGGCTTCGAGCAGGTGACGGTGGACGAGATCGCGGCGGCTGCCAGCGTGGGGCGCATGACGGTGTTCAACCACTTCCCCCGCAAGGAAGACATGTTCTTCGACCGCGAGGAAGAGGGACGCGAACTGCTGCGCGCCGCCTTGCGCCAGCGCGATCCCATGGTGCCCCCGGTCGAAACGCTGCGCCTGCTGGCGCACCGCCTGGTGGCCGAAGACAGTCCCTACGTCACGTTTTCCGCCGCCGGCCAGGGTTTTATTGCCACCATCGAGGCCAGCGAGACCCTGAAAGCGCGGGCGCGGGCGATCCGCGACGAGCTGGCGCAAGTGGTGGCAACGGCGCTGACCGACAGCACGGGGCGCGACGCGCACGATCCCCAGGCCCGGCTGGCGGCCAGCCTGCTGCTGGCCACCTGGAGCACGGCCCTGATCGAAGCGCACCGGCACTTCCGCCAGCATGGCGACACACAGCTGGCCAAGACCTACTTTCTGTCCTTGGTGGACCAGGGGCATGTCGGCCTGAAGGCAGCGTTGGCGGGCACGCCTTACGTCTGACGTTGCCGGGTATCGGATGTCAATCCCTTGACCCAAGGCAAGGCAATCTGGCGCCAGCCCGCCTACAATCGCCGGCTTTGCCCATCCCATGCGCCACGCTCCCGAACTCCTCCTGCCTGCCGGCTCCCTGGCCAAGATGCATGCCGCCTTCGACTATGGCGCCGACGCCGTCTACGCGGGCCAGCCGCGCTACAGCTTGCGCGTGCGCAATAACGATTTTTCGACCTTGCAAGCCTTGCAGGAGGGCATTGATGGCGCGCATGCGCGCGGCAAGCAATTCTTTGTCGCCAGCAATATCTTCGCCCACAACGCCAAGCTGAAGACGTATTTGCGCGACATGGAACCGGTGATCGCCATGCGCCCCGACGCCCTGATCATGGCCGATCCGGGCCTGATCATGATGGTGCGCGACAAGTGGCCGGAGATTCCCGTGCACTTATCGGTGCAGGCGAATGCCGTCAACTGGGCCGACGTGAAGTTCTGGCACCGCATGGGATTGACGCGCGTGATCTTGTCGCGCGAACTGTCGCTCGACGAGATCGAGGAAATCCGCCAGCGCTGCCCGGAAATGGAACTCGAGGTGTTCGTCCACGGCGCTTTGTGCATCGCCTATTCGGGCCGCTGCCTGCTGTCCGGCTATTTCAACCACCGCGACCCGAACCAGGGCACGTGCACGAATTCCTGCCGCTGGGATTACAAGGTGAAAAATGCCGCCGAAGACGCCAGCGGCGACCTGGGCGGCATGCAGGTGGTGCCGCTGGAATTCCACCAGGCGCTGGCCGAGGCGGACAACAATGCCTTTTCCGCCCTGCACCAGCAGCCGCGCCACCCGCTGGCCGACCAGCCATACCTGATCGAAGAAGCGCAGCGCCCTGGCCAGCTGATGCCGATACTCGAAGACGAGCACGGCACCTACATCATGAATTCGAAGGACTTGCGCGCCGTCGAACACATCGAGCGCCTGGTCAAGATCGGCGTCGATTCGCTGAAGGTCGAAGGCCGCACCAAGTCGCTGTACTACGCGGCGCGCACGGCGCAAGTCTACCGCCAGGCCATCGACGACGCGGTGGCGGGCCGGCCCTTCGACATCAGCCTGCTGGGACAGCTGCAAGGCCTGGCCAACCGCGGCTACACGGACGGTTTTTATCAACGCCACCACACGCAGACGCACCAGAACTACATGCGCGGCGCGTCGGAAGCGGACCGCAGCCAGTACGTGGGCGACGTGCTGGGCGTGACGAACGGCTGGGCCAGGGTGGAAGTGAAAAACCGCTTTGCCGTGGGCGACCGCATCGAAGCCCTGCATCCGGGCGGCAACCGCGACTTCACCATTACCCGCATGCTGGCCGACGACGGCAGCGAAATCCAGGTGGCGCCCGGCAGCGGCCACTTCGTGCGCATCGAACTCGACGGAGCGCTGAACAAGGCCTTGCTGGCGCGCTATTTGTAACCGCCAGTCTGGCGCGCAGGGCGGCAAACCAGTATGCAAGTATTTGATTTGGCAAGAAAAATTTCAGCTGGCACCGCCTGCATAATTTGTTTAGGCTTCAACATTGCTATACGATACGGCCACCCAGCGCCCGGGGCCGTTATCGGCATCCGGTGCGTCCCTGACACGTTCACCGGAATCCCCGATGCCATCTGCCACACCTGCCCTGATCACCAATGACGCCGTCGTCCTCGGCCTGCTCGCCATGACCCTGGGGGGCGTCTTCTGGACCGCCTCGCGCGCCAACGGCTTCTGAAAAAAGTTTTATACCTATATCCCGTCGCTGCTGATGTGCTACCTGATCCCGGCGCTGCTCAACACCTTCGGCATCATCGACGGCAACGCTTCCGGCCTGTACGCCGTGGCGCGCGACTATCTGCTGCCCAGCGCGCTGGTCCTGCTGTGCGTGGCCATCGATTTCGGCGGCATTATCCGCCTCGGCCCCAAGGCCATCATCATGTTTCTTACAGGAACCCTCGGCGTCATGCTGGGCGCCCTCGTTTCGTTCGAGGCGCTGCGTTTGATCCACCCGGAAACGGTGGCGGGCGACACCTGGCGTGGCATGACGACTGTCGCCGGCTCGTGGATAGGCGGCGGCACCAACCAGGCCGCCATGAAGGAAGTGTTTGAAGTGGACGCCACCCTGTTCGGCCAGTTCGTCGCCGTCGACGTGCTGGTGGCCAACGTGTGGACGGCCGTGCTGCTGTTCCTGGCCGGCCGCGCAGGCGCCTTCGACCGCTGGACCGGCGCGGATCTGTCCGCCATCAACGCGCTCAAGGACAGCATCGAAAGCTACCGTGCGCAGCATGCGCGCATCGCCACCCTGACCGACATCATGATCATCCTCGGCGTGGGCCTGGGCGTGACGGGCCTGTCGCATTTCCTGGCCGGCCCCATCATCGGCTGGATCGCCACCCTGCCCGCCGCCTGGCGCCTGCAGGATTACAGCCTGACGTCGAATTTCTTCTGGATCGTCGTGCTCGCCACCACCTTCGGCCTGCTGCTGAGTTTTACCCGGGCGCGCAGCCTGGAAGGCGCGGGCGCCTCGACCATCGGCTCGGCCATGCTGTACGTGCTGGTGGCCACCATCGGCATGCACATGGACTTGAAAGCCCTGTTCGACAAGCCTTTCCTGTTCCTGCTGGGTCTGATCTGGATCGCCGTGCACGGCGGCCTGATGTTGCTCGTCGCCAAGCTGATCCGCGCGCCGCTGTTCTTCATGGCCGTCGGATCGCAAGCGAACATCGGCGGCGCCGCCTCGGCCCCCGTCATCGCCAGCGCCTTCCACCCTGCCTTGGCCCCCGTCGGCGTGCTGCTGGCCGTGCTCGGCTACGCGCTGGGCACCTATGGCGCCTACATCACGGGCTTGATCCTGCGCAGCATGGCGGGATGACGTCTGTCCTGGCTTGACCGGCCAAGCTTGTAATCATGACCACAACGCCAGCCTGCGGGCTGGCGTTGTCGTTTACCCCTGCAGCTTTCGCAGAGTCCTGAAAACTCCCCACAATGTAGCAGAAACCCCTCAAAACCAAATTTCCGCACCATTTTTGTGCGAAATCTGCGATGATAGTTGCCCAAATAACCGATTACCTCCATGGAATTCTGATGAAATACGCATCTGCTCACGAGTATGTCCAGCATGTCGCCGCGCGCAATCCAGGTCAGCCCGAGTTTCTGCAAGCCGTCACCGAAGTCATGGAAAGCTTGTGGCCGTTCCTGGAACAGCACCCGAAATACGCGGAACAAGGCTTGCTGGAACGCTTGATCGAGCCGGAGCGCGTGGTGATGTTCCGCGTGTCGTGGGTCGACGACCATGGGCAGGTACAAGTCAACCGCGGCTACCGCATCCAGCACAGCATGGCCATCGGGCCGTACAAGGGCGGCATCCGCTTCCACCCTTCCGTCACCTTGTCCGTGCTGAAATTCCTCGCCTTCGAACAGACGTTCAAGAATGCGCTGACCACGTTACCGATGGGCGGCGGCAAGGGCGGCGCCGATTTCGATCCGAAGGGCAAGAGCCCGGGCGAAGTGATGCGCTTCTGCCAGTCCTTCGTGAGTGAACTCTTCCGTCACGTGGGTTCGGACACGGACGTGCCGGCCGGCGACATCGGCGTGGGCGGGCGCGAAGTGGGCTATATGGCCGGCATGATGAAAAAACTCAGCAACCGCGCCGACTGCGTGTTTACGGGCAAGGGCGCCAGCTTTGGCGGCTCGCTGATGCGTCCGGAAGCGACGGGCTATGGCACCGTGTATTTTGCGCAGGAAATGCTGAAGACGCGGGGCCGTTCGTTCGAAGGCATGCGCGTGTCCGTTTCCGGCTCGGGCAACGTGGCGCAATACGCCGTGGAAAAAGCCATGGCCATGGGCGCGAAAGTCATCACCGTCTCCGATTCGAGCGGCACCGTCATCGACGAGGAAGGCTTTACGCCGGAAAAGCTGGCCATCCTGATGGAGGTCAAGAACCATTTGTATGGCCGCGTGAGCGACTATGCCGCGCGCACGGGCGTGCGCTTCGAAGCGGGCGTGTCGCCATGGCATGTGCCGGTCGACATCGCCCTGCCCTGCGCCACGCAAAATGAGCTCGATATCGCCGATGCGCGCCTGCTCATCGCCAATGGCGTGCAGTGCGTGGCCGAAGGCGCCAACATGCCGACCACCATCGAAGCGGCCAAGGCCTTCGAGGCGGCCGGCGTGCTGTACGCGCCGGGCAAGGCCAGCAACGCGGGCGGCGTGGCCACGTCCGGCCTGGAAATGAGCCAGAACGCGGCCCGCATTTCCTGGCCGCGCGAGGAAGTCGACGCGCGTTTGCTGCAGATCATGCAGGGCATCCATGCCGCGTGCAAGCAGTACGGCACGCGCGCCGATGGTTCTGTCAGCTATGTGGATGGCGCCAATATCGCCGGCTTCGTCAAAGTGGCCGATGCCATGCTGGCGCAAGGGGTGATTTAAGCGTCAACAATGTCGTCGGATTACGCGCGGCATAGCCGCGCTAATCCGACCTACGACATTTCAGGTTTCATCAGGCTCTTGCGGCTGATGGTCCGGCCCGACACCATGAACTCGCCGTTGCCCCGGTAGTGCAGGGTTTCGGGCAGCTTGGGCGAGGTGGCCACGTGGGCTTTCACGCACTCGAAGATGAAGAAGCCGCCCTTCGGGTTGCCCGCCACCTGGGCCAGCTTGCATTCGAAGTTGGCGTAGCACTCGGCGATCAGCGGCGCGCCCACCAGCTCGGCCGGCTGCGGCGTCAGGCCGAAGGCCGTGAACTTGTCCGTGTCTTCGCCGCTGCAATTGCCGATGGCGACCACCTGGTCGACCATGTCGGCCGTGGGCAGGTTGATCACGCATTCCATGCTGCGCTTGATCATTTCATAGCTGTGGTTCGAGTCGGAAATAAAGCAGCCGAGCAACGATGGCGTAAATTCCATCAGCATGTGCCAGGCCATGGTCATGACGTCGCTTTCCCCGTTCCACGTTGAACTGACGAGCACCACCGGGCCCGGTTCGAGGAAGCGGCGGATATCGGCGACGGGATAATCTTCTTTGTGATAATTTTTCATCTGCTCTCCAGGACGCGGTACGCCATAGCATAGACCAACGGCGCCTTCGCGGGCGCGCGGCTGGGCGATGGCGGCGTGTCATCCGCGCCGCGATTTGCGCCGTTCATTGCAAATTTCTCCCCGTTGGAGATGTTGCAACATAGAATACACTGATCAACTACTCAAGGAAACCGCCATGCGTCCTCTGTTCCTGTTGCCAGTCCTGTCCTTCGCTTGCCTCGCTACCGTCGCGCATGCCGACGAGCAAACCCGCACGGTCGCCGCCTTCAACGCCATCGATATTCGCGGCCCCATCAGCATGGAAGTGGAATCGGGCAAGGAGCAAAGCCTGCTGCTACGCGGCGACCAGAAATTCCTCAGCGGCGTGATCACGGAAGTGGTCGATGGCGAGCTGAAAATTTCCATGAAGGATAAAGATATCAAGAAGACCGAGGGCGACCCGCGCATCATCATCACCATGCCTACCTTGCGCAAGCTGATCGCGGAAGGCGCGGGCGAGAAGATATTGACCAAGCTCAATGGTCCAAGAGTCGACATCAGCTACAAGGGCGCGGGCCGCCTGGCCGCCGATGGCCAGGTCGACTGGCTGCGCCTGAAGGCGCAGGGCGTGGGCGAAGTCGATACGAAAGCCTTGCTGGCGAAAAACGTCGACGTCAATTTCGAGGGCATCGGCTCCGTCAAGGTGTATTCCTCGGGCGAGCTGAACGCCGTGGTGCGCGGCATGGGCGAACTGACGTATTACGGCAAGCCGAAGATCGTGCACAAGTCGATCGCGGGCATCGGCAGCGTCAACGCCGCCAAGTAAGCTTTTCCATAAAAACAGGCCATCAGGCCACTGGAGACCGCATGACCGCTTTACAAGATAACGATGCGCCGCTGGTGCTGCGCGAGGACGAGGGTGGGCTCGTCACCCTGCGCCTGAACCGTCCCCTGCAATTCAATGCCCTGTCGGAAGCCATGCTGGCCGCGCTGCAGGAAGCGTTTGATGCCATCGCGCAGCAGCCGCACGTGCGCTGCGTGGTGCTGGCCGCCGAAGGCAAGGCGTTTTGCGCGGGCCACGATTTGCGCCAGATGCAGGCCACGCGCCAGCTTGATTACTATCAAACCCTGTTCGCGCAATGCTCGCGCGTGATGCAAGCCATTCAAACCTTGCCCGTGCCCGTGATCGCCCGCGTGCATGGCATCGCCACGGCGGCCGGCTGCCAACTGGTCGCCAGCTGCGACCTGGCCGTGGCGGGCGCGTCCGCCCGCTTTGCCGTCTCCGGCATCAACGTGGGCCTGTTTTGCGCCACGCCGTCCGTCGCCCTGTCGCGCAATGTGTCGCCCAAGCGCGCCTTCGACATGCTGGTGACGGGCCGCTTCATCGACGCCGACACGGCCGCCGACTGGGGCCTGATCAATGAAACGGTGGCCGACGCGGCGCTCGACGAGGCCGTGGCGCGCCTGGCGCAGCAGATCATGGCGAAAAGCCCGACGGCCATCCGCTACGGCAAGGCCATGTTCTACCGGCAGCGCCAGCTGCCGCTGGACGAGGCGTATGCGTACGCGGGCGACGTGATGGCGCGCAATATGATGGAAGAGGATGCGGAGGAAGGCGTGAGCGCCTTCCTTGAAAAGCGGCCGCCCGGCTGGGCGCGGCCTTGAGTACCTGACCGAACCTACTGCGCGTCGGTATAGGCAGCCTGCGATGCTCACCGTACTTCAGTACGGTTGCGCTTCTCGGCTACCTCTCCCTTCCGCTCGCTACGGTTCTGTCAGGTACTCTTGGACTTCCTGGTCTTAACGACTGTCCTTCATCTGCTGCTGCACGGAAAGACTCAAGGTGCCGAGGTCTTCCTTGCCCAGCAGCGGCAATTGCGCCAGCAGCTGCATCAGGGCCGAGCTGCCCGTCACGTCCAGCTCGGACGACTGCACCAGCACCGTGCCGGCACCCGTGAAGTCGATCTGCTTTTCCTCGCCCGACAGGGTAAAACCCGTGAGCGCGCCGGCGGCCGAGGCCCAGCCCTGCACGTGGGCGTAGTCGTAGTGGTAGGAAGGGCTGGGGCAATCGGCCCAGCCCAGCACGGCCTGCTCGTCCACGCGGCACGGCAATTCCAGGAAGTGCACGGGGCCGTTCGACGAGGCGATCACTTTACCGGTGCCTATCATGGTCAGATAGCCGGGCAAGGTCGATTCCTGGCAAATCACGTCCTTGGTAAAACCCAGCAGGTTTTTCGCGCGGATGGTCATGTTGGCGTTGTCCAGGTCGTAGCACGCCAGGTCGTTGCCGTTGTCGCCCAGGATCAACTGGCCCTGGCCTTGCGCCACGACAAAGTGGTGGATGTATTTCGGCGCATTGAAGGCATTGCGCACGATCAGGTCGAGCACGCTGCTGCCCATGGCTTCGAAGCGCAGCTCGCCATAGAAGGCGATCATCTTGCCCTTGCGAATGAAGATCTGTTCCTTGACATCGATGACATAGGAAAAACGGTTCAGGTTATCGTTCTTCGGCAAGGTATCGGGATTGTAAATCGTCATGGCTTACCTTTCGCTCGCTTGGATGTAGACCGTGCCCTGGCCCGTAAACTTCACCTGGTACGATTCGCCGGACGCCTGGCCGACAAAGGTTTTCCAGTTCAGGTCCGTGACGATGGTCGAGCTCAGCTGGCCCGTGTGGCCGATATACGCTTGCGGGTCGACGAAGACGGGCACGTCCGGCGTGACGGGCAAGCCGATGGCATTGCCGTCGGACAAAATCGCCACTTCGCCCGTGCCTTGCAAGGTGGTGGTAAACAAGCCCTGGCCCGAGGCCATGCCGCGCACCACGCCCTGCACGCCGCCCTGGTTGCCGAGGAACATGGTGCCGGCCGTCAGGCGCGCATCGAAGGCCAGCAGGGAGTCGCTTTCCACATAGAACGTTTCGCCGCGCACGGGGACGATGGTGACGAACAGGCCGCCCTGCGCGTAAAACACGCTGCCCGTGCCGCGCGCCGACATCAGGGCATAGCCCTCGTTCGTGACGGCGCGCATGGCCAGGCTTTGCACGCCCTGGCCGGCCAGGAAGGAGCGGCTGAACGCCACGTCGCCCTGGTAGGACACCATGGCGCCCTTGCGGGCGAACACTTCTTCATTGCCGAGTTTAACCTCGAGCATCTTTTCATTGATTTGCTGATAGACAGGCATCGCGGGTCCTCGCTGACTTAACGTTCGGCGGGCTGGATGAACACCACGCCCTGGCCTGTGAATTTGTGCTGGTACGATTCGCCCGAGCTCTGGCCGATCATGGTGCGCCAGTTGACATCAAAAACGAATTCCTGGCGGATATCGCCCTTGAAGCCGACGAAGGCGTCCGGATCCACGCGCAGCGGGTGGGAAGGCGTCACTTCCAGCATGATCAGGTTGCCGCGCGAAATGACGGCCAGGTTGCCGTGGCCTTCGACGGTGGTGGAAAACAGGCCCTGGCCGGAACTGGCGCCGCGCAGGCCCGCAAAGCTGGTGCCCGTCTTCAGGCTCGTGTCGTAGGCCAGCAGGCTGCTGCTTTCGATGGTCAGCTTTTCGCCGGCCAGCGCCATGACGGTGATTTCGGCCGCATTCTGCGCGAAAAACACGGTACCCGTGCCGGCGGCCTGCATCACCTGCATGCCTTCGTTCGTCACCTTGCGCTTGAGCGCGCCGAAGAGGCCCTCGCCGCCCAGCAGGGATTTTTCAAATTTGATGCTGCCCGTATAGGCGACCATCGCGCCGGCAATCGCCAGCACTTTTTCATCCTGCAGGCGCACTTCCAGCAGGCGGTCGGTATTGGTGCGGAAACTGGTCACGCGCGACTCCCCAAGAATGCCAGGGCACAAAGCCATGGCTATCCGACAAGATACCGGGGGCGTTACCACCATGCAAGTGCTATTCCTCCCGAACGGGGGTGGGTGCATAAAAAAAAGGCGTGCCCGGAGGCACGCCTTGCGTTCACGCAAAGAACGGTTTATTCAGCCAGCACCGGCCTGGCGGCGCGCGCGTTCTGGAACAGCGGCACGGGATCGTTGGTATTGACCTCGACCACCGTGACGCCCTGCACCACGCCAGCGACCTGGTAGCCGACGGCGCCCAGGTGACGCTTGCCTTCGGCCAGGTTGGACCAGCTCAGGGAAACCGTCGCCGTGCCGCCCGTGTAGGCCGTGCCCGGCATCAGCGCCTTGAAGTTGCCGTTGTTCAAGCCCGGTGCCAGCACCCACGACGACAGGGTGTAGTCGGCCTGGCCGTTTTGCGGCGCAAAGCCGATCACGCACACCTTGTACGTGCCGGCGGCCGGCAGGCGCAGTTCCACCTGTTCATTGGAACTTTCATTGCCGCTGCTGCCGACCAGTACATTGGCGGCGTTGTAGACCTCCATGTCCATGTCGGTATTCGCGCCACCCGTCGTTTCCGCGTCGTAGGTGGCAAAGCGCGCCGCCAGGGTGCCGGCCGGGATCACGACGTTGTGCACGTTCACGCCCGTGGCGCCGCCCGCCTTGCAGGCAGCCGATGCGGCAGCGCCCGTCGTCGCCTGGCCGATCATGCGCGACTCGCGCACGGCTTCGACGAGACCCGACTTGACGCCGACCAGCGCACCCGAGAAGCCCGTGCCCAGGGTCAGCACTTTGCTGCCCGTGGCCGCTTCGCTGCTGACCAGCGGAATGGCGGCCAGCGAGGTGCCGCGCGCCGTCAGCGGGCTGCGCACCGTGTGCGTGCCATCCGTCCAGCTCAGGGCGCCGTAGGTCCAGGTATTGGCCGGCGCCGTGGTGCGCGTCAGCTTGACCTGGTACTGCGCCTTGGCGCCCGGCGCCAGGCTCAGGCTCGTTGGCGTCACCGCCACCGTGTAGCCGGGCAGGCTGGCCGAGACGTTGTAGACGGCGCTGCTGGCACCCACGTTGGTCACCGTGCGCGTCAGCACTTGCGTGCCCAGTACGTTGGCCGCCGTCAGCGACGCCAGGTTCAGGTTGTAGGCGGGAATGGTGCCAACGGCCTGGCAGGTGGCGGGACTGTAGACCTTCAGGTTCAGGCCGCACAGGAAACGCGCATAGTCGATTTCCGACACGTCGTACACGAGCCCGGGATCGGCGGCGCCGTTCGGCGCGATGTGGCCGGCACCCTGGCCCCACGGCAACTGGCCCGAGTTCTTCGCCGTGGCATCCCACGACACGGAACCGTTCAAGCCATCGGGATACGTGCTGAACGCCGTCGTCATCAGCGCCGACTTGATGGCCGCGGGCGACCAGCTCGGATGCTGCTGCTTGAGCAGCGCCGCCACGCCGGCCACGTGCGGACTGGCCATCGAGGTGCCGGAATAGAAATCCCACTCCGCTGCTGGCGCCACACCACCGGCGGCCACGGCATCGCGCTGCGCCGGCGTCAGGTCGGCCGTCACGCCGGCCAGGATATTCGTGCCGGGCGCGGACAGGTCGGGTTTCAGGATGTTCGCGTTGGCCACGTTCGGCCCGCGCGAGGAGCGGTCGCTGACGATCGGCGCCTGCACCGTGGTGTCGGCGATGGTGTGGATTTCGCCCAATGCCGCCGTGCCGTCCGGATTGGCCGCCATGAACGCCTTCAGCGCGTCGCCCTGCACCTGCGCCAGGTGCACGGTCGACAGCACGTGCGCCTGATTGATGATGGTATTGGCGCCGCCGGCCACGTTGGCGATGACCACGCCCGCCGCGCCCGCCGTCTTGGCATTCGCGCTCTTGTTGACCAGCACGTTGCCGCCGCGGTCGCACACGAGTATCTTGCCCGCCACTTTCGCCGGGTCCAGATAAGCCGGGGCGGCATCGGCCGCGCCGAAGCAGCGCAGCAGATTGACGTCCGTCGGCGACACGCCGGCCAGGCCCGCGTCGCGCGAGCGGATCAGCGGCAGCGCCGGCGTCTTCGCGTTGCTCGATGCGCCTTCCAGCTTGCTGCCATTGCTGAGGATGACGTTGCCCGCATACAGGCGGTTGTGCGTGGAATTGGCGACCGTTGCCAGCCAGGGGCTGATGTGCGAGACGGGCGCCGGCACGTCGGGCGCCGGCGTGGCCGGGCCGGAATTGCCGCCGGAGGTGGCGACAAACACGCCGGCCGCCGCCGCGCCGAGGAAAGCGACTTCCGTCGGTTCGTCGAAGGCGCCGCCGCCCGCGTTCGGGCCGATGGAGAAGTTAATGACGTTGACGCCATCCTTGACCGCCTGGTCGATGGCGGCCACGCTGTCGGCCGTGGCGCAGCCGTTGCGGCCAGTCGAAGCGGCCGTCCAGCAGACTTTATAGGCGGCGATACGGGCGCGCGGCGCCATGCCCGAGGCCTTGCCCAGCGACACACCGTTCGAGGTGGCGATGGCGCCATTGTTGCCGCCGGCCGTGGAGGCCGTGTGCGTGCCATGGCCGCCGTGCCCCGTCAGGCCGGCGACGGAATCGCGCGGCGACAGGAACTCCGTCCAGTGCAGCGCCGCCGTGGAAGCGCGGTAGTAGCGCGCGCCGATCAGCTTGTTGTTGCAATTCTCGGCGGAGAATCCTTCGCCCGTCTGGCACGTGCCTTGCCAGCTGGCCGGCGGCGCGCCGTACACGACATTGCTGCCGCTGTGGCTGGGCACGCCGTTTTCGTCGAGGCGGTCGGCAAAGGCCGTGTTCTCGGGCCAGATGCCGCTGTCGACGATGCCGATGACGATGTCTTCGCCCGCGTGCGCCTTGCCGCCCAGCTGCTCCCACAGGCCGCCCGGCTTGTCCAGGCCCAGGAAGCTGGGCGTGTAAGTGGTGTCGAGCTGCAGGATGGAGTCGGCGCTGATGCTGGCCACGCCGCTGTTTTTCTTCAGCGCCCGCACTTCATCGTCCGTCAGCAAGGCGGAAAAACCGTTGAAGACGACGCTGTACTGGTGCGTGATTTCAGCCGCGCTGACGGTGCCGGCCACGGCGGCCTGCTTGCTGTCGAGGTAGCTCAAATAGGCCTGCACGTCGGCGGCGCCCACGTTGATGCGCGCGCCCGGGGCCGGCTTGGTGGCGGCCAGGCCGTCGACCTGACCCGTGTAGGTGGCGGCCGGCTTGTCGACCAGCTGCACGATGTAGGAACGGCGTTCCTGCGCCTGCGCCGCTTGCGCCAGGCTGGCGGCCAGCAGGAGGATGGCGAGTGAAACGGGACGTAATTTCATCTCACGCTCCTTGCACGGTGAACGCGGCGACCTTGCGGGCGCGGCGGCGCGACAGCATGCCGATGGCGCCCAGGCCGGCCAGCAGCAGCATGTAGGTCGACGGTTCCGGCACGGCGCTGACGTTGATATTGTCGAGCGCAAACTGGCCCTGGTTAAAGGCCGGGAAATCGATGGAATTGCTGCACACGCCAGTGTCATTGAAAATGCAGGCGTTGAAGGTCAGGCCCGTGAACGCATAGTTGCTGAAACCGCCCAGCAGGGAAGCGCCCTGGAAATGGTAATTGCCATCGCTGCCCTGGCCGGGAAACGCCAGCGAGGTGCTGACCACCTGGCCGTTGCTGAGGGTGCCGCTCAGCTGCAGTTCGCCCCACTGCGTGTTGGGCAAGCCGGAGACGGGGGCGATGAAGGAATAGTCGAATCCGGCCAGGCTGAACGCCTGGCGGTCGGCACGCGCGAAATTCACGCCGCCATCGTTGAGGATGGCCAGGTAGTTGCCGGTGGCACCCTGCGGGCAGGCGGCGATATCGCACGACGAACCCGCGCGGCCATCGAGGATGGCGCCCACGCCGCTGACGCCGCCGCCGGCAGCCGTGGTCGGGTCGGCCAGGAACCGCAGATTGTAGCTCGACGTATTGAGCGTCTGGCCGCTTTCATACACGTCGGGACGCAAATTATCGAAGGTCAGGACATCGGCCATGGCCGGTGCCGAGACCAGCACGGACACGGCGGCCAGCGCGGCCAGGACGGTGGTGCGGCCGCGGGTAGCGGGCGGATAGACGGTGGCGGGTGATACCCGCGCATGTGATGGACGATTCATTCTATTCCCTTGTTTGTTGTGGATAGATAGGTCGGCAGGTCTGGTGCCCGCTTTCAGCTTTTTCACAAAAGTGTCAACAAATATAGCAAATCGCATAAAACAAATATCATATTTTTAATATCATTTATTTATTTTTTATCTAAGCCTGCGAAACTTTGTTTTGTTTTATCTATGAAAGTTTGAGTAAGCTCAACGTTACATTGGAACAACAATGCATCGCACTGCAGGCGTGCGCGCCAGCGTGCCGGCGCGACTTCAGATAAGCTCGAAAACCGTGCCTGCGGCCAGCGCAAGCGCCCACCGTCACATCGCGGTACACCTGTTCCATCCTGGAACAGTCATCCCCTCCCCTGCCCCGCATGACGCGCCCCCCAGAGACCCCTGCGCCGATGGCATGAAGCTTGCACAACAAAGAGATCGACCGTGCTCAGGGAGCAGCATCATGGAACACTACCAACTGGCCGGCAGCGGCCGCGCAGGCACGCGGCCGGCCCGGCGCATCCTCGTGTGCTGCGCGCTGGCACTGGCTTTTTTCCTGCTGGCCGCCAGGCTGGACCTGGCCGAACGGCTGACGCACGCGCTCTGGCGCCAGGAACACTGGCAACTCGATGAACTGGCCCTGAGCCTGTTGCTGCTGGCGCTGGCGCTGGCCGGCTTTGCCGTGCGGCGCGGACGCCAGGTGGCGCTGCTGCTGGCGCAGAACCGTGCCCTCACGCAGCGCCTGCTGCGCGCGCAGGAAGAGGAGCGCTGCGCGCTGGCGCGCGAGCTGCACGATGAAGTGGGACAGGACTGCACGGCCATCCGCGCCGCCGCCAGCTACATCCTGCGCGCGCGCGACGGCGACCAGGCGAACGTGCAGGCGTGCGCCGCCAGCATCGCCCGCTCGTCGGAAGCGCTGCACGCGATGGTGCGCACGATGCTGCGCCGGCTGCGCCCACCCGTGCTCGACAGCCTGGGATTGGCGCCGGCCCTGCAGGCGCTGTGCGACAGCTGGGCCCAGCAGCACGGCATCGCCTGCCATTTCGCGCCGCACGCCGTCCCCGCCAGCCTCGACGACTGCACCGCCACCGCCGTCTACCGCCTGGTGCAGGAAGGCTTGACGAACGTGGCGCGCCACGCGGGCGCCGACCGTGCCACGGTGGAATTGCGCGCCGATGCGCACGGCGTGCTGCACCTGGCCATCGAAGACAATGGCCAGGGTTTTGGTCCGGATAGAACGCCAGCAGATGGCTTCGGCATGCTTGGCATGCGCGAAAGAGTGGCCGGCCTGCGCGGCCATATCCGCTGGATCAGCGCGCTGGGCAACGGCTTGCGCATCGAAGTGGCGATGCCGCTGGCGGCCGGTGCGGCATGAACGCGGCCATGACCCCGATCCGCGTGATGCTGGTCGACGACCACCCTGTGGTGCGCACGGGCTACCGGCGGCTGCTGGAACAGGGCGGCGACATCGCCGTCGTGGCCGAGGCCGGCAATGGCGAAACGGCGTATGGCCTGCACCAGGAGCACGCGCCCGACGTCTGCGTGACGGATTTGTCCATGCCCGGCATCGGCGGCCTGGAATTGCTGCGCAAGCTGCTCGCGCGCGACGCAGGCGCGCGCGTGCTCGTGTTCAGCATGCACGACACGCCGCAGCTGATCGCGCGCGCATTGGACGGCGGCGCCTGCGGCTTCGTCAGCAAGCAGGCCGACCCGGAACACCTGGTCGACGCCGTGCGCGCCGCCCACGCGGGCCGGCGCTACCTGGACCCGCACAGCGCGCCCGCCGTGCTGCACGACGCGGCAGGCACGGAAGCGCAGCGCTTGAGCAGCCTGAGCCAGCGCGAATTCGAAATCTTCCGCCTGCTGGCCGCCGGCCACAGCGCCGCCGATTGCGCCCGCCTGCTGCACCTGAGCAGCAAGACGGTGGCCAACCACCAGACCTGCATCAAGGAAAAGCTCGACGTGCCCGGTCCCGCCGCCCTGGTGCACCTGGCCCTGCGCAACGGGGTCATCGAGCATATCCTCCCTTAAAACGCGTAGCGCAGACCCACATTCACGCTGCGCGGCGCGCCGGCCGCATAGAACGTCGCGTTGACCATCGGATAGTCGCCGTTCACGGCGGGCAATGGCCGGGCGGCAAAATTGCCGTTGGCGTCGAAGCCCGTGGCGCCCAGTTGGGCCGCCGTCGCGTACTGGCGGTTGAACAGGTTGTTTATCTGCGCAAACACACTCAGCCGTGGCGTCAGCTGGACCTTGCCGTTCAGCTCCACCACGGCGTAGCCGCCGCTCTTGCCGGAACCCAGGTATGACGGGCCGCCCGCCTGGTGCCGGTTGTTTTCATTGCCGCGCGCGTAGGAACTCGACACGGCCGTCATGGCCAGGCCCACCGTCCAGTCGCGTCCGCCCTGATAGTCCACGTGCGCCTTGAAGATATGGCTCGGTGTCAGCGGAATGCGGTTGCCGGGCGTGATGACGATATTGCCTTCCAGGCCGGGCGCCTGCGCATCGCTGCTGCTGTTGGCGCTGCCGTTGACGAGCTCCCGGCTTTGATACGTCGCCCGCAGCCACGTGTAGTTGACGCCGAAGTCCAGCGCACCGGCCTTGCCACCCGCCGCCAGTTCCACGCCCTGGTGGCGCGTCTTGCCGAAATTCTTGAAGTAGCCGAAACCGGCCTGATTGTCGGCCACGAACAGGATATCGTCGTGGTTTTCCGCGCGGAACACGCCGGCGCTCCAGCGGGCCACGTCGGCGAGCTTGCCGCGCAGGCCCGCTTCCCACGTCTTGGTGACGACCTGTTTCAAGGGCGGATCGCCCGCCATGGCGTTGGGCAGGCGGCACGGGTTGTCCGGGTCGGCGCAGCCGAGTTCGATGGCCGTCGGCGTGCGGCTGCCTTCGTTGTAGCCGAGATAGGCGCTCACGCCATCGGCCGGCGCATAGGCCAGACCGATGGCGGGATTGAAGCGGCTGAAACGGTGGTCGCCATCGAGCGAGCCGCTGCCGCCGCCGGGCGTGATGGCGTCGCGGTTGCGCACGGTGCTGCGGTTGTAGCGGCCGGAGATGGTCAAGGTCAATGCTTGATTCAGCGCAATGCTGTCGCTCGCATACACGCTCCACGTGCGCATGCGCCCGCTCAAGTCGACGCGGTTGTCGACGGGCGTGCCGTCGTCGTCGATTTCCGTACCGTCGGCAAAGAAGTCGACGGGCGTGATGCTGCGGTCCGGGTTCAGATAGCCGAACTGGCTGGTCTGGCGAAACGTGGCGTGGCTGGCATCGAAGGCGGCGCCGACCGTGACGGCGTGGCGCTGCCCGGCCAGGTCGGCCAGCGCCGTGAACTGACCCGACAAACCATAGTTTTCCTGCTGCGTATGGCTGCGGTTGAGCATGCCGTTGCATTTTTCGGCCGGTTCATCGTTCAGCAGCACGTTGCCGATGCAGCGCCACTTCGGAAACGGTGTATTCGACGCGTTCGCCCCGCTGGCGGGAAAGCCCGTGTAGCCGGCCGCCGCCAGGGCCGCCCGCTCGGCCGCGCCGGGCTGGTAGACGGACTGGTCGAGCGACTCGTCGTTCAAGTCGCCATTGAAGGTGTGCGTGTCGATCTTGCGGTAGTACACATTGCCGGACAAGAGCAAGCCGGCGCCGGCCTGGTGCTTGCCCGTCACATTCAGCAAGGTCGACCTGTTTTCCGTCAAATCGGGCTTGGTGTAGACGCTGCGGTAATCGCGCGCCAGCAGTCGCTGTTCCTGCAAGCCGTTGCCCGTCAGCGCATTGTCCGCGTGGGCCACGGTGACGGCAATGTCGGTGCGCGCATCGCTCCAGCCCAGCTTGCCGAAGACCTGGCGCACGTCCGACGGCGAATCGTCGCGCCAGCCGTCTTCCTTGAAACGGTTGCCCGTCACATACCAGTGCCAGCCCTGCACATTGCTGCCGCCATGCTCGAACTCGACGGCGCGCCGCTGGTGCGAACCCAGGCGCGCCTCGACGGCTGTGCCGGGATTGCTCTTGCCATCCTTGGTCTGCAGGGCCAGCGCGCCGCCCAGGGTGTTCAGGCCGAACAGGGGGTTCGAGCCTGGCATCAGGGTCAGCGAGGCGATGGCCATGCGCGGGATCAAATCCCAGCTGACGACATCGCCAAACGGCTGGTTCAGCCGCATGCCGTCGAGGTACACGGAAAGTCCTTGCGGCGTGCCCAGCAGGGGCGAGGCCGTGTAGCCGCGGTAGCTGACGTCGGGCTGGAAGGGGTTGTTCTGCACCTCGTTCACATAGACGCTGCCCAGGTTGCGGCGCAGGAAGGCGGAAATGTCGAGCGCGCCGCTGCCGGCGATCTGCTGCGCGCTGGCCGTCTGCACGGGCGCGGCAAAGGCATCGCGCGGCCGCTCCACGGTGGGCAGCGGCATGCTGCCCGTGATGATGACGGTGGGCAAGTCGTACGCAGGCTCCAGGTTGGCAGAATCGGCAAGGTCGGCGGCTTGCGCCTGGCACAGCGCCATGGCGGCGGCCGCGAATAAGGTCAGTCTCATGCAGGTCCCCGATTTATCGTGTTTTTTATTACTGCCCAGTATCGGACAGCCACCGGGGGATGGCCTAGGGAAAAACTCCCGCCGTGCTGGGAAGGGATAACAAAAGTCAGCGCTGCAAGGGAAGATAGCTTTGCTTGAGCTGGCGCAACACGAAACTCGATTTGCTGTGGCGGATGCCGGGGATTTTATACAGGCGCTCGCGCAGCAGCCGTTCATAGTCGCGCGTGTCGCTCACGGCGATGCGCAGGTAGTAGTCGTAGTCGCCGGAGACGAGGAACGCTTCGAGCACCTCCGGGATCATGGCCAGCGCGTGGCCGAATTCAAACAGGGCCTGGTCGGAATGGTCGTCCAGGGTGACTTGCACGATGACGGTATCGGCCAATCCCACCTTGGCCGCGTTGACGTTCACCGTATAACCCTCGATGACGCCATCGTCTTCCATGCGCTTGATGCGCGCCCAGCATGGCGACGAGGTCAGGCCCACCTTGGCGCTCAGGTCGTGCAGGCTGATGCGGGCATCCTGCTGCAGGGCCGTCAGGATGGCGAGGTCGAATTTATCGAGCTTCATTCCGTCAATTCCTTATTTCACAGCAAATTTTGCTGAATACTGCATTCTATACGAGAAAACCAGCAGCCTTTTCTGCCGCATCAGGCAGAAAATAAGGCCATGAAACCCGATCCAGCTCCCCTCCTCGCGCGCGCCTCCCATAACGGCGCCAGCACCCTGATCGACACCCTGCTGTCCCTGGGCGTCGATACCGTCTTCGGCTATCCGGGCGGCGCCGTGCTGCCCCTGTACGACGCGCTGCACGCGCAGCCCCGATTGCGCCACGTGCTGGTGCGCCACGAACAGGCGGCCGTGCACGCGGCCGAGGGCTATGCGCGCAGCACGGGCCGGCCCGGCGTCGTCTTCGTCACGTCCGGCCCCGGCATGAGCAATACCACCACGGGCTTGCTCGACGCCCTGTGCGATTCGATCCCCGTCATTTGCATCAGCGGCCAGGTGGCTACCACCAGCATCGGCACGGCCGCCTTCCAGGAATGCGACGCGCTGGGCATTTCGCGCCCCATCACCAAATGGAACCGGCAAATCCGCGCGGCAGAGGAAACGGCGGCCGTCGTGCGCGAGGCGTACGCGCAGGCCACGCAGGGCCGGCCCGGCCCCGTGCTGGTCGACTTTCCCAAGGATCTGCAACTGGCACCGGTGCAGGAAGCGACGGTGCTGGCCCCTGCCACGCCGGCCCCGGTGCCGCCGCCGGCAGCCTCCGATCTCGAACGGGCCGCCAGCCTGATCGCCGCCGCGCGCCAGCCCGTGTTCTATGGCGGCGGAGGCCTCGTCAATTCCGGCCCGGAGGCCTGCGCCGCGTTTCAACAACTGGTGAAACTGGCGGCCGCGCCGTGCACCCTGACCTTATTGGGCCTGGGCGCCTTTCCCGCCTCGCATCCGGCCTTCCTGGGCATGCTGGGGATGCACGGCACCCTGGAAGCGAACCTGGCGATGCACCATGCGGACCTGATCGTCTGCGTCGGTGCCCGCTTCGACGACCGGGTGACGGGCAGGCTCGACGCCTTCTGTCCCGGCGCAAAGGTCATCCACGTCGATATCGACCCGGCGTCGATCGGCAAGGTGGTGCGCGCCGACGTGGCCCTGCGCGGCGACTGCGCGCCCGTGCTGGCGACTCTGCTGACGCAGCTGCGCGGGCGATTGCTGGCGGACCGCCAGCCGTGGTGGCAGCGCATCGACGGCTGGCGCGCGCAGGACTCGCTGGCGTTCGACGACACGCCGGACGTGATCGCGCCGCAGGCGCTGATGCGGCGGCTGCAGGCGGCGCTCGACAGCATGGACAGCGGCGACGCCCTCGTGTCCACCGACGTGGGCCAGCACCAGATGTGGGCGGCCCAGCATTTGCGCTTCGAGCAGCCGCGCCGCTGGCTCACCTCGGGCGGCGCCGGCACCATGGGCTATGGCTTGCCGGCCGCCATCGGCGCGCAGATCGCCCACCCGGACAAGTGCGTCGTGTGCGTCAGCGGCGACGCCTCGATTCTGATGAATATCCAGGAACTGGCCACGGCCGTGCAGCACCGCCTGCCCGTGAAAGTGGTGCTGTCGAACAATGGCTACATGGGCATGGTGCGCCAGTGGCAGGAACTGATACACGGCGGGCGCTACAGCCACAGCTACACCGAAGCGCTGCCCGACTTCGTCGCCCTGGCGCGCGCATTCGGCTGGCAGGCGCACACGGTGAGCCGGCGCGAAGACCTCGACGCGGCACTGGCGGCCTGCCTGGCGTCCGAAGGCCCGTACTTCCTCGACGTGCGCGTGCACGGCGCGGAAAACTGTTTCCCCATGATGGCCCCCGGCGCGGGGCACCATGAAGTAACCTTATCCAAGGGCACGGTGTACAAGGAACAGTAGGTCGGATGAGCGGCGGGACGCCGCGTAATCCGACACCAGCGTCTTGCAACAATGTTGTCGGATTACGCTCTACGAGCTAATCCGACCTACGCCAGCTTTCCCATGATGACGCCCAGCACGAGGCGCCATGAAGCTGCCTGATCAAGGGCAAAATGTACAGCGGACGGTAGGTCGGATTAGCGGGGCAACGCC
>NZ_JBXAHC010000024.1:0-60399 GCF_058794735.1 Janthinobacterium sp. GW823-FHT06H09 | reverse complement strand
AGTACAAAACGCCCGATGCGGTGCATCGGGCGTTTGTGCAGCAATAAATACTGTCAACCTATTTTAGGACTGGACACAGAACGCCATGTGTTGCCATGGCGCCCTCCCTCCCCTTATTTGCCCAGCGCCGCCTTCACGGCGTCAAGCAGCGTCGTCGTCGGACGGCCTGTCAGCGCGCTCAATTGCTTGCCATGGTCTTCCAGGCCGCCCTTGGCGGCGCCCGCATCGGAATCGGCCAGCAACTCGGCAAACCCTTCCGGCACGCCCACGCCCACCAGCGCCGCCTTGAAGTCCGCCTGCGGCAAATCCTTGTAGACGATCGCCTTGCCCGACTGGCGCGCCACTTCGGCCGCATACTCGGCCAGGGTAAAGCCGTGGTCGCCGGCCAGTTCATAGATCGCTTGCGGCCTGTCCGCGACCAGCACGGCAGCGGCGGCCGCCGCGTAGTCAGCGCGCGCGGCGGACGAGAAGCGGCCGTTTTGCGCCGCGCCCAGCACGACGCCATGCTCGAGCACGGGCGCCAGGTGCTCCGTATGGTTTTCCAGATACCAGCCGTTGCGCAGGAACGTGTACGGCAGGCCCGACGCGCGGATGGCCGCTTCCGTGATCACGTGCTCGGCGGCCAGGCCCAGCGGCGACGTATCGGCGCGCAAGACACTGGTATAGGCCAGCAGGGAAACGCCGGCGCGCCTGGCCGCATCGATGACGTTCTGGTGCTGCTGCGCGCGCTGGCCCACTTCGCTCGACGAGATCAGCAGGATTTTCGTTGCGCCCTTGAAGGCCGCATCGAGGCTGGCGCCGTCGTTGTAATCGGCCTGGCGCACTTGCACGCCCTGGGCGGCCAGACCGGCGGCCTTGGCCGGGTTGCGCACGGCGGCAATGATGTTGGCTGCGGGGACGGATGCGAGCAGGCTGGCGATGACGTGCTGGCCCAGATTGCCTGTGGCGCCGGTAATGACGATCATGATTTCTCCTTGGAGGGTGGCTGGTAAAACCCTATAATAGGACTATTACTTACTTATTGTAAGTACGTACCTTTTGGTAAGTATGGATTACCCTCACATTGAAGACCAACTATCATGCCCACAGACACTCCCGGCGCCAGCCTGCGCGCCGCCCTCGCCCGCCAGAACCAGGGGGCGCACCTGCTGGCGGCCACCTGCCCGTCGCGCGCCGTGCTCAGCCACCTGACCAGCCGCTGGGCCGTGCTGGTGCTGGTACTGCTGCTGAGCGGCACGCGGCGCTTTAGCGAACTGCGCCGCGAAGTGGGCGGCGTCAGCGAAAAAATGCTGGCGCAAACCCTGGAAGCGCTGGCGGGCGACGGCTTCGTACTGCGACAGGCGTATCTGGTGATCCCGCCCAAGGTGGAATACAGCCTCACGCCGCTGGGGCGCGAGGCGGCCGAACGCCTGGCCGTGCTGGTCGACTGGATCGAAGACAATTACCCGCGCATCGAACAGGCGCGCGCGGCCCTGGATGCGGCACCGCCAGCGCAAAATGCGGCTTGAGCAGATTGCTTTTGATCATCAAGAATTATCGTTTACTCCTACTTGCCTTGATGTAATACTAGGCCCATGAACCGCGTAAGGGCGCGACACCATGAATCAGTTGATTTCTTCCATCACCGACCGGGCCAATGTACTGCTGGTCAGCAATTCGCCGAACGAAGTGCGCGAACTGCTGTATGTGCTGGACCGGCATAACCTGGGCACGGGGCTGGCGGGCGATATCGACGAAGGCGTGGAACTGGCGGCCGGCGGCACGGACTTGATCCTGCTCGACGCGGCTCTGGCGGGCTCGAATATCGGCGCCACCTGCATGCGTCTGCGCAATGCGGGCGGACGCCACAGCGTGCCCCTGCTGCTGATGTCGGCCACGCCCAGCGCCGAAGAGCAGGGCCGCAGCGTAGGCGCCGGCGCTTCCGACTACATCAAGATGCCCTTCAATGCGCGCGACGTGGCGGAAAAAATCCTCATGGAACTGGCCTTGCACAAGGCCGAAGCTTCCGCGCCGCATGCCGCCACGCCGCCGCGCCCCGTGCATCCGCAAACGCTGGAAGTCAATTACCACTCGATATTGGCCGGTTCACCCGACGCCGTGCTGCTGTTCGATATCGACAACGAGCTGCTGATCGACGCCAACCACTTGGCCGAAGAACTGTTCGGCATGCCGCTGGCCGAGTTGCTGCAAGGCGGCATGGAGCCGCTGTTCCCCAAACATCAGAGCGATGGCCGCGCCTCGCCGCAGCTGCTGGAAGAAAAGATCCGCGATACCCTGCAAGGCAAGATCGTCGTCTTCCGCGCCAGCTGCTGCCACCGGGACAGCCACCCGATCGCCTGCGAAATCCGCCTTATGCGCCTGTCCGTGCCGGGCCGCCAGCTCGTGCATGCGCGCATCATCGACTTGACCGAACGCAACCTCGCCGAAGCGATGCGCTCGGGCCAGAGCGCCCTGCTGGAAATGGTCGCCAAGGGCGCGCCCCTGATCCCCACGCTGAACCAGCTGCTGCTCTTGATCGAAGGCCAGTCGCGCGGCGTGCTGTGCTCCATCATGCTGCTCGACGACGACGGCACCCACATGCACAGCGCGGCCGGCCCCAGCCTGCCGGCCGAGTACATGGCCCTGCTAGAAGGCGTGGCCATCGGCCCCGGCGTGGGCTCCTGCGGCACCGCCATGTTCCTGCGCGAACAGGTGGTGGTCAGCGACATCATGCGCGATCCGCTGTGGGTGCCCTACCGCGAGCTGGCCGCGCCGTTCGGCTTGCGCGCGTGCTGGTCGCAACCCATTTTCGGCCAGGATGGCGCCGTGCTCGGTTCCTTCGCCATGTACTACCGCGAAGTACGCCAGCCCGATGCGCGCGACCTGGAACTGATCGACACGGCCACCGACCTGGCCGGCATCGCGATTGGCCGCATGCGCCATGAACGCGAGCTGCAACGCCACCGCACCCACCTGGAAGAGCTGGTGGCCGAACGCACGGCGGCCCTGACGCAGGCCAAGGAACATTCGGAGCAGACGAACCGCGAGTTGGCCGCCGCGCTGGAAAACCTGTCCATCACGCAGGAAGAACTGGTGCGCCGCGACAAGTTGGCCGCGCTCGGTGCGCTCGTCGCCGGCATCGCGCATGAACTCAATACGCCGATCGGCAACGGTCTGGTGGTGGCCACCACCATGGCCGAACGCACGCGCGAAATCCAGGCCAGCTTTCTCGATGGCCTGCGCCGCTCCGAACTGGGCGCCTACCTGACCCAGGCCAGCGAGGCGGACGCCATCATGCTGCGCAACCTGCAGCGCGCGGCCGACCTCGTTTCGAGCTTCAAGCAGATCGCCGTCGACCGCGCCAGTTCGCAACGCCGCCACTTCCTGCTGCGCCAGTTCGTAGCCGAGCTGATGCTGCCCCTGTGCACGCAGCTCAAGGCCGCCGGCCTGAGCCTGACGCAGGACGTGCCGGAGGGCCTGGCGATGGACAGCTATCCCGGTCCGCTGGGCCAGGTGCTGAGCAACCTGCTGGAAAACTGCCTGCGCCACGCCTTCGAGGGCCGCAGCGGCGGCACCATAAACGTCAGGGCGCGCGGCAGCGACGACGGGAAGACGATCACCATGTCCATCGCCGACACGGGCGTGGGCATCGCCGCCGACGACCTCGTGCACGTCTACGACCCTTTCTTCACGACCAAGCTCGGTTCCGGTGGTTCGGGCCTGGGCTTGCATGTGGCGCACAACATCGTCACGGGCGTGCTGGGCGGGCATATCGACGCCACCAGCAGCATCGGCGACGCCAGCGGCACCACCTTCACCCTGCAGCTGCCCGCCGTGGCGCCGCAATCGCCCGCCCCCTGAACGGCAGGCACGCTACAATGCCGGCAGGCTTTGCTTTTGGAGTACTTATGAAATACCTGATCGCCACGGCCCTGCTGGCCGCCTGCGCGTACGCCTCTGCCGGACCGGCGCCCTGGTACAAATGGCGCAGCAAGATCGACGGCACCCTGTCATGCGCCCAGTCCACCCTCGGATTTGGCTGGGAACTGGCCTCGGGACCGTACAAAGATAGCCGTTGCGAAAAACCGGCGCTTGTTAAATAATGGGGCCATGACCACACGGGGCACCGGCTTGAGATCAAGCGATGGCAATGCGGCGTCGAAAGAGTATGGAACGATAAGAACGTATCTATTCAAACCGAGGAGACCACATGTTTACGAATCCCGAACAATTCGCATCGGCCACCAAGGCCCTGTTTGAATTCCAGCTGATGACCTTCAACACCCTCACTTCCAAGGCCGTGCAAGGCGTGGAACAGGTGCTGGCGCTGAACATGGCCACTGCCAAGTCCGGCATCGAGGATGGCCTTGCCGCCGGCAAGGAAATCAGCCAGGCCAAGGATCCGAAGGCCGCCATGGCCGCCGCCGCCGCCCAGCTGCAGCCGGGCGTGGCCGGCGCAAAAGCGTATAAACAGCAACTCGACGACATCATCAAGGAAATCCACACGGAATTCACCACGGCCGCCGAAGCCCATGTGGCCGAAGCGAAAAGCAATCTGAGCGCCCTGATCTACGACGTCACGAAAAACGTGCCGCCAGGCTCGGAAAACGCCGTCGCCATCGTCAAGGCCGCCATCGACAACGCCTTCCTCGGCTACGAGCAAGTGACCAAGGCCACGAAACAGGCCGTGAAGACCGTGGAAGAGCAGATCGCCAAGGCCAGCGCGCAAGTGGCGCAGGCCACGGAAAAAGCCACGGCCGGCGCCCAGGCTGCGGCTGAAAAAGCAGCGCCGGCGGCCAAACCGAAGGCTGCCAAAAAGTAAGCCGTAGGTCGGATTAGCGCGGCAAGGCCGCGCGTAATCCGACGCACTGCTGGCGCTCATGGTGATGTCGGATTACGCGCTTGCGCGCTAATCCGACCTACCCGACCTACAAGAATTCACCGGCAGGGTCCGGTATTCGCCCCCTCCCACACCCCAGAAATAGCCTGAGCCTAGCTGCAGAAATCCTGGCGAGCCTTCGCCTCGACGGTTCCGGCCAGCTGGCGGCGCCAGGCCGCCATGCGCCATGCGGCCCAGGCGGCGGACAAGGCGCCCGCGACGAGGATCAGGCGCGTGTCGATCAGGGTCAGCACGGAGCCGCTGAGGGCCACGACGATGTTGGCGATGCAAAAGGTGGTGGCCAGCAAGCCCATCACGGCGCCCTGTCCGTGCGCACTGAAGCGCTCGGCGCACCAGCCCTGTATCACCGTGTTGTACAGCGCATTCGGAATGCCGAACAGCACGATGGCGGCGATGCCCACCCAGATATTGCCCATCGCCAAAATCCCCACGGCCAGCGCCACGCCGCAGGCATACCAGCAGGCGCGCAGCAGCGGCGCATGGCGGCTGGGACCGCCCGCCAGCAAGGACGTGACCGTCATCGTGCCGCACAGGCCCACATTCACCCAGGCAATCTCCTGCGCATGATAATGGGCCGTCTCGACCAGCCACAGCGGATAGAACTCATAAAAACTGGCCACGCCGCAGGTGAACGCCAGTTGCACGATGAACAGGGTGCGCAGCTCCTCATGGCGCAGCAAATTGAGCGAATGGCGGTCGCGCGCCACTTGCCACCACGACGTCGTCAATAGCGAGGGCGTTTCGCGCGGCAAGCCGACGGCCACCAGCACGGCGACGAGCATCAGCGCGGCGGCGGCGATCCAGAACGGCACCGTCACGCCCCAATGCAAGGTGGCGCCCGCCAGGATCGGGCCCACCAGCCAGCCCAGGTAAAACGCGCCGTTCAGCCACGACATGGCGCGCAGGCGCAGCGGTCCCGTCAGCTGGTCCGCCAGCATGGCGCGCGCCACGGCGCCATTACCCTCCAGCAAACCCGTGATGAAACGGGCAACGATGAACAGCGGATAGGACTGGATCACCAGTGCCCAGGCCGTGATCGCGTGGCCGATGGCGGCGCCCACGGCCGTGCGCATCAGCAAGGGGCGGCGGCCGTAGCGGTCCGACAGGGGCCCCAGCAGGGCCGAGCCGATCAGCAAACCCAGCGGGTTGATGGTCAGCGCCAGGCCGAACAGCAATTTGGACGGCAAGCCGAGGAAATTGTTGAAGGCATTCGGCGCCTCGGCCGCGAACAGGGGCGGCAGGATCGGGTATGGCAAGGAGGCGCCGATGGTCGACAGCAGCGCCAGCAAACAGGCGGCGGAAATCAAGATGATGTTTTTCATGCGGGCTCAGCGAATTTTAGTCTGGCAAGCATACGTTGACCATGCCACACAAGCAAACTTAAATATCTATTAATCATGCTCATCCTTGCCGCCATGAAGCGTGCCAGGCATCGCCTCGGCTATCATGCCGCCATGACCCACGTTGAACAGGACAAACATGACGCTGTCAGAAATTGAAAGCAAACACGGCTTTATCTATCCTGCGCTGTACCGGCAGCTCGAGAGCGACGGCATGCTCGCCGTGGGCGAATACGGGCCCGACTGGTACAAGCTGGTCTATCCCACCTTGACGGAGCGCCCTACCCTGCTGTTGCATGCCGATGATTTCGAATTGCTCAACATCAAGGCCGTGGCCGAAGAGGCGGACACCTTGCGCGACGCGGACGATTACCGGCAGATCGATCCCGCCTTCCGCTTCATCCCGTTCGCGCAAACGGGCGCGGGCGACCACTACTGCTTTTTCGCCTCCGGTCAGCACGACGGCGACATGCCCGTCGTGCTGCTGTGGCATGACCAGAATGAAGCGCAGTACCTGGCGAAAAACCTGCAGGATTTCGTGTTCCACATGTTGTTGAACAGCATGGCGGATCAGGATACCTATAACGAGGTCAGCGACGAGGCATTCAGGGAACAGCTGGCCAACACCCTGGGCACGCATGCGCGCTACCTGACGGCGCGGCAAGCCGACGTGCTGCAAACCTTGCTGGCCAGGGACATCCTCGATTACGAGGTGGCGTTGCCGAAAGGACGCAAGCAGGCGCACCGGGGCTTGCTGACCGACATCGAACTGGCCAGCCTGCGCGCCGAACTGATTCCCTACGAAAAATTTGATACCTGTTTTGCCTACAGCGCGGCTGGCTGAGCATAAAATCGCTGGGCAAGCGGCCGCTGAAGGTTTAAACTGTATATAAACACAGTAAAAACCATCACCTTGCCCCAATTGCCCCCATGTTGAGAGTCCTGGAAAATCCCCTGTACTATCTGGATAATTTCCAGGACGTGCTGAGCTGGATCAGCGCGCGTTACGCCGATCTGCTGAGTGCGGAAGAAACGTGCTTCATCGCCGACTTCCGCGCACTGCCGCAGCCGTCGCGCGCCCTGTTCGTGCGCCTTGTCATGCGCAAAGGCTGCCTGTTTCGCGCCAGCAAGCTCAATTATCCGGAAATCGGCGACACGCGCGCGGCCGCCCTGCCCTTGCTGGCCCTGGCATGGGTGGAAGCCGATCCCGTCATTGCACTCGACGAGCTGTTCGACTTGCTGCTGAAAGCGGAAATCGCCCAGGCTTTCGATCTCGCCCCGTCCCTGAAGGCGGCGCGCAAGGCCGAGCAGCTGGAGGTCTTGCGCGAACAGCATGGGGAAAACAGACCGTTTTCCGCATGGCATCCGGCCTGCAGCGACGTGCTGTACCGCATCGGCTTGCAGCCCCTGTGCGACCGTCTGCGCCTGATTTACTTTGGCAACTATCATCAGGACTGGTCGGAATTCGTGCTGTCCGACCTGGGCGTGTACCAGTATGAAAGAGTGGAATTTTCGCCCGAGTCGCGCGGTTTTCGCACGCGCCAGGATATCGAGCACTATGAAGTACTGCACCAGTGTCGGGAACGCTACAACGACAGCGCGCCGGCGGACGAGGTGCTGCAGGAACTGGCGGCGCTGCCATTGCCAGAAGACAATACCTGGCTGGCCAGCCGGCGCGACAAGCTGCGTTTCCAGATCGCCCAGCACCTGGAGAAATGCCAGGACTGGCCGGCCGCCTACCGCGCCTATGCCGATTGCCGTTATCCGGGCGCCCGGGGCCGCGCCATCCGCGTGCTGGAAAAAGACGAGCAGCCGCAAGCGGCCTATGAACGCCTGATGATTGCCCTGGCGGCGCCGGAAAGCGAGGCGGAACAACAATTGCTGCTGCGCATGGCCCCCCGCTTGCGGCGCAAGCTGGGCCATGCGAAGCAGGCGGCCAGCGCCCCCGCCAGCGTCGAGCGCATCGACCTGCTGCTGCCGTATCCAAGCGAGGCGTACTACGTGGAAGGCGTGGTGCGGCAGCACCTGATGCAGGACGAGGCCCCCGTGTACTACGTGGAAAATACCCTGATCAACTCGCTGTTCGGCCTGCTGTGCTGGCCCGCCATCTTCAAGGCCATGCCGGGCGCTTTCTTCCACCCGTTTCACCGTGGCCCGGCCGACTTGCACAGCGCCGATTTTTACCAGCGCCGCAGCACGGACTTCGCCGCCTGCCTGGCGCAACTGGACGACGGCAGCTACCACGCCGCCATCCGCGCCACCTTTGCCGCGAAGCACGGCGTCGTCTCGCCCTTCGTCAGCTGGGAGGCGCTGGACGACGGCTTGCTGGACCTGGCGCTGGCCTGCATGCCCGCCGCTCACCTGAAGAAGGCGTTCGAGCGCATCTTGCTCGATATCAAAAGCAACCGCAGCGGCTTGCCTGATCTGATCCAGTTCTGGCCGGCGGAACGGCGCTACCGCATGATCGAAGTCAAGGGTCCGGGCGACCGCCTGCAAGACAACCAGCTGCGCTGGATCGCGTATTGCGCCCAGCACGCCATGCCCGTCAGCGTGTGCTATCTGCAATGGCAGGCGGCGGCATGAGCGCCAGGAGGTACACGATCGCCGTGCGCGCCCTGTGCGAATTCACGGCCAAGGTGGGCGACCTGGACCTGCGTTTCACTCCCTCGCCCACGGCGCAGGAAGGCATGGCCGGCCACGCCACCGTCACGGGCCGGCGCGACGACGATTACCAGCGCGAAATCAGCCTGTGCGGCGACTTCGGCCCCCTGCACGTGCGGGGCCGCGCCGATGGCTACGACCCGGCGCGGCGGCAGCTGGAAGAAATCAAGACCTACCGGGGCGAACTGGACACGATGCCCGCCAACCACCGCCAGCTGCACTGGGCGCAGGCGCGCATCTACGGCCACTTGCTGTGCCAGCAGCTGAACCTGCCCATGCTGCGCGTGGCGCTCGTGTATTTCGACATCGCCAGCCAGAAGGAAACCGTCATGCACGAGGAATGCACGGCCGAGGCGCTGCGCCTGTTCTTCGAGCAGCATTGCGCGCTGTTCCTCGACTGGGCCGAGCAGGAAATGGCGCACCGCGCCAGCCGCGACGCGCAGCTCACGGCCATGGCCTTTCCCCACGCGGACTTCCGCCCGGGACAGCGCCAGCTGGCCGAAGCCATGTACAAGGCCAGCAGCCGCGGCTGCGGCTTGCTGGCGCAGGCGCCGACCGGCATCGGCAAGACGGTGGGCAGCCTGTTTCCCATGTTGAAAGCGACGGCCGCACATGGCCTCGACAAACTGTTTTTCCTGGCTGCCAAGGTGCCGGGCCGCCAGATGGCGCTCGACGCCTGCGCCATCCTCAAGGAGAGCGCGCCGCTGCTGCCCTTGCGCGTGCTGGAACTGAGCGCCAAGAGCAGTGCCTGCGAACATCCCGACAAGGCTTGTCACGGCGAATCGTGTCCGCTGGCCAAGGGTTTTTACGACCGCCTGCCGCTGGCGCGCGAGGTGGCGCTGGCCAGCGGTTTGATCCTCGACAAGGAAGCCGTGCGCGCCGTCGCCTTGCAGCAGGGTATTTGCCCGTATTACCTGGGCATGGAATTGGCACGCTGGAGCGACGTCGTCATCGGCGACTACAATTATTATTTCGACCTCAGCGCCATGCTGTACGGCATGACATTGGCCCACGACTGGAAAGTCAATGTGCTGGTCGACGAAGCGCACAATATGGTGTCGCGCGCGCGCAGCATGTATTCGGCCGAACTGGCGCAGATCGACCTGAAAATGCTGCGCAAGTTCGCGCCCGAAGGGCTGAAAAAGCCGCTGGACCGCCTCTCGCGCCAGTGGACGGCCCTGCTCAAGGAGCAGGATGGCGATTACCACGTGCATGCGGCCTTGCCCGACAAATTCTTTGGCGCCCTGCAAGGCGTGGCCACGGCCATCGGCGACTACATGGCCGAGCATGCTACCGCGCTCGATGAAGACTTGCAGCGCTTCTATTTCGACGTGCTGCTGATCAACCGCCTGGCGGAAAGCTTTGGCGCGCATTCGCTGTTCGACGTCAGCAAAACGGACACGGGTTCCACCGTCTGCATCCGCAACATCGTGCCGGCCCCCTTTTTGAAAGAGCGCTTCGCGGCCAGCCACAGCACGGCCCTGTTTTCCGCCACCCTGAGCCCGTGGAATTACTACAGCGATACCTTGGGCATGCCGGCCGACACGGCCTGGGTCGACGTGGAATCGCCATTCCAGGCGGAACAACTGTCCGTGCGCGTGGCCGATACCATTTCCACGCGCTACCAGCACCGCGCCGCTTCGCTGCTGCCCATTGCCCAATTGATGGCAAAGCAATACGCGGAAACGCCGGGCAACTACCTGGCCTTCTTCAGCAGCTTCGATTACATGGAAAAGACGGCCACCCTGTTCGCCCAGCATTACCCCGACGTGCCCATCTGGCAGCAGCCGCGCCGCATGGATGACGGTGCACGCGCGCAATTTCTGGGCCGCTTCGGCCTGGAAACACGCGGCATCGGCTTTGCCGTGCTCGGCGGCGCCTTCGGCGAAGGCATCGACCTGCCCGGTGCCCGGCTGATCGGCGCCTTCATCGCCACCCTGGGTTTGCCGCAGATCAATCCCGTCAACGAGCAGATCCGCCAGCGCATGGGCGAAATCTTCGGCGCCGGCTACGACTACACGTATCTGTATCCAGGCATGCAGAAGGTGGTGCAGGCGGCAGGCAGGGTCATCCGCACCCAGTCGGACAAGGGCGTCGTGTACCTGATCGACGACCGTTTTTCACGCCCGGAAATACGGCAACTCTTGCCCACGTGGTGGGATGTGCAACCGGCTGGCGGATAGCACGCAGCTAATCTCTTCACGTGTTGCCAGCCCGCTTGCGCGGCACACCGGCTTTGCGCTTTCGTGGGGGCGTCGCAGATGCAGCAAGTGCGCTGTCATGGACATCGGCATCAACTTCCTGGCTACGCAGAAAATTCTGCAGTTCGATACGAACACCGTTTTTCGCAACGACCGACAATTCCAATGTCATGCCCAGCGATTGCAGGAAGCGGCGCAAGGTCGAGACATAGGTATCGGTACGCTTTTCCAGCTGGGAAACGGCATGCTGTTGAATCCCCAGTTCCCTGGCAACCTCCGCCTGGGTCTTGCCCACGGCCTTGCGGAAATCCGTCAGCGTGGCGGCATGCGCTATCATTTCCTGCATTTTCTCCTGGGACAGAGCCGCAATTTTTGCCTGACGCTCGGCCGGCAAACTGTGGATCACGTCATTCAGATTTCTTCCCATGGCTAGCTCCTGTTCCTGAAATCATCTCCTGCCTTTGCCCTGCCTTGCTGTCGCCGTGGTCAGGTTTTTGAGGTGTTGCTCGTAGCGCGCATTTGCCTTGAACAACAAATCCCTGTAAAACCTGTCCTCGTCGACACCCTGCTTGGCTGCCGCAACCAGAATGACCGCCTCTCGCCGTGTATCGAAAGCAAAGACCGCGCGCCACACCTCTGCCCCGTTATTGGCCTTGAAACGCAGCTCTTTCATATTCGGGTGTTTAGGATGCTTCAACGTCCCGACATGAGGACGCCCGGCAGCCGGACCCAGCTTCGACAGTGCATCGGCACTCGCCAGCAATTCATCCTGGACATCTATCGGCAGAGCATCGAATTCCGCATCGAAGTCATCGTGAAACGTGACCGGCCAAGTCTTCGGCGCACTCAATTATCACCTCCTGATGATATCATGCGAAGATGATTATGCATCTGCATCGCAGAAAATGCTAGCCCACCAGTAATCTGAGTTTCTGATACCCCGCCTTGCTGACCGGTATCCTCGTATCGTCGCGCAAGATGGCCACGTGGCTGTCTTTCGTCGCCGCCTCAATGCGGCGGATGCCGTCGATATTGAGCAGGTACGAGCGGTGCACGCGCAGGAACTTGGCGGGATCGAGCTGGGTTTCCAGTTCCGCCAAGGTCTGGCTTTTCAGGTAGGACTTGCCCTCGGAACGGATGCTGATGTAATCGTCCTGCGCCTCGATATAGTCGATCCGGGCGCTGGCGATCACGTGGACCTTGGCGCCGTCGCGTATCAGCACGCGGTCCAGGGGCGCGGCGCGCGCGGCCGCCTCGCGCGCCAGCGTTTGCACAGTTTCGGGCAAACTGCGGTTGGCGCGCGCATGGGCCAGCGCCTGCTCGAAGCGCTGTTCGCTGAACGGTTTGAGCAGATAATCGAGCGCATGGCATTCGAACGCTTTCAAGGCGTACTGGTCGTAGGCCGTGACAAAGATCAACTTTGTCTTCGCGCCGATCAGCTCGGCCACTTCAAAACCGTCCAGGCGCGGCATCTGGATATCGAGAAACACCAGTTCCGGTTCCAGTTCGGCGATGGCCTTGACGGCGTCGAAGCCATTGGCGCACTCGGCGACGATGTCGATATCGTCATGGCGCGCCAGGTATTCGCGCAACACGCTGCGCGCCAGTAATTCATCATCGACGATGGCCACCCGCATTCTTGCCTGCATCATGCTTCCTCCGTGCCGCCGGTCTGCGCCGGCATCGATAGCGTCACTTCAAACGTCGCGCCGTGCCGCGCCCAGTGCACGCCGGCCTCGTGGCCATACGCGCCGGCCAGGCGCTGGCGTACATTTTCCAGGCCCACGCCATTGCCGCGGGCTGGCCCTTGATCCGCATCAACAGGATTGCGCACGGCGATCTGCAACAGACTGCCCGCGCGCCGGACTTCGATGGCGATCAGGCCGCCCTCCGTCAAGCCGCAGATACCGTGCTTGACGGCATTTTCCACCAGCGGCTGTATCAGCATGGGCGGCAGCAAACACGCCAGCGCGGCAGTGTCGATGCTTTCCGCCACTTGCAGGCGTTCGCCGAAGCGCACTTGCTCGATGGCGAGAAAGTGGCGGATCAGCACCAGTTCCTCTTGCACGGTGATGTGCTTGTGCGCTTCCAGACTCAGGCTCTGGCGAAAGAAGCTGGCCAGCTGCACCGTCATCTGGCGCGCGCCCGCCGCATCGATAGACGTCAGGGCGCTGATGGAGTTCAGGCTGTTGAACAGGAAATGCGGATCGATTTGCGTGCGCAGCATGCGCAGTTGCGCTTCCTGCGCCATCAGCTGCGCTTCCAGGCCCTGCTGCTCGGCCATCCTGGCGCGCACGAATTCGAGCAGCAGATAATGCACGGCGGCGGCCAGGCAATACAGCAGCACGCCCAGGCCGAAGAACAGGGCCAGCAGCGATTGCGTCAGGTCCACGCCCAGCCAGTACTGCTCCAGCAACAGGCTGACGCTGTTCAGAAATTGCAGCAGGGTCGCCCACAGCAAGCCCGCGAACAGGGCCGCCACGCCCATCACGCCGGCAATGGCGAGCGGATGGCGGGCGTGCAAGGGATAGGCGCGGCACAGGTAAAACGCGGAAAACCCCGATCCGATCGCATACACGAGCGTGGCGGGCACCACCAGCAGGACGGCATTGAGCCAAGGCGCGTGCGCCACCCTGGCCAGGAGGGAGGCCAGGGCCAGGCCCAGCGCGATGCAGACCAGGAACACCACCACGGCGCCGCGCCGCTTCGACAAGGGTCCGGACATGCGCGCCTAGTTGCGGATTTCCAGGCCGCCCATGATGGCGTAACCCGTCACGTACAGGCGCTTGTTCTGGTTTGGCGGCACGATGGTCTTTTCTTCGAAGCCGCCAAGGATGGGCGTGCCTTGCAGCACGACGCTCCAGTCGGGCGGAATCTTGATGGTGACGCCGCCGCACAGGGCAAACACGTTGAGCACGGCTTCGCCGTCGATCGATGCCTGGCGCAAGTCGATTTCGCAGCCGGCCATGATGACGTTGATATCGCCGCCCCTGAAGCGCTGCGACGACACGCGCCGCACGTAGCCGCCGAGGATGGCCGTCACTTCGATGATGCTGTCGTCGTCGGCCTGGCCGCTGGCGCTAGGCGCTGCAGCGGCATCGGCGGGTTCCTTGTCGAGCGACACGGCGCCATTCCTGGGCTGGACGAAGGCATCAGGCGCAGCGCTGCCATCGGGCGGCGCGGCAAAATGCCGGCGGCGCTGCCGCTGCTGTGCGCCAGGCAAGGATTTCGACACCACGGCCACGCCGGCGGCGATGATGAGCAGCGGCCACAGCATGCTCCAGTTGATATAAAACAAGCCCATGGCTTTCAGGGTCCAGCTCAAGCCCAGCAAGACCATCACGCCGCCGAGTATGTAGCCGGAGCGGTTATGGCTTTGCGATATTTTCAGCAAGCCGAAAATGATCAGGATGGTGGGCCAGAAGCGGAAGGTGTAGCGCACATTGATGAAGCCCAGGTTATCGAGCAGGAACAGCAGCCCCAGGACGATGACGATGACGCCCAGCACGATCTGCGATGGCGAGTGCAGCGGCGGTCTATTTTTCATGCTCGGACTCCCGATAGGCAATAAAATGTTTGTTCAACAGCGGCTCCAGCACGAGGCCCACGCCCCAGGCGATCAGCAAGGCTGGCCAGCTATTGTAGAAATTCAAGTTCCACAGTTCTTCATACGACACATACCACCAGGCGGCGAAGAAGATCAGCCACAAGCCGCTCAATACCTGCTTGGCGGACACGGGCGCGACCAGCTTGTTAAGGCCGAAGACGACCAGTATCAGCGGCCAATAATGCCATAGTGCATAGTAATCATGGAGATGGATCACATCGAGCCGGTCCAGCAGGATCACGGCGCCGATGGCGATCAGCAGCACGCCCCACAACAGCTGGGTACGGCGGTAGTACGCTGGTTCAGGTTTCACGGTCGCCCCTTGAAGTGAATTGATCGTAAAGATACGCGGATTTCAGCCGCGCGAAAACAGCGCTTCGGCGAATGGCGGACGGGCAGCGGTGAATGGCGCGGCGGCGGGAATAACGGGCAAAAAACAGGCAAAAAAAAGACCGGCTAGGCCGGCCTTGAAGGGGTTCGCAGTTCACACCGCGACCTGGAGTTGCAGTGCATGGCCGCCTGGCGCAAGCGCGCCGGCAGCGGAAATCTGGTGCCGATCCTTGAGGCGACCGGCTGACCTGCTGGAAGATCGAACATGCCGCCAACTTCACGGCAGTGCGTCTCAACCAAGCAAAGGCATCATACTCCCGATCGGGCAAAAGCACCGTTCGCTAGCGCACACAGATGCGGATTTGCTGAGCTGCATCAAGCAGCCGTGGCGTGCGGCGAACGCAGCATGTCGTTCCCGATCCATTCCAGCACGGACGGCCCCTGCGGCTGCCAGCCCAGCAGCTTGCGCGACCGTTCCCCGCGCACGCGGCTGTTGGAACCAAGGCCGTACGACGCCATCTCATAGCCCCATTCGGCAATGGCTTCCGGCAGCGGCCAGTCCTGCGCGGGACCCAGGTCCAGTGCCTGGGCGATGGCGGCCGTCATGTCGCGGAAGGCCGCTTCGCCCGACTCGACAAAGTAAAAGGTGCCGGCGGGCGACTTTTCCAGCGCCAGCAGATACAGGCTGACGACGTCGTCGATGTGCACGTTGGACCAGATATTGCGGCCCGGCCCCACGTGGCGCACGATGCCGCTCTTGCGCGCCTGTTTCAATAAGCGCGGCAATTGCACGCTGTCGCGCGGCAAGGCGCCGTGGCCGTAGATCAAGGTGTTGCACAACACGCTGGCGCGCACGCCCTTGTTTGCGCTGGCCAGCACCAGCTCATCGATGGCGACCCGAGCCGCCTTGTCGGCCGTGGGCGCCGGCAGCTTGTCTTCGTAATAAATCTGTTCCGTGCCCTCGCCGCCCGACGCGTCGCCCACGATGGACGAGCCGCTGGTATGGAGGAAAGGCTTGTTGCTGACGGCCAGCGCTTCAATGATCGCTTCCACGGCGCCCCGGTGGTCGCTGCTGGCCGCATTGATGACGGCGTCCGCCGCCTTCGCTTGCTCGATGATCAGCTCGCGGTCGTTCAAGGTACCGACGATACCCTGCACGCCGATAGTGGCCAGCTCGGCCACCTGCTCCGGCTTGCGCACGAGGCCCGTGACCTGATGGCCGGCGCGCACGAGGCCCGCCGCGATGGAACTGCCGATGAAACCTGCCGCACCTGTCAAGAATACTCGCATCATTACTCCTTTGTTGGTTCAGATTGCAATCAATCACAGCAACAAAGTATGCCCGCTTTCGTCTTTCGCAAAAAGCGGCCGCGCGGCAAAAGATTTATGCCTTGGACGCAACAGTCTTGTTTTTCAGCTGCAGGGCGGCGATGTAGCGGCTCCGGTAGGCGGGGTCTTCCGGCGTCAGCAAGCTGAGCCTGTCGCGTGCGCGCGTGGCGGCCACATAAAAACGGTTCTCTTCTTCCAGCGGATCAGTCTTGCTGCGCGGGAATTCGTCGACGGCCAGGTAAGGCAGGATCACGTGGTTGTATTCGAGGCCCTTGATCTGGTCGATGCAGGCGATGACCAGCTTGGCCTTGCCAGTCGAGACCGTCACGGCGTCTTCCATCTCGCCCAGCCAGCCGGCGAAGCCGCCCAGCGCCACGCCCGCTTCGCGGCACACGGCGATAAAGCCATGCAGGGAACGGGCGACGACCCGCGCCTGGGCAGGGTCGACATAGATGCGGCGCGCCGTCTGTTCCAGCTGCATCAGGCCAAAGATGTGCTGCAGCGCGTCGCCGGCCAGGGCGTCGGGGGGCAGCGCGCGCAGGTAGTCGACGGCGGCCAGGGTCAGCGCCGCCTTGTCCTGGTTCTGCGACTTGGCCAGCTGGTTCGTCAAGAAACCTTCCAGCAAGTCGGGATAATTGGCCACGTCGGCCTTGGCTTGCTGCAATTCCGCGCGTGTAAACGGGATTTCCGCGAAGGCCACCAGGGCTTCGAGGATTTCGCCGCGGCGCGGGCCGCTCTTGATCGCGTGCAAATCCTTGCGGGCGATGGCGACCATGCCACGCAGCATCAGCACTTCCAGGCTCAGCAGATAACTGTTCATGTCCACCAGGCCATACGCGATGCCGCTCTGGAACAGGGCCGTTTCCACGCGGATGGCCTGGTCGCGGTCGCGCAGCAAGATGGCCGTCGTGCCCGCATGTACGTGTTCGAGCGCGGCGATCAGCTGGGCGCTGCACGCCTGCGGCTGCGCATGGTCATACTCGAGCAGTTCAATGTGGGTGGCGCGCGACAGAGCCGACACGCTGGGCTTGTTTTTCAGCACGCCCACGGCCTGCGCCAGTTGCGGGCCGTAGCGGTAGGACGCCGTCAGCGGCAGGCGTTGCAAGGCGGGAAATTCCTGCTCGAAGCGCTGACGCAGGAAGCGGTGGTCAGCGCCCGACCACGTGTAGATCACTTGATCCTTGTCGCCGGCGCCGCAGAAAAACGCGTTGCCGCGGCGTATCAGCATGGTCAGCAGGCGGAACGATGCCTCGTTCAGGTCGTGCAATTCATCGGCCACGATGATCTGGAACGCGGGCAATTGCTGGCGCAACGGTTCGTCGCCGTCGAGCATGCGCACGAGGTCGTAGGTGGCGTCGAAGGGCGCGCGGAACTGGATATCGCCCGTGTCGGCGCCGCGCAAGCCTTCATATTCGCGCAGCCACAGATAATGCGTGCGCGACATGCCCAGCATTTCCAGGTTGTCATCGAGGGAATTGCTCTCGAAGTCGGGATTCTGGAAATCCAGGCGCGCCTTGGTGCGCAATTGCAGTTTCAGGAATTCGGCGATGGCGCCATTCGTCGTGTTGATTTCCAGCGGATAGCGGTGAGCGTATTTCTCGGAGACCACTTCCAGCGCTTCCCAGGCCACGGGGCGCAGCTCTTCATCGCTGCGCATGGAGGCCACTTGCATGTTTTCCAGCTGCAACAGCACCTTGGCGGCAAAGGCGTCGAAGGTGTCGACCGTCAGGCGCTTGACGACACCGAGCGGCACGCCCACTTCCAGCAGGCGCTGGCGCAGGGCCACGCGCGCCGCTTCCGTGAAGACGAGGGCCAGCATGCGTTCGGGCGCGCGGCCCCGGTGCAGGGCTTCGGCCAGGCGCAGGGCCAGGGTCGTCGTCTTGGCCGCGCCGGCATTGGCGTCGATCAAGACCACTTTCTTTTGCGCCGTCTGGATGGCGACCTGCTCCGGCGTGGGCGTGATGCGTTTGGGAATGAACTGCGGGGCGTTATCTGTACTCAAGGGTATCCTGAAATGATGTCTGTTCTCGGCGCGCTACCAGGCGCAGGTGCGCAAGCCGGCAAAGATGTCGCCCCGTTCGGGCGCATGGAAGGCGCGCATGCGGGCCGAATGCAGGCGCGGCGGCGTGGCGAAGGAGGCGCCGCGCAGTACCTGGTGCTGCATGAAATACGGCGCCGAATATTCGCGCCAGGCATCCACCGCAAAGCCCGGATACGGCTCGAACGGCGTCGCCGTCCACTCCCACACCTGGCCCCAGTGAAAGCGCGGGTGGCCGGACAGCGCAGCATACTCCCATTCCGCCTCGGTCGCCAGGCGGCGCCCCGCCCAGGCGCAATAGGCCTGCGCTTCATACAGGTTGATGTGGCGCACGGCTTCGTTCGGCGGCAAGGTCGTGCGCTGCCCGAAACGCATGGTGCGCCACTGCGTCGCTTCGCGCAGCCAGTACAGCGGCGACGAGCGCTCCTGCCGCATCAGCCAGGCGCTGCCGGCCGCGCTCCAGAACTGGCGGTTCTGGTAGCCGCCATCGGCGACGAAGTCGGCAAACTGGGCATTGGATACGGCGCAGGCATCGATGGAAAACGGCGCCACGTAGCAGCTGTGGGGCGGCGATTCATTGTCGAAGGCAAACCCGGCATCGCGCGGCGAGCCCAGTGCAATGGTACCGCCAGGAAAAGCGATCTGGCCCGCTCCGGGCGGCAAGGCCGGGCTGGCCGCAAGGGATTCCGGTGCTTCCAGGCCCAGCCATTGCAGACCGGCCAGCATTTCCTCGCCACACAAGTCTTCATGGGCCAGGGCCAGCCGGTACGGCGCCAGGGCGCTGTCGACATTGGCTTCGCGCGACAGTTTATCGAGGACCCTGTCGAGTACTTCGTGGCAATACGTTTTGACGGCGCCAGGACTGGGCAGTTCCAGCGTCCAGCGCGCGCGCTGCTGCACCATGTTGGCGTCGAACAAGTCGTCGCCGCGTGTCAGCAGGGAGTTATAAATGGCATCGGCCGGATGGCTGGACGCCGCTTCGCGCAGGATGAACCACTCGGCAAACCAGGCGATCTGCGCCAGTTGCCATAAAGGCGGATTGAGGCGCGGATGACGGGGCAGGCCCGCCACCACGTCCAGGCCGGCAGTGACGTAACAGTCAAACAGGGAAAGGGTGTCCTGGCGCGCGGCCAGCAGCGACTGGACCAGTTGCTGCGCGCCGGCTTGGCGAAAAGAGGCGTTGATTAAAGTCATAGCCAGATTGTAACGACTTATGCCAACTTTGCACTAGTCGCACGGGAAACAGGCAGGGGATGCTCCCCTCCCCGGCCTACTTGACCAGCAACTCGCTCTGCAGCGGCGTGACGACGGATTTGGGCATGCTGACGATAAAACTGCTGCCCTTGTCGGCCACGGACTGGATGGCCAGGGTACCGCCGTGGCGCAGCAGCACGTGCTTGACGATGGCCAGGCCCAGGCCCGTGCCCTGCGTTTCGCGCGAGCGGCTCTTGTCGACGCGGTAGAAACGTTCCGTCAGGCGCGAAATATGTTCCTGGCTGATGCCGATGCCCGTGTCTTGCGCGATGAATTGCGGTCCGGCCGGGCCATCCTGCCAGCGCAGGGTGATGGTGCCGCCGGCCGGCGTGTAGCGCACGGCGTTCGAGGCCAGGTTGCCGAAGGCGCTGTACAGTTCATCGTAGCTGCCCAGCACGTCGGGGCCGTCGCATTCCATGGTCACTTCATGCTTGCCGGCCGACAAGCCCTTGGCGTCGCGCAAGACTTGCTGCATGAGCTTTTTGATGTCCACGGGCTCGGGGCGCAGCGGATAGTCGACCGATTCCAGGCGCGACAGGGTCAGCATGTCCTCGATCAGATGCTGCATGCGGTGGCCCTGCTCCGTCATCAGCTTGAGGTGGGCGGCGCGCGTGGCGGCATCCAGGTCCAGCTCGGCGGAAGCGATTTCCAGGAAGCCCACGATGACCGTCAGCGGCGTGCGCAATTCGTGCGAAGCGTTGGCGATGAAGTCGCGGCGCATCATTTCGATGCGTTCCGTCTCCGTCACGTCGTGCGTGACGAGGATCTGGCGGCGGTTCTCGAACGGGATGATTTGCACGATCAGCTTGCGGTTGCGGAAGGTAATCGTCAGCGGCTGGTCGTAGCGGCCCAGGATGATGTAATCCATGAACTCGGGGCTGCGGATCAAATTCGTCACGCGCATGCCCTTGTCGCGCTCGTGCGTGAGGCCCAGGTGTTTCTCGGCGGCAGGATTGCACCATTCGAGGAACAGCACGTCATCCATGATGACTACGCCGTCGGGCAACAGATGCATGGCCTGGCGGAAACGCGCCAGCCATTCCGTCAGCTCGGCCTGGTTTTTCTCGTCATCGCGGCGCATGCGGTACAGGCGCGCGAAGATGCTGGTCCAGGCGCCCCAGCCGTCGGGCAGCTTGGCGCTTTGCGGATTGTCCAGCCAGTTACTCAGCTGGAACAAATACGACAGCTGCACGAAGACCATCATGGCCATCAGCACGAAGGCGATGCCCAGCGCATACGTGGCGCCGAACAGATACCATACGACGGCCACGCCCAGCAGCGCCAGCACCATGCGCAGGGCGGCCGGTACCCAGAACAGCAATTTCGGATTCATAGAGTGAGGCTTTACTTTTCAGACAACATGTAGCCGACGCTGCGCACGGTCTTGATCAGGCTTTCCGCCTCTTTCAAGGCTTTGCGCAAGCGCAATACGTGGACGTCGACCGTGCGTTCCTCGATCACCACATGGTCGCCCCACACCTTGTCGAGCAGCTGGCTGCGCGAAAACACGCGCTCCGGATGGGCCAGCAGGAATTTCAGCAGCTTGTATTCGGCATGGCCGATATCGATCTTCTGTTCATCCATCATGACGGTGCAGCTGACGGGGTCCAGGGCCACGTTGCCGGCGCGCATGGGCGCCTGCGCGTGTTCCGGACTCTTGCGTCGCAACAGGGCCTTGGCGCGGGCCAGCAGCTCGCGCGGCGAGAACGGCTTGGTGACGTAATCGTCGGCCCCGCTGTTCAGTCCGGCCAGCTTGTCTTCTTCCATGCTCTTGGCGGTGAGCATGATGACGGGGATGGCGGCGAAATTGCGGTCGGCGCGGATGCGCGACAGCAGGCGCAAACCCGTCTGGTCCGGCAGCATCCAGTCCAGCAGGATCAGATGCGGCGTGCGGTGCTGGATGAATTCCCAGGCATCGGCGACGTTTTGTACGGAACAGCAATTCCAGCCGGATTCGCGCAGCGAATAGGTCACCAGTTCAACGATGGCCGGCTCATCTTCAACAATCAATACCGTGGTTTTATCAGATGCCATAAAGCTTACTCAGGGAGCTCCTCGGAAATGGCGGGAGCAGCCACCTTGGTGTGGCGGATGTCCCTGCCTTCAACCACGTAAATCACGTATTCGGCGATGTTTTTCGCATGGTCGCCGATCCGTTCGATGGCTTTGGCCACCCACAGGGTATCGAGCGCCGCCGAAATCGTGCGCGGGTCTTCCATCATAAAGGTAATCAGGTTGCGCATGATAGACCGAAACTCATGGTCGATGATGGCGTCTTGTGCAATTAATTGTAATGCCTGCTTGCCATCGTTGCGCGCGAAGGCGTCCAGCGCGTCGTGCAGCATGTCGGTGGCCGTGTTGGCGATGCCGCGCACCATCTCGTAATGGTTGACGACGGCGTTGCCCCGCTTGTGCAAGTTCTTCGCCACGCGGGCGATTTTGGTCGCCTCGTCGCCTACGCGCTCGAGGTCGGTAATCACCTTGATGGTGGCCATGATGGTGCGCAAGTCGTTGGCGGCCGGCTGGCGGCGCACGATCAGATGGCTGCAGGCATCGTCCAGCGACACTTCCAGCTGGTTGACGACGTCGTCTTCGCGCATCACGCGGTCGGCGCGTTCCGGGTTGCCGATGCGAAAGCATGTCATCGCGTCGAGGAACTGGGTTTCAACGATGCCGCCCATCAGGAGCACTTTCGAGCGGATCGCTTCGAGTTCGTTGTCGTATTGCTTGGATGAATGTTCGCCTATCATGCTGTCTCTCCGTATTCAGTAGTCTTGTATATCGTTATTCTGGGCGGATCAGCCGAAGCGGCCCGTGATGTAATCCTGCGTTTCCTTGCGGGCCGGATTCATGAAAATCTGGTCCGTTTCGCCGAATTCCACCAGCTCGCCCAGATACATATACGCCGTGTAGTCGGAGCAGCGCGCCGCCTGCTGCATATTGTGCGTCACGATGGCGATCGTGTAATCCTGTTTCAGTTCGCTGATCAGCTCTTCCACCTTCGAGGTCGAGATCGGGTCCAGCGCCGAGGTCGGCTCGTCGAGCAGCAAGACGTCCGGTTTCACGGCCACGCCGCGCGCAATGCACAGGCGCTGCTGCTGGCCGCCCGACAGCGACAGGCCGCTTTTCGTCAGCTTGTCCTTGACTTCGCCCCACAGCGCGGCTTTTTTCAGAGCCCACTCGACGCGCTCGTCCATTTCGCCCTTCGACAGGTCTTCATACAGGCGCACGCCGAAGGCGATGTTGTCGTAGACGGACATGGGGAACGGCGTGGGCTTCTGGAATACCATGCCGACCTTGGCGCGCAGCATGTTGACGTCCTGGTCGGCGTCGAGCACATTGCGGCCGCGGTACAGGATGGAGCCTTCCGCGCGCTGGCCCGGATACAGGTCGTACATGCGGTTCAGGGTGCGCAGCAGGGTCGACTTGCCGCAACCGGACGGGCCGATGAAGGCCGTGACCTTCTTCTCATGAATGTCCAGGTTGACGTTATGCAAGCTTTGCGTTTTGCCGTAAAAAAAGTTCAGGCCAGAAATCTCGATGGTTTTTTTCTTTGGTGCCAAGTCTTGGGCTGGATTCATTTGCGTATTCATATGGGTTCGCTTCGCTCGGTATCTGTTTAATGTGGGACTTTTTGGCTGAACACGGTGCGCGACAGGATATTCAGGGCCAGCACGCTGAAGGTGATCAGCAGTGCGCCGCCCCAGGCCAGCGAGCGCCAGTTGTCGTACGGGCTCATTGCAAACGATGCGATGACGGACGGCAAGTTGGCCATCGGCGCATTCATGTTAAAGCTTTGGAACTGGTTATTCAGGGCCGTGAACAGCAGCGGCGCCGTTTCGCCGGCGATGCGGGCCAAGGCCAGCAGTACGCCGGTGATCACGCCAGCTTTTACAGCGCGCAAGCGCACCAGGGTGGCGACCTTCCAGCGCGGCGCACCCAGGGCAAATGCGGCTTCCAGCAGGCTGTTCGGCACCAGGCGCAGCATATTGTCCGTCGTGCGCACCACCACGGGCACGGCGATCAGGGACAGGGCGATGGCACCGGCGTAACCGGAGAAGTGTTTCACGTGCGCCACGTACAGCGCATACACGAACAGGCCGATGACGATCGATGGCGCCGACAGCATGATGTCGGTGACGAAACGCGTCACTTGCGCCAGCTTGTTTTCTTCGCCGTATTCCGCCAGGTAAATGCCGGCCAGGATGCCGATCGGGGTGCTGACGACGGTGGCCAGGCCCACCATCAGGGCGCTGCCGACGATGGCATTGATCAAGCCGCCGCCTTCGCTGCCGGGAGCCGGCGTCGTTTGCGTGAACAGATCGACGGACAGCGCGCCGAAACCCTTGATCACCAGCGTGAACAAAATCCACACGAGCACGGCCAGGCCCAGGGCCATGGCGGCCACCGACAGGGCGATGCCGACGCGGTGCATCAGCAAACGCTTGCGGTAGACGGGGTTGATCGCCGGCTTGGCCGGAACGTCGAGGGTGCTAACTTGGCTGAGCTGGCTCATTTCGTGCCTTCCTTGCGGGACATGCCAGCCAGCATCAGCTTGGCGGCGGATAAGACGATAAAGGTGATGACAAACAGGATCAGGGCCAGCGAGAACAGCGACGATACGTGCAGCGCCGATTGCGCTTCGCCGAATTCGTTCGCCAGCAGCGAGGTGATGCTGTTACCGGCGGCAAACAGCGACCACGACAGTTTATTCGCGTTGCCGATGACGAAGGTCACGGCCATGGTCTCGCCCAGCGCGCGGCCAAGGCCCAGCATGACGCCGCCGACGACGCCGGTCTTGGTGTATGGCAAGACGATCTTGCGCACCACTTCCCAGCGCGTGCAGCCCAGGCCGTAGGCGGATTCCTTCAGCACGGCAGGGACGATTTCAAACACGTCGCGCATCACGGAAGCGATGAAGGGGATGATCATGATGGCCAGCACCAGGCCGGCCGTCAACAGGCCGATGCCCATCATGGGGCCGCTGAACAGCTGGCCGATGACGGGCACGTTGCCCAGCGTGGCTTTCAGCAGGGGCTGGACGTGGTCGGCGAACAGGGGCGCGAAGACGAACAGGCCCCAGATGCCGTAGATGATCGATGGCACGCCGGCCAGCAGCTCGACAGCCGTGCCCAGCGGGCGGCGCAGCCAGGCCGGGCAGATTTCCGTGAGGAACAGGGCGATGCCGAAGCTGACGGGAAAGGCGATCAGCAAGGCGATGACGGACGTCACCAGGGTGCCGATGATGGGGATCAAGGCGCCGTACTGATCATTGACGGGGTCCCATTCCGCGGACACGATGAAATGCAGGCCGAAGGTCTTGAAGGCCGGTATCGATTCCATGATCAGCGAAATGATGATGCCGACCAGGACGATCAGCACCGACAGGGCGAACAGCATCGTCACCTTGTGGAACATGAAATCCTGGAAGCGCTGCTTGCGCATGGTGGAAAGCATTTGCGCGTGACTGATGGAATCGGTCATGGTGCCGCCTGGCAGGGGGATCGTGGAGGAGGTAGATTGTGCGCTCATATTGTGCCAGATGTGGGTGGTACTGCCGGTGCTGCTGTTTTAATACGCCTGTCAAAACCTACTGCGCGTCGGGATTTACGGCCTGCGATGCTCACTGTACCTTCGTACAGTTGCGCTTCTCGACCGCAACTCCCTTCCGCTCGCTACGGTTTTGTCAGGCGTCGTTGCTTTTATTCTTTCAGCTACTTTTATTCTTTTAGCCAGGACCGTCTGCAAGGGCTTGCGGGCGGTCCTGGCTAACTCCCTGCCCCGCCATACTGCCGGCGGGGCAAGGATGAATGACTCAGGCTATGCGATTAGTAGATCGACTTGCCCGATGCATCTTTCAAATTGGCTTTCCACGATTCCTGCACCAGTTTCACGACCGATGCCGGCATCGGCACGTAGTCCAGTTCGACGGCAGCAGGGCCGCCGTTCTTGTAGGCCCAGTCGAAGAATTTCAGGACTTCTTTTGCCTTGGCTGGGTCAGCCTGGACTTTGTGCATCAGGATGAACGACACGCCCGTGATCGGCCAGCTGTTCTTGCCAGCCTGGTCGGTCAGGACCACGCCGAAGCCTGGGGTTTGCGTCCAGGGTGCCGAAGCGGCGGCTGCCTTGAAGTTTTCGTCGTCAGGCTGCAGGAAGTTGCCGTCCTTGTTTTGCAGCTGGGTGTGCGACATCTTGTTTTTCTTGGCGTAAGCCCACTCGACGTAGCCGATCGAACCCTTGATGCGCTGCACGTTGGCGGCGACGCCTTCGTTACCCTTGCCACCCACGCCCACGGCCCATTTCACAGCCGAGCCAGCGCCGATTTTCGATTTGAATTCCGGATTGGTTTTCGACAGGAAGTCGGTGAACAGGAACGAGGTGCCCGAACCGTCGGCGCGGTGCACCACGGTAATTTCCGTGTCCGGCAGCTTGACGCCACTGTTCAGTGCGGCGATTTCAGGCGCGCTCCACTTGGTGATCTTGCCCAGGTAGATGTCGCCAACGACTTTACCCGTCATTTTCAGCTGGCCTGGGGCCACGCCGTCCAGGTTGACGATGGTGACCACGCCGCCCATGATGGCCGGGAACTGCATCAGGCCCGCTTCTTCCAGCTCTTCCGCCTTCAAAGGCATGTCCGAAGCGCCGAATTCGACAGTCTTGGCCTTGATTTGCTTGATGCCGGCGCCGGAACCGACGGACTGGTAGTTCAGGCCGTTGCCCGTGTTGGCTTTGTACGTTTCAGCCCATTTGGCGTAGATCGGGTACGGGAAGGTTGCACCAGCACCTGTCATATCTGCCGCCATGACGGAAGCGGAAGAAAATGCCATCGCTGCCGAAGCACCCACGACGATAAATTTGAACATTTGCTTCATTTGCATATCAAGTCCTCAGGGTTGTTAGGGCTCAAAGTCCCGGTTGAATGCTGCGCAGTCTAGCAAGCGAATATGACAGGTTTATGACATGGGCAAAAAATCCTGAAATAATTGGCTACGCCCGGGGAACCGCCCTTTTCGGCGCGAAAAATGACAGGGCGGGCGACGCTTTATGACAGCTTATGTCACGCTTACGTCATATTTCATGATTACACTCACAACGCGTCATACGCGATGAAATACGGATGAAATACGGCTAGAATTAACTATCTGCAAAGACAAAAGAATATGAAACCTGAACTGCACACGGAAGTGACCAAATCGGGCATCCTGCTTGACCGCGAACTGTCGCAACTGACTTTCAACCGGCGCGTGATGGCCCAGGCGGAAGACCCGAACATTCCGCTGCTCGAGCGCCTGCGCTACCTGTGCATCGTCAGCAGCAACATGGATGAGTTCTTCGAAGTGCGCGTGGCCAGCCTGTTGGCGGCCGGCAGCATCGGCGGTTCGCTGGCCGGCCACCCTGCCCTGGCGGCCAATCTGGAGCGCATCGGCAAGGAATGCCATGCGCTGGTGGAACGCCAGTACGAGATATTAAATAGCGAAGTCTTGCCGGCCCTGCGCGAAGCGGGCGTGCATTTGCTGCGCGACAACGACCGCAACGATGCGCAGCGCGCCTGGGTCAAGCAGTATTTCGACCGTGAAGTGCGCCCCCTGCTGACCCCTATCGGCCTGGACCCGGCCCACCCGTTCCCGCAAGTGGTGAATAAAAGTCTCAATTTCATCGTCTCGCTGAGCGGCAAGGATGCGTTCGGCCGCGGCACGGCCATCGCCATCGTCAAGGCGCCCCGTGTCTTGCCGCGCGTCATCAAGCTCCCGGACGACATTTCCGGCGACGGCGTGTCCTTCTGCCTGTTGTCTTCCGTGATTCATGCGCATATCTCGGATTTGTTCGCCGGGCGCGAAGTAATTGCCTATTCGCAATTTCGCGTCACGCGCGACAGCGACCTGTGGGTCGATGAAGACGAAGTCAAGAATCTGCGCCAGGCGTTAAAAGGCGAACTCGTGGGGCGCCAGTTCGGCACCTCGGTGCGCCTGGAAGTGGCGCGTAATTGCCCGCCAGAATTATCACAGTTCCTGCTCGACCAGTTTAATCTGGATCAAAGCCGCCTCTACCGCGTCAACGGCCCCGTGAACCTCGTGCGTCTGTCGGAAATGATCGACCACGTCAAGCAGCCCGAGCTGCGCTTCCCGCCGTTCTTCCCCGGCCTCGCGCACAAGGCCATCGGCAACGACATCTTTGCCGCGCTGACCAAGCATGACATCCTGCTGCACCACCCGTATCAATCGTTCCAGACGGTGATCGACTTCATCCGCAGCGCCGCCTACGATCCGTCCGTCGTCGCCATCAAGCAGACGATCTACCGCACGGGCATGAACTCGGACCTGATGGAGTCCTTGATCACGGCGGCGAAGATGGGCAAAGAGGTAACAGTCATCGTGGAATTGATGGCGCGTTTCGACGAAGAAGCCAATATCAACTGGGCCGACAAGCTGGAACAGGCTGGCGCGCAAGTCGTGTACGGCGTGGTGGGCCTGAAAACCCACGCCAAGGTGGCGCTCGTCATCCGCCGCGAAGAAGGCGCGCTGCGCTTCTACGCCCACTTGGGCACCGGCAACTACCACCCCACGACCACCAAGCTGTACACGGATTTCGGCTTGCTGACGGCGAACCAGGACCTGGCTGTGGAAGTGAACGAAGTCTTCATCCACCTGACCAGCCTGACCAAGCCGCACAATCTGAACCATTTGTGGCTGGCGCCGTTCGGCCTGCAAAGCGAAATCATCAAGGCCATCCGCAACGAGGCGAAGATCGCCCGTTCAGGCCGGCGCGGTCGCATCATCGTGAAAGTCAACGCGCTCGTCGATGAATCCGTGATCCGCGCCCTGTATGCTGCCTCGACCGATGGCGTGAAGATCGACCTGATCGTGCGCGGCGCCTGCACCCTGAAGCCGGGCGTGCCGGGCTTGTCGGAAAACATCAAGGTGCGCTCCGTGATCGGCCGCTTCCTCGAGCACAGCCGCATTTACTATTTCCGCAACGACCTGGCGCACGATGTCTACCTGGCCAGCGCCGACTGGATGAGCCGCAACCTGTTCCGCAGGGTGGAAGTGGCCTTCCCCGTGCTGGACCGGGCGCTGAAACGGCGCGTGATCGCCGAGGGCTTGAACCCATATTTGAAGGATAATACCAATGCATGGGAGCTGGAGCCAACGGGCCATTATGCGCGCCGCAAGCCGCGCGGCAAGCAGATGCCGTTCAGCGCCCAGCAATACCTGATGCACACACTGGGCACGCCGGGCGCGGAGGTCGGCGAATAGGCAACTCTACACACAGGAGTACAGCATGGATCTCATCTTGTGGCGACACGCAGAAGCCGAGCCGGGCCTCCCCGACCTCGAACGCGCCCTGACCGTCAAAGGCCAGAAACAGGCGCGCCGCATGGGGGAATGGCTGGCCTCGCAACTACCGGAAAATTGCCGCATCCTCGTCAGCCCCGCCTTGCGCACCTTGCAAACGGCGGAGGCGCTGGGGCGCAAATTCAAGCTGATGCCGGAACTGGCACCGGGCGCCGAGGCGGAAGACATCCTGAAGGCGGCCAACTGGCCCGGCGGCAAGGAAACCGTGCTCATCGTCGGCCACCAACCCACCCTGGGCCAGGCAGCCGCCCTGCTGCTGACGGGTGAGGAGCAGGAATGGGAAATGCGCAAGGCCAGCGCGTGGTGGTTCTCCCAGCGCGAGCCAGGCGACCCCGTCAGCGTCTATTTAAAGGCCGTGATGGCGCATGATCATCTGGTGGTGAAATAGTAAAACAGGGAAATGCGCAAGGCCAGCGCAGGATGGACAGGTTCTCCCAGCCCGAGCCAGGTGACCCCGTCAGCGTCTATTTGAAAGCCTTGATGGCGCATGATTTGGTGGTGAAATAGTAAAACAGGGAAATGCGCAAGGCCAGCGCAGGATGGACAGGTTCTCCCAGCCCGAGCCAGGCGACCCCGTCAGTGTCTATTTGAAGGCCGTGATGGCGCATGATCTGGTGGTGAAATAGTAAAACAGGGAAATGCGCAAGGCCAGCGCAGGATGGACAGGTTCTCCCAGCCCGAGCCAGACGACCCCGTCAGTGTCTATTTGAAAGCCGTGATGGCGCATGATCTGGTGGTGAAATAGTAAAACAGGGAAATGCGCAAGGCCAGCGCAGGATGGGCAGGTTCTCCCAGCCCGAGCCAGGCGACCCCGTCAGCGTCTATTTGAAGGCCGTGATGGCGCATGATCTGGTCGTGAAATAGGCCACGGGGTCAGACCCGCCGGGTCTGACCCCAGATTGAAATGCGCAAAAAGTGCGCTGGGACAAATACTGGTGGAGTTCACAACTCAGCAGCCTTGTAAAGCGCTGCCGATCTGCTAGAGTTTAATTGCATCAACTACGTGCTGGAGCGCTGCTCCGGCACATTGAGCAACCCAGCGGACGGCCGTCCAACGGCGGCTGAAAGACCATGTTAATCACCTTCCTCGTTTTTCTCTTCATCGCCATCTTCGCCGCCATCATCGGCTTTGTCGCCTTTGAACTGGTCGAAGAAATGCGCGGCAGCCACCATAAGCTGATGGACCGCTATCACGAGTAGCGTTCACCTCCGCACTATCGCATGGCGCCAGCGACGGCCAACAGGCCCGTCCCTCGCGCCATCCTTGTTTTTACGCTCCCGTCTTACACTCCCGTCTTGAACTTCGTATAAATGCGCGTCATCAAGCGGCGGATATCGGCCGTGGTCGCTTCCGGCGCGGCCATGCGCTGCTTGTCGGCGTCCGACAGGAAGATCGCCTTGTTCTCGCCGATGTCCTTGCGTACATATTTGATGCTGGCCGGATTCGGATTCGCGTAGAAGACCTTGTTGCTCAGGCTGGCATGCACTTGCGGACGCAGGATGTAGTTGATGAACAGGTGCGCATTGTTCGGGTGCGGCGCGTCGGCGGGAATGGCCATGGTGTCGAACATCAGGGCGGCCGTCTTCGGCACCAGCACCTGGATCACGTTGCCATTCTTCGCGTCGATGGCGCGCTGGCGCGCGATATTGATGTCGCCCGACCAGCCCAGCGCGACGCAGACGGAACCGTTGGCCATGTCATTGATGTAGCCTGAGGAGCTGAACAAGGTTACGTAGGGGCGGATCGCCTGCAGCACCTTGCCCGCTTCCTGGTAGTCGGCGGCCGTTTTCGAGTAGGCGGGCTTGCCCAGGTATTGCAGGGCGGCCGGCAGCACTTCCGACGGCGAGTCGAGGAAGGACACGCCGCACGATTTCAGCTTGGCCGCATATTTCGGATCGAAGATCAAATCCCAGGCATTGTCGGGCATGGGCATGCCGCCCAGCGCGGCCTTGACCTTGTTGACGTTGATGCCCACCGTCGTGTAGCCCCACAGCCAGTCGACCAGGTAATCGTTGTTCGGGTCGATCTTCGACAATTTCGCCTGCAGGTTCGGATCGAGGTTGCCCAGGTTGGTCAGCTTGCTCTTGTCGAGCTTGCGCAGCAGGCCCGCGTCGATCTGCAGCCGCGCCCACTGGGCCGTCGGCACGACGATGTCGTAGCCGGACTTGCCCGCCACCAGTTTCGCATTGAGGATTTCGTTATTGTCGAAAACGTCGTAGCGTACCTTGATGCCCGTTTCCTTCTCAAAATTCTTGATCGTATCGTCGCCGATATAGTCCGACCAGTTGTAGATGTTCAGGACTTTTTCTTCCTGGGCGTGCGCAGGCAAGGCCAGCACGGCCGCCGCCAAGGTCAGTCCCAGTCCAATGCGCCGTCCTGCTTGCCATGTGTTTGCCATCGTACCGCCTCCGAAAATTAGTCAGAAAATAGTGACGATGATAGCAAGAAGGGCGGCATCAGGTCTAGCCTGATACCGCCCTGCCTGAGGACGTCTAACAAAACCTACTGCGCGTCGCGCTTTGCGGCCTGCGATGCTCACCGTACTAGAGTACGGTTGCGCTTCTCTGCCACAAATCACTGCCGCTCGCTACGGTTTTGTTAGACGTCGCAAATCGTCGCACATCTTCCTCACTGCAAATGCCGTAAAACTGGGGTCAGACCCGACGGGGGAAGCTGCCCCAATGGGGTAGCTTCCAATCCCGCAGGGACTGACCAGCCAACATTACACCTTATCCAGCCCCACCTGCGCCCCTGTAAACACCAGGTTGCCGTTCTGGGCGTCGATGCGGATCTCGTCTTTCGGGCCGAAGCGGCCTTCCAGGATCAGCTTCGACAGCGGATTTTCGATCTGCTGCTGGATCGCCCGTTTCAACGGACGGGCGCCATACACCGGATCGTAGCCCGCTTCGGCGATCTGCTGCAGCGCGGCGTCCGTCAGGCTCAGCTGCATGTCCATGCGTTCCAGGCGTTCTTCGAGAATTTTGAGCTGGATCTTCGCGATCGCGCCGATATTCTTCTCGTCGAGGCCGTGGAACACGACGATTTCGTCGATACGGTTGACGAACTCGGGACGGAAGTGCGAGCGTACCTCGGCCATCACGGCCAGCTTCACGACACCGGGATCATCGCTTTCCATCGCCTGGATCTTGTGCGAACCCAGGTTCGAGGTCATGATGATGACGGTATTCTTGAAGTCCACCGTGCGGCCCTGGCCGTCCGTCATGCGTCCGTCGTCGAGCACTTGCAGCAGCACGTTGAAGACGTCGGCATGCGCCTTTTCCACTTCGTCGAGCAGGATCACGCTGTACGGCTTGCGGCGCACGGCTTCCGTCAGGTAGCCGCCTTCGTCGTAGCCCACGTAGCCGGGTGGCGCGCCGATCAGACGGGCCACGGAATGCTTCTCCATGAACTCGCTCATGTCGATGCGGATCATCGATTCCTCCGTATCGAACAGGAAGGTCGCCAGCGCCTTGCTCAGCTCGGTCTTACCCACGCCCGTCGGTCCCAGGAACATGAAGGAACCATAGGGACGGTTCGGATCGCTCAAGCCGGCGCGCGAGCGGCGGATGGCGTCAGCCACGGCCGTGATCGCTTCATCCTGGCCCACGACGCGTTCATGCAGCTTCTCTTCGATGTGCAGCAGCTTGTCGCGCTCGCCCTGCATCATGCGCGACACGGGAATCCCCGTCGCGCGCGACACCACTTCGGCGATTTCCTCGGCGCCCACTTCCGTGCGCAGCAGTTTCGGCTGGTCGGGATCGAGTTTCGGGATGCCGCTGTCGGCCTGCTTGAGCTGGGCTTCCAGCTGCGGCAACTTGCCATACTGCAGCTCCGACACTTTCTGCCAGTTGCTCTCGCGCGTGGCCTGCTCCATCTGCAGCTTGACCTGCTCGATCTCTTCCTTGATGTGCGTGCTGCCCTGCACCACGGCCTTTTCCGCCTTCAGGATTTCCTCGAAGTCATTGTATTCGCGCTGCAGCTTGACGATCTCTTCCTCGATCAAGCCCAGGCGGCGCAGCGATGCTTCGTCTTTTTCCTTCTTGACGGCTTCGCGCTCGATTTTCAGCTGGATCAGACGGCGTTCCAGCTTGTCCATCACTTCCGGCTTCGAGTCGATCTCGATCTTGATCTTCGCCGCCGCCTCGTCGATCAGGTCGATCGCCTTGTCGGGCAGGAAGCGGTCGGTGATGTAGCGGTGCGACAATTCCGCCGCGGCAATGATGGCCGCATCCGTGATTTCCACCTTGTGATGCAGCGCATATTTATCCTGCAAGCCGCGCAGGATGGCGATCGTCGCCTCCACGGTCGGTTCGTCGACGAGCACTTTCTGGAAGCGGCGTTCCAGCGCGGCATCCTTTTCGATGTACTTGCGGTATTCGTCGAGCGTGGTGGCCCCCACGCAATGCAGCTCGCCGCGCGCCAGTGCCGGTTTGAGCATATTGCCGGCATCCATCGCGCCGTCGGCCTTGCCCGCGCCCACCATGGTGTGCATCTCGTCGATGAAGACGATGGTTTGCCCTTCATCCATGGCCAGTTCCTTGAGCACGGATTTCAGGCGCTCTTCGAACTCGCCGCGGAACTTGGCACCTGCAACCAGGGCGGCCATGTCCAGCGCCAGCACGCGCTTGCCTTTCAGCGATTCAGGCACTTCGCCATTGACGATGCGCTGCGCCAGGCCTTCGACGATGGCCGTCTTGCCCACGCCCGGCTCGCCGATCAGCACGGGATTGTTCTTGCTGCGGCGCTGCAGGATCTGGATGGTGCGGCGGATTTCATCGTCGCGGCCGATCACGGGATCGAGCTTGCCCTTGCGCGCCCGCTCCGTCAGGTCCAAGGTGTATTTTTTCAAGGCTTCGCGCTGGCCTTCGGCTTCCTGCGAATCGACCTTGTTGCCGCCGCGTACGGCGTCGATGGCCGCCTCCAGCGCCTTGCGGGTCAGGCCGTTTTCGCGCGCCAGCTTGCCGCAGTCGGACTTGTCGTCCGTCATGGCCAGCAAGACCATTTCGCTGGACACGAACTGGTCGCCCGCCTTCTGCGATTCCTTGTCGGCCAGGTTCAGCAATGCCACGAATTCGCGGCTGACCTGCACGTCGCCGCCCGTGCCGGAGACCTTCGGCAAGCGTTCGATGGACGCGCCCAGGGCCTTGGACAGGCCGCCCACGTTGACGCCGGCCCGCTGCAACAGCGAGCGGGCGCCGCCATCGTCCTGGTTCAACAGGGCCGTCAGCAGGTGGACTGGTTCGATATAGGGATTGTCGTTGCCCACGGCCAAGCTTTGCGCGTCGGCCAGGGCTTCCTGTAACTTGGTAGTCAGTTTATCTTGTCGCATGAAAAGCGCTCCCGGTTAATTAGTTGTTAACCAAATTGGGGTGAGGCAGTACTTTTCAAGCATACACAAAGCAGAAAACTGATGCATTTTGGCAAATGCTAGCGTGCGCGGCGCGTTCGCTTCAAATGGCGCTTGCTTTTGCGGCCCACTTGTCCAGGGCCGTCTCGTCGCTGTCGCGCGCATCGACCCAACGCGCCCCTTCGGGCGTGTCTTCCTTCTTCCAGAACGGCGCTTCCGTCTTCAGGTAGTCGATGATGAATTCACAGGCGGCAAACGCCTCGCCCCGGTGGGCGGACGACACGGCCACCAGCACGATCTGCTCCTGCGGCAGCAAGGGCCCCACGCGGTGGATCACCAGCGCGCCGGACAGGGGCCAGCGGCCCCGCGCCTGCTCCACGATGGCTGCAATGGACTTTTCCGTCATGCCCGGATAGTGCTCGAGCTCAATCGCGGCCACGTCCAGCCCTTCGTTCATGTCGCGCACCGTGCCGACGAAGCCGACGACGGCGCCCACCTTGGGGTTGCCTGCGCGCAATTGTGCAATTTCTTGACTCAAGTCAAAATCGGCTTGCTGGATGCGGACGGATGTACTCATTTCGCGTTGCCTCCGATGCGGCGCAGCAGGGTTTCGATGCGGCTGGCCGTGCGCGCATCGGCGATGGCGGGAATCGCGCACAGCTGCATCAGCTGCGACACTTGCGTGAGCGGCTTCTGGCCCGATTTGAGCGACGATTGCAGCACTTCCACCTGCATTTTCAGGCGGTCGCGGGCAAATTCGGCGCCGCTGTCGACACCGGCGACGATTTCCAGGCGCAACACTTCACCGAGCAGACGCTCCTGATTGGCCTGCAATTGCTGCACGTAGGCCGCGCTGCCCTCGCCCAGCGCGGCCTGAGCGGCGGCAAAGCGCTGCTGCAGGCTGCGTTCGTACTGGGCGTCGAGCGGCGGCAAGGCGCTCCAGCGCTCGGACCACGCTTGCGCGTCGGCGCCGTCGCCGCCATCGGCCAGTGCGGCTTCCAGCGATTGCACCAGGCGCAGCTTGTCGCGCAGGGCGTTGGCCTGCGCCGCGCCAGCGCGTTCGGCGATGGCGTCCGCCTGCGCCTGCACGCCGGCGACCGCCGCCTGGTAGCGCTGCTCGATCTTCGCTTCGCTGGCGCGCGGCACGGGGCCGGTGGCGTTCCAGGCGGCGCGCGTGTCGCGCAGCAAGTGGTTGATGAAGGCGCTGCGGGCCTTGTCGTCGCCCTCGGGCACGACGGCCGTTTCCAGCGCGGCGCACAGCGCTTCGCGCGCATGCAGGTGTTCGCGGCGCTCGTGGTCGGCCGCGTGGGCCGTTTCCTTGCGCCTGGCGAAGATATCGTCGCAGGCGGCACGGAAACGCTGCCACAGCGCCTGTTCCGCGCGGCGTTCCAGCGGCAGGGCCTTGGCCAGTTCCTGCCATTTGTCCTGCAAGGCTTTCAGCATGTCGACCGTGTTGCGCTCCGATGGCTTGAGCAGACCCACTTCGACGATCAATTGCTCGCGGCGCGCCGTCTCGATCTGGCGCTGCGTGTCCAGCGGCTTGGACAGGGCGTCCAGCGCGGCGCCGAATTCCGTATCCAGGCGTTTCTTTTCCTTGCGGTCGATCGTGCCCAGGCGCGTCCACGCCTGGCGCAAGCGCTGCGAGGCGGAAGCGACATGTTTCCAGTCGGTACTCTCTTCGGCCGCCAGGGCCGCCGTTTCCGCGATCAGTTCCTGGGCCTTGGCTGCATTGCCGTGGCGCTCTTCCGCCAGTTGCTTGAAATGCTGGGCCGCCGGCGCATACGCCACGCTGCAAGCGGCGTCGAAACGCTCCCACAGCGATTTCGGTGCGGGGCCGGACAAGGTGTCGAGCGACTTCCAGCGCTCGCGCAAGCTGCCCACTTTCTTGGCCAGCTCGGTCATCGGCAATTGTTGCGCCGGCAATTCCTCGCCCGCCTTGACCAGTTCCTCGCGCGACACATTGCCGCCCCAGCGCGCCCAGTCGGCAAGGCGCTTGAACTCGCCGCGCACATGGGCCAGGCGATCCGCTTGCGCAGGCGTCAAACGGCCGTGCTTGCTATCGCGCAAGGTCTTGTCATGTTCGGAAGCCACGTGCAGCAAGCCATCCTGCAGCGCCGCTTCCATGGCGTCGAGCACCTTGAAGAACTGCTCCGTCGCTTCCTTCGACACGGGCGCGTGTTCCTGGCGCGGCTTGCGCGGCGCCGGTTCCGCATGCGCTGGCGCGTCCACGGCTGCGGCAGGGACGACCGGCGCCGGGGCGCTGGCCAGCAGGGCCGCAAATTGCTGCTGCAGGCTGTCGGACAATGGCGATTCCGGCAGGCGCGGCAAGGCTTGCCACGCGCGTTTCAAGGTGTCTGCATCGAGCGTGGCGGCGTCCTGCGCCTGCCATGCGGCCAGAGCAAGCTGGCGCGCGTCGAACACGGCCTGGTGCTGCTGCAGCGCCTGCAGGGCAGACTGCGCCTGCTCGCGCGCCTGGATGAAATCGCTCTCCAGGTGTTTCGGCAAGGAAGCGCGTTCGGGCGATTGCGCATGCTGCGCATGTTCCGCGTCGAGGCGGGCCAGCGCCTGCGCCAGCTCATCGGAGGACTGGCCACTGGCAGCCAAGGCGCGCGCGGCGGCGACGGTGTCGATCACGGCGCGCTGCAACACCACTTGCGCTTCCAGGCGGGCGGCCAGCGCGGCGCGCGCGGCGGCAAAGGCGCTCTCCAGCTCGGGCGTGGCCTTGATGACTTGCCATTGGCGGTCCAGCTCGGCTACCTGGTTCGGGCTCAGCTTGTCATCGTTCAACAGGCGCTGCGCCGTGGCGATGCTGGCCTGGGCGCGTTGCGTCTCGGCCGCCTGATGACGGATCAGGTCGATGCGGCCCTGCATCAGCTTGGCAACGCGGCGGTCCGTATTGCGCATGGCGTGGTGGACTTTTTCCAGCAGGGGCAAGCTATGGACGTGTTCGGCCGCGATCAGGCGGGCATCGGCAAATTCGCTGGACACGATGAATTCACAGGCGGCGGCTTCGTCGCCCGCCACGGCATGGGCACGCGCAACCTGTTCGGCGCGGCGCGATGCGCTCTGCGCCGAGGCGGCGGCCTGTTCTGCCACGACAGGATCGGGGACGGCAGTCTTGCTGGCAGAACGCTTGAAGAGAAATTCGAACATGACGGGTTTCGCGTGGATCAAAACCACCATCATAACAAAGCCCGGGGTATTGCATCGGACAGGGCTGAACAAGTTATCAAATGACTAAAATGACTCTTTTCCCTATGACGGCGCCATGTGCCCGGCGATAAAACCACCCTGGCACAGGCGGGCCTGCCGGGGTGTGCGCTCGCTACCCGTTCAAGCCTGTGCGCGCAGCGGCGGTGACGGTGCAAGCTGCGCCGACGCGCCGCCGGCCTCGGCGTTTTCCCCGCCGGTGGCAGGCGTGCCCGGCGCCGGCAAGGATGTCGGCAAAGGCGCCGGCAAAACAAAGGGCAGCACCTGCGCCTTGCCACGGCGCGCCTCCTGCGCGCGCGCGTCGTGGGCGAGGAACTGGTAGGCGATGGCAAACCACGCTTCGCCCACGATGACCTTGCGCGCCAGCGCGAACAGTTCGCGCTCCTCTTTTTCCAGGCGCTGCAGCAAGGCCGCGCAAAAGGCATCGATGGCCGCGCACAGCTGCTCGGCCTGCAATTCGGAATGGTCGATGGCGGCGCCCGCGCGCTGCTGCACCGCATTGATGCTTTCCAGCGCCACGTGGTTCAAGCCATTGATTTCATTGAGCAAGCCGTCGGCATGCGGTGCGGCCTGGCGAATGGCGGGCACCAGATACATTTCCACCTTGCGCCAGTAGCCGCCCTGGTACAGCCGGCTCAGCCAGTCGCCCGCATACTGCAGCTGCGCCAGGCTGAGTCTGCTCTGGTGACGCAGCTGCACATGCATGTACTTCTGAAAGGCCAGCAGGCTCATGCGGATGCTGGCCTGTTCCACTGACAGGGAAACCAATATATATGTTGCCGTAAGCATGCACTCACTCCCGAAAATGCGCTGGATGTCTGATCCTGGAAGTGAAAGTGTAAAGACTACCGACAGCGATGGGCTTGATCCTGCACAAACCCGCAGCGGGCCGCCGCGCTTTCTTTTACGGCGCGCGCAAGCCGATATGCAGGTTGACGACGCCGGGCTCTTCCGATGGCGTGACTTCGCCGCCAAAGCTTTTCACCAGCCGCTGCATGCCCTTGTTGCGCGCCATCGCCTCGCCCACCAGCGCTTCCGTGCCCCGGCTGCGGAAGTAGTCGACGAGCTTCTCGAACAGGATGTGCCCGAGTCCCTTGCCCTTCAGGGCCGAACGCACGGCGATGGCGAAATCGGCGTGGATATTGTCCGGGTCGGCCACGGCGCGCACCACGCCCAGGGTTTCCGGCTTGCCGTCCGGCCCCGTGTGCGTGGCGATGAAGGCCATGGCGCGGTCGTAATCAATCTGCGTCAGGCGCGCCAGCTGCGACACGGGCAGCTCGCGCATGGAGGTAAAAAAGCGCAGGCGCACGTCGTCCGGGTCCAGCGCGTGGAACAGATCCATGTGCTGCGGCGCATCCTCGGGGCGGATGGGGCGCAGCAGGATGGATTGATCCATCCACGTCACCTGCTCTTCCAGCTCCTGCGGATACGGGCGGATGGCCAGGCGGTCGCGCTGCTGGCCCGGCTGCAGGCGAATGCGCGCGTCGAGGGCGATCACGCCGTCCGCGTCGGCCACCAGCGGGTTGATGTCGAGTTCGGCCAGCTCGCCGATGTCGGCCACCAGCTCGGCCACCTGGATCAGCGTGTAGCAGATGGCGTCGATGTCGGCCGGCGGCTGGTTGCGGTAGCCGGCCAGCAGTTTCGACACGCGCGTGCGCGCCAGCATGTCGCGCGCCAGCACCATGTTCAGCGGCGGCAGGCCGATCGCGTGGTCGGCCGTCACTTCCACGGCGATGCCGCCCTGCCCCACCAGGATCACGGGGCCGAAGGCGGCGTCCGTGGTGACGCCGACGATCAATTCATGCGATTGCGGCCGGCGCGCCATCTGCTGCACCGTAAAACCGTCGATCAGCGCGTCGGGCCGCATGCGGCGCACGCGCTTGAGCATGGCGGCGGCGGCCGTGCGCAGGATGTCGGGCGTGTCGAGGTCGAGCGCCACGCCGCCCACGTCGGATTTGTGGGCGATGTCGGGCGAATGGATCTTCAGCGCGACGGGATAGCCGATATCGGCCGCCACGGCCAGCGCCTCTTCCACGTCGGCCGCCATGCGCGTGGTGGCGACGGGAATGCCGTAGGCGGCCAAAATCTCCTTCGAGCGGCATTCGCCGAGCACCGTCTGGCCGGCCGCCAGCGCGGCGGCGACGATTTCGCGCACCCTGGCGCGGCGCGGCGTGGCCGACATGGGCAGCTGCGCCGGCACCTGCATCAGGGTTTCCTGGTTGCGCCGGTACTGCACGATCTGCATGAAGCCATGCACGGCCTTTTCCGGCGTGTCATAGGTGGGAATGCCGGCGCGATTGAAAACCTGGCGCGCGGGCGCCACGGTGGTGCCGCCCAGGAGGCACGACAGCACCGTGCGCGAGGTGGCCTTGATCAGCGGCGTGACGGCTTCGGCGATGTCGATCGACGAGACCATGGCCGTGGGTGCGTGCAGCAGCAGCAAGGCGTCCGCCTGCGGCTCGTCGAGCAGCGGCTTGATGGCGTCGGCATAGCGCTGGACGGCCGCGTCGCCGGGCAAGCCGACGGGGTTGTCGTGCGACCACCCGCGTGGCAGCGCCTTTTCCAGCGCGATCACGGTGTCCGGCGACAGCTCGGCCAGCTTGCCGCCGCTGCTCACCAGCGCATCGGTGGCCATCACGCCCAGGCCGCCGCCGTTGCACAAAATCGCCAGGCGCTCGCCGCGCTGCGAGCGGATGTGCGTGAGCGTTTCCACGGCGTCGAACAGCTCTTCGGCCGAATACACGCGCAACATGCCGGCGCGGCGGATGGCCGCGTCGTAGACGGCGTCGGAGCCGGCCAGCGCGCCCGTATGCCAGGCCGCCATGGCCGCGCCTTCCGCCTCGCGCCCCGCCTTCAGCACGATGACGGGCTTGCTGCGCGCGGCGGCCCGCGCCGCCGACATGAATTTGCGCGCCGCCTGGATGTCTTCCATGTACAGCAGGATGGCGGCCGTGTCGATGTCGCCGGCCAGGTAGTCGAGCAGGTCGCCGAAATCGATGTCGTAGCTGGCGCCGAGCGAAATGAATTTGGAAAAGCCCACGCCATGCGCGTTGGCCCAGTCGAGCACGCCCGACACCAGTGCGCCCGATTGCGAGACGAAGGCGATCTTGCCGCTCGTCGCACCGACGTGGGCGAAGCTGGCGTTCAAGCCCAGTTTGGGCACCAGCAACCCCATGCTGTTGGGGCCGAGGATGCGCAGCAAATGCGGCTTGGCCGCCTTCAGCATGGCCAGGCGCAGCGACTGCTCGCGCACGGGGTCCAGGCCCGACGTCATGACGATGGCGGCGCGCGTGCCCAGCGCGCCCAGTTCGCGGATCAGCGCCGTGATGGTGGCGGGCGGCGTGCAGATGATGGCCAGGTCCGGCGCCTTGGGCAGGTGCGCCAGCTTGCGATAGCATTTCAGGCCCATCAGCTCGTCGTACTTGGGGTTGACGGGCCAAATCTCTCCCTGGTAGCCGCCGCCCAGCAGGTTGTACAGGGCGATGGCGCCCAGCTTGCGTTCGCGCGCCGTGGCGCCGATCAGGGCCACCGAGGCCGGCTTGAACAGCTTGTCGAGATTACGGATACTCATGTTCTGGCCTCATGGTTTGCCGGAGTGGGATGCCGGAGCGGCTGCGCCAGTGTATAGGATGCGTTGCCAAAAAAACTTGACCTTGTCACGCGTTTCGCAAAAAAATAGTGCCTCTACCAGCGCGAGCGGTGGCTTTCCGTCACGCCCGCCAGCTGCGCCACGATGCGCTTGGGCGAGTCCGCGCTGGTGCGCACCCAGCCGCTGAACGTGCCGATGGGCTGGATGTAGCGGCTGGCGGCGATCCACAGGTTTTTATCCTCGCGCCGCGCCCCTTCCGGCTTGAAGTGCAGGTCGAGCAGATCGTCGTCCGTCCATACGTGCCACGGCGCCAGCGGGTTGTCGGGATTGAAGTCGAAATGCGCGCGGCCCAGCGGATACAGCTGGCCATCGAGCCACAGCGCGTTTTCATGCGCGCCGAAATAGCCGGCCTGCAGGTTGAAACCGAGGTCCAGGCTGTGCGCCGAAGCCCAGCGCCATTCCGTCTCGCGCGCCAGCAAGCCGTTCGAATAATCGAAGCTGGCCACGCCGTCGTCCAGGCTGTAGCCGACGGCGCCGCAGCGCACGCTGCCCCACAAGGGCAGGCCGCCCGACTTTTGCGTCGCATGCACGCTGCCGCCCTCGCCCACGGGGCCGATGGCCAGCAAGGTGGGCGCCACGGGCGGGCCGCATTCCGCGTCGATGCCGAAATGGCCGCAATCGAGCCGCAAGCGGTAGCGCTGCTGCGGCTGCGCCTCGATGCTGATTTTCTGCGACAAAAAACGGAAACGGCTGGAAGCACCCGCATGCGGCGCCAGCGTGGCGCACAGGCCAGGAATGCCATCCTGCGAAAAGCTCGCCACGATCTTGCCCTTGTGGCGGTCGAAGGCATAGGCGAAGGCGGTGCTGGTCCAGCCCAGGTCGACGATGGCCACGCCGCAGAATACGGCCGGTGTTGACAGGGCCACGTAATGCCAGCGCTTGTGGTGGAACAGGCGCCAGAGGGCGCCGCGTGCATGCGGCGGCGCCAGCGCGGCCCAGTCGAAAGCGTCCAGCTGGCCCGTGTAGCGGCCGAAGCATGGCTGGCCGTCGGCGGCGAGCAGGGATGACGGCGCGGGCGGCAGCATCATGCGGCCTGCCTTGCGGCAGCGCCGCCGTCGTGCAGGGCGGCGGCCAGCAGCGTGCCAAATAACGCCGGCTGCGCCTGGGCTATCTCGACCTGCGGGCAGGCATGCCAGAGCGCCAGGCGCCGCACGGCGCCGGCCACGTCCTGCACCAGGCGGGGGCTGACGCGCACGCCCTCTTCCAGCGCCAGCGACTTGATCTCGAAGCGCCCCTGCGCGCGGTGCGCCTTGGCGTCCAGGCGTCCCACGAGCGCGCCGCGCCGCAAGATCGGCAACGTGAAGTAGCCATAGCGGCGTTTTTCAGCGGGCGTGTAGCATTCGAGCCGGTAGTCGAAATCGAACAGTTCCAGCGCGCGGCGCCGGTCCCATACGACGGGGTCGAACGGCGACAGGATCGTCGTCAAGGTGGGCGCCAGCTTGCCGGCGGCGGCCGCGCGCAGCAACTCCCCATGCTCGGCATGCACGTAGACGGCGTCGCTCCAGCCGGCCACCGCGCAGCGCAGCAGCGCGCCCTCGTCGACCAGCGCCTGCAGATCGTGCGCCAGGCTGGCGCGCGCCTGTTTGGTGCGGAAATAGTCGCTGATCCAGCCGGCCCGCGCCAGGCCCAGCGCCTTCACGCTGGCCAGCAGCAAACGGCGGCGCACCTCGTCCTCGGGCGGCAGCAAGCCGTCGTGCCAGCCCGGCAGCACCCGTTCGGCCAGGTCATAATAGCGCTGGAACTGATGCCGCTTGGCGATCATCAGCACGCCCGACGTAAACAGCACTTCGAGCGAGCGCTTTTCCGGCTTCCAGCTCCACCAGCCGCCCGCCTGGCCATCCGTGCGTTCAAAATCGGCCGAGCGCGCGGCGCCGTTGGCGCGGATATGCTCGAGCACCGACGCGACGGCGTCGCCCTGCTCGGCCATCCATTTGACGGAATACTTCCAGCCCATGGCGGCCGGGTCCAGCATGCGGTGGCGGTACAAGCCATAGTCTTCGATGGGCACGAAGCACGCCTCATGCGCCCAGTATTCGAACAGCGCGCCCTCGGCCAGCAATTGCTCGAGCCACGGCTGCGGATAGTCGCCCAGCCGGCTCCACAGCACCAGGTAGGGGCTGCGCGCCACCACGTGGATGGTGTCGATCTGCAGCACGCCCATCCGGCGGATAGCGGCCAGCACGTCGGCCTTCACGGCTTTTTTACGCCGCGCCTGCAGCAAGCCCTGCGCGGCCAGGTGCAGGGCGCGCGCGGCGGCCAGCGAGAGCGGGGGGACGTCGGAAGGCGGGTGCTTGTCTGGTCTGTGCATAATAGAAAGATACCGCATTCTGCCCACGCATTGTGCGTTTTATCGCTATCGGATCGCGCAGCCTTCAGCCTCGCTATGCGGCGGGAAACACCAGCGTCACCGCCAGCCCCCTGCCCTGCAAGCCGGCGCCCAGCACGATGGCCGCGCCATGCCGCTCGGCGATGCGCCGCACGATGGACAGGCCCAGGCCGCTGCCGGGCAGCTGCGTCGTACTTTCCACCTGCCCCAGGCGCACGAAGCGCTCGAACGCGCGCTCATGCATGTCTTCCGCGATGCCCGGTCCCGTATCGGCCACGCGCACATAGCTGCGTCCCGCTTCCACGCCGCAACTGATCTCGACGGCGCCCGGTGCCGGCGTGTAGCGCAGCGCATTCTCGACCAGGTTACGCAACAGCATCTGCAGGCTGTCCGCATCGAGCGCGCACGGCGCCGGCGCCACGTTCACGGCCAGCGACAGCCGGTACGGCGCGGCCAGCGCCTGCCACTGGGGCGTCTGCTGCGCCAGCAGCTGCGCCAGGTCGCCCGGCGCCAGCGCCACCTGGGCTTGCGCCTGCGGATCGAGCCGGGCCAGCGCCAGCAGCTGGTTGACGAGGCGCGTGGCGCGCTCCACGCTGGCACCCAGGGCGGCGATGAATTCCTCGCGCTCGTCCGCGCTGCGGGCCCGCTGCAGCACTTGCAGATTCGTCTTGATGGCGGCCAGCGGCGTGCGCAGTTCGTGCGCCGCATCGGCCGTGAAGCGCTGCTCGTTGTCGCGGCTGTGCCGCACCCTGCCGAACAGGCGGTTAATTTCCAGCAGCAGCGGATGCAGTTCGTCCGGCGCGCCAGCGAGCCCGACGTCGGCCAGTTCATCGGGCGTGCGCGCCGACACTTCATCGGCGCACGCTTGCAGCACGCGAAACACGCGGTGGACGGCCCACCAGATGGCGACGGTGGCCAGCGCCGCCAGCAGCAGGCCGAACAGCGCAACGCGGTAAAAGAAGCAGCGGCTGATGTCGTCGCGGTGGCTGGTCGGCTCGGCCACCAGCAGTTGCAAAGTGCGCTGCGGGTCCCACAGCGAGAACAGACGCCAGCGCTGGCCACCTATCGTGGTCCACGACAGGCCATCGGGCGCGCTGCGCGACAGGGCGATGTCGGACGCCGCATCGTTGCGGTACAGCACGCGCTGCTGCGCGTCGCGCACCTTGAACAGCAAATACTGGTGGGGATTGTGCTGGCCGCGCAGGGGCAGGTCGATGGGCCCCGTCAAGCCGTGTTCGCGCACGTCCTTTGCCACCAGCGACAGCAGCAGATGTCCCGTCTCGGTCAGCGACTGGTCGAACAATTCCTGGCTTTCGCGGCGCGCTTCCACGTACACGATGGCGGCGCTGCCCGCCCACAAGGCCAGGGTCAGGCCCAGCAAGACCGTCAGCAGGGTGCGTCGCAGCGACCAGGTTTGCACGCTGCGGCCGGCAGTTAAGAATCTCTTAAGAACTTCTGCGCAAGATCCGGAGCGAAATATTTTCTGGGTAGCCATGGCCGTAATTGTAAATGATTCTTATTGCTTTCATGATTCCCATTCCCTCGCCGATACAGCGCAATTATTCATTCACCCTTCAGGAGTTTGCATGTCCAACCTCACCCGCCGCGCGCGCCTGCCGCGTCCCACCACCCTGGCCTTGACTCTGGCCGCCCTGTCCTGCCTGCCGGCTCACGCCCAGACGGGCACGCCGGCCAGCATGCCGGAAGTGGTGGTCTCCGCCTCCGGTTTCGAGCAGGACATCAAACAGGCGCCCGCGTCGATCACCGTGCTGACGCGCGACGACCTGTCGAAGGAACGCTTCGGCAACCTGACGCAGGCGCTGGAAAGCGTGGAAGGCATCGACGTGGGCGCGGCGGGCGACAAGACGGGCGGCATGAACATCAGCATCCGCGGCATGCCCAGCGACTACACCCTGGTGCTGATCGACGGACGTCGCCAGAATGCGGCCGGCAACGTCACGCCGAACGGCTTCGGCGGCACGCAGACGAGCTTCATGCCGCCACTGGCCGCCATCGAGCGCATCGAGATCATCCGCGGCCCCATGTCGACCCTGTACGGCTCGGACGCCATGGGCGGCGTGATCAACATCATCACGCGCAAGGTGGGCAAGCAGTGGATGGGTTCCGTCTCGGCCGACTACACCGCGCAGCAGGAATCGGACTTCGGCGACGTGAAAAGCGGCCGCTTCTACCTGAGCGGGCCCATCGCCACCGACCTGCTGGGCCTGTCCCTGCGCGGCAGCAAGCAGCGCCGCGACGCGGCCGACATCCGCTACAGCAACGCTGCCGGTGCGGAGGTCACCCCGAATATGGGCGCCAATCCCGTGCGCGCGGACATCGCCAACTTCGGCGCGCGCCTGGCCTTCACGCCAAACCGCTATCACACTGTCATCCTCGACGCGGACGCGGGCCGCCAGACCTACGACAATTCGAAACAGCAGCTGGGCACCGTCGGCTTGCAAGGCGGCTACGGCCCGGAACAGAAATACCAGCGCGACCAGTGGACCCTGTCGCACACGGGCCGCTTCGGCTTCGGCACGCTCGACAGCAGCTACATGGTGAACAAGACGGAAACCCTGGGCCGCACGATTCCGCCAGGCACGCCCGGCGCCGTGGCCGGCAGCGCGCGCACGCTGGAAGTGGAAAGCCAGGTGTTCGACACCAAATTGGTCATGCCTTTGGGCAAGCACATGGCCACCATCGGCGCGCAATGGTGGAAAGCGGACATGACGGACGGCGTGGCGCCAAAGACATTCGAATTCACGCAAAAAGCCCTGTTCGTGGAAGACGAATGGCAGGTACTGGAGCAGGTCGCGCTGACCTTCGGCGCCCGTTATGACGACCACAGCATCTTCGGCGGCCAGACCAGCCCCCGCGCCTATGCCGTGTGGAACGCGACACCGAGCTGGACCGTCAAGGGCGGCGTCAGCAAGGGCTACAAGACGCCGCGCGTGGAGCAATTGTCCCCAGGCATCAACGGTTTCGGCGGCCAGGGCACGATCCCCCTCGTCGGCAGCCCGGACCTGAAGCCGGAAACGAGCACGACGACGGAAATCGGCGCCTACTTCGACAACCTGGCTGGCTGGACGGCCAGCGGTTCGCTGTTCAACAACGCATTCAAGGACAAGATCACGACGGGCACGGGCCTCGTCAACTGCAGCTACCGTCCATCGCCGAACCGTCCCGGCTGCGTCAGCTTCGGCAACTGGCCCAACGTCGACGCGTTTGGCCAGTCGGTCAACGTGGATGAGGCCGTCACACGCGGTGTCGAGCTGAACACGCGCTTCCCGCTGGGAAAAAGCTTGTCGGCCAGCGCCAACTACACGTACACGGAAAGCGAACAGAAGAGCGGCAGCAATGCGGGCAAGCCGCTGAGCGACACGCCCAGGCACGCCGTCAACGCGCGCCTGAGCTGGGATATTTCGCGCGAGTGGAACGGCTGGCTGCGCGCCGAATACCGCAGCGAGCGCTTCCGCGATCCGGGCACCTCGGCTTCCACGCGCGCCGCCAAGGCCGCGCTGGGCGACTACCAGGGCTACGCCATGCTGCACCTGGGCACCAGTTACCAGCTGAGCAAGCGCGTGACCCTGAACGCGGCCGTGTACAACCTGCTCAACAAGGACTTCATCGACTACCAGCCTTACCGCGCACCGGCCTTGAACTACGCGAACCGCTATGTCAACAGCCTGGACGGCCGCCGTCTGTGGCTGTCGGCCACCGTCGATTTCTGATCAAGGGAGGCGGCCTCCCGGCCGCCTTCGTCAGGCCGCTTTGGGCTTGTCGATGCAATAACCGACCGCGTGCACGGTGCGTATCAAGTCCCGCCCCAGCTTCTTGCGCAGGTGGTGGATGTGCACTTGCACGGCGTTGCTTTCCACTTCATCGCCCCAGCTGTACAGGTTTTTCTCCAGCTGTTCCCGGCTCAGCACGCGGCCGCCATGTTCCAGCAGCAGTTGCAGGATGCGGAATTCCTTCACGGTTAACATCACGGGCACGCCCCCTTGCGTCACCTGCCGGTCCGCGATATCGAGCGCCAGGTCGCCGTGCACGAGCTGCTCGCGCAGGCGGCCCGCGGCACGCCGGCAGGCGCTGCGGATGCGCGCGGCCAGCTCGTCGAGGTCGAACGGTTTGACGATGAAGTCGTCGGCGCCCGCATCGAGGCCGGCGATGCGCTCGCCCACCTGGTCGCGCGCCGTGACGACCAGCACGGCGCCGCTGTAGCCATTGTCGCGCAGCATGCCCAGCGCCTGCATGCCGTCCTGCCCCGGCAAGCCCAGATCGAGCAGGATGCAGCCGTAGTCGTGCAGGCGCACGGCCGTGTGCGCGTGTTCGGCGCTCGTGACCCAGTCGACGGCGTATCCGCCCTGTTCCAGGCCGATTTGCGTGGCGCGGCCCAGCTGCGGGTCGTCTTCGGTCAGCAGGATGCGCATGGAGAAGCGGCGATCCGCTCAGTCCTTTTTCTTGATCAGGCCTGCCAGCGCGGCAAACGGATTGTGCGTGGCGGGCGCCACCTCGGCCGACAGCAGGCCGGCGCCACGGTCCGCTTCCAGGTAGCGCGAGTGCTCATTGTCGTGGCAATACAGGCACAGCAGTTCCCAGTTGCTGCCGTCGGGCGGATTGTTGTCGTGGTTGTGGTCGCGGTGGTGCACCGTCAGTTGCTGCACGTTGGCGCGCGTAAATTCGCGCATGCAGCGGCCGCAGACCCACGGATACATCTTCAGCGAGCGCTCGCGGTAGCCGCTCTCGCGCTGGTCGGCGGCGCGGCGCGCTTCGGCCACGATCTTGTCCAGTCTTGCCGCGTCGGGCTTTTTACTCTGCATGACAACTTTCGATATGGGAGGAAGAAGCATCCATTTTAATGAGGATGGGGGCGCAATTGTACTTTTTCTGCCACGGCGCCAGCCCGTGCCGCCCCCGGCGTGCTTTTTTTAGCGTGCGCGGCACCACAGGTTCTTGATTTAACGCAAAATAAGCCCAGCGACAGACCACGAACAGACGCTAGGGCAGCAGGCAGCGCGCAGGTCAGCATATTTCGGCTATGATGCGCGCCACGCCGCCCTTCACCTTTCCATGACCCTAGCCTGCAAGCGCCCGTGATAGCGATAACAAGACCCCTGCAACGCCTTGCCCGCCGCCTGTACCGTCTCAGCCTGGTACCCCTGTTCGCGCTTATCTTGCTGCTGGCGCTGTGGGCGGCCGTCTTGTACCAGGTGGGCCAGGAACGGGCCGGCGCCGTGCGCGACGCCGTGGCCGTCAGCCAGTCGCTGGCCCGTACCCTGGCCGACCACACCAGTTTCACCTTGCGCCAGACCGATCACGCCACGCAATTGTTCAAGCTCAAATACGAGGAAACGGACGGCACCCTGCGCCTCAATGAATTCACGCGCCGCCAGGGCTTGCTCGACAGCGTGCTGCCATCGAAGCTGGAACTGCCGATCGCGCTCGTCGACGCGCGCGGCGACGTGATCGACAGCGCCAACGCGTATCTGCCGGAAAACCTGGCCAGCCAGGCATTTTTCAAGGCGCTGGCCGCCAATGCGTCCGACACGGCCCTGGTCGACACGCCCATGCTCGACGCGGGCAGCAAGCACTGGACCATCCGCCTGGCGCGCCGCCTGAACGATGGCCAGGGCCGCTTTGCGGGCGCCATCGTCATCCACGTCGACCCTACGTATTTTGTCGACGACTACGACCGCCTGAACCTCGACGAGCATGGCGCGCTGATGCTGGTGGCGCGCGACAGCGGCCTGACGGTGGGGCGCATCGGCGAGCAATTGATCCTCAGCGACCGCATCGACTTCCGCATGCCGGGCCCGCCGCAGCACGCGCCCGAGGAATTGCTGATCGAACCGCCCGTCGATGCGACGGCGCGCATCTACAGCTACCGCGAGCTGCCGCGCTACCCGCTGCTGGCGGTGGTGGGCGTGAGCCATGCCGTCGCCCTGACGCGCTTCGAACACCGCCGCCTGGCGTATATCGGCGCCCTGCTCGCCGCCAGCGTGCTCATCGCCGGCTTTACGGCGCTGCTGATGCGCCAGAGCGCGCGCCTGCGCCGCAGCATCCGCCAGGCCAAGGAAACACAGGCGCTGCTGCGCGCGGCGCACCAGGCCAGCCTCGATGCCGTGCTGCTGCTCAAAGCCTGGCGCCCCGCGCCGGGCAAGCCGGTGGAAGATTTCACCTTTGCCGACATCAACGAGCGGGCCGCCGATATGCTGGGCAAGCCGCGCTCCGAACTGCTGGGTCAGCGCGTGCTGCCGCGCGTGCCGCTGCTGCGCGGCGAGCGCTTTTTCAAGCGCTTCGTGCTGGTGATGGAAACGGGCCAGCCGCTGGAGGATGAATTCGAGCTGAAACTGGCATCCGGCGGCACGCGCTGGCTGCGCCACCAGGTGGTGCCGATCGCCGACGGCGTGGCCGTCACCTCGCGCGACATCAGCGCGCGCAAGCACGACGAGCTGGCGCTGCAAGACAACCGCAGCTTCCTGCAGTCGCTGATCGACCACCTGCCCGTGCTGGTGTACGTGAAAAGCGCGCGCCCGGAAAACTTCGGCCGGATGGAAGTGTGGAACAAGGCGGCCGAGGACATCACGGGCCACCTGGCCGCCGACGTCATCGGCAAGACCGATTGCCAGGCCTTTCCGCCCGACTTCGGCCTGCACGATGCCGAGGACGACCGCGCCATCCTGGCCGAGCACGGTGTCATCGACCATACGGAAAAGCCGCTGCGCCTGCGTGACGGCAGCCTGCGCTACCTGCGCTCCGTTTCCGTGCCCGTGTTCGACGAGCGCCATCAGGTCGAGCATATCCTGTGCATCGCCGAGGATATCTCGCAGCGCCGCCAGCAGGAACTGGAACTGCGCCAGAAACAGGCCGAACTGGCCGCCGTCAACGACGCCTCGCCGCTCGGGCTGGTGCGCCTGGACCGCCAGCGCCGCTGCACCTACGTCAACCGCACCTTCGAAGCCATCACGGGCCTGCCGCGCGCCGCCGCGCTGGGCGCCGGCTGGACCAGCGCCCTGCACCCGGACGACTATCCGCTGATGCACGTGGCGCTGGAACAGCTCACGCGCAGCCACGCGCCATTCCAGTCCACCTTGCGCTGCCTGCAGCGCGACGGCAGGCTGGTCTGGGTCTCCGTCAAAATTGCCCCCATCCTCATCGACGGCCAGATCGACGGCTACGTGGGCAGCCTGGACGACATCACTACCTTGCGCGAATCGGAAGTGGCGCTGCTGGAAAGCGAAGCGCGGCTGCGCACCATCGCCGACACCTTGCCGGCCATGATCGCCTACATCGACGCCGACCAGGTCTACCGCTTCCTGAATATCGCCTATGAACGCGAATTCGGCCTGACGGGGCGGCAGGCGCTGGGCAAGAGCGTGCGCGACACGGTGGGCGAGGCGCGCTACGGCACGGTGGCGCCGTATATCGAAAGAGTACTGGCCGGCGAAACCTTGAGCTTCGAGGAAGAGGACGAGAAGGAAGGCATCGAGCGCTGCATGGAAGTGATCTACATCCCGCAGATCGGCGAAGACAGGCTGCAGGTCGTGGGTTTTCACGTGATGCGCCAGGATATCACCGTGCAAAAGCGCGAAAAACAGCGGCTGCTGAAGCTTTCCCAGGTCGATGCATTGACAGGGTTGTCGAACCGCGCCGGCTTCCAGCAAAAGCTCAGCGACGCCATGCACGCGAGCCGCCGGCAGCAGCACCTGATGGCCGTCATGTACATGGATATCGACCGCTTCAAGCCCGTCAACGACACGCACGGCCATGGCACGGGCGACGCCCTGCTGCGCGCCTTCGCCCAGCGCCTGACGCAGACCATGCGCGCCACCGACATCATCGCCCGCCTGGGCGGCGACGAATTCACCATCATCATGGAACAGATCGCCCGGCCCGACGACGCGGCCGTGCTGGCGGAAAAAATCGTCGCCGCCATGCGGCAGCCGTTCGAACTCGACGGCATCACCGTGCGCATTTCCGCCAGCATCGGCCTGGCCTTCTACCGCGACGAAGACATTTCCCCCGCCGTGCTGCTGCAGCGGGCCGACGTGCTGCTGTACCAGGCCAAGCAGGATGGGCGTAATACCTACAGGGCCGGCGTGCTGACGACTTGAGCACCTGAGAAAACGTCCATGGCTGCGTTGCAGTGCCTTGCCGTACTATTCGTACTGCCTACGGCACTACGCCTTGCCCTGAACGTTTTTCAGGCACTCTGGATGTATCGATAAAAATCGAAAACGCTCTTCGAAATTCGTTCAATTCTCCAGTACCTGCCTCATTTCAGCTATATTGGCGCCTGTCTTCCCTACCCTTGCCCCACCATGCGCCTGCTGCACACTTCCGACTGGCATCTGGGCCAGACCCTGCACAATTTTGAAAGGGGTTACGAACACCAGCGCTTCCTCGACTGGCTGCTCGACACGCTCGTGATGGAGCAGGTCGACGTGCTGCTGGTGGCGGGCGACGTGTTCGACAATGCCAACCCGTCCGCCGCCTCGCAAAAGCAACTGTATGTCTTCCTGCAGCAGGCGCGCGCGCGCCTGCCCGCGCTGCAACTCGTCGTCGTCGCCGGTAACCACGATTCGGCGGGACGGCTGGAAGCACCCGGCCCCCTGTTGGCCGCGCATGGCACGCACGTGATCGGCCATGTGCTGCGCGGCGACGATGGCCAGATCGACCTGGAACGCCTGCTGCTGCCGCTTACCGGCAACGATGGGCAAGTGCAGGCCTGGTGCCTGGCCGTACCGTTCCTGCGCCCCGGCGACGTGCCGAAACTGCCGGCCGGCGCCACCCAGGATGCCTACCTGGGCGGCATCGCCCTGCTGTACCGCCAATTGACCGACCTGGCGCTGGCGCGCCGCCAGCCCGGGCAAGCCATCGTTGCCATGGGCCACTGCCACATGGTGGGCGGCGAAATGTCGAACGATTCCGAACGGCGCATCGTCATCGGCGGCACGGAAATGCTGCCCTCGGGGATTTTCGATACGTCCATCGCGTATGCGGCACTGGGCCATCTGCACAAGGCGCAGGCCGTGGGCGGCCAGGAGCACATCCGCTACTGCGGCAGCCCGATACCGCTGTCGTTTGCCGAAGTGAACTACCGCCACCAGGTGCTGTGCCTCGACATCGACGGCGAAGCGCTGCAATCCGTGCGCGCCATCGAGGTGCCGCGCGCTGTGCCCTTGCTGCGCGTGCCCGCCGCACCGGCGCCCATAGCCGAAGTGCTGGTGCAGCTGGCCGCCCTCGACGTGCCGGACGCTCCAGCCGAAGCGCAGCCGTTCCTGGAAGTGCGCGTGCGCCTCGAGGCGCCCGAACCGGGCCTGCGCACGCGCATCGAAACGGCGCTCGACGGCAAGAGCGTGCGCCTGGCGAAGATCGAAACGTCGAGCGCCGCGCGCAGCAGCGCGCCCGAGAACATGACGCTCGACCAATTGGGCCAGCTGCAGCCCGACGACATCTTCCGCCGCCTGTACCTGCAAAAATACGCGAAGGAAGCGCCGCCCGAACTCCTCTCGGCCCTGGCCGAATTGCTGCTGCCCGGCGCCTGACGTCCAGGGGCATTACGCCCACCATCCATTCTCCCACGGTACCATTTGAAAGGTTTTATGAAGAAAATCCGTCATTTCCCCCTGCTGGGCGTTTCGTTGCTCATATCGCTTGCCGGTTGCGGCCCAAGCGCCGAGTACCCGCCCCCGATGCCGGCCGAAAAGACAGCAGCGTCGCAACTGTCGAAACCCATCATGCTCAAGGACCTGAGCACCGGCATCAAGGCGGGGAAATCGGTGGCCGATGGCTATCTGGGTAAATGGAGCTATTTCGGCAAACCGCGCGTCGTCACCACCGAGCAGCTGGCTGACGGCACAGTGACGGCCATCACGGTCTTGCTGGAAGGGTCTGACTCATACCAGCTCCAGAAAGAGCTTGAGGAAAAATACAGCAAGGAAGAAGGGCATCCCGTCACATTCAGCTGCAACCGGGCGTACCGCCGCCTCCCCGCACTCGACAACTTGAGAATCGTCGATGAAAACTGCATTGTGTATCATGCCGATCAAATATTGCGCATTCATTCCCTCTCTCCGTATGACACAGAGATGATCAACAAATTGTGGTCCGCCAGAGCCCTGTTCTTCACCACCAAACTGACGCTGGTCGATGCCGGCCTTGAAACCAAACGCGAAGCCGCCATAGCGGCGGCGTCCGCCGAAAAGCACGCGGCCGAAGAAGCCAAGGCGAAAAAAGATCTGTAAGCGCACCCGTCGGGCGACTGCATCAGCATAAAGAACAGCATGAAAATCCTGAAAATCAGCGGCAAGAACCTGGCTTCGCTGGCCGGCGAATTTGAAGTCGACTTCCAGCAGGAACCGCTGGCGTCCTCCGGCCTGTTCGCCATCAGCGGCCCCACGGGCGCGGGCAAGAGCACCCTGCTCGACGCGCTGTGCCTGGCCCTGTACGACGCCACGCCGCGCCTGCTGAAGGTATTGGGCCGGGGCAGCGCCCTGCCCGACGTGGGCAAGGAAACCGTCAACGCGCAGGATACGCGCACCCTGCTGCGCCGCGGCACGCCGGACGGCTACGCGCAGGTGGACTTCGTCGGCAACGATGGCGGTCACTACCGCGCGCGCTGGAGCGTGCGCCGCTCGCGTACCAAAGCGGAAGGGGCGCTGCAGGCGACCGCCATGAGCTTGCACCAGCTGCCCGCGCTGCAGCCCATCGGCGGCACCAAGACGGAAGTGAAGGAAGAGATCGAAAAACGCATCGGCCTGTCCTTCGACCAGTTCACGCGCGCCGTGCTGCTGGCGCAAAACGAGTTTTCCACCTTCCTCAAGACGGAAGACAATGAACGGGGCGAATTGCTGGAAACCCTGACGGGCAGCAGCATCTATACCGACATTTCCATGCGCGCCTTCGAGCGGGCGAAAAAGGAAAAGCAGGTGCTCGAACGGCTGGGCGAAAAACTGGCGGACCAGCGGCCATTGTCGCCGGAAGAGCGCAGCGAGACCGAAGCGTCAAGCGGCGCGGCCGAAACCGCCCTGCAAACCATCGACCTGCGCAAGGCCGTGCTGGAATTGCAGCAGCGCTGGCACCAGGAGACGCACAAGCTGCAAACCCAGGTGGCGGCCGCGCAGGAAGCGCTGGACAGCGCCGATGCCGAACGGGCCGCCGCGGAGGAACGCCGCGCGGCGCTGGCGCAGTGGGAATTGCTGCAGCCGGCGCGGCCCCTGATCGACGACGTGGCGCGCCTGGCCGGCGAGATCGCCGGCACGGGCGCCGCGCTGGAAGCGTCGCGCGCGCAGGCGGCGCAAGCCATCGCCAGCGAAGCGCAGCTGGCGCAGGCCGTGCAGCAGGCGGCAGCGGCCTTGCTGGCCACGGAAGCGGCGCAGCGCGATGCCGCGCCCCTGCTCGACCAGGCCAAGGCGCTCGACGCGGGCATGGCGGCGCACATGCCCGCGCATCGCCAGGCGCAAGATGGGGCCCTGGCCGCCGACCAGGCCAACGAGGCGGCGCGCGCCGCGCTGCACGCGTTGCAGCAGCGCCAGCACGCCGCGCAAGCGGAACAGGAAGCGGGCCGCCAGTGGCTGGCAGCGCACCAGCAGTGGCAGGCGCTGGCGCAATCGTGGCAGTTGTGGGATCAATTGTTTGCCCAGGCCGGGCAAGCGGCCGCGCAAGCCGATGCGGCCGACGCCAGCATGGCCGAGTCAAGACAGCAGCTGCGCCAGGCCTCGGACGCCACGCAGGCGGCGCAAGCGGCGCTGGCCAGCGCCGCTGCCGTGCTGACGGCGCGCGATGTCGAACGGCGCGCGGCGCTGGCGGCCGTGCAAGCCATCGATGGCCAGGGCTTGCAGGAACAGCGCGGCCAGCTCGAGACGCACGCGCGCACGTTGACCAGCGCGGAAAAGACCTGGAGCGAACTGGCGCGCCAGCAGCAGGCGCTGGCGCACTGGCAAGCGAGGGCGGCCCAGCTGGCGCAGGCCGCGCAAACGGAAAGTACGGCATGGGCGGCGGAAGCGGCGCAAACGGCGCTGCTGGAAGCGCGCCTGGCGCAGGCGGAAAAATCCTTGAAAGGCGCGGAGGCGGCATGCGCGGCCAGCGTGGAGCAGCTGCGGGCCAATTTGCAGGACGGACAGCCCTGCCCTGTCTGCGGCGCGCTGGAACACCCGTACAGCCACGCCGACCACGCCTTGCAGGCGATGCTGGCCAGCTTGCAGGATGAGGTGCTGGCCTGCCGCGCGCAGGCGCGCGGCAATCTGGAGCGGCTGGCCACGCACAAGGCGGCGCTGGCCGCGACGGCACGCGAGCAGGCGCAAACGGATGCCGAACTGGCGGCCCTGCCGCCCGCCATCGACAGCTTGCTCGCGCAGTGGCAGCCGCATGCGGACACATTGGAACTGCCGCCGGCAAATGAGCGCGCGGACTGGTTCGCGCGGCAGCTGGCGGCCAATACGGCCGGTTTACAGGCACTGGCGCAGCAGGAAACGGCGCTGCGCCAGGCCGGCGTACGGCGCGAGCAGGCGCAGGCAGCGCACGAACTGGCGTCCAGCGAGCACGCGCGCTGCACAAGCACCGTCGCCGAGACGCAGGCGCGGCTGGCGCAGCTGCAAGCGCAGCAAGCGGGCAACGCCGACAAGGGCGAGACGGCGCGCGCCGCGCTCGACGCCTTGCTGGCGCAGCTCGATGGCGCGTTCGCCGACGCCGACGGCGCCGAGGACTGGAAAGACAGCTGGCGCGCCGGCCCGGCCGCCTTCCGCGCTGCGCGTGAAACGGAAAGCCGGCAATGGCTGAAGCAGCAGGCGGACCAGGACAAGCGCGGCCACGCGCTGGCGACCCTGGCCGCGCAACTGGAAGCGGCGCTGCCGGCCGCCGCCAAGGCGCAGCAAGCGGCACAGGAAGCCCACGCCGTCTTTGCCGCCGCCGACAAGCAGCGCACGACAATGCAGGCGCAGCGCAACGCGCTATGGCAGGGCCGGAGCGTGGCCGAGGTCGAACGCGCGCTGGCAGGCGCCATCGCGGCAGCCAAAGAGCTGCTGACGCAGCAGCAAACGGCGGCGCAATCGGCCAGCCAGCAGCGCACGCGCCTGGAAGAAGCATGCGCGCAGCTGTCGCAGCGCCTGGCTGCCCTGCGTGAACAGGAACACGGCGCCAGCGCCGCCCTGTACGGCTGGCTGCGCCAGTTCCAGGATGCCCATCCGGCCCATGCGCCCGCCGACATGGACGCCTTGCGCGCGCATCTGGCCATCGCACCGGACGCCATGCGCGCCGAACGCGACGCCCTGCAAGCGATCGCCGACCGCCACACGGCGGCCGTTTCCGTGCTGGCCGAGCGCCGGCAGCAGCTGGCGGCGCATGTGCAGCAGCCGCCGGAGACCCTGGAAATGGACGAGGCGGCGCTGCAGGATGCGCTCGACGCGCTGCTGCTGGAACGCCAGGCGGCCAACCAGGAAGCGACGCGGCTGCGGCTGGCGATCGCGCAGGACGACGCGCGGCGCCACGGCGCGCAAGCGATGCTGGCGCAGATCGAGGCGCAAGCCGTCATCGAGCGGCGCTGGGCCAGCCTGAATGAACTGATCGGCTCGGCCGACGGCAAGAAATTCCGCAACTACGCGCAGCAATTCACCCTGGAAGTGCTGCTCGGCTATGCCAACGCGCACCTGAACCACCTGGCGCGCCGCTATCAGCTCGAACGCATCGACAACGCGAACAATCCGTCGCTGGGCCTGATGGTGCGCGACCAGGACATGGGCGGCGAACTGCGCTCCGTGCATTCGCTGTCGGGCGGCGAATCGTTCCTCGTCTCGCTGGCCCTGGCGCTGGGCCTGGCCTCGCTGTCCTCGAACCGCGTGCGCGTCGAATCGCTGTTCATCGACGAGGGCTTCGGCAGCCTCGACACGGAAACCCTGCGCGTGGCCATGGACGCGCTCGACGGTTTGCAAGCGATGGGCCGCAAGGTGGGCGTCATCTCGCACGTACAGGAAATGACGGAGCGCATCGCCACCCGTATCCTCGTGCAGCCGGGGTCAGGCGGTAAGAGCGTGGTGACGGTGCACTAGGTCGCTAGCGGCTGGCCGGCTCCCGGCACAGCCTGAGCATATCCCAACCCAGTTCGCGGCGGATTTGCTCGGGGTCGGGCGGGGGGCGGCGCTGTTCCAGCTCCGCTTTCAGCCACTTCCTGACCAGCTCCTTGGCGGGCTGTACAGGCTTTTCCTTGTCATGCTTGTCCATGGTGCTACCTCTTCAATGGCGGTCAGACGACCTCCTATATACGCTCAACGTCATGGCGCGGATTCAGTTGACCTGCGCGTGGCGCAGATGCAACAACGTGTAACGATGGACGGAGTGCGTTAAAATCGCCGCCTTCGCGTAACTACCCGCTACGCCCCGCAACAGTTCAAGGAGCCCCATGAAAGCCGCCCGCAGCCTCACCTTCAAGTGCGTCAAATGTCACAAATCCATGCAGGTTTACCTGCAAAAAGTCTCCGCCTGCTCGCATATCCAGCCCTACCAGGGCATTTGCGCATGCGGCGAACTCAAGCGCCACGCCACGGGCCAGGCCGATGCCGTCAAGTCTTACCTGGAGTCGGCGGACGGTAGCTGGTCGCACCACCACTAATGGTTAAAGTCTGGGCGATTGTTGCCGTTAAATACGGTACACAGCCCATATAGAACCGACCATGTCCCAGCTTCCCGCCCTCGCCAGCCGTCAACCCGCCTCGACTACGCTGGCTGGCCAGCAACCGTCCCGCACGGGCAGCAGCGCCACGGGCCTGGCCGGCTCGCCCCTGATGCAGCGCACGGCGCAAGACGTGGTCGCGCTGTCGAAGAATGGCCTGGACCTGTCGGCCAAGGGGCTGTCGCAACGGACCGATGCGCTGGGCAACGCCACCGTCGACGTGGCGCAGGATTTTCTCTCCAACATGACGCGCCAGCTGTTCGGCGACGGCGCCAGCATCTCCTTCGATTCCGTCGATTTGCAAGCCGGTTCCAGCTTCAGCAGTGCTGGCGCCAGCGTCTCGGGCGCAGGCGCCAGCAGCCGCGCGGCCGCCTTCAGCCTCGATGAAAACGCCCATTTCATCGGCAAGGGCAAGATCACGACGGCCGATGGGCAAACCTTCGACTTCGAAGTGGAAGTGCAATATCAATCGAACATCAGCGCGGGCGTGCTTGAGCAAACGCAAGGTGAAACGCCGGAAGCCACATCCTCCGAAGACGACGCCCTGCCCGCCAAAGAGTTGCCCGCCACGCACTTCGGCGGCAATCTGCACGACCTGTTCAAGCTGCTGGGCCAGCAATTGCAAAGCAATCTCTATCAGGGCACGTCCGATGGCGCCAGCGCCAGCGGCAAGGATGGCGACCTGGCAGGCAGCCTGAGCTTGCGTTTGCTCAAGCTGGTGCAGCCGGACGCGGCGGTCAAAGCCGACCAGAAAGCCGTGGAAACCACGCCGGAAGACCAGGCACGCGCCCGCGCCCTGGCACTCGCCTATGGCACGGACACTGCTAACGGCACGGCCAGCGACGTATAATGGAAGACGGCCTGCGCAGGCGACCATGCCGCGCGCCCCCTTCTATCGATTGAAATCCATGTCCGACACTTCTTCCCCTACCGTTCATCCGCAGATCCACTGGAGCGAAAACGGCGCCGAGCATTCGGCCCGCTGGCGCTCGGAAAGCGGCATGCCGCCGCCCAAGCGCGTCGTCATCGCCGATGACCGCACGACGGCCGACCAGGCTTACCGCCTGGCCTGCGAAGGCACGGCCATGCTGTGGCGCGGCGACTTCCAGAACGCGCGCCAGCTGCTGCAGGCGCTGGCGCGGCGCGCCGACCACAAGAACGACAAACCGAGCAAGAAGGCCAAGGCCGCCAAACTGGCGAAACCCGAACCATCGGCCACGGAAGCCTTCCATTTGCACCGCCAGGCGCAGTCGCAGCGCGCCCGCACCCTGGCCATGCTGCTGCTGCCGTTCGATGCCGACTACACGATTCCGCTGCGCCGCGCTCCGGACGTGAAACTGGCTTGCAATGAAGCGTATGGCCGCGGCGAGGAAGCGTTCGTCGCCTCGCTGCGCGAACTGCTGGGCCTGATCGGCGCGCATGAATGGCGCCGCACGGGCGTGGATCTGCCGGCCCTGGGCCAGCGCATCCACCCGCACTACGGCGTATTCGCGCCCATCCGCGGCGAATACGTGGGCCTGGTGGCGGAAGCGCCGCTGCCCGCGCGCGCCAGCCTGGCCTTCGACATCGGCACCGGCACGGGCGTGCTGGCCGCCGTGCTGGCGCAGCGCGGCGTCAAGCGCATCGTCGCCACCGACCAGGACCCGCGCGCCCTGTCCTGCGCGCGCGAAAACCTGGCCCGCCTCGACTTGATCGACAAGGTCGAGGTGGTGCAGGCCGACCTGTTCCCCGCCGGCCGCGCCCCGCTGGTGGTGTGCAATCCGCCATGGCTGCCGGCCCGCCCAAGCTCGCCGATCGAATACGCCGTCTATGATCCGGACAGCCGCATGCTGCGCGGCTTCCTTTCCGGCTTGGCCGACCACCTGGAGCCAAACGGCGAAGGCTGGCTGATCCTGTCGGACCTGGCCGAGCACCTGGGTCTGCGCCCGCGCGCGCAATTGCTCGAATGGATAGAGCAGGCAGGCTTGAAGGTCGTCGGCCGCCTGGACGTGAAACCCACGCACCCGCGCGCGCAGGACGCCACCGACAGCCTGCACGCGGCACGCTCGCAGGAAATCACCTCGCTGTGGCGCCTGGCGGCGGCGTAATCGAGGGTCTGAAACCCGGCCATTGCGCATTGCAGCAAACCCCGCTATAATTCGCCTGCGGGGTGGAGCAGTCTGGCAGCTCGTCGGGCTCATAACCCGAAGGTCACAGGTTCAAATCCTGT
>NZ_JBXAHC010000023.1:0-63261 GCF_058794735.1 Janthinobacterium sp. GW823-FHT06H09 | reverse complement strand
CAAGATTTTGACAGCGGTCGATACCGTTCGCAATACCACGAACGGCATGAGGGGAATAATACAAGGTCGGATTAGCGCTTGCGCGTAATCCGACGTCACCCGCCAACAATGTTGTCGGATTACGCGCTTTGCGCTAATCCGACCTACGTTTCGGCTTTGCCCTGCGCAAACACCCAGCAAACCAAACTCACCAGCAGCCCTGCCATCACGCCATACGCCAGGTTCAGGGCGCTGTCAAACAGCAGCGGCGCCACCAGTCCCGAGACCAGCGCGAACAGCAGCATCTGGATGAACGACTGCATCGACGACGCCAGGCCGCTGTTGTTGGGGAAGTGGTTCAGGGCCATCAGGGTCATCGGCGGCATGGCGATCGATAGGGCGAACGAGTAGAAGAACAGCGGCAGCACGGCCCATGGCACTTCGGCGGCAAACACATAGTTGTAGCCGATGTTGGCCAGCGCGGCGATCAGCATCAAGATGAAGCCGGCCCAGATCATCTGGCCCTGGCTGTAGCGGTGGGCGATTTTCGCCGACAGGGCCGAACCGAACACCATGCCGCTGATCAGGGGAATGAACAGCCAGGCGAAGGCCGTTTCCGGCAAATGCAGGATGTTGATGATGAAGTAGGCGGCCGAGCCGATGTACAGGGCGAAGCCGCCAAAGGCGGCGCCGATGGCCGTCGACAGCAGCAGGAACTGACGGTGGCACAGCACTTTCCAGTAATTGACGGCGATGCCGCCCAGGTGGAAGGCGTGGCGCTGCTCCTTCGGCAGGCTTTCCGGCAGCGCGCGCCAGACGACGACGAACATCAGCACGCCGAAAGCAGTGAGGAACCAGAAAATCCAGCGCCAGCCCAGGCTGACCTGCAGCCAGCCGCCCAGCACGGGCGCGATGGCCGGCGCCAGTGCGAACACCATCATGATGTGCGAGAGGATTTTCTGCGCGGCGGCGCCGGAATAGCGGTCTTGCACGATGGCGCGGCCGATCACGGAACCGGCGCCCGCCGAGAGGCCCTGCAGCACGCGCCAGGCCAGCAGCCAGCCCAGCGACGGCGCCAGCGCGGCGCCCACGGAGGCGATCACATACAGCACCAGCGAAACGAGGATCACGGGACGGCGGCCGAAGGAATCGGACAGGGTGCCGTAAAACAGCATCATGAAGGCGAACGTGAACAGGAAAAAGCTCAGGGTCTGCTGCACCAGCAGGGGGCTGGCATTGAAATCTTGCGTGATGGCGGGGAAAGACGGCAGATAGGTGTCAATTGCAAGCGGTCCGACCATCGCCAGGCCCGCCAAAATCCAGGTTAATAATTTAGTCATGTGGAAGAGTGTTTTTGTTAGTCCGTCATTTTACGCTAGCGGCGGGAATCGGGTCCGGCGCCGCGGCGGTCTGCCATCCATATGCGTTTTTCGTATATGGAACCTTGAAATTCTTCGTTTGCACCGCTTGCCGTCACCGCTAAGCTGGGGCGACCCGGCTTGTTTGCCGTTTTTTGGAAGTGATACGCCATGCACAGTATTTATCCGGCGGCGCCCGCCGACGACACGGCCCAGTGGAATCTGGGACCCGTGATCCAGGCCTTGCGCAGCTCGCGCGAAGACAAGCACAAGATCCGCCATAACGGCAGGGTGCGTGAACTGCCGTCGCGCGAAGCGCTCACCACCATCGTCAACGGCCTGTCGGCGGCCCTGTTCCCCACGCATTACGGGCGTCCGAATCTGACCGATGAAAGCATCGACTATTTTGTCGGCGACACGCTGAACACGACTCTGAACCGACTCAGCGAGCAGGTGCGGCGCGGCTTGCTATTTTCCATACCAGCTGGCGATGAACAGAACGGCGCCAGCGACGACGCGGCGCTGGCGCAGCAGGCGCGCGACATCACGCGCGCCTTCGCCGCCAGCCTGCCCGACATCCGCGCCCTGCTGGTGTCGGACGTGCAGGCGGCCTATGCGGGCGACCCGGCCGCCACCTCGGTGGCCGAGATCATGCTGTGCTATCCGGGCACCATCGCCATCTTGTACCACCGCCTGGCCCACCAGCTGCACGCGCTCGGTGCGCCGTTCCTGGCGCGCCTGATCGCCGACATCGCGCACACCCTGACGGGCATCGACATCCACCCGGGCGCGCACATCGGCGCATCGTTCTTCATCGACCATGGCACGGGCGTGGTGATCGGCGAGACGGCCATCATCGGCCAGCGCGTGCGACTGTACCAGGCCGTCACCCTGGGTGCCAAGCGCTTTCCCGCCGATGCTTCCGGCGCGCTGATCAAGGGCACGCCGCGCCACCCCATCGTCGAGGATGACGTGGTGATTTACGCGGGCGCGACCGTGCTGGGGCGCATCACCATCGGCGCGGGATCGACTATCGGGGGGAATGTGTGGCTGACGCAGAGCGTGCCGCCTGAGAGTAACGTATCGCAGGCGCAGATGCGCAACGATTGAAAAGAATGAAAGGAAAAACGAACCCCAGCGCAGAAACTGGGGTCGTACCCTCAGGGTACGACCCCGGTATTTGCGGTTGGGTTTACTTCACCGTCAGCGCTTCATAGCGGGCCACGGGCACGCCATCCTTCAGCAGCAGCAATTCCTGGTCCGCGTAGCGGTAGCCATTGACTTCGCCCAGGGTGGTCAGGAGTTCGCGCTCGAGGTCCATGTCCTGCGGCTGGCACATCATCATGGTGCCGGCCAGCTGCGAGAAGGCCAGGGTGCTGATGCCGTCGCTGGTATAGCCGCCCATCATCTGGTTGCAGCCGCTGTTGCCGCTGGCGCGGCCTTCGGCCAGCAGCAGGGTCACGTCGCGCTGCTCGGGCGCCTTGCGCACGATTTTCTTGCCCTTCAATTCCTTCAGCTTCCACTGCGTGCCCGCCAGCTTCGGCGCCGGCTTGGCGGGCGAGGTGGCGCCGGGGGCTGCGGCGGCGGCGTCGCTGCGCACGGGCGTTTGCGCGCAGCCGGCCGTGATGGCGACGATGGCGGCGAGGGGAATCAGTCTGGCGATCTTGAACATGGCATTTCCTTCTTCAAATGAATGGCGCCAGATTAGCAGATACGCGCCGCGCCGGCGTGCACGGTTGACAAGTTCACGGCTGCTTTTCCTGCTCCAGCCGCGCCTCGAGCAGGGTGCGCGCCGCCGCCACGTAGGCGCGGCAGGCCTGCGGGTCGACGAAGGCCTCGCTGCCGGCCGTGGCGCTCGCTTCCAGGCGTTCCCATAGCTGCGACGCTTCCGGGTGGGCCGAGATCAGCACGTCGCAAGGCAGCTTTTCCAGGGTCTCGAAGCTGTGGTGCAGGTCCGCCACCGCGTTCGGATACTCGCTGCTGGCGCTGAACTTGAAGCCGGGGCGCGAGACGGTGTTGAGGCTGTCCGCGTAGACCATGTTCAGGCAGCGGGGGCCGTCGCACGATTGCCACGTCCAGCTCAGGCCTCCGGGCGTGTGGCCCGGCGTGGCGTGCGCTGTCAGTTGAATGGGGCCGACATTGAACTGGCCGCCGTCGCGCGCCAGACGCATGTCCTTGACGGGCGGGTACTTGGGCAGCGCGTGGTATTGCGGGTCGTCCGGTCCCACTTCGCCCGACGCCAGGTCCAGCGCGGCCGACGGGCTGGCGGCCACCAGCGCATTGCTGCGCCGCTGCAGCTCGGCCAGGCCGCCCGCGTGGTCGATATGGCCGTGCGAATTGAGGATCAGCTTGACGTCCTCGATGCGAAAACCCAGCGTGGCGATATTGGCGATGATCTTCGGCGCCGATTCCGGCAAGCCGCCGTCGATCAGCACATGGCCCTGCGGCGACGTGATGAGCACGGAACTGAGGCCTTTCACGCCCACATAATAGGTATTGCCGAAGATGCGGAATGGCGTCTGGTCGGCATTCCAGGTGGCACAGACCTCGCAGTCCGGCGTCGGCGGCGTGGCTGGGGCAGGTGTTTGCGCCTGGGCGGCGGAGCTGGCCAGCAGCAGGGCCAGAACCAGCGCGCGTGGTGGTGTGGGGGGCATTGTGATCCTTATCCGTGTTGCCAGTGTGACATATGCTGACACGGAACGGGGCGCGACGCAAACGCTGGCAGCGATGCCGGACAGGCTGTCGTCCGGATGGCGTACGCTCAGGCGGCGGCGAGCGTGGCGCCGGGCGGGGCCAAAGGCGCGATGCTGACCTGGCGGCCCGCGTGACTGGCGGGCAGGCGCGGGCCCTGGCCGAAGACCTTGTGGCGCAAGCTGCCTTCCTCGTAGCGGGTGCGGTAGCGGCCGCGCCGCTGCAGTTCCGGCACGATGTGGGTCACCACGTCGGCCATGCTGTCGTGCGCCACGGCGAAGGCGAGATTGAAGCCGTCGATGCCCGTCTCGTCCAGCCAGCTTTCCAGCTGGTCGGCCACCTGGCGCGCGTCGCCCACGAGCACGGGGCCGCGCCCGCCCAGGCCGATGTATTCGGCGGCCTCGCGCACCGTCCACGTGCGGTCCGGGTCGGCCTGGCTGAACGAGGCCAGCGCCGAGCGTCCGGCCGGGGAATCGATGTAGTCGATGGTGGCGTCGAGCGGATAGCGGCTGAAATCGACGCCCGTCCAGCCCGACAGCAGCACCAGCGCCGCCTCGATGTTGATGTGGCGCAAGTAGTCGGCGTGTTTGGCGCGTGCTTCTGCCTCCGTGGCGCCCGTGATGACCAGCGCCTGGGCGTAGATCAGCAGCGCTTCGCCATCGCGCCCGCTTTGCCGCACGGCGGCGCGCAAGTCGTCGGCGTAGCGCTTGACGACCGTCTTGCTGGGACCGCTGACAAACGTCGCTTCCGCATGGCGCGCCGCGAAGCGCGTGCCGCGCGGCGAGGTGCCCGCCTGGTACAGCAGCGGCGTGCGCTGCGGCGACGGCTCGCACAAATGGATGCCGGGCACCTGGTAGTGGCGCCCGGCATGGTTGATCGGATGGACCTTGGCCGGATCGGCGTAGATGCCGCGCGCCTTGTCGTTGACGACGGCGTCGTCGTCCCAGCTCTTTTCCCACAGCTTGTAGACGACGTCGAGGTACTCGTCGGCCAGGTCGTAGCGCTCGTCGTGACCCAGTTGCTGTTGCAAGCCCAGGTTGCGCGCCGCGCTGTCGAGGTAGCCGGTGACGATATTCCAGCCGATGCGGCCGCCGGTCAGGTGGTCGAGGGTGGAAATGCGCCGCGCGAACGTGTACGGATGTTCATAGGTGAGGGCGCAGGTGACGCCGAAACCCAGGTGCGTGGTGGCCTGCGCCATGATGGGCACGAGGGCCAGCGGGTCGTTCAGCGGCACCTGCACGCCGTGTTCCAGGGCCGCATCGAGGCTGCCCCGGTACACGTCATACACGCCCAGCACGTCGGCGAGAAACACCGCGTCGAACAGGCCCGCTTCCAGCAGCCGCGCCAGTTCCGTCCAGTGTGCAGGATCGGTATAGCGGTGGCTGCGGTCGCGTGCATGCGTCCACAGTCCCGGCGACTGGTGGCCGACGGTATTCATCTGGAAGGCGTTGAAGCGTATCGTCTTGGCCATGGCTTATTTGGCCGCCGTCTGCAAGGCTTGCTGGTAGTCGGGTTTCGAGTAGCCGGCAAAGTGTTTATTCGTGATGTCGAGGAATTCGCGCGAGCGGTAGGCGGCCGCCAGGTCTTTCGCGAACTGCTTGTCCTTGTCGGCCGTGCGGATGGCCACCAGGTTGATGTAGTTGGGCGAGATCTTCTCGGCCACCAGCGCGTCCGTCAGTTTCAGCCCCGACGCCAGCGCGTAATTGCCGTTGATGAAAGAGTAATCGGTGTCGCCCAGCGAGCGTGGCAGCTGCGCCGCTTCCAGCGGCAGCAGCCTGATTTTCTTCGTGTTGACGGCGATATCCTTTTCCGACGCGCGCACGGGGTCGAAGCTGGCGCGCAGCTTGATCCATCCCAGCTGGTCGAGCAGCACCAGCGCGCGCGCCTGGTTGGTCGGATCGTTCGGCAAGCCCACGGTCGTGCCTTCCTTCACGTCGTCCAGCGTCTTGTGCTTCTTGCTGTAGATGGCGATCGGCGCCGTGGGGATCGTGATCAGGTCCGTCAGGGCCAGCTTGTGCTCGAGCGCGAATTTTTTCAGGTAGACGATGTGCTGGAACACGTTGGCGTCGAGTGAACCTTCCGCCAGCGCGAAGTTTGGCTGGATGTAATCGTTGAACTCGACCAGCTTGACCTTGTAGCCCTGCTTTTCCAGGATAGGCTTGATGCCCAGCTTGATCTGGTCCGCGTACGGCCCGGCGCTGGTGCCGATGGTGATGTCTTTCGGGTCCTTGGCGTGGGCGAAGCTGGCCGTCAAGGCCAGGGTCAGGGCGGTGAGGACGATGCTGCGGCGGGCGATGGTCATGTTAACTCCTGCTTAGTGAAGAACTGGGGTCAGACCCGCCGGGTCTGACCCCGGAAGTCCGTTAAATTGCCTGCGGCGCAAATGTATCGATTCGCCCAGGCCGTGGTTTTACGAGTACGCGGTTGGCTCAGGTACCGTGCCGGTCAAGGCAAAGCGTCCCAGGTCGCGCAGCTTGTAGTCGATGGGGTCGTGCAGGGTATGCACGCGCACGTTGCGCCAGTAGCGGTCGAAGCCGTATTGGGCCGAGGTGGAGCGGGCGCCCGTCAGTTCGAACATCTGGCTGCTGATCTCCAGTCCCGCCTTGTGCGACAGGCACTTCGCCTCGGCCACGGCCACGGCCAGCAAGCCCCGTTCGCGCGCCGTGACCAGCGCGCCCTTGCGGAAGACCTTTTCCAGTTCCTGCGCCGCCGCGTCGGCCAGCACTTGCGCGGGGCGCAGCAAGAGCCACAGCTGGCCGTAGCGGTGCTGTATCAAAGGGTCATCCGTCGCTTGCGCCACGCCCGAGGCAAACCAGGCTTTCGCCTGCTCGCCCGTGTAGCGGCGCGCCGCCTCGAACGCGCCTTCGGCGATGCCCAGGTAGAGATTCGCCATGATCAGCTGCGCGATCTGCGAGCGCACGGTGGCTTGCGGCGTGGCGGCCTGCGCGGGCGCCTGCAGCACCAGCTCGCGCGGCAGGGCGACGGCCTGGAAATGCACATTGCCGCTGTCCGTCTGGCGCTGGCCGAAGGCGTCCCAGTCCGCCTGCACGGTCACGCCATCCTGGCGCGTGGGCAGGGCGGCGATCAGCGCCGTCTGCGTGGGCGCGTGCCAGGCGGAGACGGTCAGCCAGTCGGAGCCGACGGAACCGGAAGAAAAGCTCTTGATGCCATCGAGGACGTAGCCGTCACCGCTGTCGCTGGCCGCGACCCGCTTGTCGAGGGGATTCAAGGCATTACCCCAGAACAGGCGCTCGTCGACGGTCAGGGTGAGCAGGCGGCGCTGCTGCTGCGCGCTGCCGTACAGCTGCAGGCCCGCCAGTTGCAGATGGTGGAAGCCGAAGACATGCGCCAGCGCGCTGTCGGCCCGCGCCAGGATGCGGATCACCTGGTACACGAGGGGCCACGACGCGCCCTGGCCGCCGAATTCCACGGGAATCGACAGGGTCAGCAAGCCTGACTCGCGCAGCCATTCGCGTTCCTGCGCCGCATGGCCGCCGGCCTGGTCGCGGGCATTGGCCGTTTCGGCCAGGCGCGCGGCCAGCAACGTGGCGATGCTGATGGCGTCCTGCAGGGGTTCCGGCACAGGCGGCTGGGGACGGGCGGCATGGAGAAAAACGCTAGACATGGGTGACATTCCAGAAAGACGATGAGGCCGATATTGCACCGCCGGGGGCGCGCCGTACACGAAGAAAACCGCACATGGATATGCGAAAAAAGCCATGCGGGGAGGAGCGTCTTCGCTTGCGGGGCGTCAGGCCCGGATAGACAAAAAACGCATATCGAAGCGCGAAAGCATTCGTTTTATCGGGCCGCTGATGGCGATAGGCTGCAAGCATCCAAGTAGCCAAATCAAACCATCACGTACAGGGACGGGCATCACATGAGCATCTTGTTATTGGGCGGCAGCCCGCAACTCCCATCGAGTTCCAGCCGTTTGCTGCTGCATATCGGCGAACAGCTGGCGCTGCAGGGCCACAGCTACGCCAAGCTGCACGTGCGCGACCTGCCGGCGCGCGCCCTGCTGCTGGCCGACTACGACGACGCGGCGATCGCCCGCGCCGTGCGCGCCGTGGCCGATGCCGACGCCATCGTGATCGCCACGCCCATCTACAAGGCGTCCTATACAGGCTTGCTGAAAGCCTTCCTCGACCTGCTGCCGCAAGATGGCCTGGCCGGCAAGCTGGTGCTGCCGCTGGCCACGGGCGGCGGCCACGCCCACACCCTGGCGCTCGACTATGCGCTGCGTCCCGTGCTGCATGCGCTGGGCGCCAAGCAGGTCTTCACCAGCATCTATGCGAATGCGCAGCAGCTGGCGTGGCACGAAGAGGGGGGCTTGAGCCTGGACGCGCCGATCGCCGCGCGCGTGCAGGCCGGTATCGAGGAGCTGTCCACCGGCCTGTTCGTGCTGCAGGGGCGGCGTCCGCCCGCGCCAGTCGATATCTCGTTACCCGTGCGTTCGCTGCAAGACCAGCCTTACGCCCCCCAGTATCAAGCCGCCTGATTATTCACCGACCAAGGAACCGCCATGACACACCGCCACGCACAACGCCTCTCGCGCCGTACCACTCTGGGCTTGCTGTTTGCCGCCGCTGCCGGCGTGATGGCGGCCGGCATGCCGGCCACGGCGCAGGCGCAGGCCAAGGGGGAGGTCCGCATCGGTTATCAGAAATACGGCACCCTGACCTTGTTGAAGGGGCGCGGCACCCTGGAAAAACGCCTGGCCGAGCAGGGCGTGGGCGTGAAATGGACGGAGTTCCCGGCCGGCCCCGTGCTGCTCGAAGGCTTGAACGTGGGGAGCATCGATTTCGGTACCGTGGGCGAGGCGCCGCCGATCTTTGCCCAGGCGGCCGGCGCCAACCTGGTGTATGTCGGCAATGAGCCGGCGTCGCCCGCCAGCGAAGCCATCGTCGTGCCCAAGGGTTCGGGCTTGCGCACCCTGGCCGACTTGAAGGGCAAGAAAATCGCCCTGAACAAGGGCTCGAACGTGCATTACCTGCTGTTGAAGGCATTGGAAAAGGCAGGCGTCGCGTACGCCGACATCCAGCCCGTGTTCCTGCCGCCGGCCGATGCGCGCGCCGCTTTCGAGCGGGGCAGCGTGGACGCCTGGGCCATCTGGGACCCGTTCCTGGCCGCCGCCGAAAAGCAGCTGGGCGCCCGCGTGCTGGCCGATGGCAAGGGCCTGGTGGCGAATTACCAGTTTTATCTCGCCTCGCGCACGTATGCGGAAAAAAATCCCGAGATCCTGCGTATCGTGCTCGACGAAGTGGCCAAGGTCGATGACTGGGGCCGCAACAATCCGGACGAGGTGGCGACGATCCTGTCGGCGCAGACGGGGCTGGGCAAGGATGTGGTGGCGCTGGCCGCCTCGCGCTATGCGTATGGCGTCAAACCCGTGTCGCCCGACGTCATCGCCTCGCAGCAAAGGGTGGCCGACGCCTTTTCCAGCCTGAAGCTGATCCCGAAACCCATCCTTGTCAAGGATGCGCTGCTGCCGGCGCGCCAGCTGGCCACCAGCGCAAAATAAGGAACAAATATCATGTCATTGAATGTCTTCTGGTTTATCCCGACCCACGGCGACAGCCGCTACCTGGGTACGTCGCAGGGCGCGCGCCCCGTCGATGCCGATTACTTGCGCCAGGTGGCCGTGGCCGCCGACACGCTGGGCTACGACGGCGTGCTGCTGCCCACGGGCCGCTCCTGCGAAGACGCGTGGGTGGTGGCATCGTCGCTGATCAGCGTGACGCAAAAGCTCAAGTTCCTCGTGGCCGTGCGCCCCGGCCTGTCCACGCCCGGCCTGGCCGTGCGCATGGCGTCCACCTTCGACCGCCTGTCGAACGGGCGCCTGCTGATCAATGTCGTCACGGGCGGCGACCAGGGCGAACTGGAAGCGGACGGCCTGTTTGCCGACCACGCCAGGCGCTATGAAATCTCCGATGAATTCATCAAGGTGTGGCGCGCCACCCTGGCGGGCGAGGGCGGCGCGGCCGGCTACGACTTCGAGGGCAAGCATATCCAGGTGAAGGGCGCGAAAACCCTGTATCCGCCCGTGCAGAAACCGTATCCGCCCCTGTATTTCGGCGGCTCGTCGGAGCCGGCGCACGAACTGGCGGCCGAGCAGATGGACGTGTACCTGACGTGGGGCGAGCCGCCCGCCGCAGTCGCCGAGAAAATCGCCGACATCCGCGCGCGCGCCGCAAAAAAAGGCCGCACGGTACGGTTTGGCATCCGATTGCACGTGATCGTGCGCGAGACGAACGAGGCGGCCTGGCGCGCGGCTGATGAATTGATCAGCCACCTGGACGACGACATCATCGCCAAGGCGCAGGCGGCGTTCGGCAAGATGGATTCCGTGGGCCAGCAACGGATGGCGGCCCTGCATGGCGGGCGGCGCGACAAGCTCGAAGTGTCGCCCAACCTGTGGGCCGGCGTGGGCCTGGTGCGTGGCGGCGCGGGCACGGCCCTGGTCGGTGACGGTCCGACCGTGGTGGCGCGCATGCAGGAATACGCGGACCTGGGTATCGACACCTTCATTTTCTCGGGCTACCCGCACCTGGAAGAGTCGTACCGTTTCGCCGAACTGGTGTTCCCGCTGCTGGGCAAGGGCAAGGCCGTGGGCGAGCAATCCTTGAGCGGCCCCTTCGGCGAAGTCATGGCCAGCAATATCGTACCGGCCGCGCCGCAGAAAAAGGCGGCCTGAGATGGAGACGGCCGCCGTCAAGAGGTTGCCCGGCACGCCATGGCGCAATGCCTTGGCGCCATGGGCCTTGCCCGTGGCGCTGCTGCTGGCCTGGCAGCTGGCGGCGCAGTGGGGCTGGCTGTCGAGCCGCATCCTGCCCGAGCCGTGGGCCGTGGCGAAGGCTTTCTGGCATCTGGCCGTGTCGGGCGAATTGTGGCTGCACCTGAAGACGAGCTTGTGGCGCGCGACGGTGGGTTTTGTCATCGGCGCGGGACTGGGCTTGCTGCTGGGCTTATTGACGGGCAGCTTCCGCCACGCGGAAACCCTGCTCGACACGACGTTGCAAATGGTGCGCAACATCCCCGCACTGGCCCTGATTCCGCTGGTGATCCTGTGGTTCGGCATCGACGAGACGGCGAAACTCTTCCTGCTGGCCGTCGGCGTCTTCTTTCCCGTCTACCTGAACACCTTCCACGGCATCCGCTCGGCCGACCAGGGCTTGATCGAAATGGCGAAAAGCTATGGCTTGTCCGGCTGGCCCTTGTACCGCGACGTCATCCTGCCGGCCGCCATGCCCTCCATCCTGGTCGGCGTGCGCTTTTCGCTGGGGCTCGTGTGGGTGCTGCTGATCGTCGCCGAAACCATCTCGGCGCAGGCCGGCATCGGCTACATGACCATGAATGCGCGCGAATTCTTGCAAACGGACGTGGTGCTGGTGGGGATTTTGCTGTACGCCTTGCTGGGCAAGCTGGCCGATATGTTCTCGCGCCGGCTGGAGCGCCACTGCCTGCGCTGGAATCCCGCTTACCGCTAATGATTGAAGAGGACACCATGCTGCTTGCCCCCATCCAGATCGAAACGGATTTTTTGTCGCACTTCGTGCAGTACGACCCGGCCAGCGCGCCGCCGCAGGCGAAGACGGCGCCATCCACCCCTTTGCAACGGCGTGGCGTCCCCCTGGAACTGGCAAACCTGAGCAAATCCTACACCAGCCGCCCCGTGCTGAAAAACGTCGACCTGCAGCTCGAGGCGGGCGAATTTGTCGCCATCGTGGGACGCAGCGGCTGCGGCAAGAGCACCTTGCTGCGTGCGATCGCGGGGCTGGAAAGCATCGATGAAGGCAGCGTCGCCATCGGCAGCGGTGTCGGGGCGCCCGACATCCGCATCATGTTCCAGGAATCGCGGCTGCTGCCATGGAAGACGGTGCTCGACAACGTGGCCCTGGGCTTGCCCCGTTCCGTCGGCGCGGCGGCCGCCTCGCTGTGGACGGTGGGCCTGGCCGAGCGGGCGGACGACTGGCCGTCGGCCCTGTCGGGCGGGCAGAAGCAGCGCGTGGCGCTGGCGCGCGCCCTCGTGCACGAGCCGCAACTGCTGCTGCTCGACGAACCATTGGGCGCGCTCGACGCCTTGACGCGCATCGAGATGCAGCAGCTGATCGAGTCGCTGTGGCTGGCGCGGGGCTTTACGGCCGTGCTGGTGACGCACGACGTGGCCGAAGCGGTGGCGCTGGCCGACCGCGTGCTCTTGATCGAGGATGGCCAGATCACCCTGGATGTGCGGGTGGACTTGTCGCGCCCCCGTCAGCGCGGCCATGCGGATTTCGCCGCGCTCGAGCAGGCTATCTTGTCGCGGGTGCTGCAGCCGTCTCGGCCAGGACAATAAAGCCATCGCCATCGACGGTCGCCACGATGCCTTCATAGCTGGCGATGGCCGGATGGCGCGTGGCCAGCGGGTGCGCATGCGTGGCAGTGACGACGATGACCTTCGCGCCGGCCGCTTCTCCCGCCTCGATGCCGACCGAGGCATCCTCGAAGACCAGGCAATCCACTGGCGCCACGCCCAGTTTTTGCGCCGCCAGCAGGTAGCAATCGGGTTTTGGTTTACCGGCCTTGACGTCTTCCGCCGTCACCATGATCGCGGGAATGGGCATGCCGGCCGCCTTCAGGCGCGCCGTGGCCAGCGCGCGCGGCGCCGAGGTGACGATGGCCCATTGCGCGGGCGGCAGCGACGTCAAAAAACGCAGCGCGCCCGCGATTTCAATAATCCCTTCCACATCGATGATTTCCGCCTCCGTGATGCCCTGCGACTCGCGCTGCGCATCGACGCCGGGCAAGCGCAGTTTGGCGATGGTGTCGACCGAGCGCGCGCCATGGATGGTGGGCAGAAAGGCAGCCACGTCGAGGCCCTGGCGCTGTGCCCAGGTACCCCAGATGCGTTCGGCGGCGGCGATGGAATTGATGACGGTGCCGTCCATGTCAAAAAGAAAAGCCCGGTAGCGGCCGGCGGCCGATGGTGTTGGGGATGACGACGGCGAGGGCAGTGCGGACATGGCTTCCTTCCAATTGATGGGCTGGAAGCCATTGTAACGGCAGCCGGTTTTTATTTCACAGGTAGACCGATTCAAACCTGGCCACGGGCGCGCCATCCTTGAGCAGGATCAGGTACTCGCCATCGAAACGGTAGCCCGTCACGCTGTTCAAATTGGCCAGCACGGCGCTTTCCAGCTGCATCAGCGGCGGCGGGCAGGCCATGCGCGTGCCCGCCAGCTGCGTGAAGCGCAGGGCCGTGCCGGCCAGCGTGTAGCCGCCCATGACCTGGTTGCAGCCCGTAAAACCATGGACCTTGCCATCGTCGGTGAGCGTGATGCGCACTTCGCGCTCCTGCCCGGGCGCCATCGTCACGGGGGCGCCATCGAGTTCCGTCAGCTTCCAGTAGGTATTCGTCAGGCTGTACGTGGGCGTCAGGCCCGTGTCCGGCCTGGCGCTGTCGGAGGTGGCGGCGCAGCCGCCGGCCATGGCGATGGCGGCGGCGAGGGACAGGTATTTGAGGTGATGCAGCATGGAAGTCTCCTGTGAGGGGTGGAATGCCCGCAGACTAGCAGGTTTTCCGTGCCGTTCAGCGCACGGCAGCGGCGATTGTTTCCATTTTGCCAGTCCTGGCATTACACTCATGCTTTCCATTGTTTTAACCTTGATCGGGGAGCCGGGCCGATGCTGGAAGCGCAAGCGCTGGATAACCGACTGGTCGCCACCACTGGCGACGACGTGCTGATCGACCGTATCGTGCCCGGCGCGCCGCTGGTCATCGCCTTCGGCTTCGTCTCGTGGACGACGCGTCCCGCCTTCGATTTCTACGGGCGCCTGAGAAAGCTGGAGCAGGCCAGCGGCCAGCCGCTGAACAAGATCCTCGTGCGCGATTCGGGTAACGCCTGGTACCACCGCCGCATCGCGGGGCTGGGCAATCATGTCGACGAAACGGCGCAAGCCTTGCGCGAGCTCGTGCGCCGCATCGCGCCAAGTACCGTCACCACCCTCGGCCAGTCCATGGGCGGTTACGCGGCCGTCATGTATGGCTTGCTGCTCGAGGCGCAGCAAATCGTCGCCTTCGGGCCGCTGTCTTTTCTTGACGTGCAGCAGGCGCGTTTGTACCACGAACTGCGCTGGCTGCCCGTGATGGAGTCGCTGGCGCAGGATCCTCCGACCTCCGGTTATTACGACCTGGCGGCCCTGTGCCGCGCCAGGGCCACCGAATATACGCGGATGCACCTGCTGTTCGGCACCCGGCCTGACGTGGCCAATCCCGGCACGGGCGCCAGCGAATCGGTCAACCTCGACGCCATGCACGCACAGCGCCTGGCCGCCTTCGGCCGCTGCACCCTGCATCCGTTCCCCCACTCGGGCCACGCGGTGGTGCAGCACCTGATCGACACGAAGCGCATCAACGGCTTGCTGGCCAGCTGCATACTCGGTCTGACCTTGGACGATGAACCGATGCCGGACATCAGCCGCGAGTGGCAGGACTGGGTGGCGGAAAACCTGCGCCTGGGCTGCGCCGGCGAACAGCTGGTGGCGGTGCTGCAGCAGCACGGCTTTTCGCTGGCCAGCAGCATGGCGGCCGTGGATGCGGCGCGCGCCAAGGCCATATGACGCCGCAGTTCGAACTCGACACCCTGAAAATCCGCCTCGCCGCTCCCGGACTGGCGGCGCTCGACCTGCGCGTGCGCGTGCAGCGCGCGCTACGCCAGCTGATACTCGACGGCGTGCTGGCGCCCGGCGTGCGCCTGCCGGCCACGCGCACGCTGGCGCAATCGCTGGGCGTGTCGCGCGACACGGTGGAAATGGCGTATGCGCAGCTGCGTCTCGATGGCTATCTGCGGCGGCAGGCGGGATCGGGCAGTTTCGTCTCGCCGACGATAGGCGCGAGCTTGCTGGGCAAGCCTGCGACGACGCTGCCGTCCTTGTCCGCGCAGCCGGTGGCGCTCAGCGCGCGCGGCGCGCAGATACTCGCCAGCGGCGGCGTGGCCGACCAGCAAAGCGTGAAGGCGTTTGCCACGGGCTTGCCGGAAACGCGGGCCTTTCCGCTCGACGTGTGGGAGCGCTTGCGGCGCCAGGCGGCCGGCGAACACCATGCGGGCATGCTGCTGCACGGCGACCCGCAAGGCGCCGAGCCGCTGCGGCAGGCCATCGCCGACTATGTGAACCTGGAGCGGGGCGCGCGGGCCACGGCCGGCCAGGTGCTGGTGCTGAGCAGCACGCGCCAGGCCCTGTACCTGTGCGCGCAGGTGCTGGCCGACGCGCATGGCCCCATCCTGATGGAAGATCCCGGCTATTTCGGCGCGCGCAAGGCCTTCGAGATGGCGCAATTGCAGATCGTGCCCGTGCCCGTCGATGCGCATGGCCTGTCCATCGACCACCTGCGCGCGGACCGCAGCGGAGCCAACACGATTTATGTCACGCCGTCGCATCAATACCCGACGGGCGCCACCCTGGCGCTCGAGCGCCGCCTCGCGCTGACTGCCTGGGCGGCCGAGCGCCAGGGCTGGATCATCGAAGACGATTACGACAGCCAGTTTCACTACGCGGGCTTGCCGACGGCTTGCGTGCAGGGGCTCGACGCACAGCAGCGCACGATTTACCTGGGCACCTTCGCCAAGTCGCTGTATCCCGGTCTGCGCATCGGCTACATGGTGCTGCCGCCCGCGCTGGTGAAACCGATGACGTATGCGCGCAGCATTCTCGATGGTCATACGCCGCAGCTGGACCAGCTGACACTGGCCCGTTTCATCGCCGATGGCCATTTCGCGGCCCATGTGCGCGCCATGCGCAAGGTCTACGCCGTGCGCCGCGATGCGATGGCGCAGGCCGTGCAGCGGCATTTGCCGCACGTCGTCACGGCGCAGCTGCCGCCGGGCGGCTTGCAGATGCCATGTCTGCTGCACGAAGGCAGGGACGAGCTGGACACGCTACGCCTGGCAGCGCAGGCGGGCATCGTGCTGCCGGGCCTGAGCCGCTTGTACGCGACGCCACCGGAACGCGGTGGCTGGCTGCTGGGCTTTGCGGCGCTCACGCCGCACGAGATCGACAGCGGCATCGTCCGCCTGGCGCGCGCGCTGGGGTGAGCGCTGGGGTGAGCGCGCAAGTGGTCTGCCGTATGTGAAGAAATTGGCCTGCCTGGGCAGTCCATGCGACCATTAAGATGCTCCCTTTCAATGGCAGGGGCATACACATGACAGCAACCACCACCACCACCACCACCGCCGCGATGGCCGACCGGGCGCGCTGGCGCGACCTGGCGTCCCCCGCCATGGCCGCCTTCATCTCCGTCCTCGTAAACTATGGCGGCACCTTCGTGCTGGTGTTCCAGGCGGCCCAGCTGGCCCAGCTGAGCGCCGCGCAGACGGCGTCCTGGGTCTGGTCGCTGAGCATCGGCGTGGGCGTGACGGGCATCTGGCTCAGCTACCGCTACCGCGCTCCCATCATCACGGCCTGGTCCACGCCCGGCGTGGCTTTCCTGGCCACCGTCATGCCGCATACGCCGTATGCCGAGGTGATCGGCGCGTATATCATTTCCGCCATCGCCTTCATTGTGCTGGGCATGTCCGGCGCCTTCGAGCGCCTGGTGCGGCTGATTCCTGGCGGCATCGCCGCCGGTTTGCTGGCCGGCATCCTGCTGCAGTTTGGCGTCAACGCGTTTGGCGGCGCCAGCGCCGATCCCGTGCTGGTCGTCTTATTGCTGCTGTCGTACGCCGTGCTGCGTCGTTTTACGGCACGTTTTGCCGTGGTGGGCATCATGCTGATCGGTCTGGCCCTGCTGCTGGCGCAGGGGCGCATCGATGCGCAAGGCATCGAACTGGCCCTGGCCGCACCCGTGTTCGAGATGCCGCGCTTTTCCGTGGCGTCGCTGCTGGGCGTGGCGCTGCCCCTGTTCCTGATTACGCTGACGGGGCAATACATGCCCGGCATGCTGGTGCTGCGCAATGACGGCTACGCCGTCAGCGCCAATCCGATTTTGACGGTGACGGGCCTCGGTTCGCTGCTCATGGCGCCGTTCGGCGCGCACGCCTTCAATGTGGCCGCCATCACGGCCGCCATCTGCACGGGCAAGGATGCCCATGCGGACCCGTCGAAGCGCTATGTGGCGGGCCTGGTGTGCGGCGTGCTGTACATCCTCGTGGGCATCTTTGGCGTGACCCTGGCCAGCCTGTTCATGGTCTTGCCGCGCCCCTTCATCACGGCGCTGGCGGGCCTGGCCCTGCTGGGCGCCATCGGCAACAGCCTGGCGCAGGCGATGGCGGACGCGCGCATGCGCGAAACGGCCCTGATTACTTTCCTGGCCACGGCCGCGAACGTGACCCTGCTGGGCGTGGGCGGCGCCCTGTGGGGACTGGCGGCGGGGCTGGCTGCGCATGGGCTGATGCATGGCTGGCGCAAGGCGGCATAGCAAGACAGGTTGCCCATGTTGCCAGGCGGCGCATACAATTGCTGCGCCCGTGCCCGTTGGCACCGTACTTTCTCCGATGTGAGCGATGGACGACCTGACTTCCCTGGCGCAGTATCTGCTGGCGATCACGCCTGCCTTCCTCGTCTGTGCCGCCTTGCTGCTGGCCGCTCCCCGGACGGTACCGCTGCTGCGCGTGCTCGTGCATATCCTGTTTTTCGTGCTGGCGCGCGACGCGATGACGGCGCACGGCTACTGGCAAGTGGCGGCGGGCGGCTTGCGCTTCACGGCGCCGCCACCGGTCTTGCTGGCGCTGGGCGCCATGTCGCTGGGGCTGGTGGCAAGCACGTGTTGGCTGGAAAGCGAGGCGCGCGGCCAGATCCGCTGGCTGGGCATGCGGCCAGCCCTGTCCGTATTGCTGGGCGTGGCGGGCGCGTGCGTGATCGTTGCGCTGGCGGCGGGCTTGAAAGCGCTGTTCGGCTTGCCGTCCTTGCCGCCCGTCGCGTCATCCACGCTGCCCTTGCTGCTGGGTTTTGCGCTGGCGGCCAACTGTTATGAGGAATTGCTGTTCCGCGGCTTGCTGCAGCAGCAATTGCGCGCCTGGCTTCCCGCCTGGCGCGCGGCGCTGGTGTCGGGCCTGCTGTTCGGCCTGTGCCACGCCTTTCTCGCCACAACCGTCACGCAGGTGGGCGCGCCCATCCTCGTGTTCACCGTGATCGAAGGCGTGGTGGCGGGGCTGGTATATTGCCGTGCCGGCTTGTTGGGCGCATCGCTGGCCCATGGCCTGGCGATTTTTGCGCTGGCGGCCGGCTGGGTGTGAATGTCTACTAATTAATGAAAAGCGAGAAAGCGATGCCTGTCAGTTCCTACCTGAATACCCGTCCTGTGCTGGGCGAAAGAGTCTACCTGCATGACACGGCGCAAGTGATTGGCGATGTGCAGATCGGCGACGACTGTTCCATCTGGTGCAACAGCGTGCTGCGCGGCGACGTCAACCGCATCGTCATCGGCGAGGGCAGCAATATCCAGGACTTTTCCATGGGCCATGTGTCGCACAGGAATGCGGCCAAGCCCGATGGTTCTCCGTTGACCATCGGCAATTACGTGACCATCGGCCATTCCGTGATCCTGCACGGCTGCACGATTGGCGACGAATGCCTGATCGGCATGGGCAGCATCGTCATGGATGACGTGGTGGTGGAAAAGCACGTGATGCTGGGCGCTGGCAGCCTGGTGTCGCCGGGCAAGGTGCTGGAAAGCGGCCATCTGTATGTGGGCCGGCCCGCCGCCAAGGTGCGCGCACTGACCGAGGCGGAGATCGCCTACCTGCGCTATTCGGCCGAGCATTATGTGCGCGTCAAGAACAATTATCTGGCCGGCGGCGGCTACGCCTGACCGCCAGCGCCATCAAGGCGGCGCAGTTCCGGCCGCGGCGCCAGATCGTGCGGCAGGCGCAGGCCTGACACGAGGCCCAGGCGCCGCAAGAGCAGCAGCATCCACCAGCCCGGGTCCCATTCGCCCGGCAGCAGGCCCAGCCTGGCCGAGCCTGGATACGCGTGATGGTTGTTGTGCCAGCATTCGCCCATGGTCAGCAGCGACGTCAGGCGGATATTCCTGCCTTGTACGGCGGCGCCGTCGACATGAAAGTGCATCTGCCCATGGTTGTGGGCGAAGTAGCCGATCAGCCAATGGCCGAGCACGCCGGCGCTGACCCGCGCGCAGACACCCCAGCAGACGAAGCCCCAGCCGCCCCAGGCGAAGCACAGCACGGCCCACGGCAATTGCTGCAGCATCCAGCTTCTTTCCAGGAAACGGTAAAAGCGGTCGTGCGCGATGCGCGGCTCGATGGCGATGTGCGGCGGGTGGTCGAGTTCCAGGCGGCAGAATAATTGCCACCAGGCATCACGCCAGAAGCCGGCGCCGTGGCGCAGATAGGGGTGGCAATCGGGCAGGCGCTGCGCATAGTCGCGCAGTTCGTGCTGGCGCAGCAGGCCCAGCGGGCCGCTGAGGCCCACCAGCACGCCCAGGTAGACGAGCGTATATTCCAGCCACTGGGGGCATGCAAAGCTGTCGTGGATCAGCTTGCGGTGGCTGCCCAGCGAGTGGCCGAACAGCAGGACGACGGCCGTGCCGGCCGCAAACAGCAGCAAGCCGGCCCAGCTGAAGAAGCACAGGGCGCCCGTCACGGCGCCGGCCAGCATGGCTAGCAGCCACAGCGATTGCAGCGGCGCGTAACGCACCGTGCCGTCCAGTACGCTGCCGGCATGGGTGGCGCGGGCGCGGTGGCCGTCCAGGCTGGCTGCGGACATCAGCCCTTGGGGGCCGACGACGGTTGCGTGTACTTGTCGAAGTTGGTGATGTAGTCGTTGAAGTTGTCGGTCAGCATGCGCTTGTACTGTTCCGTGAAGAAGGCCACGGCGCCTTCCTTCTCTTCCTGCATCTTGGCCACGTCGTTGCTCTTGCTGGCGACGAGGAAGGCGTTGAAGCGGGCGGCCGCGTACAGCAGCGAGGTGGCCACTTCATTGCCGCCGCTGTGCATGCATTGTTCATTGGCCAGGGCGATGACCTGGTCGGCGCGTTCCCAGAATTCCGGGCCTGGTGCTGGTTTTGTCGTTGGTGTGCTCATAGAAATCCCTCATGAAAGTGCGCGCCAGTCTACACAGGGGGGCGCGGGCTGTCCAGCCGCGCGGCCGCCTGTCAGGGCGCTTGCAGGATCTGTGCGACCAGCACGGCCAGCGGCTGGCGGATGTCGAGCACCATGCCGGCTTCGTCCGGCAGCAGCGGCTGCAGGGTGGCCAGCTGGCTGTCGAGCAGGCTGGCCGGCATGAAATGGCCGGGGCGCTGCAAGCGGTTTTCCAGCACGGCGCGCGGGCCGTCCAGGTGGGCGAAGCGCAGGGCCGGGTCGCCTTCGCGCAGCACGTCGCGGTAGGCGCGCTTCAGGGCCGAGCAGGAGACGACGAGGCCGCTGCCTTGCGCGCGGGCCGTGGCGATCCGGTCGCGCAGGGCGGCCAGCCAGCCGGCCCGGTCGGCATCGTCGAGCGCGATGCCGGCGGCCATCTTGGCCACGTTTTCCGGAGAATGCACGTCGTCGCCTTCCACGTAGGGCACGTGCAAGGCCTCGGCCAGCAGGCTGCCGACGGCGCTCTTGCCGCAGCCGGACACACCCATCACGACCCAGCGCACGGCGGGCACGCCCATGGTCAAGGGGCCGAGACGATGACGGTGACGCGGCGGTTTTCCGCCTTGCCCGTCTTGCTGGCATTCGAGGCCACCGGTTTGCTCATGCCCAGGCCCTTGACGCTGATGTTATCGCGTGGAATGCCCGATGCGCTCATGGCGTCGGCCACCACGTTGGCGCGCGCCAGCGACAGCTTGTTGTTGTACGCTTCCGTGCCTTCGTTGTCCGTATGGCCTTCCACGCGCATGTGCGTGATGCCCACTTTCAGCAGGGCGGCGCTGATTTTCTGGATGGCCATGCGGCTCGGCGGCGTCAGCTTGGCGGCGTCGAATTCGAACAGCAGCTTGTCGGTAAAGCTCAGTTCCCAGCCTTCGTCGGTCTGGTTGAAGCCTTGCTCCTTCAGGGTGGCGACTTGCTCGGGGCTGAACAGCGGCTTGGTCTCTGGCGTGCTTTGGCAGGCGGCCAGCAGGCCCAGCATGAACAGGCCGAGTAAGCCGCGACGTAATTGCTTGTAGATGAATTGCATGGTGTTGCTCCTTGGTTCAGGGGTGAATATGGGGTTGCGGCAGGCGCGCCACCTGGCGCGTGCCGCGCTGCGCCTGCTTCGCGCGGTACATGGCTTCGTCGGCCGCGCCGACCAGCGAGATGGCGTCGATGGCGTGATCGGGGAAGACGGCCACGCCGATCGTCAGCGAGCTGACGATGCTGTTGCCGGTGGGCAGTTCAATGGCTTGCGCCATGGCGGCGATGATGTTGTCGGCGATGTGCATGGCGTCGCTGCTGTTGCGCAGCGGCTTGAGCACGATGGCGAATTCGTCGCCGCCCAGGCGCGCCACCAGGTCGCCCTCGCGCAATTGCTGCTTGATGCGCGCGGCGATCGTCACCAGCACGCGGTCGCCCGAGGCATGGCCGAAGGTGTCGTTGATGTACTTGAACCGGTCGCTGTCGAGGAACAGCACGGCCACCTTGCCATTGCCGACCCGCGCTTCGAGGATGGCGCGTTCCAGTTCCGCTTCCATGAAGGCGCGGTTCGACAGGCCCGTCAGGCTGTCGTGGTTGGCGCGGTGCGACAGCGAAGCGTGTTCCTTCTGCAGGTGGCTTTGCCACGCTTCCAGTTCGTCGAGCAGGGCGTTGAAGTCGTCATTGATCTGGTTCAGCTCGGCAATATTGGCGGGCGGCACGCGCAGTTCGAACGAACGGTCGCGCCGCACGCGGTGGGCCGTTTCCGCCAGGTGGCGCAGCGGCGACGTGATCTCCGTTTCCATGCTGCGCGACAGGCGCACGGCGACGACCAGGCTCAGCACCAGGCAAGCGAGCAGGCAGGTCAGGCCGCTGAGCAGGAAGGGCAGCAGGCTGCGGCTGTGCGGCACCAGCCTGATGCTGCCGATCGCCTGTTCGTTGCGCGTGATGGGGAAGGTCAGCGAATCGGGCAGCATCCAGCCCGTCAGCGCGCGTTCGATGTAGTAGCGCGTGCCGTGCTCGCCCCGTTCCCAGCGGGCCAGCACCTTGCCGGCCTGGTCGCTCACCTGCGCCTGGTCGATATCTTCATTGACGCCGATCAGGGCCAGCGCTTCCCTAGCGGCCAGGGAGTCGCCAAAGACGACGGCCCCTTCCACCGTGTAGCTCATCGAACGGGCCACCAGGCGCAGGTTCTGGTCCGAATACACGCGCAGGGCCAGCAGCGCCACGGCCGTCAGGGTCAGGCCGGCCGCCAGCACGGCGATCAGCGACACGCTCAGGTGGGCGCGCCGCAGCACGCTGTCGAGCGTGGGGCGGGGCTTGCGGGCAGGCTTGTTGCTCATGCGGGCGCTCATGGCGGCGGTCCCTTGCGACGTGCAATTTGCAAGGCGTTCGGATGCACGCGCAGGCCGCTGCGGGCGATGGCGTCGAGGTTGACGTCAAAGCCGATCTGCCCCTCGGCCAGGCGCAGGCAGAACATGGTGCCCACGGTGCAGGCCGTGCCCGGTTCGGCGACCGATAAAATCGGCTTGCCGATGATCTGCGTCAGCAGATGCTCGCGTTCGCCCTCGGGCAGGCTGCCCAGGTAGACGACGTCGCATTCGCTGGCAGCGCTTGCCAGCGCGGGGATTTTCACGCGGATGCGCTGGCCCAGGCTGGAGGCGGGCGTGTCGACGATGGCCGCGCCGTAGTGGGGCGTACCGAGCATGCACACGCGCACTTCCTGGCGCGCCACGGGCCAGCGCACATAACTGATGATGCCAAACAGGACCTGGGCCACTTCGGCCGGACGCCTGGCGTCGGCCGCCGCGCCCGCTTGCGCCCACGCCGCGCACGGCGCCAGCGCAGCGCAGGCGAGCAGCGCGGCCAGCAGCACGACAGCGGGCAGGACGGACGGCGTGGAGCGCTGCCGGTGGCGGGGGGAGGAGGGCACGGCGTCGGTGTCTTTATGCAGGTCGGTGGCTATTCAAATAGTTACTCAGCAACACAGACTGTACGGAAGTCCGTGTTGAAAGTAAATCACGGCATGACGCCATAAACCTTGCATTATAAACACGAATGTGAAAACTTGCATTCTTTACCATGAGAATTACTTATCAACACTGCCGTGGCGCGCTAAAGTGTTGCTATTCTTCCAGTGTCGCTTCCAGCAAGTCGATTTCGCGCAGCAGGCGCAAATGGATGGTGTCGTCCAGTTCGCCCGAGATGCGGCGGCGGAACAGCTCGTCGCGCTCGGCATTGAGCGCTTCCAGGCGCAGCGCCCGTTCGGCCTTGGCCAGTTCCTGCAAGCGCATCGCCTCGTCGTTGCTGCTTTCGCCATAGGCGAGGCGGCGCCGGTAGGCTTCGATCAGGCGGTTGGCCGCCTCCGTGACGACTTGCTGCTTGTCATTCTTGTCGATGCCTTCGCACACTTTTTCCAGCCGCGCGATGGCCGCTTCAGCGGCGGCGGCGCGGGCATTGCGCTCTTCCGTCGAACGGCGCGCGGGCGGCGCGAATACGAGGCCCTTGGTCAGCAGGGGCAGGGTGACGCTGGCCAGCAGCAGCGACAGCAAAATCACGCCCATGGCCAGGAAGATGACGAGGTCGCGCGCGGGAAAGCGCGTGCCGTCGGGCAGGAACAAGGGCAGGGTCAGTATGCCGGCCAGGGTCAGCGCGCCGCGCACGCCCGCGAACGACGCCACCAGCAGCAATCGCAGGCTGGGGCGCGCCAGCAGCGCCGCGTCCTTCGGCTCGCCCGCCACCTTCTTGTGGTGCTTGAACAGGGTCAGTTTCATCGAGATGAAGACCCAGAGGAAGCGCATGAAGGTCAGCCCCACCGTGATGGCGATGACGAACAGCGGCAGTTTCCAGGCGCTGCCGGCGCCTACCTCCATGGAGGCGGCGGGCAAGCCGGCCACGGTGGCGGGCAGTTGCGCGCCCAGCATGACGAAGATCACGCCATTCAAGACCAGTTGCACGGTATCCCAGACGGCCTTGCGTTGGGTGCGCGTGGCGGCCAGCGGACGGCCGATCAGGTCGGCATAATGCATGGACACGCCCGCCGTGGCGGCGGCCAGGATGCCGGAGCCGTGGATTTGCTCGGCGCCCAGGTAGGCGGCGAACGGGATCAGGATGCTGATCAGGATTTGCAGGCCAGGCTCTTCGCCAACCTTGCTCACCAGCCATTTATTCGCCAGGCCCACGCCCCAGGAGATGCCCAGGCCGATGACGATGCCGCCGCCCGCTTCCTGCAGGAAACTCAGCGAGGCGGCGCCGATGGAAAAGCCGCCCGTCATCATGGCGCCCACGGCAAACGTGAAGCAGACCAGGCCCGAAGCGTCATTGAGCAAGGATTCGCCTTCGAGGATGTGCATCAGGCGCGGCGGGATCGGGTTGCCGGCCGCGATGGCCGAGACGGCCACGGGGTCCGTCGGCGAGAGGATGGCGCCCAACGCGAAGGCGACGGCCAGCGGCACGCTGGGGATCAGCCAGTCGATAAAGAAACCCATGCCCAGCACGGTAAACAGCACCAGGCCGATGGCCAGCATCAGGATCGAGCGCGCGTCGGAAAAGAAGGCGCCCTTGGGAATGCGCCAGCCATCGAGAAACAGCAGCGGCGGAATGAAGAGCAGGAAGAAGATGTCGGGATCGAGCGGCACTTGCACGCCAAACAGGGCCAATCCCGTACCGCCGGCGATCTGGATCAGCGGCAGCGGCAGCTTGACCCAGCGCGAGCGGGCGAGAAAGCCGCACAGGACGACGGTCAACACGAGGATGAGGATGATGGTAACGGTATGCATGAAGAAGCGGCGGCGTGCTGAAACGCTGATTATAAGGCGCAGCCCGCCTGCGGCACGACCTCCGTGTCATTGCGTACATACAACAAGTCACAATCGCGGTAAGATTGTCACCGTGGCCTTGTTGCGGCCGCCATTGGCTGGCGGTCCGTGCGCCTTGCTTTTACCCTGGCCTTTACTTTTCATTGGTTCCTGTTTTGCTCAAGAAAATCCTCACCGGCCTGCTGCTGTCGCTGGCATTGCTCATCGTCGCGGCGCTGGCCGCCTACCTGTATTACTGGCGCCCCGCGCTGGCGCCCATCGATCCGCCCGCCGCCACGGCTTTTTCCCCGCAAGTGGTGGAGCGGGGCCGCATCCTGGCCGGCATGGGCAATTGCGCCGCCTGCCATACGGCCAGGGGCGGCGCCGAGTACGCGGGCGGCCACGGCCTGGCCACGCCGTTCGGCACGATCTATGCGACGAATATCACGCCCGACAGGCAGACGGGGATCGGCCGCTGGTCGCTGGCCGCCTTCCAGCGGGCCATGCGCGAAGGCGTGGGCCGCGATGGCGCGCATTTGTATCCCGTCTTTCCGTACACCCATTTCAACCTAGTCTCGGATGCCGACCTGACGGCCCTGTACGCGTATTTCATGACGCGCCCGCCCGTGTATGCGGCCGCGCCCGCCAACAGCGTGCCGTCCCCCCTGAACTTGCGGCCGTTACAGGCTGGCTGGAAGCTGCTGTTTTTCAAGCCGGCCGGCTTTCAGCTTGATCCCGCGCAAGGGCTGGACTGGAACCGGGGCCGCTATCTGGCCGAGGGTCTGGCCCATTGCGCCGCCTGTCACACGCCGCGCAATGCGCTGGGCGCCGAGCTTGCCGGCTCGGCCTATCTGGGCGCGTCCATCGACCACTGGTATGCGCCGGCCTTGACCGGCGCCAACACGGCGCCCTTGCCGTGGACGCAGGACGAGCTGTACGCCTTTTTGCGCACGGGGGCGACGGCCTTGCACGGCGTGGCGGCAGGTCCCATGTCGGCCGTCGTGCACGAAGGCATGGGCGCCTCGCCCGACAGCGATATCCGTGCCTTGTCCGTGTATTTTGCCGGCGTGGCCGGGGCCGAGCAGCGCAAGGTGGATGCGGATGCCGTGGTGAAAGCCGGCATCGAACGCTCGCAGCGCGTCAGCCTGGTCGACAACGACCGTGGCGCCAGCCTGTACGTGGCCGCCTGCGCCGCGTGCCATTCGAACAGCGATGGAAAACCCGCGGCCTTGCGCCCGGAACTGAGCCTGAACAGCGCCGTCAGCGCGCCCGATCCCGCCAACCTGATCCAGGTGATATTGCATGGCATCGGCAAGGACGAAGCCATGTCCGGCGTGCTGATGCCGGGCTTTGCCGCCTCGCTGACGGACAACGACGTGGCCAACCTGGCCGCCTATCTGCGCCGCAGCCGCAGCCACCAGCCGGCCTGGACGAACCTGGAAGCGGCCGTGGCACGCGCGCGCGCCGGCAAGTGATACTTGAAAGTGTCTTAAATATTTATGTATAACATTACCGTCAATGGCCAGCCCTTCGGCACCGAGGCCGATGCCGAAACACCGCTGCTGTGGGTGCTGCGCGACGAAGCCCATTTGAAAGGCACGAAATTTGGCTGCGGCATCGGCATGTGCGGCGCCTGCACCGTGCACGTCGATGGGCGCGCCATGCGCTCGTGCATCACGCCGATTGCCGCCGTGGCCGGTTGCGCCATCACCACCATCGAAGGCCTTTCGCCGGACGGCACGCATCCGCTGCAGCGCGCGTGGCTTGCCACGCAGGCGCCCCAATGCGGCTATTGCCAGTCGGGCCAGATCATGCAGGCGGCTACCTTGTTGAAAGATTATCCGCAGCCGACCGATGCGAATATCGATGCCGTCATGAGCGGCAACCTGTGCCGCTGCATGGCGTATGTGCGCATCCGCAAGGCGATCAAGCTGGCGGCCGGCATGCAGGAGGCGCCCGGTGTTTAAGTTGCCGAAAGAAAATTCAGGGACCCGCGCTCCTTCGCCGGGCCGGCGCGGCTTCCTGATCGCCGCCGCCGGCACGGGGTTTACCCTGGCCTTCCTGCGCGCGGACAGCTCATCGGCCGCCGGCAAGGCGGCGCCCGCGCCGCCGACAAAGTCCACCGCGCCCGAGTTCGATCCCAGCATCTGGTTCCAGATCGGCCGGGACGGCATCGTCACCGTCAATATCGCCAAGGCGGAAATGGGCCAGCACATCGGCACGGCCCTGGCGCGCATCGTTGCCGAAGAGCTGGAAGCGGACTGGAGCAAGGTACGCCTGCATTACGTGGACACGGACCCGAAATGGGGCTTGATGGTGACGGGCGGCAGCTGGTCCGTCTGGCAGAACTTCGATCCGCTCAGCCGAGCCGGCGCGGCCGGGCGCCTCGCGCTGGTCGAGGAGGGCGCGCGCCTGCTGCGCGTGCCGGTGTCCGCCTGCCACGCCCGGCTGGGCGTCGTGCATGGCCGGGGACGCTCGATCAGCTATGGCGACATCGTGCGCCGTGGCAAGCTGGCGCGCCAGTACACGCCCGAGCAACTGAAAGCCATCGTGCTGAAAACGCCGCAGCAGCGCAGGCTGATCGGCCAGCAGGTGCAGGCGCTCGATATCCCCGCGAAAATCAATGGCACGGCCGTGTACGGCATCGATGCGCAGGTGGAGGGCATGCTGTACGCGCGTCCGAAGATCCCGCCCACGCGCTACGGTGCCAGGGTGGTCTCCATCGACGACTCGGCGGCAAAGAAAGTGAACGGCTATCTGCGCAGCGTGGCGCTGCAGGACCCCAGCGGCACGGTGCCCGGCTGGGTCATGGTGGTGGCCGAAACGTATGCGGCCGCCATGCGCGCGGCCGACCTGGTGCAGGTGAAATGGCGGGCCGGCGCGGCCGCCCACGTGTCGGAGCAGGACATCGTCAGCTATGCGGGCAAGCAGCTGGCCGATGCGGGCCTGGGCGCCCGCGTGGTCGACGATGATGGCGTGGAGCAAGCGTTCAAGGATGCCAGCCTGCAACTGGAACGCCACTACACGACCAGCACCGTGCTGCATTTCCAGCTGGAGCCCGTGAATGCGCTGGCCCAGGAAGTCGACGGCGTCTGGCATATCCATGCGGGCAACCAGTGGCAATCGTTGATCCTGCCCGTGCTGGCGCAGGCGTTGAAGGTGCCGGAGAGCAAGGTCATGCTGCATACCTATTTGCTCGGCGGCGGCTTCGGGCGGCGCCTGAACGGCGATTATTGCGTGCCGGCCGCGTTGGCGGCGCAAGCCGTGGGGCGCCCCGTCAAGATGATCTGCACGCGGGCCGACGATGCCCGTTTCGATTCGCCCCGTTCGCCGTCCGTGCAGCACGTGCGCATGGCGTTCGACGACGCCGGCAAGGTGTCGGCGATGGTGCACGAGGCCAGCGCGGGCTGGCCCACGCAAGCGATGATCCCCGCCTTGCTGGCCAAGGATAAGCAGGGCCATCCGTACGACCCGTTCGCCATCGCCGGCGCCGACCACTGGTATGCGGTGGGCGCGCAGCGCGTGCGGGCCGTGTCGAACGACCTGGCCAACAGCAGTTTCCGTCCCGGCTGGCTGCGCTCCGTGGGGCCGGGCTGGACGAATTGGGCAGTGGAAAGTTTCATGGACGAGGCGGCGCAGGCGGCCAAGGTCGACCCGCTGGCGTTTCGTTTGTCCTTGCTGCAGGCCACGGGGCGCAATGCGGGCAGCGCGCCGAATGCCGTCGGCGGCGCCGCGCGCCTGGCCCACGTGCTGCGGCGGGTGGCGGACAAGGCGGGCTGGGGCACGGCCATGCCGCCCGACACGGGCCTGGGCATCGCCGCCACGTTCGGCCAGGAACGCGACATGCCCACCTGGACGGCCTGCGTTGCCCGGGTGAAAGTGGACCGCAGCACTTGCATGGTGAAAGTCGAAAAGCTGTTCATGGTGATCGACGCGGGCAGCATCGTCGATCCCGACGGCGCGCTGGCGCAGGCGGAAGGGGGCGCTTTGTGGGGCGTGAGCATGGCCTTGCACGAAGGCACGGCTTTCCTCAATGGCGAAGTGAAGGATACCAACCTGAACACTTACACGCCGTTGCGCATGGCCGACGTGCCCGAGCTCGACATTGAATTCGTGGCCAGCACGGCAACGTCGACGGGCATGGGCGAGCCGCCCACGACGGCCGTGGCGCCCGCGATCGGCAACGCCATCTTCGCCGCCGTGGCCTCGCGCGTGCGGCATTTGCCGATCCGTCCGGAAGCCGTGCTGAAGGGATTGGACCGGTACGGCGCCGTCTGATGCGGGCGCAGGGCGAATTTGACGTGCGCCGCGCGCGAACGGACGCAGGCTGGTACACTGGGGCTTGCCGCTCAGGGCGCGCAGGCGGTGCCCGTTCCGGCAAGATCAGCGCAAAATCTGTGCAATAGCAGCTTGATTTCAGCTCGATAGCGGAGGCAGCCATGCAAGAACAATTTGTCAGCATCACGGCCGATGAACTTCAAATGGACGGCGTGCTTGAAATGCCCGAGCGGCCCGTGGGCATCGTCCTGTTTGCCCACGGCGCGGGCGCCGATAGCGACTATCTGGGCGCCTCCAGCCACGCCACTTCCCAGGATTTTTTGCGAGCGGGCATCGCCACCTTGCGCTTCGATCAGGGCGGTATCGAGCCTGGCGGCGGCAGCAATGGCCACGCCTACTTCGTGCGCAGCGATATCGTGCTGCTGGCGCGCCAGCTGGAAAAAGCCCTGAGCTGGCTGCAAATCGACCCGTCCACCCGACGCTTGCCCTGCGGCCTGTATGGCTATGGCACCAGCGCCGCCGTCGTGATGCAGCTGGCGGCCTGGCGCAGCGCGGAGATCGCCGCGCTGGCCGTCTGCGATGGCCAGGTGGAAATGGCGGGCAAGGCGGCGCTGGAAAACGTGCGCGTGCCATCGTTGCTGATCGTGGGCGGGCGCGACCCCGACGTGGCCGGCCTGAACCGCATGGCGTTTGCCACCTTGCGCTGCGACAAGCAGCTGGAACAGATCGCCGCGCCTGGCGGCCCCGACACGCGCCACCAGGCGGCCCTGCTGGCCACGGACTGGTACACGCGCCATTTCAACGGGCATACCAGCACGGCGCAGTAATTCAATCGGCAAGGGCGTCAGGCAAATGCGTCAGGCAAGTGCGTCAGGCAAGTGCTTCAGCCAAGGGCGCGCAGATTCCGCGCATGGAAGCGCACGTGCTCTTCCATGAAGCTGGCGATGAAGTAATAGCCGTGGTCGTAGCCGGCATGGCGGCGCAGCCGCAAGGGCTGGCCGGCGTCGCGGCATGCCGCTTCGAACACCTCCGGGAACAGTTGCTCGGGCAAAAACTTGTCGGCCAGGCCCTGGTCGATCAAGATGCCTTCGGGGAACAGCGGCGGCTGGCCCTGCAGCCCGCGCATCAGCGCGCTGGCATCGTACGGCTGCCAGCGGGCCTCGTCGCCGCCCAGGTAGCCCGTGAATGCCTTTTTGCCCCAAGGACACTGGCTCGGCGCGGCGATGGGGGCGAAGGCGGAGACGGAGCGGAACAGGTCCGGGTTGCGCAGGGCCAGCACCAGCGCGCCGTGGCCGCCCATCGAGTGGCCGAAAATGCCCGTGCGTTGCGCATCGATCGCCAGTTCCTGTTCCAGCAGCGCGCGCAATTCCAGGATGTAGCTGTACATGCGGTAGTGGCGGCTCCAGGGCGCCTCGGTGGCGTCCACGTAAAAGCCGGCGCCCGCGCCGAAATCCCAGGCATCCGTCTCGCCCGCGATGTTGGCGCCACGGGGGCTGGTGTCGGGGGCGATCAGGATCAAGCCTTCTTCGGCCGCCACGCGCTGCGCGCCGCCCTTGATCATGAACGTTTCTTCTGTGCAGGTCAGGCCCGCCAGGTAAAACAGGGCGGGGCGTTTGGTGCTGACGGCGCTGCCCGGCGCCATGTCGGGAATGAAGGCCGAGAAACGCATGGGCAAGCCGATGGCTTGCGCGTCGTGGCGATAAAAGCGTTGTACGCCGCCAAAACAGGCGTGTTCACTCAACAGTTCCAGCATGAATTCTCCTCGTTAATTGCACAGTATAGCCAGAGCGGCGCGGGGCCGGCACGGGATCACTCCAGCATGGCCGCTAATGCAGGCAAGATGTCTTGTGCCGGGGCATCGGTCTTGAATGCCAGCAAATGGTCGGCGCGCGTCTTGCCCATGTTGATGGCGGCCACGGGCTTGCCCGTTTCGGCCGCCATGCGGCACAGGCGAAAGCTCGAATACACCATGACGGACGAGCCCACCACCAGCAGGGCGCTGGCCGCGTGCATCTTGCTTTCGGCTTCGGCCGCGCAGGCGGCGGGTACGCCATCGCCGAAAAACACCACGTCGGGCTGCAGGGTGCCGCCGCAGCGGGGGCACACCGGCACGTGGAAGGTGGCCAGCTGGGACGGTTCCAGCAAGGCGTCGCCGTCGGGCGCCGGCGTGGCCGTGGCGCCCAGCATCCGGGGATTGTCGCGTTCGAGCTGATCCTGGATCAGGCGGCGCGTATGGCGGGTCCGGCAATCGAGGCAGATCACGCCATGTATGCTGCCGTGCAACTCCGTGACGGCGGCGCTGCCTGCCTGCTGATGCAGGCCATCCACGTTTTGCGTGACCAGGCCGCCGATGCACTGGCGCTGCGCCAGTTGCGCGATGGCCAGGTGGCCCGGGTTCGGCGTGGCGCGCGCCAGGGTCGGCCAGCCCACCATGCTGCGCGCCCAGTAGCGGCGGCGCACGGCTTCCTGGCGGCGAAAATCGGGGCCTTGCACGGGGGCATTGCCGCGCCGCACGCCTTCCGTGTCGCGGTAAGCGGGGATGCCGGACGCCGTGCTGATGCCGGCGCCCGTCAGCAGCAGCACGTCGGGATGGCGCTGCAGGAACTGCGCCAGCTGCTCGAGGGCGGCATCGTCGCTGGCGCACTGCTGACTGGATGAAGGAAAGTTTTGCATGATGCGCCATGCTAACCGAAAAGCATGGCGCCGTTGCGAGGGAGAGGTTTACTCCAGTTTCATGCCGAAACGCTGCAGCCGCGGCTGCCAATGCTCCTGAATATCGGCCGAGACGAGGATGCGTTCGGCTTTGCCGATCAGCAGTGCGCGGGGCACGAAACCGAAGTAGCGCGAGTCGGCGCTGTTGTCGCGGTTATCGCCCAGCATGAGGAAATGGTCGGCCGGCACCGTCACGGGGGCAAAGCTGCGCGCCGCCCCTGCGATTTGCGGCAAGACCTGGATGCGGTGCTGCTCGGTCGCGTTGCGCTCGCTGATGCGCTGCGCCGTCAGCTGGCCCACGTGGGCGATGGTTTCGGGCGCCGTGTCGAGCGCCGTGTACTGGGCCGGCTGGCCATTGATGACCAGCTGCTCATTGCGCATTTCCACCGTGTCGCCGGGCAGGGCGATGATGCGCTTGATCAATCGCGTGTCGTCTTTCGGCGAGGAAAACGTAACGATGTCGCCCCGCTGCGGTTCGCCGAGGCGCTGCAGCACGATGTCGGTGAGCGGCACTTTCAGGTTGAAGGCGAGGCGGTTGACGAAGACCACGTCGCCCTCGAGCAGATTGGGGCGCATGGACGCCGACGGGATGGGATTCCAGTCCGCCACGGCCGTGCGGAACACGCCGAACAGCAGGAGAAACATCAAAAAACCTTTGTTGGCGCGCATCCATGTGCTCATGTCGGCTCTTTCGCTGGGCTGTGCCCGTGATGGTGTAGGGAGGCGCCATTGCTGCTGGCGTCCTATGCACGATGCACGGCGAGGCTGAAGCCAGTCTTAAATCCAGCGCATGCGGGGCCGATGGCGTGACCGCTGTTGCGTGCACGCATCACCGTGTCAGCCATCAGGGATGGCGGCACGGCGCTTGCGTGTCGTCGTTGCCGTTCGGCAGGCGCTTGCCATGCATTTCATCCCACAGTTCGCCCAGCGCCACCAGCAGGCCGCCGGCCACGAGGGGGATCGCCACCAGCCATGGAATGCTGTCGAGCCAGGGACCCAGCACGATGGCCGAGGCCACGGCGATGACGAGGGCGCTGCACCAGAAACGGCGCGGATGCCGGAGCGTGAACAGGTAATGAAGGTGCTTCATACATCCTCCTTGGTGAGCATGCGGAACAGCCGGGCGGCCAGGATGCTGCTGACGGCGATGACGATGCAACCGTCCAGGAAAAACAGCACCTTGCCCACCAGGTGCATGCCCTGTATCAGGTAGGCGGGTAATTCCTGCGCTTCCGCCCATTGCGTCATGCGTGCCAGCACGATGGCGGCGGCAAAGATGACGAGGGCCAAGGCCAGCACCAGCAGCACATGTTCGAACAGGCGTAGCCGCAGTTTCATGTTGGACTTGGCAAGGTAGGGAAGATTCCCGGACCTTGACGTTATCAGTCCGATATCGCCGTGCTTTGCGCTGTCACAAAGGCGCGCCCGATAGGATGAAAACGACGTTGGCGCGGGAAAATGGCTTATGTGAAGGCCTTGATGACGGCATCGAGCTTGACCTTCAGCGACTTGTCGTGCGCGTGGATGGCCGGCACGTCGCGCTGCACGCCGAGCAGCTGGTAGACGGCCGTCTGCGCCGCGCGCACCGAGTATTCCACGGTAAACACGACATCGTCGGCGATTTCCACGAACTGGCTCACGAAGGCCAGGTTGACGGAGCCGGCCGGCACGGGCAGCGGGCGGTCGCTTTTTGCGCGGGGCATGAACATGCTGGTGATGTAGGGCATGCGGCAGGGAATGCAGTTGGCCGTGGCCATCATGTCGAGGTCGAAATTCAGATGGCCGCACAGCTCGCGCAGGATTTCCTCGCCGCTGCAGTCGGACATGGGCTTGGCGACGAAGTTGCCGATGCGGTCGGGGTGCAGCGCATAGCCCCAGAACACTTGCACGCCCTCGGGCTGGCCCGCAAAATGGGGCTGGTGCGCCAGCACGATGGACATGAACCAGTTGCTGTCCTTGAAGGTGACGAGGCCGCCCGTGCCCGCGCTGTTGCCCGTGAATTGTTCCATCCTGTCGAAGAAGGCGCTGTCTTTCAGGGTGACCGTGTACGAGGCCCAGTACGATTCGGGAATGCTGCTGTTGAAGGCGGCGGGGCGACCCAGTTGCGGGCGGCCCTCGGCCAGCTTTTCCCACAGGCGCCAGCCGTGGCTGTCGTTCTTCGTGCGCTTGGCCGGCGCGCTGTGCATGCTGCCATAGCTCGATGCATCCGTCATCGAGGCATTCTGGAAAAAGACCAGGTCGCCGGCAGCGACAGGAATCACGTCGGCCATGCCGCGGCGCTGGCAGGCAATGGCGGTGGCGCTCAGGCGGCCTTCGGATTCCTGCACTTCGATATCGGTTACCGCGCAATCCATGATGACGTTCACGCCTTGCTCCTGCAGCCACGCGACCAGCGGACGCACCAGCGAATCGTACTGGTTATAGACGGTGCGCTTGACGCCGGCCAGCGTCTCGATGCGCGAAAACTCCATCATGAAACGGTGCAGATAGCGCTTGAACTCGACGGCGCTGTGCCAGGGCTGGAAGGCGAACGTGGTGGCCCACATGGTCCAGAACTTGGTGTCGAAAAATGCGGGCGAGAGCCAGTCCGTGATGGCGCTGCTGCCCAGGACGTCTTCATCGGCTTCCGTCAGCTTCAGCAGTTCCAGCCTGTCCTGCATGGAAAAGCCCATGCTGCTGACGTCGACCTTGAAACGGTTGCGGTCGACGAGGCGCGCGCGCGAGTGGGGAATATGCCGTTCGTTGAAGGCGATGGTTTCGTCGTAGACGCTCTGGCCCGCATGCTCGAGCGAGGGGATGCTCTTGAACAAGTCCCACGTGCATTCGTAATTGTCGGTGGTCAGCATGCGCCCGCCGCGCAAGGTGTAGCCATCCTCGGCATTGCCGCCGCCATCGAGGCTGCCGCCCGTCACGGGCGCCGCTTCGAAGATGGTGATGTTGCTGCCTTGCATGCCGCCGTCGCGTATCATGAAGGCGGCCGCGGCCAGCGAGCCGATGCCGCCGCCGACGAGGTAGGCTTTTTTATCTGTATTGTGCATATTGTTCCCTGAGTGTGATATTTGCCTATTTTATAACATCAGGGCAGAAGCGGCCTCACAATAGAGCAACTGCTCGGTTTTATTCCATGCCGGCGTGCTCGTTGCGCCGTTCAAAATACAGCAAGTCCGACCAGACGCCCTGGAAATGCATGGCTTTTTCCGAGCGCCCATACTGGTGAAAGCCGTTGTGCTGCATGACCGCGACCGAGCCCAGGTTTTGCGGCCGCGCCGTCGCTTCCAGGCGCCACAGTTCCAGTGGACCGAACGCTTCTTCCAGCAGCAGGGCCACGACGCGCGTGGCGTAGCCGCGTCCGCCGAATCGTTCGCCGATGCGGTAACCGAGCGCCGCCTTGTTGAAATACGGGCGCGTGACGGCCGTCAGGTTGACCCTGCCGATGATTTGTCCGTCCAGCCTGGCCAGATACTGGTAGGCGCGGTCTTGCTCGCGCTCGCGCTGCGCCTGCTCGATGGCGGCGGCGATGGCTTCCTCGCTATAGTAGGACGGCGCCCGGGCCGTGACCCAGGATTCAAAATAGGCGCGGTTGTCCAGCTCGAAGGCGAGCAAGGCGCAGAGGTCGGCGCTGGTCGGAGGGGACAATTGGAGGCGGTCGATGTCTGGCATGGGATCTGGTCCGAAAGAGATGCGCCATTATAATCAGCTGGCGCATTCCGCCGCACACCCGTTTCTAACCATGAAGGAGCAGCATGCTGTCCCATCTCTGCCTCGGCACCAACGACTTTCCCCGCGCCTACGCCTTCTATACGGCCTTGCTGGGAGAACTCGACCTGATCGAAAAATTTCATGATCCGGCCAAGCCCTGGGCGGGCTGGATGGCGCGGCAGGCGCCGCGTCCCCTGTTCGTGCTGACGGCGCCGCACGACGGCTTGCCGGCTACGTCCGGCAATGGCCAGATGACGGCCTTGCTGGCGTCCAGCCGCGCGCAGGTGGACCGCTGCCACCAGGCCGTGCTGGCGCTGGGGGCCGTGTGCGAGGGGCCGCCTGGCTTGCGCCCCCATTACCACGATAATTACTATGGCGCCTACTTCCGCGACCTCGACGGCAACAAGCTGTGCGTCTGCTGCCACGGCGAGGAGTAACTCAGCGTTCTGCCCACACCTCGTCTTCCGTCCAGCCCAGTTCCAGAAAATCCTGCGCCCGCTCGTCCGCTTCGCCGGCGCAATAGAATTCGTCGAGCTGCGGCGGCGCGATGCGCGTGCCGGCCAGCATGGCGTGCACTTGCCCCCGGTGGTGGATCTGGTGCTGGAACACATGCGCCAGCAGGCGTTGGCGCGTGTCGACTTGCGGCGTGTCGCGCAAGATCGTCACGGGCCGCGCCAAGTCAAGGTCGCACAGACTGCGGCAATGGGCGATCAGGCGCAGGTCCGATGCGCGCTGCGCCGCGTGCAGGGCCGCGCAATCGGTGAATGGTTCATCCTGTGCAAAGAAGACGTAGCAGTCGGGATGGGGCGCTTCGCCGCGCAGCTCGCGCTCGAGCGCGTCGAGATAAAACCAGTCGCATGTGAGGATGTGGTTCAAGGTGAACTGGATGGTGGGAAAAAAACTGACGCGCGTGGCCTGGAACTCGGCCCGGGTCAGCTGCCCGCAAGCTTTCAGCAGGCGGTGGTTGGTCCAGGCGTTGTTGTACGCCTGGCTGGTGATGTAGTGCGCAAGTGGATTGTTCATGATGGATCGCTTGTTAGGCAGGACAGGGGGCATGTCATGCTACTTTAGCATGTTGCGGCAGGTGGACAAAGCGCTCACGCCCGCCGCACCGGCGCCGCTGTCATCAAGTAAAATCGCGGGGCGGATTTCGCGATAGTGATGCACATAGGGCTGGAAGAATAAAATGGGTTGGATAGGAAAATTACTGAGCGGCGGCGGCGACAAGGCTGCGCACCTCACGGCAGCGGCGGCGCCCGAGGCGGCACGGCAGCCGGCCACCATCACCGAAATCGATGCCATTTACTACCGCTGGCTGGCGGCCGCCGGTTCGGCGCAGGCGCCGGCGGAGGCGGAACAGCAGATTCTGGACGAATTGGCGCGCCTGGTCCGTGAACCGGTCGCTGGCGCTGCGCTGATACCGCGCATTCCGGCCATCATTCCCCAGTTGATGCGTACCTTGCAAGATGAAAACATGAGCGCGGCCAAGCTGTCGGCCCAGCTGGCCCAGGACGTACTGCTGGTCGCCGAGGTCTACCGCGAAGCGAACCGGCCCCGCTACCATTCGCGCTACAACGCCAGCCCGTCGATCAACAACATGGAAGGCGCCATCATGCTGCTCGGGCAAAACGGCATGCGCATGCTGCTCGCCCGCGTCGCCTTCCGTCCCATCGTCAGCATGCAAAGCGGCGGCCTGACCATACGCACGGCGCCGCTGATCTGGCGCCAGTCCGAGAAATGTGCACTGGCGGCCAACCTGGTCGCGCCGGCCATGCAGGCCAACGCCTTCGACGCGTATCTGGCGGGACTGATGGCCAATGTCGGCCTGGTGGTGGCCTTCCGGCTGATCGACCAGATGCATGCGCCCGATGCCTTTCCGCAATCGGACGCCTTCATTGCCCAGGTGTTTGCGCAAGCGCGCATCTTGTCGGTACGGATCGCGGAATTATGGGAGTTTCCCGTGTCCGTCACCCGCGCGATCGCTCAGGTGGGGCAAGCCGATGCCGATCCGCAGGCGCTGGCGCTGGCGCTGGGCGAGCGCTTGAGCAAGCTGCGCATGCTGCTCGATACCGGCCGCTTTCCTGCCGATGATCCCTTCGTGATGACGGGACTGAGCAAGGCCGAGCTGCAGGTGTTTGACAAGCTGGCCGACGACGACGACGAGGACGACGACGAGGAGTGATGGCCGCAGGCCGCTCAACCTCGGCGGCGGCCATGCCGCTCAGCGTGCAAAATACAGCGCATGCAGATGTTCGAGGTCGACATCAACCGCCGCCTGCGACAGCGCCACCTTACCGCTTTGCATCAGGTAGACGTGATCGGCCACGCCGACGGCGCGCGCCGTGTTCTGCTCCACTAAAATGATGGTGCGCTTGCCGTCGTTCAGGCGCGCGAGGATCTCGAACAGCTCGTTGACCACCAGCGGCGCCAGGCCCAGCGACGGCTCGTCGATGATCAATAACGACGGATCCGACATCAATCCCCGCGCCATCGCTAGCATCTGCGCCTCGCCGCCGGAGAGCGAGCCGGCCAGCTGGCGGCGCCTCTCGTGCAGGCGCGGGAACATGGCGTAGGCTTCGGCCAGGCGCGCCGGCATGTGGCTGCGGTGCTCCTTCGGAAACGCGCCCATGATCAGGTTTTCTTCCACGCTCATGTCGCGGAACGTCATGCGCCCCTCGGGGATCATCGTGACCCTCGCATCGCTCATCTTCCAGGTGGGCGTGCCGTTGATGGGTGTGCCGTCGAGCGCGATGCTGCCCGCGCCCACAGGCAGCAAACCCATGATGGCGCGCAGCAGGGTCGTCTTGCCGGCCCCGTTCGGGCCGATGATGGTGGTCAGCTTGCCCTTCTGGATCGAGAGCGACACGTCCCACAGCACATTGATGGCGCCATAGCCGGCGCGCAGATTTTCTATGTTAAGCATGCGCTGCTCCCGTATAGCTTTCGATGACGGCCGGATCGCGGAAGACGCAATCGGGCGTGCCGTCGGCGATCAGCTGGCCAAAATTGAGCACGGCCACGCGCTGGCACAGATTGCTGATGGTCTCGATGTCGTGCTCGATCATGACGATGCCCACGCCAAAGGCGGCGTGCAAGTCCTTGAGCATGCCCATGAAGCGGCGCTTGCCGTTCGTTTCCAGGCCCGCCAGCACTTCGTCTAACAGCAGCAGTTTCGGATTGGTGGCCAGCGCCTTGGCCACTTCCAGCGCTTTCAATTCCGTCAGCGCCAGTTCGCTGGCCGCGTCGCGTTGCGCCTTGTCCGCCAGGCTCGTGAAATCGAGGATTTCATCGATCTTGCGCATGTCCACCTTGCCCGTGCCGAAGCGCTGCGCCACGACGAGGTTTTCGCGCACCGTCAATTCATGCATCGGTTGCGGGATCTGGAAGGTGCGGCCCAGCCCCAGGCGCGCGCGCTGATACATGGGCGTGGCCATGATGTCGCGTCCCTCGAAGCGGATGCTGCCGCCGGTGGGGCGCACCAGGCCGGAAATGGCGTTGAACAGGGTGGTCTTGCCGGCGCCGTTCGCGCCCACCAGGCCGATCACGTCGTGGCTGCCCACTTTTAACGTGACAGAATCGACGGCCGTCAGGCCGCCGAAGCGCACGGACACATTATCGAGTTCAAGCATGTTGTTTCTCCTTCGTTTTGAAGGTGTTTTTCAGCCATTTTTGCAGCAGCGGCAGCAAGCCGTTCGGGCTGAAGACGATCATCGCCACCAGCAGCACGCCCAGCACCAGCTGGTGGCCCGTGGGGATCAGCGACTTGAAAATGAGCTGGTCGACCAGGTAGACCACGACGGCGCCCAGCACGGGGCCGAGTATCGTGCGGTAGCCGCCGAAGATGGCCGCCACGATCGGCAAGGTCACCCACAGGCTGTTGAAGGCGTAGTCGGGCTCGAGGAAGTTGATGTAGTGGGCGTTGAAGGCGCCGAACAGGCCCGCCATGAAGGCCGACACGAGCAGCATCGCGCCTTTCAGCAAGGTGCTGTTGACGCCGACGACGCGCGTGGCGTCCTCGCTGTCGTGCATGGCGCGCAGGGCGATGCCGTAGTGGCTGGCGCGGATGCGGCTGTAGGCAAAGGCGCACGCCACCACCAGGGTCAGCACGACCAGGTAGGCGCCCGTCTTGCTGGCCAGGTCGAAGCCGAAAACGGTGGGTAAGGCCGGGATATTGTTGATGCCGCCGGCGCCGCCCGTCACGGCACTCCATTCCGTGGCCAGGATGCGGAAGATGTGGGCGTAGGCGAGGATGGCCAGCGCAAAATACGGCCCGCGCAGCCGCAGCACGGGCAGCATGATGACGGCGGCGATGGCCGCGCCCGCGCCGCCCAGCAGCATGGCGGCAAACACGGGCAAGCCCAGTTTCACGGTGGCCAGCGCGGAGACATACGCGCCCACGCCGAAGAACGCCGCATGGCCGAAGCTGACCATGCCGCCCAGGTTGCCCAGCAGGGCCCAGGACATGGCCACGCCGCCGATGATCAGGGCCGCCACCACCATGCTCATCACATACTGGTTGGCGCCCAGGGCCAGCGGCACGGCGACATACGCGGCCAGCAGCAGGACTGCCGTGAAAATCAAAGTCGAGCGCTTCATCCGCGCCTCCGTTGTGCGCCGAACAGGCCGTTCGGCATGATGAACAGCACCAGCAGGAACAGCACCATGCCCGACAATTCCTGCAGCGCGGAGCTGGCCAGGGTGACGGTCAAGGCTTCTGCCACGCCCAGCAGCACGGCGGCCAGCAGCACGCCGGGAATCGAGCCGATGCCGGCCAGTACCGTGATGATGAAGGCTTTCACCGTCAGCGCGCCGCCGTAGGCAGGCTGGATCACGCCATAGCTGAACAAGGCGACGCCGGCGAAGGCGGCCAGGATGCCGGCGACCAGGAACGAGACCAGTTCTGTGCGGCCCGGATCGATGCCCATCAGCTTGGCCGCGTCGCGGTTGCTGGACACGGCGCGCACGGCGCGGCCATACCAGCTGGTCGACAGCCAGCGCCACAGGGCCGCCATCAGCACCAGGCTGACGCCGAAGAAAATCACTTCACTGCGCATGCTGAAAAACGGGCCGATCTCGAAGCCTTCCTGCAGCCAGCTCGACGAGGTCGAGCGGATGTCGGCCTTCCAGACCAGCAAAATGAAATTGGTGAGGATCACGCCGATGCCGTAGGTGAGGATCAGCGAATTGATTTCGCGGTCCTTCTTGATGCGGCTGACGATCAGGTAGACGCCCACGGACGTCAGGCTGACGATCACCAGCGCGATGGGAATGGCGAACATCGGCCCCAGACCCAGGCCCGATTCCACGCTGTAGGCGATGTAGGCGGCCAGCAGCACCAGTTCGCCGTGCGCCAGGTTGATCACTTTCATGGTGCCGAAGACCAGCGCCAGTCCCAGTGCGATCAGGGCGTAGGAGCCGCCCTGCAGCAAGCCCGAATACAGGGCTTGCAAGATTAATTCTGTCATTTCGTCATCCCGTCAGGCGGCCCAGGCGCATCGCGAAGAGGCACCAGGACCGCCGTTCATCGGTGCACGCCCGGCGGGCGCGCGCGTGTGCAGCGGGAGGCTGCTTACCAGGGTAGGGCAGGATAGTTCAGCTTGCCCGTCGCGTGTTCCTTCGGCCAGACGATCACCACTTTCTTGTCCTGGTGCTGCGCCATGCGGTGCACGAAGTTCTGGTTGTCGCCGTTGGCGGCGAACTGCACGCGGCCGATCAGGGTTTCGCGGTCCGTCTTGCGCATCTCGTCGGCCACGCCGCCTTTCTTGAGCGTGCCCTTGTCGGCCGCGCGCGCGATCGCTTCGAACAGCAGCATCGACTGCACATAGCCGAACTGGCCGAGGTAGTCCGGCTCCTTCTTGTACAGCTGCTTGTAGGCGTCGCTGAAGGCCTTGCCGTCGGCCGTCTTGAATTCGGTCGGGAAGGGCAGCAGGGCCGTGCCGAAGACGTTCGGCATCAGGTCGGGGAAGTCGGCCGCCATCTTCGGCGTGGCCAGCGACCACACGCCCACCATGGCCTTGATCTTCGGTTTCAGCACGCGGGCGGCGCGGATGATGCCCACGTAGTCGTTTTCGTAGCCGACCATGGCCACCACTTCGGATTTATCCTGCAGCTTGATCTTGTTGATGATGGGCTTGAAGTCGGTAATGGCCGGGTCGAACGAGTGCGTCGTCACCTTCACGCCCCTGGCGGCCAGGGCCTTTTCCACGTCCTTGGCCAGGCCCGTGGTGGCATCCTTGGTCGAATACACGATGGAGACGGACTTGGCGCCCACATCCTGCAGCAGTCCCAGCATGGCTTTTTCGTAGCCGGCCGTGTTATTGATGCGGAAAAAATTCTTGCGTCCGCTGGCCACCAGGCTGTCGTCCACGCCGCCCGAGGTGATGTAGACCAGACCCAGTTTATTGGCCGTGTCCGAGGCGGGCGAGATATTGTTCGAGCCGTAGCCGCCCGTGATGGCCACCACGCCCTGGCTGGCCAGCTTTTCCACGGCGGCGATGGCCTTGGCGGGCGCCGATTCGTCGTCGACGGTGATGATCTTGATGGTGTGCTTGCCGTTGGTCTTGTTGAATACCTCGGCCGCGACCATGATCCCTTCCTGCATGCCGGCGCCGACCCGCGCCAGGTTGCCCGTCAGCGGGATTTCCGCGCCGACCAGGAATTCGTCGGCGCTGGCCTGTGCCATCCAGGCGCTGGCAACCAGCGCTGCCATGGCGATGCGTGTATAGGTGCGTTTCATCGTGTCTCCTCCGGTGATGTGGCTTGGTTTTATTGTCGTGTCTGCTACTACATGGTCAACTTATCGTGCATTCTGCGCCATTTGCCGCAGCTGCCCCTTTAAAATCTTGCCCGTGGCCGCTGCCGGCAGCGCTTCCATGACGATGATGGCGGACGGGCACTTGTAAGGCGACAGGGTCTGCGCCAGCCAGGCCTGCAATTCTGCCACGCTGGCGGGCTGGCGCGGGTCCAGCTCCACATAGGCGATGACGTCCTCGTTGCCATCGGCCAGGGTGCGCCCGACCACGGCCGACTGCACCACGGAAGCGTGGGCGTTCAGGGCCGTTTCCACTTCCAGCGGATACACATTGAAGCCGGAGCGGATGATCAGTTCCTTGGTGCGGCCCACGATGAACAGGGCGCCGTCCGTATCCTGGCGCGCCATGTCGCCCGTATTGAGCCAGCCGCCGTCGCGCATGGTGGCCGCCGTCATGGCCGGTTCGCGGTAATAGCCGGCCATGATGTTCGGCCCGCGTATCCACAGTTCCCCCGGCTGGCCCGGCGTCACGTCCCGGCCGGCCACGTCGACCACGCGCACTTCCACGCCGGGGATCGGCATGCCCACCGAATCGTCGCGGCGCGGCGTTTCCGGGCGCGTCTGGCTGATGGTGGGGGCGCTTTCCGTCATGCCGTAGCCATTGTGCAGCGCGGTGCCCAGCAGCTTTTCCACCTCGTGCTTGAGCGACGGCGCCAGCGGCGAGCCGCCCGCATACGCAAAGCGCAGCCGCGTGGGCAGCGGCGTATCGGCGCCGCCCAGGGTTTGCAGCAGCTTGGCGTACATGGCGGGCACGCCCTGCACGATGGTCAGTTCATCGTCCTTCAGTGCCGAGAGCAGGCCGTCGACGGAAAAGCGCGGCACCAGGTACAGTGCGGCGCCCGCATACAGGGTGCCCAGGGCCACCGAGGCCAGGCCGTACACGTGCGAAATCGGCAGCACGCCGTAGGCGCGGTCGCTGCTGGTCAGGCCGCGCAGGGTGCTGGAGACGGCGGCGATGAACAGCAGGTTGCGGTGCGTGAGCATCACGCCCTTCGACTGCCCGGTGGTGCCCGTCGTGTAGATCAGCGCGGCAACCTGTTCGTTGCCGGGCACCGTGTCTTCCGCGATGGCCGCCTCGTTCAAGTCGCCCACCAGCAGCTCGCCCATGCCGTCGACCGTGGCGCTGGCCGCGCCCAGACGCGCCGCATGCGCGGCCGCTTCCGGCGAGGCGCCGGCCAGGAGCAGCACGCGCCGCGCCGAACTGTGCGCGGCGATGGTGTCGATCTCGCGCGCCGACAGGCGCGCATTGACGTTGACGATCCACGCGTCGATGCTGGCGGCAGCAAAAATCAGCGCCACCTGCAGCGCGCAGTTCTCGCCCACCACCATCAGGCGGTCACCGGCGCGCACGTCCAGCTGGCGCAGCAGCTGCGCGGCGCTTTCCACACCGTGCTGCAGCTGGGCGTAGGTCCAGCTGCGGCCAGCTTCATGCAGCGCGGGCGCGTCGGGCGCGCGCGTCGCCCAATAGATGGAGATGGCCGACAGGCGCGCCGGCAAGTGGGCCAGCAGGGCGGGAATGTCCATCGCGGCCTCCTTCACTTTTGCGCCGCCTTGATCATGTTGCGGGCGATGACGATCTGCTGGATCTGCGTCGTGCCTTCGTAGATGCGGAACAGGCGCACGTCGCGGTAGAAACGCTCGGCCGCGTATTCGCTGATGTAGCCGGCGCCGCCGTGGATCTGCACGGAGCGGTCAGCGACTCTGCCGCACATTTCGGAGGCGAACAGCTTGCAGCACGACGCTTCCGTCGAGATGTCTTCCTTGTTGTCGCGCCGGCGCGCCGCGTCGAGCACCATGCTGCGCGCCGCGTAGATTTCCGCCTTGCTGTCGGCCAGCATGGCCTGGATCAGCTGGAATTCCGCGATGGGCTGGCCGAACTGCTGGCGTTCCATCGCGTAGGCGAGGGCGTCGGCCAGCATGCGTTCGGCCGCGCCCACGCAGACGGCGGCGATGTGCAGCCGGCCCTTGTCGAGCACCTTCATGGCCGTCTTGAAACCCACGCCTTCCTTGCCGCCGATGACGTTCGCGGCCGGTACGCGGCAATTTTCAAAGATGACGTCGCAGGTATGCGCGCCTTGCTGGCCCATTTTCTTATCTATTTTTCCCAGGGACAGGCCCGGCGTATCCTTTTCCACGATGAAGGCGGAAATGGCCGAGGCGCCCCGCTTGACGGGGTCCGTGCGGGCCATGACCGTAAAGATGCTCGCTTCGGGCGCGTTGGTGATGTAGCGCTTGCTGCCGTTGAGGATATAGAAGTCGCCGTCGTGCACGGCCGAGGTGCGCAGCGAGGCGGCATCGGAGCCCGATCCCGCTTCCGTCAGCGCGAAGGAGCCGATGATCTCGCCGGCCGCCAGCTTGGGCAGATAGTATTGTTTTTGCGCTTCCGTGCCGTCGATGACGATGCCTTGCGAACCGATGCCGTTGTTCGTGCCGATCAGCGAGCGGAAGGCGGGCGAGGTGCGGGCGATTTCAAACGCGACGCGCACTTCCTCTTCCATGCTCAGTTCCAGGCCGCCGTAGGCTTCCGGAATGGACAGGCCGAACAGGCCCAGTTCGCGCATCTGCGCCACGATGGCGGGCGGGATCGTGTCCGTTTCAGCCACCAGCGCCTCGTTCGGCACCAGCACTTCGCGCACGAAACGGGCGATGCTGTCGAGCAGGATGTTCAGGGTTTCTTCGTCGCGTATCATCGGGTTCCTCGGCGCTTTGATTTGATCTGTTGTTGAGAGGGGGCGCGCAGTCTAACCGCGGCCCAGGTTTTTTTCCACTGTCCTGACCAGGGCCACCAGACGCGGACCCAGGTCCGATTCGAGTTTTTCGCGCGACAGCAAAAAGGCGGGGCCGCCGCAATTGAAGGCCATCACCTGTTCGCCGTCGGCGCCCAGCATGGGCACGCCCACGGCATGCACGTCGTTCTGCCATTCGCCGGCCGAGATGCAAAAGCCCCGGTCCTGGTAATCCTTGAAGCCTTGCTCGATGCCGGCCTTGATGCGCGGCCAGCGTTCCGTTTCGTGCACGCGCGCATGGTCCATCAGATAGTCGCGCTCGGCCTGCGGCAAGATGCACAGCAGGGCCTTGCCCATGGCCGTCGTCATCAGGGGAATGCGCGAGCCGACGTCGAGGCGCAGCGTGACGTTGGCGCTGCTGCGGCACGTTTCCACGTACACCATGCTGAGGCGGTCGCGCGTGCCCAGCGAGACAGAGGCCTGCGCATGTTCGGCCAGTTCCTCCATCAGCGGGCGCGCCATCTTGCGCACGTCCAGGTTCGACAGCATGCGGTAGCCGAGGGCCAGCACGCCGGCGCCCAGCTGGTACTTGCCCAGGCTGTCCGAATAATTGAGGTAGCCGAGTTTGGTGAGGGTGTAGGTGAGGCGCGAAATGGTGGGTTTGGGGATGCCCGTGCGCTTGGCCATGTCCGCATTCGACAGGAAGACTTCGCCGGGGCGAAAGCACCGCAGCACTTCGAGGCCGCGCGCCAGCGCGTTGACGAACTGGCGGTCCTTGCCTTCTTCGTCATCGCTGAAGACGATGATTTCCGGATCTGCTGCGGCCTGAATATTTGTCATATTTGCATTCATTTGCTGGCTCCCTGGAAATCAGTTTGCCTAGCCGGCTCCCGCATGTCAACCGTTTTGTGAAACATTCGTTCGCACAGCGAAATGGTGCGGTGCATGAAAAATCGCCGGGAAATTGACTTGCGCGCCCGTTTTGCCTCTCCCCGCTTGAGCATCGCTATATACGTCTGTATATTGCGCTGTTGGATGACGGCCGCCGCACGAGTGGCCGCTTTTTTGCATATCGCTATATAAAACGATATATAACGGAAGAGAACAAGATGACGATGGTGAAACAGGTAATGGCAGGCGCCGTGATGCTGGCGCTGGCGCAGACGGTGCAGGCGCAGCAGACAGCAGGCAAAGATGAGGCTGCGCCGTTCGTGCTGGGCACGGTGACGGTGATCGGCCAGCGCGAGCAGGCCGGCCAGCTGGAACAGCAGGTGGGCACGCAGGTGAGCCGCGCCGAGATGCGCCGCTTTAACCGCGACAACGTGGGCGACGCATTGAATTTGCTGTCCGGCGTGTCGCTGTCGACCAATGCGCGCAATGAGAAAACCGTCGCCATCCGCGGCTTCGATGCGCGCCAGGTGCCGCTGTACATCGACGGCATTCCCGTCTACGTGCCGTATGACGGCTATGTCGATTTCAACCGATTTACGACGGCCGACCTGGCCGCCATCCAGGTGGCCAAGGGCTTCAGTTCCGTGGCCTACGGCGCCAATACCCTGGGCGGCGCCATCAACCTGGTGTCGCGCAAACCGACGGCTTTGATGGAAGGCGATGCGTCAGTGGGATTCGGTTCGGGCAGCGAGCGCCAGGTGTCGGCCAACGTGGGCACGAATCAGGGCCTGTGGTATCTGCAGGCGGGCGTGTCCTACATCGACAGCGACGGCTTTCCCCTGTCGTCCGACTTCCGCCCCACGGCCACGGAAGACGGCGGCATGCGCAATAACGCCTATCGCAAGGACCATAAGGTGTCGTTCAAGGTGGGCCTGACGCCCGATGGCGCGCACGCGGGCGATGAATATGCGCTCAGCTACTACAAGCAGCATGGCGAAAAGGGCCAGCCGCCATCGACCAATCCCGTCGGCGCGCGCTACTGGCAGTGGCCGTACTGGAACAAGGAAAGCGTGTATCTCGTCTCGCAGACGCGTCTGGGCCAGCAGGAACGCCTGAAACTGCGCCTGTACCACGACAGCTACGACAATGAAATCACCTCCTATACAAACGGCAGCTACGCGACCCTGAAGACCAGCGGCCAGGGCAGCGTCAGCGGCGGGCGCAGCATCTATAACGACCGCACGAACGGCGGCGCGGTGGAACTCGAATCGTTCCGCCTGGCCGCGCACAGCCTGCGTTTTGTGGCCAGCTACAAGGCCGACGAGCACCAGGAACTGGGCGCCAGGGGCGTGCGCACCACCTGGTACAAGGATGCCCTGTGGACGCTGGGCGCGGAAGACAGCATCGCCCTCAATGCGGCGACGGAACTGTCGCTGGGCGTGTCGCGCAATGCACTGCGCCCGGACACCGTCTACAGCGCCGGCAATGCGTATACCTTGCCCGAGAATCAATCGGCCACCGACCTGCAGGCGGGCCTGTTCCACAAGACCGGTCTTGCATCGCGCGTGTACGCCACCGTGGCGCGCAAGTCGCGCCTGCCGACCCTGAAGGACCGCTACTCGCAGCGCCTGGGCACATATATTGAAAACCCGGCCTTGCGCGCGGAAGAGGCAATGAATTATGAGCTGGGCTACCAGGCAACCGTGCGCGGGCTGGCGCTCGATGCCGCCCTGTTCTACAGCGACGTGAAGGATAAGATCCAGAGCGTGGCGAATGTGGCGGGCGTGCGTGCGCAGATGCGCAACGCGGGCAGGGCGCACATCAGCGGCGTGGAACTGGGCGTGCGCGGCCGCGCCGGCGCCTGGCTCGATTTCGGCGGCAACTACACGTACACGGACATGAAGAACGTCAGCGACCGTGCCATCCGCCTGACGGACGTGCCGCGCCACAAGCTGACGGCGCACGCCGTGCTGCACGCGGCGCGCCAGGTCGACGTGGTGGCCATCGCGGAAGCGAACAGCGGGCGCTGGGTTTCGAACACGCTGGAGCTTGGCGGTTTTACGACAGTGAACCTGAAGACCGTGTACCGCCCCTTGCCGGCCTTGAGCCTGGAAGCGGGCGTGAGCAATCTGGCTGACCGCAACTATGCGCTGGCCGACGGTTTTCCCGGCGCTGGCCGCACCTGGCTGGCCAATGCGCAATACCAGTTCTGAGTTTTCACTGTCATGAAAGGACACAGCATGTTGAAGAAAATATTCCTTGGTTTGGCTTCGGCCGCACTGCTGGCGGCGGTCCCCGCATGGGCCGGCCCGGCGCCGGCGCGCGAGAACATGAGCCGCGCGCTCGCCGTCACGGGCAAGGTGGCAACGCCGTTGACCCTGACGGTGGCCGACCTGCGCCGGCTGCCGCAAGCCAATGGCGGGGACATCGCCGTCACGCGCCACAACGGTGACAAGGCCGAAACCATCACCAGTTACAAGGGCGTGCGCCTGCGCGACATCCTCGACAAGGCGGCGCTCGATGCGCCCGGCCACAACGACGTCAAGAAGCTCGCCATCATCGCCACGGCCACCGATGGCTATGCGGTGGTGTTTTCCTGGGGCGAGTTGTATAACTCGCCGGCCGGCGAGGGCGTGATCGTCTACTACGAAAAGAACGGCAAGGCGCTCGACGACAGCGATGGCGAGATCGCCCTCATCTCGGCGAAGGATATCCGCACGGGTCCGCGCCATGTGAAGTGGCTGAACGCCATCGAGGTGCGCAAATTGGTGGAATAGAGGCATGCTGGGGTCTGACCCGCCGGGTCAGACCCCAGCATTTTTCTAGTGGACTATTTACGCAAACATGGCACTGTTCATTGCTTGGCCCGCCACGTCGAACAATCCCCGCGCCTTTGGTGCCAAGCCCTGCATGTGTATCGATGCATGGATCATGCCGTCGAGCTGCACGCATTGCGCCGCCACGCCGTCGTCGCGCAAATACCGCGCATAGGCTTCGCCCTCGTCATGCAGCGGGTCGTACTCGCATACCAGCACCGTCGCCGGCGGCAAGTCCTTGAGCGACGTTGCCCGCAGGGGCGCCGCGTAGGCGTTTGCGCCGTCGGCCGGCTCGTTCAGGTAGGCCGACCAGCAAAAGCGCATGGCTTCCCGCGTCAGCGAATGGCCTTCCGCATAGCGCTGGTACGAGTCCGTGTCGAAGGCGAAATCGAGCGCCGGGTACAGCAGCAACTGGTGCGCCAGCGCGGGTCCCGTCTGGTCGCGCGCCATCAGGGCGGCGGCGGCCGCCAGGTTGCCGCCCGCGCTGTCGCCGCCCACGGCCAGCCGTTTCGCATCGATGCCCAGCGCCGCCGCATGTTCGGCGACCCAGCACAACGCGCGGTAAAAGTCGTTCAGTGGCACGGGGAACTTGTGCTCGGGCGCCAGCCGGTAGTCGACGGAAACGATCACGCAGCCGGTGGCGTTGGCCAGCGCGCGGCAGGGATTGTCGTACAGGTCCAGCGAGCACAGACACCATCCTCCGCCATGCGCAAAGACGATGGCCGGCAGGGGCTTGCTTGTGTCCGCGCCGGCGGGCACGTAGGCGCGCAAGGTCAGCGCATGCTCGCCCGGCAGCACGTAATCGGTGATGGATGCGACGTCTTCCAGGGGGCCATGCAGCTGGCGCAACCCCGTTTCCGTGGCCGCGCGCAGGTCCGCCAGCGAGGCGGGCGGCGGCGCATCTTTTATCTCTTCCAGCCAGGCGGCGATCAGCGGATCGAGGCTCATGCGTTGTTTCCTGACTTTTCTCCGGCCAGGAAGGGCAGCAGGTGGGCGATGAACGCTTCCGGCTGTTCTTCCATGATGAAGTGGCCGCATTCGGCGACGATGGCGCCTTGCAAATTGTCCGCCTTGCCCTGCATGGTCAGCAGCGGCGCGTCGTTGGTCGCATGGTCGGCGCCGATGGCCAGCACCGGCATGGTCAGGCTGCGTTTTGCCCGTTCCAGATTTTGACGGATGGTTTCGGGTATGGCGCGGTAGTAGGCGAAGCCGGCGCGCAAGGCGCCCGGCGTGGCATAGGCATCCGCATACACGTCGACGGCGACCTTGTCGCGGCGGTACGACCAGCGGTCGAAAATGAAGCGGATGTACTCGCGCTCCTTGCCCGCCGTGAGCATTTCCGGCAAATCGAGCACCTGGTTGAACATGAAATGCCACAGGAAGATGTTGTCGGACGGCGCGACGAAAATCGGCGGCGCGGGCGCCAGACCGGGAATCACGGCTTCCGTCAGCGCCAGTTTCGTCACGGCCTGCGGGAAATCGCTGGCCAGCGCATAGCCGACCCACATGCCGATGTCGTGACCGACCACGTCGTATTGCGCGTGGCCCAGGGCCAGCATGGCGCGGTGCAGGGTGGCGGCAACGGCGCCCGTGTCATAGCCGCCGGCCGGGCGGTCCGAGTGGCCGCTGCCCGGTGGATCGATGGCGATGGCCTGGTAGCCGCTGGCGGCCAGCGCCGCCATCACGTGGCGCCACGCATACCAGGTTTGCGGCCAGCCGGGGATCAGCAGCACGGGTTTGCCGGTGTCGGGACCGGCGATGACGCAATGCAGGCGCTGGCCGTCGATGCGGACGTAGTCGTGAATGAAGTCGTTCATATGTTTCCTTGATTAGTGATGCTCGATGCCGAGCAGGGTATTGATCTGTTGTGCGCTGACGGGTGCGCCGGCGAAGTCGTCGAAGATCTTGTCGGTGACGGGAATGATGTGGGCATTGATGAAGGCCACGCCTTCGCGCGCGCCCACCTCCTGATCCTTCAGGCAGCATTCCCATTCCAGCGTGGCCCAGCCCGCGTAATCGTTTTGCGCCATCTTCGAGAAGATGGCCTTGAAATCGACCTGGCCGTCGCCCAGCGAGCGGAAGCGCCCGGCGCGGTTTTCCCACGACTGGTAGCCGCCGTAAATGCCTTGCCGCCCCGTCGGATTGAACTCCGCATCCTTCACATGGAACATGCGGATATGGTCCTTGTAGATATCGATGAATTCCAGGTAGTTCAACTGCTGCAGCACGAAGTGGCTGGGGTCGAACAGCATCTTGCAGCGCGGGTGGCGGCCTACGCGCTCGTAAAACATCTCGAAGCTGATGCCGTCATGCAGGTCTTCGCTCGGGTGGATTTCGTAGCACAGGTTGACGCCCTGTTCCTCGCACACGTCGAGGATGGGCAGCCAGCGGCGTGCCAGTTCGTCGAAGGCCGCCTCGATCAGGCCGGGCGGGCGCTGCGGGAACGGGAACAGATATGGCCAGGCGAACGAGCCGGAGAACGTGCCCATGTCGGTCAGGCCCAGGCGTTTCGACGCCATGGCTGCCAGCTTGACCTGCTCGATGGCCCACTCGGTGCGCGCCGCCGGCTGGCCGTGCAGATGTGCCGGGGCGAAGCTGTCGCACAGCGCGTCATAGGCCGGGTGCACGGCCACCAGCTGGCCGAGGATGTGCGTCGTCAGTTCGCTGATGACCAGGCCATGGCTGGCCAGCATGGCAACGAGGTCGTCGCAGTATTGCTGGCTGTGCGCTGCTTGCGCCACGTCGAACAGGCGCGCATCCCAGGCGGGAATCTGCAGGGCCTTGAAGCCCATGCCGGCCGCCCACTCGGCGATGGCGTGCAGGGTGTTGAAGGGCGCCGTATCGGCGGCGAATTGTGCCAGGTGCAGGCTTGGTCCTTGGATGGTTTTCATATCGGCTCCTATTGTTTGTCGATCGACAAAGAATAGGCGAAATTGTTGGCGCGGTCAAGCCCGTGATGCAAAATAAATGGCGAACGCGGCGCGGGCGCCAGGCGTTATACTGGCCGCCACTTCGCAAGCAGAGGATCAAGATGGCAGGAAGACCGAGGGAATTCGACCGCGCGCTGGCGCTGGCAAAAGCGCGCGACGCGTTCTGGACGCGTGGCTACGAGGGTGTGTCGATGGCGGACCTGGTGGCGGCGCTGGGCATCGCCTCGGCGCGCATCTATGCGGCGTTCGGCTCGAAGGAGCAGCTGTTCCGCGAAGCCGTGGAGCTGTATGAAACGGGAGAGGGCGCGTTTGCCGTGCACGCGCTGGCGGCCAGCCTGAACGTGCGCGATGCGGTGGCGCGCATGCTGGAAGAAGCCGTGCTGCTGTATACGCGCAGCGGCCAGCCGCAAGGCTGCATGGTGGTCACGGCCGCCACCAACACGAGCGCGGAAAACGCGGGCATCGCCGACTGGCTGGCGCAGCACCGCCGCGCGCGCACGCAAGCCGTCATCGAGCGCCTGCGCGCGGCGCAGCTGGCGGGGGAATTAAAGGCGGAGGCGGACGTGCAGGCGCTGGGCGACTACTATGCGGCCTTGCTGCATGGCTTGTCGGTGCAGGCGCGCGACGGCATTCCGGCCGAACGGCTGCTGGCGCTGATTGCGCCGGCGATGGCGCCATTGGCGCTGGAAATGCAAAAGCAGGCTATCTAAGCGCTAGTGACTGTGCTTAAGTCTTGACGTCGATCAGGCTGCCCAGTGCCTGGTCGGCCGCCTTGACGACGTTCGCCGACAGGTTGAAACCGGCCTTGTAGACGAGGTTATCGGTCAGTTCGGAAGCGAGGCCCACGCCGTTCGGCCGGCTTTCGGACGCCTTGGCCGCATTGGCATTGGCGCCGCTGACGCTTTCGCTGGCGGCCAGCTTGCGCCCCTCGACGGAGAGGGTGACGCCCGTGCCGGCCGGGCTGGCTTCCTGGAACTGGGCTTGCTGCGGCTGGAAGCCCGGCGTATTCGCATTGGCGATATTGTTGGCGGCCACATCCAGCGCGCGCTGGTTGGCGGTCAGCCCCGAGGTACCGGTGGTGAGGGCGGATATGGACATGGCAACTCCTTCAGAATACGCCCAGTTTACTCCCGTCTGCGGAAAAAGTGTGGTGGCGCAAGGCAACAATTTTTCCCGTAGGTGCTTGCCGAAAAAAATATGTACGTCACGTAATTTTTTTATATTGTTCTGTGGCATTTCACTGCCTAGACTGGCAGGGAAGTCATCCACGGAGTCCGTCATTTTCCACCTGTTACGCCCCATTTTTCTGGGTTTGCTGCTCAGCCTGCCTTGCCTGCCCCTGAAAGCCCAGCTTGTTCCCTCTCAGCTACCGCTCGATGCGCGCCTGAACGAGCAAGTCATCATGGTGCCGGCCGGCGACGGCTTGCGCGAGACGCTGGAGACGACGGTGTTTCGTCCCCCCGGCTCCGGCCCGTTTCCCTTGCTGCTGATGAATCACGGCAAGCAGGCCGGCCCGGCCCGGCTGCAGCAGCGCGAGCGCTTCATCTATATGGCGACCGAGTTCGTGCGCCGCGGCTATGCCGTGATGCTGCCGATGCGCGCCGGCTTTGCGCGCTCCACGGGCGCCTACCGCGATTTCGGCTGCGACATGCTGGGCAACGCCCAGGGCCAGGCGCGCGACATGCTCGCCGCACTCGCGTATGCGCGCCGCCAGAGCTGGGTCGACCCGCAGCGCATCGTCGTCGCGGGGCAGTCGTACGGCGGCATGGCGGCGCTGGCACTGGCCACACGGATGGTGCCCGGCGTGCGCGGCGTGCTCAATTTTGCGGGCGGCTTGCGCGTCGACATGCCCGGCTGCGACTGGCAAGGGGCGCTGACCAAGACCTTCGCCACCCTGGGCGCCTACAACCACATTCCCAGCCTGTGGCTGTATGGCGCGAATGATTCGTATTTTTCGCCGGCGCTGGCGCGGCGGCTGTTCAATTCCTTTACCGGTTCAGGCGGCCGGGCGCAGCTGCTGGCCTATGGCCCGTTCAAGCGCGACGCCCACCTGACCCTGGGCAGCCGCGATGGGGTGGCCGTGTGGCTGCCCGCTACCGAGCGCTTCCTGGCGAAGATCGGCATGCCGGTGCGCCAGGTCTACCGCGTGGCCGAGGCGCCGGCGCCGCCCGCCACGCATTTCGCGCCGCAGGACGATATCGCCGCCGTGCCCTACCTGGAAGAGCAGGGCCGCGCCGCCTACCGCGTCTTCCTGGAAAAAACCGCGCCGCGCGCCTTTGCCTTGTCGGCCAGCGGCGCCTGGGGCTGGGCCGAGGAGGGCGAAAGCCCCGATGTGCGCGCGCTCGCTTCGTGCCAGCGCCGCAGCAGCCTGCCATGCCAGCTGTATTCGGTCGATGAAAGCGTTGTTTGGCCCGTCGCCGGCGCCAGCGCGAGCGCCGCCGGCGGCGCGCAATAGGCTGCCGCGCACGATAGTTGTCGCCGAAACGGGGGATGGGCGAATATACTAGTCGAAAAGGGAGGCGTTGCGCTTCCCGTCCGCCCTTATCATCAGCGAGAATTCACCCTTATGGCGTCATCCCCAGAAAACCTCAGCATGGCCGTGTTTTGCGACTTCGAGAACGTCGCGCTCGGCGTGCGAGATGCAAATTACGAAAAATTCGATATCAAGCCCATCCTCGAACGCTTGCTGCTCAAGGGCAGCATCGTTGTCAAGAAGGCATATTGCGACTGGGATCGTTATAAAAGTTTCAAGGGCACCATGCATGAGGCGAACTTCGAACTGATCGAAATTCCCCACGTGCGCCAGTCCGGCAAGAATTCGGCCGACATCCGCCTCGTCGTCGATGCACTGGACCTGTGCTACACCAAGGCCCACGTGAACACCTTCGTCATCATCAGCGGCGATTCCGATTTTTCGCCGCTGGTGTCGAAACTGCGCGAAAACGCCAAGCAGGTGATCGGCGTGGGCGTCAAGCAGTCGACCTCCGACCTGCTGGTGGCCAACTGCGACGAATTCATTTTCTACGATGACCTGGTGCGCGAGAGCCGCCGCACGGCCGCCAAGCGCGACGCGCGCGAAACTCCGGCGGCCAAGCGCTCGCCCGACGAGGAAGTGCGCCGCAAGGAAAAATACGAGTCGCGCAAGACGGAAGCGATCGAAATGGCCGTCGCCACCTTCGACGCGCTGGTCTCGGAGCGCGGCGACAGCGGCAAGATCTGGGCCTCGATGCTGAAGGAAGCGATCAAGCGCCGCAAGCCGGACTTCAGCGAATCGTATTACGGTTTCCGCACCTTCGGCAACCTGCTGGAAGAAGCGCAGACGCGCGGCTTGCTGGAATTCGGCCGCGACGAGAAATCGGGCGCCTATGTCTACCGCAGCAGCGGCCTGGTGCCTGTCGCTGCGCCCGTGAGCGGGGAAGTCGCCAGTGACGTCATCGCCAGCGGCGAAGCCGGCGCGACGACGGAAGAGGGCAATCACCGCGATGGCGGCAGCCGCCGCGATTCGCGCCGCAATGGCCGTGGCGGCCGCAAGCAGAACGAGCAGCGCCGCGGCGAGTCCGCGCCACAGGCTTTTGTGCCGGTGGCCGACGTGGAAACGGCCGTCGAGCAGTATGCGCCGGCGCCGCAGCCGGAGATCGTGCATGAATTGGCCGAAGCCGCAGTCGAGGTCGTGGCGGAAGAGGGCAACGCCAAGCGCGGTTCGCGCCGCAATGGCCGTGGCGGCCGCAAGAACGGCGATGGCGGCCGTGAAGCGCGTGCCGAGGTGGTCGAGGTGGCGGTGGCGGAAGCCATGCCTGCGCCCGTGCCTGAACCTGTAGCCGAAGCGATCGTGGAAGCGGCCGCCGAAGCGAAGCCGAAGGCCAAGCCGCGCACGCCGGCGCGCAAGACGGCAGCGGCGAAGAAGCCGGCCAAAAAGGCGGCTGAAGCCGTGGCGGAAGCGGCGCCTGTGATTGCGGCGGCGCCGGTGGAAGCGGCCGTCGTGGCGGAAGACAAGCCGGCCAAGGCCCCGCGCAAGGCCCCGGCACGCCGTCCCGCGCGCAAGAAGGCGGAAGCGGCTTGATTGACCGCTCGCAGCGGAAGGCTGGGGTCAGACGGGGACGCCGAGTCCCGACGGGTCTGACCCCGGGTGTCTGTTGCGTCTTAGCAAAGCGGTGTTAAGCATGTACTACGGTGAACGGTTCAACAGCATTTCCCATACGGTGGGCGCCGCGCTGGCGGCCATCGGCGGCGTCATCCTGATCGTCGCGGCGGCCCGCACGGGCGACCCCTGGAAAATCGTCAGCTGCAGCGTGTATGCGGCCATGCTGCTGACCCTGTACCTGACTTCCACCCTGTACCACAGCGTGCGCGGCAAGGCCAAGGCCGTGCTGCAGCGGCTCGACCATTGCGCCATCTACCTGCTCATCGCGGGCACCTACACGCCCTTCATGCTGGTGACCCTGCGCGGTCCCTGGGGCTGGTCGCTGTTCGGCGTCGTCTGGGGCCTGGCGCTGTTTGGCATCGTGCAGGAATATGTGTATGCGAAAGGCGCGCGCATCCTGTCGCTGGTGATTTACGTGGCCATGGGCTGGCTGATCGTCATCGGCATCAAGCCGCTGCTGGCGGCGCTCGAGTGGAACGGTTTCCTGTGGCTGGTGGCGGGCGGGCTGTGCTACACGGGCGGTATCGCTTTCTATGCCACCGATCACAAGCTGCGCCATGGCCACGGCATCTGGCACCTGTTCGTGCTGGCTGGCAGCAGTTGCCACTTTATCGCCATTTTGTTCTACGTTGCCTGACGTAGCGCGCAGCCGGGCCACCCTCGCTGACTATTGCCTGTAATCCATTATAATGCCCTGATCTGTGAAACAAGGGCAAGAATGGACATCAACTCGGACGACCTGAAAATCTTCGTCACCGTCATCGACAGCGGCACCCTGAGCGCGGCCGCCGTGCACCTGGGACAAACCACCTCCGGCGTCAGCCGGGCGCTGTCGCGCCTGGAAGACAAGCTGGCCACGTCGCTGCTGACGCGCACCACGCGGCGCATGGAGCTGACGGAAGAAGGGCAGCTGTTCCTGGACAAGGCGCGCGCCATCCTCGCTTCGATGGAAGACGTGGAAGAGTCGATCCGCATCCGCCGCCAGAAGCCGGCCGGGCGGCTGTCCGTCGATGCCGCTTCGCCCTTCATGCTCCACTGCGTGGTGCCCCACGTGGCCGAATTTCGCGCCATGTATCCGGAGATCCGCCTGGAGCTGACCAGCAACGACCAGATCGCCGACCTGCTCGAGCACCGCACCGATATCGCCATCCGCATCGGCGCCCTGGTCGACTCGACCCTGCATGCGCGCGCCCTGACTGCCAGCCCGCTGCACGTGCTGGCCACGCCCGCCTATCTGGCGCGCCACGGCGAACCGGCCACGCCGGAAGCGCTGGCCGGCCATGCGCTGCTGGGCTTTGCCCAGTACGACCTGGGCAACAACTGGCCGCTGCGCCACGCAGCGGGCAACAGCCTGCAGATCGTGCCCGCGCTGGCCGCCTCCAGCGGCGAAACCCTGCGCCAGCTGGCCCTGCACGACCAGGGCATCGTCTGCCTGTCCGACTTCATGACGAAGGACGATATCGCCGCCGGCCGCCTGGTGAATGTGCTGCAGCCGTTCTACACGGGCTACCGCCAGCAGATCCATGCCGTCTACTACCGCAACACGCAGCTGGCGCAGCGCATCAGCTGCTTTCTCGAATTCCTGCAGCACAAGCTGTAGGCCGGGTATGAAGGGGAAGGGCATGCAGTGTCCCACCTGCGGCGAATACGGCGACCTGATCCTTGCGAAAGTCAGAAAGACGGGGCAGGAGGTGGTCGTTTGCACCGAATGCGACAACCTGTGGGCCGAGCCGGGCAGCGCGCCCGACATCGACGCCAGCGAGGGCGTGGCGGAGTTTCTGGCGGCAGCCGGTCTTGCTGACGACTGGGAGGAACTGGCGCTGCTCGCCAGGCTGCCGGCCGGCTAGCCTGCGCGCACGCGCGTCAGGCCGCGGCGTTCGCTTCCTTCGTTTCGGCCCGCAGCAGCAGTTCCACCTCGTGCGCAGGCAGCGGGTGACTGAAGTAATAGCCTTGCGCCTCGTCGCAGCCGTGCTGACGCAGGTAGTCCAGCTGCTCGGCCGTTTCCACGCCTTCGGCCACCACGCGCAGTTTCAGATTGTGCGCCAGGGCGATGATGGAGACGACGATGGCTGCGTCGTCCGCGTCGCGCGCCACGTCGCCGACGAAACTGCGGTCGATCTTCAGCACGTCGATGGGGAAGGTGCGCAGGTAGGCGAAGCTGGAATAGCCGGTGCCGAAGTCGTCGATCGACAGCTGCACTCCCAGCGCCTTCATGTCGTGCAGCTGGCTGACGGCCAGCGCCACGTCGTGCATGAACAGGCTTTCCGTCAGTTCCAGTTCCAGGCAGGCGGGCGGCAGGCCCGTTTCCAGCAGCACTGCGGCGATCGAGGCGACCAGGTTCGGCTCGTTGAACTGGCGCGCCGACAGGTTCACGGCCAGGCGCAGCGGGTCCAGCCCCGCCGCATGCCAGCGTTTCACCTGCGCGCACGCCTCGCGCATGACCCAGGCGCCGATCGGCACGATCAGGCCCGTATCTTCCGCCAGCGCGATGAAGCGCTGCGGCGCCACCATGCCCAGGTCCGGATGCTGCCAGCGCAGCAGCGCTTCCACGCCGACGATGCGCCCGCTGGCCAGGTCCAGCTGCGGCTGGTAATGCAGCACGAACTGTTCGCGCTCCAGGGCGTTGCGCAGCGCCGTCTCGATGCGCAGACGCTCCAGGGTGGCCTGGTTCATGGCCGTCGTGTAGAACTTGATGTTGTTGCGGCCCTGTTTCTTGGCGCAGTACATGGCGATGTCGGCCTGCTCGATCAGGTTCTGCGTCTCGCCATTCAGGGTCACGTCGCCGGGAGCGTCGTGGCGCGACATGTCGTAGACGGCTACGCCGATGCTGCAGGTGACGAAGAATTCCTTGCCATCGAGTAATACCGGCTGGGCCACGGCATCCATCACGCGCTGCACGATGGCGGCGCTGAGCGCTTCGTCGGCCTGTTCGCACAGGATGGCGACGAATTCGTCGCCCGACAGGCGCGCCACCGTATCGGTTTCGCGCAGGCTGGCCTGCAGGCGCGTGGCGATGGTTTTCAGCAGCAGGTCGCCGGCCTTGTGACCGAGGCTGTCGTTGACGAACTTGAAGCGGTCGAGGTCGATCAACAGCACCCACAGCGCGCGGTTCTTGCGGCGCGACAGGGCCATCGCTTGCGCCAGGCGGTCGCGCAGCAGGGCGCGGTTGGGCAAGCCCGTCAGCACGTCGTGGTGGGCGATGTGCTGGATTTGCTGCTCGGCCAGCTTGCGTTCCGTGATTTCGGAACCCGTGCCCCGGTAGCCGCGAAATTCGCCGAACTCGTTGAACAGCGGTTCGCCATTGACGCTGAACCAGCGCAGCTGGCCATTGCGGTCGTGCATCGCATATTCGAGGTTGGAAAAGGGCAGGTGGGCTTCCAGGTTGGCGATATGCTGCTTGCCCCAGCGCGAATTGCGCATCTCCGGGTTGTTGTCCCAGCGCGTCATGCCTATGAAGCGTTCCAGCGGCATGTTCGACTTGTCCGTGAAGCCGCTGGTGATGTGGGTGAAGCAGAAGTTGGCGTCCTGCTCCCAGTACCAGTCCGAGGACAAGGCCAGCAGGCGGCGGAAGCGCTTTTCGCTTTCCTGCAGGGCGCGTTCCGTGCGCTGGCGCGCGCGCACGTCGGCGCTGAGCAGCTCGTTGCTGCGCTTGAGGTCGGCAGTGCGCTGCTCCACCAGCAGCTGCACGCGGCGCGAGCGCTGCGTCAGCGATTGCACGAAGGCGGCCGTCAGCAAGCTGAACAGCAAGCCCATGATCACGGTGAACAGCGAGCCCAGGTGGTCGGCCAGGAAGGGCCGCGGATGGGCCACCACGCGCACGTGCCAGGGCCGGCCGGCGGAAAAAAAAGCACGGTCATAATGGCTGTGGTAGGCAAAGTGCAGCCAGCGCGGCAGCACCTCCCAGGTGACGCCTGCTTCGTCGGCAGGCGCCTGGCCGTGCCGGAAGATCAACTGGCGCGGGTCGGCGCCGGCGTCGGCATAGACGCTCAGTTCAAGCTGCGGGTCGCCCAGCAGGTCGGCGCCGGCGAGGATTTTCTGCACCAGTTCGCCAGCGCGCACGATGGCCGCCGTATCGCCGATCAGCGCCGCGCGCCGCTGCTGCACCGTTTGCAGGGGCACGCCGTGGCGGTACACGGGCCGTACGATGACGAAGCCCTGCTGCGGTCCCTGCGCCAGGGTCAGCAGGCCTGTGGCGGTGGTCTGGCCGCTGATGATCGATTGTTCCAGCGCGCGCGCCAGCATGCCGCTCGGGCTGACGTTCAGGCCGAAGGCGGGGCGGTTGCCCTGCAAGGGTTCGAGATAGTCGACCACCATGTAGCTGGCCCGCGTCGTCGCGGGCACGATGACGCCGTCGCGCATTTCCATCATGGCGTAGTCGGGCACGATGCGCCGCAGCTCGGCTTCGAATGCCGCGCGCTGCGCATGCGGCACGATGCGGTGGAAATTAAAGGCCTGGATGAACGGGTGGCGCTGCAGCAGCGGCGTGGTGAAGTCGTGGAACTGTTCGCGCGTGACGGGCACGACGGCGGCAAACAGCTGGTTCGTCGTGGTCAGTACCTCGACCGCGTCGTCGAGTCCCTGCTCGATGGCGGCCACCCTGGCGCCGGCGCGTTGCTGCAGGCTCAGGCTCATCTTGTCGTATTCGAGCTGGCTGATGGCGGCGAACAGCACGGCCGTCACGCTGACGCCGCAGGCGAAGGTCAGCGCGGCCGCGGCGGAAATCGACAATGGCAGGCGGCCACGCAGCATGGTTTTTCCTATCTCACTTCATGGACACAATTGCTCGGCAGCACCTGCCGGCCCGCGCAGGCCGTAGTTTGTCATAAACCACATCCATCATGCGAATTTTGTACCAGATCGCTGCTAATAAGCAACAATATAGATGGCCATGGCGGACGACTATCAGTTGTCGCGTGCGCCTGATTGCCGGCGCAAACGCCACAGTTGCCATGCCGGCAGCAGCCGGTTCAGGAAAGCCAGGCCGCATACCCGGCGCCAGCGCACCAGGCGCACGACGCGCACGGCGCGGCCGTCGGCGCCTTGGCCTTGCTCAGGCTTGGCGGCGAAGATGATGCGGTTGTTGCCGGCGATGCCGTCGAAGTGACAGACGGCGCCGCGGAAGGTGAGCATCAGGCGCGCCAGCATGGCGGGATAGTGCTCGTCATAACTGAACAGGTTGGCCGCCAGCACGCCGCCGGGCAGCAGGGCGCGCAGGCAGTCCGCATAGAAGCGCGCGCTGCCGAGGGCGGGCGGCAAGCCCGTTTCGTCGTAGCCGTCGAGCAGCAGCACGTCGGCGCAGCCCGGATGCTGGCGGATATAGCTGACGGCATCCGTCTCGATGATGCGCAGGCGCGCGTCGTCGGGCGGCAGCATGAACTGCTCGCGCAGGGCGATCACGTCGGCGCGCAGTTCCAGCACGGTGATGCGCGTATCAGGCAGGTGGCGGTGGCAGAATTTCAGCAGCGAACCGCCGCCCAGGCCCACCATCAGGATATGCCGCGGGCGCGGCACGAACAGGGTAAAGCACATCATGGCGCGCGCATAGCGCAGCAGCAGATGGTCGGGGCGCGACAGCAGCATTTCGCTCTGGATCATGCCGGGCTGGAATTCCAGGCGGCGCCGGTCGCCACAGGTATGCACCTGCGGGGCAAGTGGGGTGGTGCTTCTGTGTTCCGGCATGGGACGACTTCGCTGAGTGGACTGGGGAAGATGCTTTGTTGCATTCAGAGAAATCTGATAAGCTCCCGTGAGCATACCCGATTAATCCGCGCCGAGCATGCGTATATGCAGATATACGGCGCGCGGCGGCACGGCCGCGCAGTCGGGCACCATGGAGACAAGCATGTTTTTGGATCACCCCATTATTACGGCGACGAACAGTTTTACGGAGCCTGACCGCATCGAGCGGCTGACGCGCGTGTACGGCTACGCGGCGGCGCTGGCGGACCAGGCCGGCAATGTAGGCTTCATTGAAAAAGTGGCGCAGATCCACGACCACAAGGGCACCCTCATCGTGTTCTGGCACGAAGCGCCCAGCGACGTGGAAAAGCAGTATTTCGTGCAGGCGTGGGCCAGCAAGATCGGCGACGGCAGCACCAATGTCGAACACGAAATCTGACACAGCGTGCCGCGGCGGCGCGGCGATGGCGTAGCCCATGGATATCAAGACCCTGGTACTGGCCCTGGCGCTCGGCAACCTGAGCCTGTGCGCGGCCCTGTTTTTCTTCGAATACGAGCGCAAAAAGTCGCTCAGCATGTCCACCTGGGCGGTGGCCAAGCAATGCCAGGCCATCGCCTGGTGCCTGCTGTATTTCCGCGGCGTGCTGCCCGATTTCCTCTCCATCCTGCTCGGCAACAGCCTGCTGTTTGCCGGCATGGCGCTCGATGCGGGCGCGCTGTGGCAGGCGGCCGGGCGCGGCGGCTGGCGACGTTATGTCTTGCCGGCGCTGGGCCTGTCGGTGGCCCTGTTTGCCGCCTGCTACCTGTTCGACGTGGCGCCGCTGCTGCGCAGCGCCGGCGGCTCGCTCATCGTGGCCGGCTTTTTCCTCGCCGGCGTGGCCGCCCTGTGCCTGAAATGGCGCGAGGCGAGCATGCTGCGCCGCTTCCTCGTCGTCAGCATGGGCGTGCTGTCCTTGCTGATCGCCGCGCGCGGCGTGCTTGCCGCCACCGTTCCCGGTTTCGATGCGGAGCTGATGCAGCTGGCCGGCTTCGGCGCCCTGTACCTGATGATGCTGACGAACGCCTTCGGCTATCTGCTGCTGTCGCGTGAAAAACTGGGCGGCGAGCTGGCGCGCCTGGAAGTGCTCGACGCGGCCACGGGCGTGCCGAACCGGCGCGGCTTTTACCAGGCGCTGGCGCCGTGGATGGCGCTGGCGCGCCGGCCCGGCTTGCCGACGGCGCTGGTGGTGCTCAATATCGACCATTTTAAAAGAGTCAACGACAGCTACGGCCATCCGGTCGGCGATGCGGTGCTCAAAACCATCGTCGACACCTGCCGCCAGCAGCTGCGCGACAGCGACCTGATGGGCCGCCTGGGCGGCGCCGAATTCGCCATCCAGCTGCCGCGCACGACTCTGGCCGATGCGCTGATGGTGGCCGAACGCATCCGCGCCGCCGTCGAAGCGCTGCCCGTCAAGACGGAGCGTGCCGTGCTGCAGCTGACGGCCAGCCTGGGCGTGACCACCATCCGCGCCGAAGACAGCACCGTCAGCCTGTTCAAGCGGGCCGACGAGGCGCTGCAGGCGGCCAAGCAGGCGGGCCGCAACAGGGTGGTGGAGGCGCAGGGCGCCAGCACCCTCGATATCTAAGGCTCTGTTCCCGCTAAGTAGGGGAAGTTCAGGAATCTTCCCCAGCCCCGGCTGTCTGACTGTATATATCAGACAAACGGGAGCCTTTCATGCAG
>NZ_JBXAHC010000022.1:52364-65087 GCF_058794735.1 Janthinobacterium sp. GW823-FHT06H09 | reverse complement strand
GACAAAGAAATGGTCATGCCAGGCGATAACGTGTCGATCACCGTCAAGCTGATCAACCCGATCGCGATGGAAGAAGGCCTGCGCTTCGCTATCCGCGAAGGCGGCCGTACCGTCGGCGCCGGCGTGGTTGCAAAAATCATCGCATAAGGAAATGTTATGCTTCCACCCGGGGCGTCCTGGGTGGTAGAATAGCACTCCTCGAAAGTTTTACGTAGGGACGTAGCTCAATTGGCAGAGCGTCGGTCTCCAAAACCGAAGGTTGGGGGTTCGATGCCCTCCGTCCCTGCCACCGTCAAGGTGCAGGGCACCGAAAGTAGAAAAATGTCAAATCAATCCGTGCAAACCGTTAGCACGTCGAGTGACAAGATAAAAGTCGCGCTGGCAATAGTGGCTGCGATTGCAGGAGTAGTCGGGTTTTATTACCTGGCAGGCCAACCAGCTCTGGTGCGTGCAAGCGCGCTTGTGGCTGGTTTGGTTATTGCTGTTGCGCTCTTGTATGTCTCGACGACCGGCCGTGAATTTCTCAATTTCGCCAAAGAAGCTGTGCGCGAAACCAAGAAAGTCGTTTGGCCTACCCGCAAAGAAGCCACGCAGATTACCGCGATCGTGTTTGCCTTTGTGCTGGTCATGGCGATTTTCCTGTGGGGCACGGATAAATTGCTCGAGTTTTTGTTGTATGACGTAATTCTGGGTTGGAAAAAATAATGAGCGAAAATGTGCATGATGAAGCGGCGGAAGAGTCCGTTCCGGGCGACGCTCCGGCAGCGGATACTGGTGCAGCGCTGAGCGTGCCAGTGAGCAGCAAGCGCTGGTATGTCGTGCATGCTTATTCCGGCATGGAAAAAAGCGTCATGCGCGCACTGACCGAGCGCATCGAGCGCGCGGGCATGCAAGACCAGTTCGGCCAGATCCTGGTGCCGATCGAAGAAGTTGTCGAAGTCAAGAATGGCGTGAAGTCCGTCACCGAACGTCGTTTCTATCCTGGCTATGTGCTGGTTGAAATGGAAATGACGGACGAGAGCTGGCACTTGGTCAAGAACACCAGCAAGGTTACCGGTTTCATTGGTGGCAAGTCGAACAAGCCGACGCCGATCTCCGCGCGCGAAATCGACGGCATCATGAAGCAGATGCAGGAAGGCGTTGAAAAGCCCCGTCCGAAAACCTTGTACGAGGTGGGCGAGCAGGTACGCATCAAGGATGGTCCGTTCACCGATTTCAACGGCAATGTCGAAGAAGTCAATTACGAGAAATCCAAAGTGCGCGTCTCGGTCACCATCTTCGGCCGCGCTACCCCGGTAGAGCTCGAATTCGGCCAGGTCGAAAAAGTTTAAGGCGGTTCACAAAACCGTAGCGAGCGGATGTGGGTTGTGGCTGAGAAGCGGAGCTGTGCAAATGCACAGTGAGCATCGGAAGCCGCAAATCGCGCCGCGCAGTAGGTTTGAAAGCGCCACCAGGAGCGTTGCGGTAGTAACAGCAAAATCCGGTCAGAGGAGCCCCGCCAGGGTAGGATCGGCGGGGCGCTACTACTCAATCCAAGATAGGAGCCATCATGGCAAAGAAAATCATTGGTTTTATCAAGCTGCAAGTGCCAGCTGGTAAAGCAAACCCATCCCCACCAATCGGTCCAGCTCTGGGTCAACGCGGTCTGAACATCATGGAATTCTGCAAAGCGTTCAACGCGCAGACCCAAGGTATGGAACCAGGCATGCCGATCCCAGTCGTGATCACCGCGTTCGCTGACAAGTCCTTCACCTTCGTGATGAAGACGCCTCCAGCAACCTACCTGATCAAAAAAGCTGCTGCGATCACCAAAGGTTCGCCGAAGCCACATACCGACAAAGTCGGTACGCTGACCCGCGCACAAGCTGAAGAAATCGCTAAATTGAAAACCCCTGATCTGACCGCTGCCGACATGGATGCTGCTGTACGCACCATCGCTGGTTCCGCTCGTTCGATTGGTATCACGGTGGAAGGTGTTGTATAATGGCTAAGTTATCCAAACGTATCAAGGCTTTGAAAGCCAAAGTCGACCGTACCAAAGTGTACGCTTTCGACAACGCTGTCGCTCTGATCAAAGAGTGCGCAACGGCCAAGTTCAATGAATCGATCGACGTATCGGTACAACTGGGTGTTGATCCTAAGAAATCCGACCAAGTGGTGCGCGGCTCCGTCGTGCTGCCAGCTGGTACCGGCAAAACCGTACGCGTGGCAGTCTTCGCGTCGGGCGAAAAAGCGGAAGCTGCTAAAGCAGCTGGCGCCGACATCGTTGGTATGGAAGACCTGGCTGAGCAGATCAAAGCCGGCGACATGCCTTTCGACATCGTCATCGCTTCGCCAGATACCATGCGTATCGTTGGTACCCTGGGTCAGATCCTGGGCCCACGCGGCATGATGCCTAACCCGAAAGTTGGCACTGTTACTCCTGACGTCGCTACCGCCGTGAAAAACGCGAAAGCCGGTCAAGTTCAGTACCGTACCGACAAATCCGGTATCATCCACGCTACCATCGGCCGTAAATCGTTCGCTGACGCAGATCTGAAGTCGAATCTGGTCGCACTGATCGACGCACTGAACAAAGCCAAGCCAGCATCGAGCAAAGGCGTGTACCTGCGCAAAGTTTCGCTGTCGTCGACCATGGGCGCTGGCGTCCGTGTTGACCAGGCTAGCCTGGCAGCTTAAGTAACAGAATCAAGTCCTGTAGCGCCTTCGGGCGCTGCGGGCGCATCTTTGGGCTGTCTGCCTGGTGTTCACATCAGGCAGGCAGACAATCAAAGACCGTTGGGCCGACTGCGATTGCACATGCAGAAGGTTAATAGGCTTGCCGGCAACGGCAAGTGCCCAACGCAGATGGTGTACCCGAACAAGTTTTGTAGTCCTCATGCTGCGTGAATCCATCCGCTCAGTTTAGTACTTCTTGACTTCGGACGCCGTGTTCGAACCGATGCAAGGCGCTCAACCACTCGGTTGTGATCGCTGAACATCATTTAAGGAGGTTGACCGTGAGTCTCAATCTGAATGACAAAAAGGCCGTCGTCGCCGAAGTTTCCGCACAAGTAGCAAATGCGCAAACGATCGTCGTGGCCGAATATCGTGGCATCCAGGTTGGTCACTTGACGCAACTGCGTGCTAAAGCGCGTGCCCAAGGCGTGTACCTGCGTGTGTTGAAAAACACTCTGGCTCGTCGCTCCGTTGAAGGTACCGCATTCGCCAGCCTGGCAGATGCCATGACCGGCCCGTTGATCTACTCGATCTCGGCCGATGCCGTTGCAGCAGCTAAAGTCATCGCTGACTTCGCTAAAACCAACGACAAACTGGTCATCAAAGCAGGTAACTACGCAGGCAAGCCGCTGGATACAGCTGCTGTCACCGCGTTGGCGAGCATTCCTAGCCGTGAAGTCCTCATTTCGCAGTTGTTGGGCGTTATGCTGGCTCCGGTTTCGGGCTTTGCACGTGGTCTGGCTGCCCTGGCAGCGAAAAAAGGCGAAGGCGCCGAAGCTCCTGCAGAAGCAGCAGCAGAAGAAGCCCCAGCAGCCGCTTAATTGCGCGCGCTTTTTTCTCTCAGTACCAATCTGATGTAACTAACGTAATAAATTTAGGAGTTTCAAAATGGCAATTAGCAAAGACGATATCCTGGAAGCAGTTAGCGCCATGTCCGTAATGGACCTGAACGACCTGGTTAAAGCATTCGAAGAAAAATTCGGCGTGTCCGCAGCAGCAATGGCTTCGGCCGGTCCTGCAGCAGGCCCAGCAGCAGCTGCTGAAGAGCAAACCGAGTTCAACGTTGTGCTGGACACCTTCGGCGCAAACAAAGTTGGCGTCATTAAAGCAGTTCGCGAAATCACCGGCCTGGGCTTGAAAGAAGCTAAAGACCTGGTCGATGGCGCACCAAAAACTGTGAAAGAAGCAGTGTCGAAAGCTGACGCTGAAGCTGCAGTGAAGAAACTGGTTGAAGCCGGCGCAACCGCTTCGATGAAGTAATATCTGTACCGGCGGCAGTTAGCGCCCGAGTCAAAGTCTGAGGTTTCCCCTCGCAAGGGGGGAAATCCGACTTTGGCTCCTTTGTCGTCTGCATCGTATTTGTCATGTAGTTGTAGCAGCAGTTTTTATTCGATTCAAGCCGGAAAGCAGAGCCTTGAGGTTTCGTCTGTGTCACACGCAGCGGTGCAAACGAACACTTGCAAAACCTGAATTTTCTATCCTTTCTGTCACTCACGGAGTGTCCATGCACTACTCATTTACTGAGAAGAAACGCATTCGCAAATCATTCGCGAAGCGCGCCAACGTTCACCACGTTCCGTTCCTGCTGGCGACCCAGCTCGAGTCTTATCATAGCTTCTTGCAAGAGGACATAGCACCGTCCGGCCGCAAGAATGATGGCCTGCAGTCGGCTTTCACCTCGATTTTTCCTATCGTGTCGCACAATGGTTTTGCGCGTCTCGAATTCTTGTCGTACGTTTTGGGCGATCCTGCCTTTGACGTCAAAGAATGTCAACAACGTGGCCTGACGTTCGCGTCGCCGCTGCGCGCGAAAGTGCGCCTGGTGATCCTGGACAAGGAATCGCCAACCAAGCCCGTCGTCAAAGAGATGAAGGAACAGGAAGTCTACATGGGCGAATTGCCGCTCATGACGACCACCGGTTCGTTCGTGATCAACGGCACGGAGCGGGTGATCGTTTCCCAGCTGCACCGTTCGCCTGGCGTGTTCTTCGAGCACGACCGCGGCAAGACCCACTCGTCCGGCAAGCTGCTGTTCTCCGCGCGTATCATTCCTTACCGCGGTTCGTGGCTGGACTTCGAGTTCGACCCGAAAGACATCCTGTTCTTCCGCGTCGACCGCCGCCGCAAGATGCCAGTAACGATCCTGCTCAAAGCCATCGGCATGTCGCACGAGCAAATCCTGGCGAACTTCTTCGTCTTCGACAATTTCAACCTGCGCTCCGAAGGCGCGGAAATGGAATTCGTCTCCGAGCGTCTGCGCGGCGAAGTGGCGCGTTTCGACATCGTCGACAAGTCGGGCAAGACCCTGGTGCTGAAAGACAAGCGTATCAACGCGAAACACGTGCGTGATATCGAAGCTGCCGGCATCAAGCACATTTCCGTACCGGAAGACTACCTGCTGGGCCGCGTATTGGCGAAGAACATCGTCGATGGCGACACCGGTGAAGTCGTCGCTTCCGCGAACGATGAGCTGACCGAAGATCTGTTGGGCCGCCTGCGCGATGCCAACATTTCCGAAATCCAGACCTTGTACACGAACGACCTGGACCAGGGCGCCTACATCTCGCAAACCCTGCGTATCGACGACACCGCCGATCAGATGGCTGCGAAAGTGGCGATCTACCGCATGATGCGTCCAGGCGAGCCGCCAACGGAAGATTCCGTTGAAGCGCTGTTCAATGGCCTGTTCTACAACTCGGACCGCTACGACCTGTCGGCCGTGGGCCGCATGAAGTTCAACCGCCGCATTGGCCGCGATGAACTGACCGGCGCCATGACCCTGTCGAACGAAGACGTGCTGGCCGTGATCAAGATCCTGGTGGAACTGCGCAATGGCCGCGGCGAAGTCGACGATATCGATCACCTGGGTAACCGTCGCGTACGTTGCGTGGGCGAACTGGCCGAGAATCAATTCCGCGCCGGCCTGGTGCGTGTTGAGCGCGCCGTCAAGGAACGCCTCGGCCAAGCCGAAGCGGACAACCTGATGCCGCACGACCTGATCAACTCGAAGCCGATTTCGGCTGCGATTCGCGAGTTCTTCGGTTCGTCCCAGCTGTCGCAGTTTATGGACCAAACCAATCCTCTGTCGGAAATTACCCACAAGCGCCGCGTATCGGCTCTGGGACCCGGCGGTCTGACACGCGAACGCGCCGGCTTTGAAGTGCGCGACGTGCATCCGACCCACTACGGCCGCGTCTGCCCGATCGAGACACCGGAAGGTCCGAACATTGGTCTGATCAACTCGCTGGCTCTGTACGCCCGCCTGAATGAATACGGCTTCCTGGAAACCCCGTACCGCAAGGTCGAAGGCTCCAAGATTACCGATCAGATCGACTACCTGTCCGCCATCGAAGAAGGCCGCTACATCATCGCTCAGGCGAATGCGACCATCAACGACGCCGGCATGTTGTCCGATGAACTGGTCTCGGCCCGTGAAGCCGGCGAAACCATCCTGGTCTCCCCGGAGCGCATCCAGTACATGGACGTGGCGCCAGGCCAGATCGTTTCCGTCGCTGCCTCGCTGATTCCGTTCCTCGAACACGATGATGCAAACCGTGCATTGATGGGCGCCAACATGCAACGCCAGGCCGTGCCTTGCTTGCGTCCGGAAAAAGCGCTGGTCGGTACCGGTATCGAACGCACCGTTGCGGTCGACTCGGGCACCACCGTGCAAGCGCTGCGTGGCGGTATCGTCGATTACATTGATGCGGGCCGTGTCGTGATTCGCGTCAATGATGACGAAGCGCAAGCTGGTGAAGTGGGCGTCGACATCTACAACCTGATCAAGTACACCCGTTCGAACCAGAACACCAACATCAACCAGCGTCCTATCGTGCAAGTGGGCGACCGTGTTGCCAAGCGCGACGTGATCGCCGACGGCGCATCGACCGACCTGGGTGAATTGGCGCTGGGCCAGAACATGACCGTGGCCTTCATGCCATGGAATGGTCTGAACTTCGAAGATTCGATCCTGATCTCGGAAAACGTCGTCAAGGACGACCGCTACACCTCGATTCACATCGAAGAGTTGTCGGTGGTGGCCCGTGACACGAAACTGGGCGCGGAAGAAATTACGCGCGACATCTCGAACCTGGCTGAAAATCAGCTGGCACGTCTGGATGAGTCCGGTATCGTCTACATCGGCGCGGAAGTCCAAGCGGGCGACACCCTGGTTGGTAAAGTGACGCCAAAAGGCGAAACCCAGCTGACTCCGGAAGAGAAGCTGCTGCGCGCGATCTTCGGCGAAAAAGCCTCGGACGTAAAAGATACGTCGCTGCGCGTGCCTTCGGGCATGATCGGTACCGTGATCGACGTGCAAGTCTTCACCCGTGAAGGCATTGTGCGCGACAAGCGTGCCCAGCAAATTATCGATGACGAACTGAAACGTTTCCGTCTGGACTTGAACGACCAGATGCGTATCGTGGAAGGCGATGCCTTCCAGCGTCTGGAAAAAATGCTGATCGGCAAAGTTGTCAACGGCGGCCCGAAAAAGCTGGCCAAAGGCGCCAAGATCACCAAGGAATACCTGGCCGATCTGGACAAATACCACTGGTTCGACATCCGCCCTGCGGACGACGATGCCGCGGTAGCGCTGGAAGCGATCAAGGAATCGATCAACGAGAAGCGTCACCAGTTCGATCTGGCCTTCGAAGAGAAGCGCAAGAAACTGACGCAAGGCGATGAGCTGCAACCAGGCGTGCAAAAAATGGTCAAGGTCTACCTGGCCGTGAAACGCCGCCTGCAGTCGGGCGACAAGATGGCAGGTCGCCACGGTAACAAGGGTGTGGTTTCCCGTATTGTTCCTGTGGAAGACATGCCATACATGGCCGACGGCACGCCAGCCGACGTTGTGCTGAACCCGCTGGGCGTTCCTTCGCGGATGAACGTTGGTCAGATTCTCGAGACGCACTTGGGCTGGGCTGCCAAGGGTCTGGGTATCCGCATCGGCGAAATGCTGAAGGCGCAAACCAAGGTCGAGCAAGTGCGCAAGTACCTGACGACGATCTACAACGACAACGGCCGCGCGGAAGATCTGAACGACTTCGACGACGAAGAGATCATGAAGCTGGCGGAAAACCTGAAAAAAGGTGTTCCATTCGCCACGCCAGTGTTCGACGGCGCCAATGAAGAAGAGATCCGCCGCATGCTGGACCTGGCGTATCCGGACGACATCGCCAAGAACCTGGGCATGACCGCTTCGAAAAACCAGGTGACCATGTATGACGGTCGCACCGGTGAAGCGTTCGAGCGCAAGGTCACTGTCGGCGTCATGCACATGCTGAAACTGCATCACTTGGTCGATGACAAGATGCATGCGCGTTCGACCGGTCCTTACTCGCTGGTCACGCAACAGCCGCTGGGTGGTAAAGCCCAGTTCGGTGGTCAGCGTTTCGGTGAGATGGAAGTCTGGGCACTGGAAGCGTATGGCGCGTCGTATGTCTTGCAAGAGATGTTGACCGTCAAGTCCGATGACGTGAATGGCCGTACCAAAGTGTACGAGAACCTCGTCAAGGGCGACCACGTGATCGACGCCGGCATGCCGGAATCGTTCAACGTGCTGGTCAAGGAAATCCGTTCGCTGGGTATCGATATCGACCTCGAACGCAACTAAACGACAGCACCCTGTCATTTGGTTTGGGAAACACAAAGCCCGGCTGGGAAACCACGCCGGGCAATGTAGTCTCAGGAATATAGAAATTTAATCACCTCTGGAGTGATACATGAAAGCACTGCTCGATCTATTCAAGCAAGTACAGACCAACGAGACCTTCGATGCAATCAAGATCGGTCTCGCTTCGCCTGAGAAAATCCGTTCGTGGTCCTACGGCGAAGTCAAGAAGCCGGAAACCATCAACTACCGTACCTTCAAGCCTGAGCGCGACGGCCTGTTCTGCGCCAAGATCTTTGGCCCGATCAAGGATTACGAATGCCTGTGCGGCAAGTACAAGCGCCTGAAACACCGCGGCGTGATCTGCGAAAAGTGCGGCGTCGAAGTCACCTTGGCCAAAGTGCGCCGCGAGCGCATGGGCCACATCGAGCTGGCCTCGCCGACCGCGCACATCTGGTTCCTGAAGTCGCTGCCGTCGCGTCTGGGCATGGTCCTGGACATGACCCTGCGGGACATCGAACGCGTGCTGTACTTTGAAGCATACGTCGTGACCGATCCAGGCATGACCCCGCTGAAGAAGTGCCAGATCATGTCGGAAGACGACTACGCCGCCAAGTACGAAGAGTACGGCGACGACTTCACCGCCTTCATGGGCGCCGAAGGTATCCGTGAACTGCTGCGCTCGATCGACATCCACCGCGATGCCGAAACCCTGCGCGTGGAACTGAAGGAATCGAAATCCGAAGCCAAGATCAAGAAATACGCGAAGCGCCTGAAAGTGCTGGAAGCGTTCCAACGTTCGGGCATCAAGCCTGACTGGATGATCATGGAAGTGCTGCCAGTGCTGCCGCCGGAATTGCGTCCGCTGGTACCGCTGGACGGTGGCCGTTTCGCGACCTCGGATCTGAACGATCTGTATCGCCGCGTCATCAACCGTAACAACCGCCTGAAACGCCTGATGGAGCTGCGCGCTCCAGAGATCATCACGCGCAACGAAAAGCGCATGCTGCAAGAAGCGGTCGATTCGCTGCTGGACAACGGCCGTCGCGGCAAAGCGATGACCGGCGCCAACAAGCGTCCGTTGAAGTCCTTGGCCGAGATGATCAAGGGCAAGGGCGGCCGTTTCCGTCAAAACTTGCTGGGCAAACGCGTCGATTACTCCGGTCGTTCGGTCATCGTCGTGGGCCCGCAATTGAAACTGCATCAGTGCGGCTTGCCGAAACTGATGGCACTGGAACTGTTCAAGCCATTCATTTTCAATAAACTGGAACTGATGGGTCTGGCGACCACGATCAAGGCCGCTAAAAAGCTGGTCGAGATCCAGGAACCGGTCGTATGGGACATCCTGGAAGACGTGATCCGGGAACATCCGATCATGTTGAACCGCGCACCGACCTTGCACCGTCTGGGTATCCAGGCGTTCGAGCCAGTCCTGATTGAAGGCAAGGCCATCCAGCTGCACCCGCTCGTCTGCGCCGCATTCAACGCCGACTTTGACGGTGACCAAATGGCGGTCCACGTTCCTCTGTCGATCGAAGCGCAGATGGAAGCACGCACCCTGATGCTGGCATCGAACAACATCCTGTTCCCATCGAACGGCGAACCATCGATCGTGCCGTCGCAGGATATCGTGCTGGGTCTGTACTACGCGACCCGCGAAGCGATCAATGCGAAGAACGAAGGGATGATGTTCCCTGACGTGTCGGAAGTGATCCGCGCCTACGACAACAAGGAAGTCGAACTGACGACCCGCGTCACCGTGCGTATTACCGAATACCCGAAAAACGCCGAAACGGGCGAATTCGAGAAAACGGTTACCCGCTACGAAACGACGATCGGCCGTGCGATCCTGTCGGAAATTCTGCCGAAAGGCCTGCCGTTCTCCGTCCTGAACCGCGCGCTGAAAAAGAAAGAAATTTCCAAGCTGATCAACACGTCGTTCCGCAAGTGCGGCCTGCGCGCCACCGTGGTGTTCGCAGACAAACTGATGCAATCGGGTTTCCGCCTGGCGACACGCGCCGGTATCTCGATCTGCGTCGACGACATGCTGGTACCGCCGCAAAAAGTCACTTTGATCGCGACGGCCGAATCGGAAGTCAAGCAGATCGAACAGCAATACGCCTCGGGTCTCGTGACCGCCGGCGAGCGTTACAACAAGGTCGTCGATATCTGGGGCAAAACCTCGGATGAAGTCGGCAAGGCCATGATGGACCAGCTCAAAGTCGAAGACGTGATCCGCCGCGACGGCACCAAGTCGACGCAAGAATCGTTCAACGCCATTTACATGATGGCCGACTCCGGCGCGCGCGGTTCCGCAGCCCAGATTCGCCAGTTGGCCGGTATGCGTGGTCTGATGGCCAAACCGGATGGCTCGATTATCGAAACGCCGATTACCGCGAACTTCCGCGAAGGTCTGAACGTTTTGCAGTACTTCATTTCGACCCACGGTGCACGTAAAGGTCTGGCCGATACGGCGCTGAAAACGGCGAACTCCGGTTACCTGACGCGTCGTCTGGTGGACGTGACGCAAGACTTGGTGGTGATCGAGGACGATTGCGGCACCATGAACGGCGCCGTCATGAAGGCACTGGTCGAAGGTGGTGAAGTCATCGAACCGTTGCGTGACCGTATCCTCGGCCGCGTGGTGGTGCATGACGTCGTCAATCCTGAAACCCAGGAAACGCTGTACGAAGCCGGCACCCTGATGGATGAAGACATGGTCGAAGAGATCGAGCGTCTGTCCATCGATGAAGTCAAGGTCCGCACGCCACTGACTTGCGACACGCGCTTCGGCCTGTGCGCCAAGTGCTATGGCCGCGATCTGGGCCGCGGTATGCTGGTCAACGCCGGCGAAGCCGTCGGTGTGGTGGCAGCGCAGTCGATTGGTGAACCTGGTACCCAGCTGACCATGCGTACGTTCCACATTGGTGGTGCGGCATCGCGTGCGGCAGTGGCATCGTCGGTGGAAGCCAAGTCGAACGGTACCATCCGCTTCACGGCAACCATGCGTTACGTGACGAACGGCAAGGGCGCGCAAATCGTCATTTCCCGTTCCGGCGAAGTGCTGATTACCGACGACCACGGCCGTGAGCGTGAGCGTCATAAAGTACCGTACGGTGCGACCCTGATCGTCAAGGACGGCATGGTCATCAAGGCCGGTACGGCCCTGGCAACGTGGGATCCGCTGACCCGTCCGATCATTACCGAATACGCTGGTCAAGTGCGTTTCGAGAACGTCGAAGAAGGCGTCACCGTCGCCCGTCAGGTCGACGAAGTGACCGGTCTGTCCACCCTGGTGGCGATCGATGCGAAACGCCGCGGTTCGCTGACCAAGACCCTGCGTCCGCAAGTCAAGCTGATCAACGACGCGAACGAAGAAGTCAAGATCGCCGGCACCGAACACTCGGTGGCGATCGGCTTCCAGGTCGGCGCGCTGATCATGGTCAAGGACGGTCAACAGGTATCGGTGGGTGAAGTGCTGGCACGTATTCCTACCGAATCGCAAAAAACGCGCGATATTACCGGTGGTCTGCCACGCGTTGCGGAACTGTTCGAAGCGCGCTCGCCGAAAGACGCCGGTATGCTGGCGGAAGTCACGGGTACGGTTGCGTTCGGTAAAGAAACCAAGGGCAAGCAGCGTCTGGAAATCACGGACATGGACGGCAACAAGCATGAGTTCTTGATCACCAAGGACAAGCAAGTGCTGGTGCATGACGGCCAAGTCGTGAACAAGGGCGAGATGATCGTGGACGGCCCGGCCGATCCGCAAGACATCCTGCGCCTGCTGGGTATCGAAGCGCTGGCACGTTACATCGTTGACGAAGTGCAGGACGTGTACCGTCTGCAGGGCGTGAAGATCAATGACAAGCACATCGAAGTGATCGTGCGTCAGATGCTGCGCCGCGTACAGATCGTCAATGCCGGCGACACCAACTACATCGTTGGCGAGCAGGTAGAGCGTTCGGAACTGCTGGACGAGAACGATCGCATGGCCATTGAGAACAAGATTCCAGCGACCTACGAAAACGTCTTGTTGGGTATTACCAAGGCATCGCTGTCGACCGATTCGTTCATCTCGGCCGCATCGTTCCAGGAAACCACCCGCGTGCTGACCGAAGCGGCGATCATGGGCAAGCGCGATGGTCTGCGCGGCCTGAAAGAGAACGTCATCGTCGGCCGTCTGATTCCTGGCGGTACGGGCCTGGCCTTCCACCGCGCACGCAAAGAGAAAGAAGCGTGGGAAGTGGAAGAGCGTCAAGCACTGCTGCTGGCCGAGAAAGCCTCGATGGCTGGCGAAGCTGCCGAAGCGCTGCAGGACATCGAGACCCAGCAACACCACGGCGACGAAGCGTAATCTGCGCTGCTAGCTGACAAGAACGGCACCTTCGGGTGCCGTT
>NZ_JBXAHC010000022.1:0-52268 GCF_058794735.1 Janthinobacterium sp. GW823-FHT06H09 | reverse complement strand
GCTGCTGGCCGATAAAACCACGCTGGCCGGTGCAGCCACCGAAGATCTGCTAGAAAATCGAGACCCAGCAACACCACGGCGACGAAGCGTAATCTGCGCTGCTAGCTGACAAGAACGGCACCTTCGGGTGCCGTTTTTTATGCCCGTTGCACAGCCTTTCACGATGCACGCAAAGAGAAAGAAGCGTGGGAGGTGGAAGAGCGTCAAGCACTGCTGCTGGCCGATAAAACCACGCTGGCCGGTGCAGCCACCGAAGATCTGCTAGAAAATCGAGACCCAGCAACACCACGGCGACGAAGCGTAATCTGCGCTGCTAGCTGACAAGAACGGCACCTTCGGGTGCCGTTTGTTATGCCTGTCCGCATTGCCATGCGCGAAAAGATAGCGTGGCAGGCGGTAAATGATGGCAGCCCATTCCATTTGTCTATTCGATTGGCATGCATATCGCTACGGCAGCACATCATTTATATCGCTCACTGAGGAACACGATTTTCGGCTGTCGCTTGTTCGCACCCATTCATTTGTATTTCGCAGCCTATATAAATGGCAAGCGTAAAATGGAAGGTCAACGCATGCATTAGAAGTCATGCTCTTATTACTGGCCCAGATGAGGAACAAGATTCTTATGCAGGCATGCATCCTGATACGCTGATAGCTTAATACGGCCGAGTTAAATTACGTCGAGCATGTTTGAATTGATGGACTAAAACCGTGTAACGCGGTTGACGCCAGACTCGTGCAGATGCGAGGCAGGATGGGTAGACGTGGCGTCGACGAATTTGAAGTGAGCGCTTACAAGAATGGCTGCTTGCCGTTGACGGCTCTTGGCTACTGCTGTTGCGTCATCCCGCTTTGCTGCCCTTGGGCTCGCCCAACTGCTGGTGATGACGCATCACGGCGTTGTTGTGGCGTCACGCCCCGTTGCCTGCGCCACGCCAGTTTTCAGTTCATTCATGCTAAGATTTGGCGCATGATTGCCCAAGCCCTGTTTACTCCCGCCCAGCAAAAACTGCTGGGTTTGCTCTTTGTCCGCGTGAATGAAGGCTTTCACTTGAACGAGATCATGCGCTTGACGGGGCTGGGCAGCGCGTCGGCACAGCGGGAGCTGCGCCGTCTGCATGAGTCCGGCCTGATCATATCGGAGCGGATCGGTAATGTGCGGCGCTTCTGGCCTAACAAGGAAAGTCTCGTGTATCCGGAGTTGAGCGGACTGGTGCAAAAAACCTTCGGCATCGTCGGCGTGCTCAGCATGACTCTGGCTCCATTGCGTGCCCAGCTGCACCTGGCATTCGTGTCGGGCGCCACGGCGAAGGGACAGGACCTGCCTGGCAGCGCCATCGATTTGCTGCTGGTGGGAGAGGAAGCCAATTATGGCGATCTATTGACGGGATTGGCCCCGGCCGAGCGAACCTTACGGCGTAAAATCAATCCCAACCTATATACGCTGGCCGATTATCGCCGGCGGCTGCGTGAAGGCCAGCCATTTCTGCTGCAGGTATTACAGCAGCCGAAGTTGTTTGTCATCGGCGATGAATCGCTATTGCAGGCGCTGGCATTACCGGATTCTTCATTACAAGCGAATGACATGCCATCTGTATTCTAAAGGCCGGGCCTGGCATTCAATTTCAGGTACATGAAATTGTTGGCCAGAATAATATCTGAGGCGGATTGATCGTATGATGAATAAACTACAGGCTTTCGGTTTAATTGTTTCCCAAGCGGTGCGCGGAGAATTAACGTTTCCCACGAGCGTTAATTCAGCACTGCAATTGCAATTGGCCCTGGCTGAACCGGACTGCCATATCGACCATGCGATCAAGCTGGTACTGGCAGAGCCCTTGCTGGCGGCGCGCACGGTCGCGCTGGCCAATTCGGCCGTGTACAGCCGCGGCGATGCGGCGCCCGTGACCAGCGTGCGCGCCGCCGTCATGCGCATGGGCTACCGCAATCTGTACGCGCTGGTGGCGGCCATGGTGGTGCGCCAGTTCGGCAGCAAGATCATCGACCCCGTGCTGCGCCAGAAGGCGACCCAGCTGTGGGAGCACACTGCCCACGTGGCGGCGCTGGCGCACGTGCTGGCCCGCCGCGTGACGAACGTCGATGCCGATACGGCGCTGTTCGCCGGCATCGTGCATGAGGTGGGCGGTTTTTACCTGTTGTCGCGTGCCGATGAATTTCCCGGCCTGCTCGACGACGATGCCGATCACTGGATGGAGTCCGCCGAAGAAATTATTTCCCGCGAAGTCATGAAGAAGCTGCTGATTCCGCGGGCCGTGAGCGAAGCCATCGAAGGCTTGCGCGATGGCTTGCTGTCCATTCCGCCCGACTCCCTGCTCGACACCTTGTTGTTGGCCAAGCAACTGTCGCCCGTGCCCTCGCCCTTGCAGGTGACGTACGTGGAAATGCTCACGCCCTCCGATTCCGTCATCGATTTCATTATCGACAACGAGACCCTGCAAAGCATCCTGGCCGAATCGGACGAGGAAGTACGCTCGATGAGTGCCGCGCTGCTCGTCTGAGGTCAGCGCATTGCTTGTCTGACCCGCCCACGCCGTCTGCCAGCATGCCTGCCGGGACCGGTCAGGGGCCGGGATGCAGTACGACCTTGATGCATTGCTCCTGCTTCTTCTGGAAGATCTCGTAGCCGTGCGGTGCTTCGTCCAGGCTCAAGTGATGGGAAATGATGGCACCGGGATCGAGCTCGCCCCGTTGTATCCGTTCCAGCAGCGGCTGCATGTAGCGCTGCACGTGGGTTTGCCCCGTCTTGATGGTCAATGAACGGTTCATGATGGAGCCAAACGGGATCTTGTCGCTGAAGCCGCCATACGCGCCCGGCACCGAGACGACGCCGCCGTTGCGGCATGCCATCAGTGCTTCGCGCAGGGCTGTGGGGCGGTCCGATTCCAGTTTCATCGTCTGCTTGAGGCGGTCGTAGATATAGCTGACGCCGGAACCGTGCGCTTCCATGCCGACGGCATCGATGCAGGCATCGGGTCCCCGTCCTCCCGTCATTTCCCGCAGGGCGTCGGGCACGTCCACCGCATCGAAATGCAGGGTTTCGGCGCCGGACAGTTCGCGTGCCATGCGCAGGCGTTCCGGGTAATGGTCGATGGCGATGACGCGCTCGGCGCCGAGCAGGAAGGCGCTCTGGATGGCGAACTGCCCCACGGGGCCGCAACCCCACACGGCCACCACCTGGCCCGGCGTGATGGCGCAGGCTTCGGCCGCCATGTAGCCGGTCGGCAGTATGTCCGAGAGGAACAGTACCTGTTCATCCTTGAGCTCGTCCGGCACCTGGATTGGGCCGACGTCGGCAAACGGCACGCGCACGTATTCCGCCTGGCCGCCCGCGTAACCGCCCGTCAGGTGGGAATAGCCAAAGATGCCCGCCCCCGAGTGGCCCCACATCTTTTCCGCCATGTAGGCGTTGGGATTGGAGTTCTCGCACACCGAGTACAGCTGTTGTTCGCAAAAGAAGCAGCGTCCGCAGGCGATGGGAAACGGCACGACCACCCGTTCTCCCACCTTGAGTTTGCGCACCGCGGAGCCCACCTCCACCACCTCGCCCATGAATTCATGGCCGAGGATGTCGCCTTGTTCCATGGTGGGCACGACGCCATTGTAGAGGTGCAAATCGGAACCGCAGATGGCCGTGGAACTGACCTTGATGATGGCGTCTCCGGGATTGAGGATGGCGGGATCGGGTACTTGTTCGATCCGCACGTCGCGCTTGCCGTGCCAGCAATTGGCTTTCATGACACACCTCCGTTTGCTTGCGGTCGAGGGGCAGCGGCCGTGGCACCAGCCTTGTGCAGCAAGCGCGTCTTGAAGCTGCGCTTGCCCGACGGCTGGCCCTCGGTGGTGCTGACCTCGCCCGTTTCCATCCACTGCTTGAAGCGGCGCAAGGTGGTTTCGATCTGGTAGGCGGGCGCCTGGCTGAACAGGCCCGCCACGGCCGCGCCCACCTTGCCGGCCGGCGGCTGCATGTGCAGTTGCATGGTGACCACGGTGCCGCGCCCGCCGGGAGCGGGCGACAGTTCCAGCGCTCCCGTTTCGGCATGGTTCTGTGCCGCGCGCCAGCGCAAGCCCTGACCCGGACGCTCTTGCGTCAGTTCGCCTATCCACTCGCCCTCGACGCTGTGCCAGCGCGAGCGGCGCGCATCGATCACCTGCACCGACTGCAGGCCCGGCATGAAGCGGGGCAGGTTTTTCAGGTCGCGCCAGGCGCGGTAGCAATCGTCGGCGGAACGGTTGACGATGACGCTCTTTTGCAGCGCCAATCCCTCTTCGCCGGGCGCGGGCAATTCGCTCAGCTTGCGCGGCGCCAGTTGGGCGCTGGCGATGTAGTCGATGGCCGTCACGCCTGCCACCACGGCCGCCGTCGCCGCCAGGCGCGTGCGCGCATGGCGCCGGCTGGCCATGGCCACGCCCAGCAGCGACAGGTCCATGGCGTCGCCGGCGATGCGCGACCAGCGCCATGCCGGAGCGGTTTCGCCGCGCAGCAAGGCCACGCCGCACGCCATTTCGCGCAGGCCGATGGCGCGTATCCAGAAAGACGAGACGCCGCGCAAGCCGCTGGCGCGCGCCAGGCCGCGCGGCGCCACCAGCTGGGCCAGTCCCAGGCCGATGCTGAGCCAGCCAAGCGCCGTGATCATGGCAGGCTTGCCGCGTGCGGTATCGTCGGGGATGTGCCGCGGCGGCCGGCCATCGGCCTGGCCGCGCGCACTGGTGTAGTGAAGAATGGCGTCATGCCCGTGATAGGGCATCTCCGCTGATGTTTGCCATGCGGGCGGGCCAGCCGTGGCGGCGTCGTTCCTGTCTTCGCTTTGCATGCTGCCTCCCTTCTGTGTATGGGAATTAGGCAGCATTGTCTGGTACGCGTTCCGGCGGGCGTGCGCGATATACGCTGGATCTGTGCCAGATCAAATATCGGCACGAAAAAAAACGGCAGCCCCAACTGGCGCTGCCGTTCTCGCAGGAGTGGGCTAGCTTACTTTTGCTGCGCGATCCACCGGTCGACCTTGGCTTCCAGCAGTTTCAGGGGCAGGGTGCCGTCACTGAGCACCACTTCGTGGAACTTCGGCAGGCTGAACTTGTCGCCCAACGCCTGCTGGGCGCGCTGGCGCAGTTCGACGATTTTCAGCGAACCGATCTTGTAGCCCAGCGCCTGGCCAGGCCAGGCCATGTAGCGTTCCGTTTCGCTCCTCGCCACGGCGTCGTAGCCGAGGGTGTCGCGCATGTACTTGATCGTCTGCTCGCGTGTCCAGCCCTTGGTGTGCAAGCCCGTGTCGACCACCAGGCGCACGGCGCGCAGCATCTCGTCGTTCAAATGGCCGAAGTACTGGGCCGGATCGTCGAACAGGCCCATTTCCTTGCCCAGGGTTTCCGCATACAGGGCCCAGCCTTCCGTGAAGGCATTGTTGCCGCCGAAGCGGCGGAAGTTCGGCAAGTCCATCTCTTGCACCAGCGCCAGGTGGAAATGGTGGCCAGGTTTGCCTTCGTGCAGGAACAGGGTGGTCATGCCCGTGTCGCCATACAGTTTCGGATCGGTGACGACGGACCAGAACACGCCCGGGCGCGAACCGTCGGCGGCCGGGGCCGTGTAGTGGTCGGCGGCCGTGTCGCGGCTCAGTTCAGGTTCCAGGCGCAAGTCCAGCGGCGCTTTCGGCACCAGGGTGAACAGGGCGGGCAATTTGCTGTCCAGCAGCACGTTCAGCTTGCGGTAGACGTCGAGCACTTCCTGCTCCGTCTTGAACGGGCGGTATTTCGCCTGTTCCGACACCCACAAGGGCAAGCCGGCGGCCGGGCCGTTGTAGCCCATCTTCGGACCGACGATCGCGTATTGTTCCTGGATGCGCGCCACTTCCTTCAAGCCGATGGCGTGGATCTGCTCCGGTTTCAAATCCGTCGTGGTGCTGCTGGCCACGCGCGTCTGGTACCAGGCCGCGCCATCGGGCAGGGCGCTCCAGCCGCTGCTCGTGCGGCCGGCCGGCAGGTAATCGCGTTCCATGAAGGTGGCCAGGCGCTGCAGCGCAGGCATCAGCTTGGCCTCGATGATAACGGTGTAGGTTTGCGTCAGGCGTTCCCTGTCGGCGGCGGAAAAGCTGGCCGGCAAGTTCTTGATGGGCGTGTAATACACGCTGTCCTGCGGCGTGGCGCTGACGAGCTTCTTGAATTGCGGCAGGGCCGATTCCGTCAGCGCCTTCGGCAGCACGATGCCCTTTTGCATGCCGACTTTCATGTTGGCGATGGCCTGGTCTATCCAGCCCGGCAACTGGCCGATACGGCTCAGGTAAGCGTCATACTCCTTGACCGTGGTCAAAGGTTGCGATGCCTCGCCGCCCGCATAATTGGCCAGGGTGACGGGCATGCTGTCCATCTGGTTCAAAGGCAGCAGGTATTCGGGGAAGCGCTCGAAGCTCAGCGCCGTGGCCAGTTCATAGTCGAGGATATCGTAGTTGATCTGGTCCTGGTGCGACAGCTGCGCGCGGGCAATACCGCGCAGGGTCTTCTGATACTGGCGGTACAGGGCGAACTGCTTTGCGCGCGCGGCGGGCACGATGGCTGAACCGAGCTGGTCGTCAAAACGGTTGTCGCCGCTCTCTGTGGCATTGATCGGCTCGAAACGGGCCAACGCATCGTAGTACTGGTCGGCCAGCACTTGCAGCTGCTGCTTGGCTTTTGGCGCGCTGACGGCCGGCGCGACGGCCGCTTTGGCCGCGGGCTGGGCCGCTTGCGCCATGGGCGCGTAGGCGAGCAACAGGGAGATGGCCAGGGTGCCGAGGGTGCCGGCGGCAAAACGATGCTTCATGCGCGAGATCCTTTGTAAGGAGGGAATGAACGGAGGCGTAGCGAGGTCGGGGGTGGCCGTTCAAGAAGGAACAGCCGGGGCGTAAGCATACGCCATTGCCCAGTGCGTTTGGATAAATTGTGCGGAAGAAATGTTGCTATTTTTCTGTAGGCGGCAGGGCCGCTTTCATCGCTGGCCAGTGACGGCTGGTCAAGGGCAGGCAGGCCGGGCAGGGCGTGGCGTCGATCAGGCTTTCGATCTGCTGCGCGCGCGCCGCCGTTTGCGGATGCGAGGAAATCCATCCCGGCACCTTGGCCTGATCCTTGCCATCGAGCCTCTGGAAAAAACGCAGCATGCCGTCGGGGCGGATCTGCGCGCGCTGCAAGGCCAGCAAACCGAGCCGGTCCGCTTCCTCTTCCATATCGCGGCTGAAATACAGGGTGCCGGCCTGGTGCGCCAGCATGGCGGCCACGGCGCTGATGTCGCCGATGGTCAGGCCCACCAGGGCGCCCCAGCCCAAACTGCTGATCATCTGCCGCAGCGAATGGCGCTGTTCCACGTGCTGCACTTCATGCGCGAGCACGCCGGCCAGTTCGCCCGGGTCCCCCGCCTGGCGCAGCAAGCCCGTATGCACGACGATGATGCCGCCGGGCATGGCAAACGCGTTGACCGTGTCATCCTGCTTGACCAGCCAGCGGTACGGGTAGCGCGAACCGGCCGTCAGCTTGCGGCCGATGTCCTGCACCGTCTGCTGCGCCACGCCGTTCTCAACGATGCCGCCTTGCGCGCGCACTTGCGCCAGGGCCAGTTCGCCCAGCCGCTTCTCCGTCGACATCGGTATCAGTCCCGCCAGCGCACCGACGGCATGGCCGCCTTGCCACCACAGCAGGGTGGAAGCGACGACGACCGCGCCCGTCAAGCCGGCCAGCCAGCCCGACACTTGCCGCCGGTTGCGCTGGCGCTCGCTCCACAGGCGCTGCAGTTGCGGCTGCAGCGCGGCCGGCGCTTCGCGCAAGACGATGGCGATGTCGTCTGCCGTCAGCGGCTTGAGCGAGGCTTGCCGTCCTTGTTCTTCGAGCCAGTTCAGGAACAGTTCCGGTCCGTCGACACCGCCCACGCTGACGACCAGCTGCGCCACGTCGACATCATGGCCGGGCGCATCGATGGTCAGCTGGCTGCCGAAGAAATGCGCGCTGACGGCTGTGCCCGCCGGGCCGCCGTCGGGGCCGCTCAGCAGTGCCCGGAATGGCGTCATGCGGCGGCCTCGGCAAAGCGGCTTTCGTACAGGGCGGCCATCAGGTCGGACTGGCTGATGATGCCGGCCAGGCGTTCTTCCTCGTCGAGGATGGGAATATGGTGATAGCCGGCGTCGGCCATCAGGGGCACGAGATCGATGATGGGCGTGCCGAGGCGGGCCGTGTGCGGCGACGCCGTCATCAGCTGTCCCACCGCTTCCGGCTTGTCGCCGTGGGACAGGCCGCTGCGCTGCAGCAAGCCGCGCAGGCGCTGGCGCATGCCCTGATAATCGTCGAGCCCGCCGTGGCGCAGGAAATCCGTCTGCGTGATGATGCCGATGACGCGGCGCGCCCGGTTCACGACGGGTAGCGCACCCACATCGTGCTCGCGCATGGTGCGCCAGGCAACATCGAGCGGCGTGCCGAATTCCACGCTGAGCACGTCTTTCGACATGATGTCGGCGCAGGTGACGACGCCGAAGCGGCGCTGGTAGGCGCGCATTTCCGTTTGCAGGAAGATCGCCTGCAAATCGTCGCGGCTGATGTCGAGCACTTCACTGTGCTGGCGCAAGACGGCATCGAGGTCGTCCGGTGAAAACCCCAGGCGGTTGCTGGGCACGTCATCCTTGGTGGCGTGCGGATGCGGCGCCACCAGTTGCTGGACGTGCGGGTAGCGGCGTCCCGTCAGGTTGTTGTACAGCACGGCGCAAGCGACCAGCACGGCGGAATTGAACAGTACGGTGATAAAGACGAATTCAAAGCCGGCCGCATGCACGCTGGCGCCGCCGACGACGGTGGTGAGCGCCACGGCGCCGCCCGGCGGATGCAAACAGCGCAGGGCAAACATGGCGCCGATGGCCAGGCAGGCGGCCAGCGCCGCCACGCCCACGCTGGATCCCAACCATTTGACGCAGGCCATGCCGACCAGGCCGGAGACGACATTGCCGCCCACCACGGACCACGGTTGCGCCAGCGGGCTGGCCGGCAGGCAGAACAGCAGTACGGCCGAGGCGCCCATGGGCGCGATCAGGTAGACGCTGGCGCTGTCCGGGGCCAGCAGGAAATGGCAGATCAGGCCCGTCAGCAGCAAGCCGCAGATGGCGCCTGCGCAGGCGCGCAATTGTTCGCGGCGGCTGCCGTTGTTCGGTTGCGGCAGCCAGCGTGCCAGGAAAGAAGTCGTCATGGGGAGGGCGCGTTCGGGCCGCGTTGCTCAGTGTGAGCCCGATATTATCCCATGCGTTCCATTTCGCTGCCGGTGGGCATTAATCGTCGGCGCAGACGGCCTGCAAGCCGTGCCGTGCCAGCAGTTTCCTGGCGGCCGCGATGGCGGACGGCGCCGGCTCGCTGCTGGCGCAGGCATAGATGTCATTGAGGACCACCGCCGCATCTTTGCCCGTGACGGCGGCCATCAGCTCGGCCAGGTTGCGGTCGGAAAAGTGTTCGTACAGCAGGGCCAGCACGGCGAAATATGCCGTATCGGGCATGCCGCCGGGATAGGCGTCGCGCAACATGCGCGCGGCGCCGGACAGCGTTGGGGGTAATGTATCTGGCATGCTCAAGCGGCGTCTCCTTGGTGGCACTCTTATATGTGCCTATACGCGTTTATACGTTTTCCGCATAAGCACAGTGCAATTAAATGGTGGATATTTCTTACAAGCAGGCATATTCTAGACAATCACGCCCGCTGGCAGCTGTTCAGCTGGCTTCACGATTTCTCTCAGGAGCCCTGCATGCGCCTTTCCCGTTTCGTCGCCCCATTCTTTGCCAGCCTGCTGCTTGCCGGTACCGCCATTGCCGCCGCCCCCACACCGGCCAACCCGGTCGCCACGCCGCATCTGCCGTACAACGCGGCGGCCGACGCCAAGGCCGACGTGGCCCGCGCGCTGGCCGAGGCCAAGGCGGCGCACGTGCCTGTCTTGCTGATCTTTGGCGCCAACTGGTGCGAAGATTGCCGCGCGCTCGACAAGGCCTTGAAGGAAGGCAAGAACGCCGAATTGATGCAACAGCAGTTCAAGGTCGTCAAGGTCGACGTGGGTAACTTCGACCATAACTTGGACGTGGCGCAAGCCTATGGCAATCCGCTCAAGAAAGGCATTCCGGCCGCCGTGCTGGTCTCGAGCGACAACAACCAGGTGCTGTACGCCACCAAGGGCGGCGAGCTGGCGAATGCCCGCCGCATGAGCGAGAGCGGCATCTATGATTTCTTCAAGCAGGCCGCCAGCGTGAAAGCGCCGGCGATTTAAGCGTTTTTCAAACCTCCTTAAAACTCTTCCCACGCATCGCTGGCCGGCGCTTTCGGACGCGCTGGCGTGGGCAGCATGGGCTTGTGCGCTGGCTGCCGAGGCTGCTGCTGCTGCTGCTGCGCTGCATGCCCCGTTTCTTCCAGCTTGAAAACGCTGACCACCTGCGCCAGGCGTCCCGCCTGGTCCTGCAGGGATTGGGCCGCCGCCGCCGCTTCTTCCACCAGCGCCGCATTTTGCTGGGTCGCGTCATCCATCTGCGTGACCGTGGCATTGACTTGCGCGATGCCCTGGCTTTGTTCCTGGCTGGCCGACGCGATCTCTCCCATCAGGTCGGCGACTCTTTGGACGGACACGACGATGTCCTGCATGGTGGCGCCGGCCGAGTCGACCAGCTTGCTGCCCGCTTCGACCTTGCTGCCCGAGTCGACGATCAAGTCCTTAATTTCCCGGGCTGCTGCCGCTGAGCGTTGCGCCAGGTTGCGCACTTCGGTTGCCACCACGGCAAAGCCGCGGCCCTGTTCGCCCGCGCGGGCCGCCTCGACGGCAGCGTTCAGGGCGAGGATATTGGTTTGAAAGGCAATGCCGTCGATCACGCCGATAATATCCGCGATCTTGCGCGAACTTTCCGTAATCTCGCTCATCGTCTGCACCACTTGGTCGACCACTTCGCCGCCTTTGACGGCGTGGCCCGAGGCCGACACCACCAGCTGATTCGCCTGGCGCGCGTTGTCCGCATTCTGTTTCACGGTCGACGTCAGCTCTTCCATGGCCGCCGCTGTTTCTTCCAGGCTCGATGCCTGGGCTTCCGTGCGGGCCGACAGGTCCAGGTTGCCCGACGCGATCTGGCTCGATGCACTGGCAATGGCCCCGGTACTGTCGCGAACTTCGCGTATCGTCACGTTCAGCGACGCGACGAAGCGGTTGAAGGCAGCGGCCAGCGCGCCGACCTCGTCTTCCGATTCCACGGGCATGCGGCGGCTCAAGTCGCCATTCCCGCTGGCGATTTCACTGAGCATGTCCGCTGCCCGCGCAACAGGCGCGGCGATGGCGCGGCTGATGACATAAATGATTGCCAGGGCGATACCGCCACCGACCAGGCCGGCAATCAGGGCGGCGATCAGGGCCGAGCGCGTGACATTGCCCAGCACTTCCGCTTCCGGCACTTCGGCCACCACGTACAGGTTCAATTCCGGTATGAAAGAGGCCGCTACGAGTTGCTTGCCGCTGGGCGCCGCATAACTGACATAGGTGTATTTGTTGCCGGTCAGCAGAGTCTTGCTCAACGCTTCGTCAAAACCTGGCAAGTCCTTCAATTGATGCTTGCCGTCGGCTAGGGCCGGGTCACGGTGGATCAGCAGGCTGCCGTTGGCGCGTACCAGGTAGACATAGCCGGTCTGGCCGACCTTGTAGCTGCGGATGGTTTCGGCCATTGCGTCGACGCTCAGGCCCATCCCGGCGATGACGGCCTTGCCGCCAGCCGTCTGGCCCCGCGCGTTCAGGAACAGCATGAAGCTGCCCGAGGCCGGATCGCGGTCCAGATTCACCGTGTGCAGTTTGTTTTCGTCGAGCATGCTGAAGAACCAATGATCGGCTGGCTGTTGCTTGTCCAGCGTGCGGATCAGGCCCGCATCGGTCATGTACCGGGACGCAGTTTGCGAACTCCAACTGACGACGGCCGCCTTGTTTTTTTCCTTGATCATCTTCGCGTAGCGCTGAAAAGTGGGCAAGCCGCTGTCGGCCAGGTCCGCGTCTTCCCAGTCCTGCAGAAAGACATCATTGGCCATCGTTTGCACCACCGACAGCGGCTGATTGATCTGGCGCAGCACGTCGTTGCGGATCTCGCCCACCTGGGCCGGCAATTCTTGGCTGACGACGCGCTCGCGCACGTAATCGCTGCTCATGCGCACGCTGAGGAACGATGAGATGCCCATGAAAAGCAGCAGGCACAAACCCATGCTGAACATCAGTTTTTTCTGGATGGAAAGATGGCGAAGCAGATGCATGGACGACCCTGGGAATGGGCCCGCGCGACCGGCAGAGGTTGCTAGAAAGGCACGGGCAAGTGCGCAGTATAGCGACGGATAAAGGCGATATAGTGGAGGTATGCCGTATTTAATGGGGTTGTGTTGCTGCATGGCAACGATTATAAGGTGTTAACATGCGTGCTTTTCATGTACACCGGCACGGGGTGGAAAATCGTTCAGGCAGGCAAGCCGTGGGCGATCAATTCCAGCGGCAATTCCGTGCTGCACTTAATTTGCTCCATGGAAAAGGCGGACGACACGCCCGTCAGTTGCGCGGCCTTGATGAGTTTTTTATAAAACGTGTCGTAGCCCTTGATGTCGGTGGTGACGACTTTCAGCAGGTAGTCGATGTCGCCGCTCATGCGGTGAAATTCCTGTACCTCGGGCAAGACGATGACGGCGGCGGCGAAGCGGCGCAGCCATTTTTCATCGTGCTGTCCCGTGCGCACGCTGACGAAGACGGTCACGGGCAAACCCACTTTTTGCCGGTTGACGATGGCCACGCGGCTCTCGATATAGCCGTCTTCCTCGAGGCGCTTGACCCGCTTCCAGCACGGCGTGCTGGACAGGCCGATCTTTTCGCTGAGGGCGGCGATCGACAAGGTGCCGTCCTGCTGCAGGGCGGCGAGGATGGCGCAGTCGAATTTGTCGAGCGAGGCGTTTGGTGAATTCATTTTAATATTCCGGTTTTTATGGCATGAACATGCTGCATAGTAGCGTAGTTGCAGTGTCTTTTGGCATATCTTCACGGGGACCGGCCGGTAGACTATCGAGATGGCCCAGCCGCCTGCGCTGCGCCTTTTTAACTGCGCCCTTTTTAAAGAATATTCGGACTGCCATCATGAAAGAAATTTACCTCGACAGCAATGCCACCACTTGCGTGCTGCCCGCCGCCGTTGCCGCCGCCCGGCAAGCGATGGAGCAGGGCTATGGCAACCCCAGCAGCACACATGCGACGGGTTTGCAGGCCAAGGCCATGATGGATGGCGTGCGCCAGCGCGCCAGCGGCTTGCTGGGCGTGGGCGATGGCCGATTGATGTTCAACAGCGGCGCCACCGAGGGCATCCAGACGGCCGTGCTGTCGGCCCTGTGTGCGCTGCGCGAACGGCGCGACGCGGGCAAGCGCATCGGCAGCCTGCTGCTGTATGGCGCGACCGAGCACAAGGCCGTGCCGGAAAGCCTGGCGCACTGGAACCGTTTACTGGGCCTGAACCTGGAAGTGCGCAAGCTGCCCGTCGATGCGCAGGGGCGCCACGACCTGCAGGCGCTCGATGCGCTGATCGGCGAGGCGGCCATGCTGTGCACGATGGCGGCGAATAATGAAACCGGTGTCGTCAGCGATTTGTCCGCCATCGCCCAGCTGCTGCAGGAACGCGGTGCCGACGCTTACTGGATGGTCGATTGCGTGCAGGCGCTGGGCAAGCTGAAACTGAACCTGGCCGCCACGCGCATCGACTACGCGCCGTTTTCCGGCCACAAGCTGTATGCGCCCAAGGGCATCGGCATGCTGTACGTGCGCGCCGGTGCCCCGTTTACGCCCTTGATGATGGGCGGCGGCCAGGAAGCGGGCCTGCGTTCTGGCACGGAAAACATGGCCGGCATCGCCGCGCTGGGCGCCGTGCTCGCCGCGCTGGACGATGGCAAGACCTTCCGCAGCCACGCCGACCTGGCCGCGTTCCGCGAGCAGCTGGTGGCCAGCCTGGAACACGCTTTCCCTGGCATCGTGTTCAATATGCCGTTCGATCTGTCCTTGCCGACGACGCTTAATTTTTCCGTGCCGGGCCTGTCCTCGAAAGAGCTGCTGGACCTGTTCGACGCGGCGCGCGTGCGCGTCAGCTCTGGCAGCGCCTGTTCCGCCGCCAAGGCGCTGCCCAGTTATGTGCTGGAAGCGATGCACGTGCCGCAATGGCGCGCCAGTTCCGCCATCCGGCTGTCGTTTGGTCCCCTGATCGATGCGGCGACGGTCGCTTCCGCCTGCGCGCGCATCGAGCGCTGCGGCGAAGCGCTGCGCAGCAGCTGTCTGCTGCCGTCGGCGCTGGCGCCATCGCCGCAGGACGGCATAATCCAGCTGAGCGTCGACGGCCAGTGCACCTGGCTGCTCAGCGACGCCGCCAGCGCCAGTTGCGTCGTCATCGATCCCGCCGCCGCGCTCGTGCCGCGTCTGGCCGCTTTCATCCGCTGCCAGCACCTGGCCTTGCGCGCCATCGTGCATACGACGGCGCCAGCGGACCATGGCGCCGCGCGTCTGGCGCTGCTGCAGGAACTCGCTATCGAGCAGGTGGGCCGCGTCGATATCGATGGCGAGCTGGCGCTGGGCCGGCAGCGGCTGCGCCGCATCGAGTGCGGCGAAACCCATGTGTACCTGCTGGAGCAGCGCTTCGCCTTCATCGGCTCCCTGGCGCCCGAGGCGCTGACCCCCTTGCTGGATGCGGCGCTGCTGACGCAAGACACGGTGCTGTGCGCGTCCGGCGACGACGGCAGCATCTGCGTCACCGTGCGCATGGTGCAGAACGGTAGCGTGCCGGCCGCCGAACTGCAGCTCGACGCGGCCACCTTGCCCGCCTTCCTGCGCCAGCATCCCGACGCCATCCTGATCGACGTGCGCGAAGCGTATGAACACGCGGCGTGCGCCGGCACCGTGTTCGAGGGCTGCGAAGTGCGCAGCGTACCGCTGAGCCGCTTGGCGGGGCAGGTGGCGGCCTGGCTGCAGCAGCCGCAGCGCCCGCTGGTGTTTTTCTGCCGCAGCGGCAACCGCAGCGCACGGGCCGCCGCCTGCCTGCGCCGCCTCGGTCACGGCGCGGCATGGCAACTCAACGGCGGCATGGCAATGGCGGAGGCGACGCGCCATCCGCTGGCGATTGCGGCCTGAACTGCTTGAACTTTCTTTCATGAAATATTGCACCGTGCCATCATCGGCACGGTGCGCGTCGCGCCTTTTTTCCCGTTCATTTCCCACCGGCATTTTTCTGCCATTCAACACGCTGATTTCTTTGCTGAAACGTCCCTAAAACACGGAGTATGTACGCTAGCGCACGGTCTTGCCTGCGTCGCCCTCCTACGATGAAGTTCAGAAAATCTCCCTATACCCTGAGATTCGTCGCAACGCTCCGGCGCTTCGCTTTCCGTCTTCGCCAGTGTCCGATCGTGTTCTTCCAGACTGGGCCCGCATGACGGTGGCCGCTGGCTGCCTGCGCGCACCTAGCGAGGCTAAAGTTGAAAGAGTACACAGCAGTTGTCACGCAGCAGATCAAGGAACAGGTTTCCAAAGTCAAAGAAATCTTCCGCGACCATTCCCTTGCACCGGACACCTTCGACGCCGCGCGCGACGATGCCTTGCCCCTGCGTTCCGAGTTATTCAGCGCCATGCAGATGGCCGCCCACGGCAAGCACGTGGCCGCCGGCCATGCGGTGGGCAGGCATCATGGCCGCGACCGCCTGTTGGCGCGCCTGGCCGACAATGCGGCCCTCATCACGGCCACCGTCAATGAGCTGACGGCGACTGTCAAAAGCGGGCGCCAGGTCACGCCCGCCTCGGAGTGGCTGCTCGATAATTTTTATCTGATCGAAGAGCAGATCCGCACCACGCGGCGCCACTTGCCGAAGAATTACAGCAAGGAGTTGCCACGGCTGAGTTCAGGCGTGGATGCGGGCTGCCCGCGCGTGTATAAAATCGCGCTGGAAATCATCTCGCACGGCGATGGCAGGGTCGACCTGGAAAACCTCTGCCACTTCGTCGAGGCATATCAGGACGTGGCCACCTTGACCCTGGGTGAACTGTGGGCCGTGCCCATCATGCTGCGTCTGGCGCTGATCGAAAACCTGCGCCGCGTTGCCGCGCGCGTGGCCGACGACCGCATGCAGCGCGACCTGGCCAACACCTGGGCCGACCAGATGACGGAGATCGCCGAGCGCAATCCCAGCGGCTTGATCCTGCTCGTGGCGGACATGGCCCGTTCGAATCCGCCGATGACCAGCGCCTTCGTGGCCGAATTGTCGCGCCGTCTGCAGGGACAGAGTTCCTCGCTGACCCTGGCGCTGTCGTGGCTGACGCACAAGCTGGCCGAGTCGGGCCTCACCATCGAGCAGCAGATCCAGTCCGAGATCGGGCAGCAGGCGGCCGACCAGGTCTCGATCGCCAACAGCATCGGTAGCCTGCGTTTTCTCGGCACCATGGATTGGCAGGAATTCGTCGAGACCATGAGCGTGGTCGAGCAAACCCTGCGCCTGGACCCGGCCGGCACGTATGGCTTGATGGATTTCGCCACGCGCGACAGCTACCGCCACGCCATCGAACGCATCGCCAAGCGCAGCGCGCGCAGCGAAGTGGAAGTGGCCGAGATGGCGGTGCAGCTGGCGCACACGCACGGCAACGGCAATGACGCGCGCCGCGGCCATATCGGCTTTTACCTGGTGGGGCGCGGCGTGCTGGTGCTGGAAAAGCAGGCTGGCGCCAGGCTGCCGTTCATCGAGGCGCTGCAGCATACGGCGCGCGCCGCGCCGCTGGCCAGCTATCTGGGCGCCATTGCGTTCCTGACCCTGGCGACGAGCGCCTTGCTGCTCGAGCGCGCCGTGCGCCATGGCGTGCAGGGCTGGCCCCTGGCGGCGCTGGGCGCGCTGGCGCTGCTGGGCAGCAGCCAGCTGGCCGTGGCCGTGGTGAACTGGCTGGCAACCCTGATGACGTCGCCGCATCCGCTGCCGCGCATGGATTACCGGTCCGGCATTCCGTCCGATGCGCGCGGCATCGTCGTGGTGCCGACCTTGATCTACAGCGCGGAAAACGTGGCGGCCCTGTGCGAGGCGCTGGAAGTGCGTTATCTCGCCAACCGCGACCCGAACCTGCGTTTCTGCCTGCTGACGGATTTTGTCGACGCGCAGGCGCAAACCCTGCCCGGCGACGAAGCCCTGCTGAACCAGGCGCAGGAGACCATCCGTGGCCTGAACGAGAAATACCGCGTGGAGGGAGCCGAGTTCAAAGACAACGGCGACCCGGCCGATCCGGAAGAGCTGGGCCATGCGGGGCCGTTCCTGCTGCTGCATCGTCCGCGCCTGTGGAATTCGCAGCAAAACGCGTGGATGGGGCAAGAGCGCAAGCGCGGCAAATTGTCCGACCTGCACGCGTTTTTGCGCGGCAGCGCGCGCGACAAATTCTCGCTGGTGGAAGGCGAGTTGCGCGGCCTGCGCACCATCAAATACGTGATCACGCTCGACACCGATACTCAGCTGCCGCGCGACGCGGCGCGCGAATTCATCGCCACCATGATGCACCCGCTGAACCGTCCCGTGCTCGACGCGGCCGGCACGCGCGTGGTGGCCGGCTACGGCATCCTGCAGCCGCGCGTGGCCGTGGCCCTGCCCAGCGCGAACGCGTCGCGCTACGAGCTGCTGTGCGGCGGCGAACCGGGCATCGACCCGTACACGCGCACCGTGTCCGACCTGTACCAGGACGTGTTTTATGAAGGCTCGTTCATCGGCAAAGGCATCTATGACCTCGACATGTTCGAGCGCGTGCTGGGCCAGCGCCTGCCCGACAATAAAATCCTCAGCCACGATTTGCTGGAAGGCTGTTATTTGCGCGCCGGCCTGCTCAGCGACTCGCAGCTGTATGAAGAATATCCGGCCCGCTACGACGCCGACGTCAGCCGCCGCCAGCGCTGGATCCGCGGCGACTGGCAGCTGATCGGCTGGCTGCTGGGGCGGGTGCCGGGCCGCGCCGGCAAGCGCGAACGCAATCCTTTGTCGATGCTGTCGCGCTGGAAGCTGTTCGACAACCTGCGTCGCAGCGTCGTGGCGCCGGCCACCACCGTGTCCCTGTTGCTGGTGTGGGGTTTCCTGCCGCACGTGGCCTTCTGGAGCGCGGCCGTGCTGGCCATCATCTTCCTGCCGCCCGTGTTTTCGGCCCTGTACGATCTGCTGCGCAAACCGCGCGACACCCTGTGGCGCCAGCATCTGGCCGCGTTCGAACGGCGCTGCGGCGTGCAGTTTTCGCACGCCATGCTGACCCTCGTCTTCCTGCCGTATGAAGCGTGGATCAGCCTGGACGCCATCGCGCGCACCCTGTGGCGCCTGGGCGTGTCGCACAAGCATTTGCTCGATTGGCGCGCCTCGAACCTGCACAGCTCTTCCGGCAGTCAAGCCGACAGCTGGCGCGCCATGTGGTGCTCGCCCGCGCTGGCGCTGGCCACCTTCGGCGCCTTGCTCTACTGGCGCCCGGCCGCCTTGCCGGCCGCCGCCGTGGTACTGCTGCTGTGGCTGGCCGCGCCCGCCATCGCCTGGTGGATCAGTCGCCCCATCGAGCGGGCCGTGGCGCGCCTGTCGGCCGAGCAGGGGCGTTTCCTGCATGGCGTGGCGCGCAAGACCTGGGCGTATTTCGATACCTTCGTCGGGCCGGACGACCACTGGCTGCCGCCCGATAACATGCAGGAACACCCGAACCTCGTGGTGGCGCACCGCACTTCGCCGACGAATATCGGCCTGGCGCTGCTGGCCAACCTGACGGCCTACGATTTCGGCTACATCACCCTCGGCCAGTTGATCGAGCGCAGCCGCGCTACCCTGCACAGCATGGGCGAGCTGGAACGCTTCCAGGGCCATTTCTATAACTGGTACGACACGCAAACGCTCAAGGCGCTGCAGCCGATGTACATCTCGACGGTCGACAGCGGCAACCTGGCCGGCCATCTGCTGACCTTGCAGCCGGGACTGGTGGAACTGTACGACGCTCCCATCATCGGCGCGCAAGTGGTGCAGGGCATCCGCACGACGGCGCAGGTGCTGCAGGAATTCATCGCCGCCGAAGGCGAGGGCAAGGCCATGCGCGAGAGCATGAGTCTGTTGCAGGCGCAGGCCGCGCCCGCCACCCTGGCCGAATGGCATGCTTATCTCGCCGCCGCGAACGGCGCGGCCGATGCACTGCTGTCGCTGACCCTGCACAGCGAGGATGGCGAGCTGTCCATGTGGACTGGCGCGCTGGCGCGCCAGTGCCGCGCGGCGCTGGCCGAATTGCTGCAACTGGCGCCGTGGGCGGCGCAGGCGGGTGTCGATCCTGCTTGGCTGCGCATGCCGACCCTGCGCGAACTGGCCAACCTGGAGGTGTCCGAAGGCACGCCATCCGAGCTGGCCGCCCTGCTGGCGCAAGGCCGCGAACAGGCGGGCCGCCACATGCGCGACATCGCCCACGCGGCGGGCCAGGCGCGCGACTTCGCGCAGATCGAATACGGTTTCCTGTACAACCCGTCGACCAAGCTGCTGGCCATCGGCTATAACGTCAGCGAACGGCGCCTGGACCCCAGCTATTACGATTTATTGGCTTCCGAAGTGCGTCTGGCAAGCTTCATCGCCATCGCCCAGGGGCAGCTGCCGCAGGAGCACTGGTTCGCCCTGGGCCGCCAGTTGTGCATGGTGGCCGGCCAGCCCGTGCTGCTGTCGTGGAGCGGCTCGATGTTCGAGTACCTGATGCCGCTGCTGGTGATGCCGAACTACCCGAACACCCTGCTGGACCAGACCTACCATTCCGTCATCGAGGCGCAGATCGATTACGGGCGCCAGCGCGACGTGCCGTGGGGGATTTCCGAGTCCGGCTACAACACGGTCGACGCCAGCCTGAATTACCAGTACCGCGCCTTTGGCGTGCCCGGCCTGGGCCTCAAGCGTGGCCTGGCCGACGACCTGGTGGTGGCGCCGTACGCCAGCATGATGGGCCTGATGGTGCAGCCGGAAGCGTCGTGCCAGAACCTGCAGCGCATGCAGGCGGCCGGCTACATGGGTCGCTACGGCTTTTTTGAAGCGATCGATTTCACCACCGCGCGCCTGCCGCGCGGGCAGGGCAGCGCCATCATCCGCTCCTTCATGGTGCACCACCAGGGCATGGGCTTTTTGGCCCTCAGCTACCTGCTGCACGACCGCCCGATGCAGCGCCGTTTCGAGTCCGATCCGCTGCTGCAATCGGCTTTGCTGGTGCTGCAGGAACGCACGCCGCAGGCCGGCGCGTTTTACTCGAACACGGCCGAACTGGCGGTGCTGCGCAGCGGTGCGCCCGAGCAGGCCATGCCGATGCGCATCCTCACGCAGGCCAACAGCGCCGTGCCGGAAACGCAGCTGCTGTCAAATGGCCGCTACCACGTCATGGTGAGCAATGCGGGCGGCAGCTACAGCCGCTGGAAAGACCTGTCCGTGACGCGCTGGCGCGAAGACAGCACGCGCGACAACTGGGGCAATTTCTGCTACCTGCGCGACCTCGACGACGGTGAAGTCTGGTCCACCATGTACCAGCCGACCCTGGCCGAACCGAAGAAATACGAAGTGATTTTTTCGGAAGGGCGGGCCGAGTTCCGCCGTGCCGACCATGGCCTCGACCTGTACACGGAAATCGTCGTCTCGCCCGAGGACGACATCGAAATCCGCCGCACGCGGATCAGCAATAATTCGAACCGCCAGCGGCGCATCGAGATCACCAGCTTTGCCGAAGTGGTGATGGCGCCGGCGGCGGCCGATGCAGCCCATCCCGCATTCAGCAAGCTGTTCGTGCAGACGGAAATCCTCGCGCATGAAAAGGCGATTTTATGCACGCGCCGGCCCCGCTCGAAAGACGAGCAGATGCCGTGGCTGCTGCATGTGATGACGGTGCACGATATCGAGCGCTACGAAGTATCATTCGAGACGGACCGCGCGCGCTTCATCGGCCGCGGCAACACGGCGCAGCTGCCGCAGGCGCTGCAGGACGACGGGCCGCTCAGCGGCGGCCACGGTTCCGTGCTCGACCCCATCGTGGCCATCCGCTACGTCATCACGCTCGAACCCGACCAGGCCGTCACCGTCGACAGCGTCACCGGCATGGTGGAGCAGCGCGAGGCGGCGCTGCACCTGATCGACAAATACCAGGACCGCCATCTGGCCGACCGCGTCTTCGAACTGGCCTGGACGCACAGCCAGGTGGTGCTGCGCCAGTTGAACGCCAGCGAAGCGGACGCGCAGCTGTATGCGCGCCTGGCCAACGCCGTGATCTACCCGAATGCGGCCTTGCGCGCCGAAGCGAGCATCCTGATCAAGAACCAGCGCGGCCAGTCCGGCCTGTGGGCGTATGCGATTTCCGGCGACCTGCCCATCGTGCTGCTGCAGATACGCGACGCGGCCAATATCGAACTGGCGCGCCAGATGGTGCAGGCGCATGCCTATTGGCGCCTGAAAGGATTGATCGTCGACCTGGTGATCTGGTACGAAGAGCAGTCGGGCTACCGCCAGCTGCTGCACGACCAGATCATGGGCTTGATCGCCTCGGGCATCGATGCGCAGGCGATCGACCGCCCGGGCGGCATCTTCGTGCGCCTGGCCGAGCAGATCGCCAACGAAGACCGCATCTTGCTGCAATCGGTGGCGCGCGCCATCATCAGCGATTTGCGCGGCACCCTGGCCGAGCAGGTCAAGCGTCCGCCGAGCCCCGTGCTGCGCATGCCGCCGCTGCTGCAGGACCCTGCGCGCGAGCATGGCGGCGTGCCGCACCGGGCGCCGCAGCGCGAGCTGATCCTGGAAAATGGCCTCGGCGGTTTCACGCCCGATGGGCGCGAATACGTGATCACCACGGCAGAAGGCAAGCAGACGCCGGCGCCGTGGTCGAACGTGCTGGCCAATGCGCAGTTCGGCACGGTGGTGTCCGAAGCCGGCCAGGCGTACACGTGGAGCGAGAACGCGCATGAATTCCGCCTCACGCCATGGCAGAACGACCCCGTGTCGGACCTGTCGGGTGAGGCGTTTTATGTGCGCGACGAGCAGACCGGCCAGTTTTGGTCGCCCTCGTCCCTGCCCGCGCGCGGCAGCGGCGACTACGTGACGCGCCACGGTTTCGGCTACAGCATTTTTGAGCACAGCGAGGGTGGTATCGCCACCGAGCTGTGCACCTATGTGGCGCTCGATGCGGCCGTCAAATACTCGGTCATCAAGGTGCGCAACGACAGCGGCGTGCCGCGCCGTTTGTCCGTCACCGGCTACGTGGAATGGGTGATGGCCGACCTGCGTGCCAAGTCCGGCATGCATGTGGCCACCGAAGTCGATACGATCAGCGGCGCGCTGTTTGCGCGCAATAACTACAACACGGAGTTTTCCGGCCGCGTCGGCTTTTTCAATACGGACGCCAGCATCCGCTCCATCACCTGCGACCGTAATGAATTCATCGGCCGCAACGGCAGCCTGGCCCAGCCGGCGGCGCTGCGCCGCGTGCGCCTGTCCGGCAAGGCGGGCACGGGGCTGGACCAGTGTGCCGCCATCCAGGTACCGTTCGAACTGCAGCCGGGACAGGAGCGCGAAATCGTCTTCCTGCTCGGCGTGGGCGGGCGCCGCAATGCCGACGCCAGCACCATGGTGCAGCGCCATGCGGGCAAGGAAGCGGCCCGCATGGCGCTCGACGCGGTACGCGCGCACTGGGACACCACTCTGGGCGCGGTGCGCATCGAAACGCCCGAGCCGTCGCTCGACGTGATTGCCAATGGCTGGCTGATGTACCAGACCATCGCCTGCCGTTTGTGGGCGCGCAGCGGCTATTACCAGTCGGGCGGCGCCTACGGTTTCCGCGACCAGCTGCAGGACGCGATGGCGATGATCCACACGGCGCCGCAATTGCTGCGCAAGCACTTGCTGCTGTGTGCGGCGCACCAGTTTGTCGAAGGCGACGTGCAGCATTGGTGGCATCCGCCGTCGGACCGGGGCGTGCGCACGCACTGCTCCGACGATTACCTGTGGTTGCCGCTGGCCGCCTGCCGCTATGTGATCGCCACGGGCGACGTCAACGTGCTGTCGGAAGTGGTGCCCTTCATCGAGGGGCGGGCCGTCAAGCCGGAAGAGGATTCCTACTATGACTTGCCCATGCGTTCGGGCGAGTCGGCCGACCTGTACGAGCACTGCGTGCGCGCCATCCGCCACGGCTTGCGCATGGGCGTGCACGGCTTGCCGCTGATCGGTTCCTGCGACTGGAACGACGGCATGGATAAGGTGGGCGAACATGGCAAGGGCGAGAGCGTCTGGCTGGCCTTCTTCCTGTACGAAGTGCTGCAGCGTTTCGCCGAGGTGGCCATGCTGCGCGGCGACGCCGCATTCGCCCAGTTCTGCCGCGACGAAGCCGTGAAACTGGCGGCCAACGTCGAGGAACATGCTTGGGATGGCGAGTGGTACCGGCGCGCGTATTTCGACGACGGCACGCCATTGGGTTCGCACACGAACGAGGAATGCCAGATCGATTCGATTTCGCAAAGCTGGGGCGTGCTGTCGGGCGCCGCCAACAAGGAGCGGGTCGCCGGGGCCATGCGCCAGGTCGATGCGCGCCTCGTGCGCCGGGATTCCGGCGTGATCCAGCTGCTCGATCCGCCGTTCGACAAGGCCGACCTCAATCCCGGCTACATCCGCGGCTATGTGCCGGGCGTGCGCGAGAACGGCGGCCAGTACACGCATGCTGCCATCTGGACGGCGATGGCGTTTGCCCGCATGGGCGACGGCGAAAAGGCGTGGGAATTGCTGCGCATGATCAATCCCGTGCGCCATGGCGTCGACGCGCAGGCGGTGGCGCGCTACAAGGTGGAACCGTACGTGGTGACGGCCGACGTGTATGCCGTGGCGCCGCACGTGGGGCGCGGCGGCTGGAGCTGGTACACGGGATCGTCGGGCTGGCTGTACCGCCTGATCGTCGAATCCCTGCTCGGCTTGACGCGCGAAGCGAACGTGCTGCGTCTGGCGCCGTCCATGCCGGCCGAATGGGACAGCTTCAAGCTGCACTACCGTTTCGGCGCCAGCAGCTATGCCATCACGGTGGAGCAGGCGCAGGGGCGGCCCGCGGGGTTGTCGCTCGATGGCGTGGCACAGGGCGGCAACAGCATCGCCCTGCGCGACGAGGGCCGCGAGTATGCGGTGCTACTGCTGCTCTAGTTTTGCCACTTCTCGTGTTCGGGACGGCGCCGGCCAGCCAGCAGGATCAGGCCGGCGCCAAATAGCAGCAGGTCGCGCGTGCGCACTTCGGGCGCGGATGGCGTCGCCGTCTGGTGGTGACGCAAGGGTGCCGCCATGGCGGCGGCAGGCTGGCTGGCGCAAGCGGCCAGGCACAGCGCCGCCACGTTTCTATTCAACTGCATACATTCCTCAAGAAAGCGCGCTGACCGTTCCCGATCGGCGCGCCGGTATTCATGCCGCCGATATTGTAATTATGAGCATGAATATTGTAAATTGGAAATTATACAGGGTTGTCTCAAAATCCCAGGGCGGCGCCCGCGCCCAGCAGGGTGGCCACGCCCAGCACGGCAAAGACCATGGCCGCGATACCATGCACGAGGCGCAGCGGGACGCGGTTGGCGATCCTGTCGCCCAGGTAGACGGCCGGCACGTTGGCCAGCATCATGCCGAAGGTGGTGCCCAGCACGACGGAAACGATATCGTGGTAGCGCGCCGCCAGCGCCACCGTCGCCACCTGCGTCTTGTCTCCCATTTCTGCCATGAAGAAGGCGATCAGGGTGGTCAGGAAGACGCCGTATTTGGCCAGCTTGGTCTCGTCTTCATCGAGCTTGTCGGGGATCAGGGTCCAGGCGGCCATGGCCAAAAAGGAGACGCCCAGCACCCAGCGCAGCACGTCCGGGCCCAGCATGCCGGTGATCCAGGCGCCGACGGCGGCGGCGAACGCGTGGTTGGCGACGGTGGCGACGAAAATGGCCAGCACGATGGGAAAAGGCTTGCGGAATTTGGCGGCCAGCAGAAAGGCCAGCAGTTGGGTTTTGTCGCCGATTTCAGCGAGACCGACGATGCCGGTGGAGATGAGGAATGCTTCCATGAGATTGCAAGAGGTACGCGGGCCGGACGAATTAACCAATGATCCACGGGCGACTCCGGCCCATGCGGCCGCCCTGGATCAATGGTCTCGTCAAGTTTTGCAACCACCTGCACCATGGCCTGCGGGCCAATCATGTTGATACAGGTTCCCGCGGCAGGACCGCGGGACGACTACTCCCCAATGTTCGAGGCGCATCATACGCCTATGCCTGTTTCTGCGCCAGTGCCGCCGGCCCCGGGCGCCGTGCTGCGTGTGGAACTTCCACAACAATGATCGATTGCAAACAGACTCGACTTAGAATGCAGTTCTGTCCACGACTCCCAGATGGAATGCGCCATGCCGGTCCTTGTCCGCTTGCTTGCCCTGTGTTTGACCTTGTTTGCTCCCTTGACCGGCCTGTGCGCCGCCGCGCCCTTCGACGACAAGTTCCGCCAGCTGGAAGAACTGCTGCCCACGCCGAACAGCTACCGCACGGCGTCCGGCGCGCCCGGTCACGCCTACTGGCAGCAGCGCGCCGATTACGTGATCCGCGCCACGCTTGATGAAGCGCGCCGCGCCATCACGGCCAGCGAACAGATCACCTATCACAACCGTTCGCCCGACAGCCTCGCGTATCTGTGGCTGCAGCTGGACCAGAACGGTTTGTGCCAGGATGCCGACCAGCGCCGCGTATTGAGCGCACCGTCGCGCCAGGCCTGGCTGAGCGGTAACGAAGACGAAGCGCTGAAATTCGAGGACTTGCGCGCCATCCATGCGGGGCGCGAATTTGACGGCGGCTTCAAGCTGACCGCCGTGAAAGCGGCCAGCGGCAAGCCGCTGCCGTATGTGGTCAACCAGACCATGCTGCGCATCGATCTGCCGGTGGCGCTGGCGCCCGGCCAGAGCGTCACGTTCAACATCGACTGGTCGTATCAGATCAATGACCAGAAGGTGCTCGTCGAGCGCTCCGGCTACGAGTATTTTGAAGACGACAAGAACACGATTTTCCAGATCGCGCAGTGGTTTCCCCGCATGGCCGCGTATTACGACGCCGTCGGCTGGCAGCACAAGCAATTTCTCGGCTCTGGGGAATTCACGCTCGAGTTTGGCGACTACGAGCTGTACCTGACCGTGCCGGCCGACCATGTGGTGGCCGCCACGGGCGAGCTGCAAAACCCTGGCGCTGTATTGAGCGCGGCGCAGCGCGAGCGCCTGGCGCGGGCGAAAAACAGCGCTACGCCGCTGCTGGTGATCACGCCCGCCGAGGCGCTGGCGGCGGAAAAGGGCAAGCCGACGGGCATGAAAACCTGGCACTTCAAGGCGGCCAATGTGCGCGACGTGGCGTGGGCCTCGAGCCGCAAGTTCATCTGGGATGCGCAGGGTTTGGATAGCGGCGGCAAGCGCGTGATGGCCATGTCGTATTATCCGAACGAGGGCAATCCGCTGTGGCAGCAGTACAGCACGCGCGCCGTCGTGCATGCGATCGAGCAGTACAACAAATACAGTTTCGACTATCCGTATCCGAACGCGATTTCCGTCAATGGCGCCGTGGGCGGCATGGAGTATCCGATGATTGCGTTCAATGGCGGGCGCCCCGTGAAGGACAAGAAGACGGGGGAACTCACGTATTCGAAGACGACCAAATATGACCTGATCGGCGTGATCATCCATGAAGTGGGGCACAATTATTTCCCCATGATCGTCAATTCGGACGAGCGCCAGTGGACGTGGATGGACGAGGGCCTCAACTCCTTCCTGCAGTACCTGGCCGAGCAGGCGTGGGAAGAGCATTTCCCGTCCTGGAATGGCGAGCCGCGCAAGATCGTCGACTACATGCGCAGCCAGAACCAGGTGCCCATCATGACCAATTCCGAGTCCCTGCTGCAGTTCACGGCGAACGCCTACGACAAGCCGGCCACCGCGCTCAATATCCTGCGCGAAACCATCCTCGGGCGCGAGCTGTTCGACTTCGCCTTCAAGCAGTACGCCTTGCGCTGGAAGTTCAAGCGCCCGACGCCGGCCGACTTTTTCCGCACCATGGAAGACGCTTCCGGCACGGACCTGGACTGGTTCTGGCGCGGCTGGTTCTATACCACCGACGCGGTCGACATCAGCATCGACGGCATCAGCGAATACGGCGTGAGCACGAAGAATCCGGAAGTCGAGAAAGCGTGGAAGAAGACGCAGAAGGACGCGCAGCCCATCTCGATCTCGGACCAGCGCAACAAGGCCCTGCCGAAGAAGGTCGATGCCGATCCCGCGCTGAAGGATTTCTATAACCGGCACGATGAATTCACGGTCACCAACAAGGACCGCAACAGCTATGCGGAAGAGCAGGAAACGCTGGAGCCGTGGGAGAAAAAGCTGCTGGAACAGCGCAACATGGGCAAGCATCTGTACCTGGTCGACTTTTCGAATCTCGGCGGCCTGGTGATGCCGCTGATCCTGGAAATCGAACTGCAAAGCGGCAAGAAGATCATCGAGCGGGTGCCGGCCGAAGTGTGGCGCTACGCGCCGCACAAGATCAGCAAGGTGATCATCACGGACGAGCCGATGGTGGGCCTGGTGCAGGACCCGTACTGGGAGACGGCCGACATCGACACGAGCAACAATAGCTGGCCGCGAAAAATCACGCCGTCGCGCCTGGAGCTGTTCAAGCAGGACCGGGACAAGCATAACCTGATGAAGGATTTGAATACGCCGCTGAAGGCGCCCGAGGCCAAGCCGCAAGCCAGCGCAGAAGCAAAATAGGAAAACAGCGCCGGCCGGTCCGGCGCTTTTTTCTGCCGGCCCGCGCCGGAAGTGCTATTCTGCGCGACGCCCCGGCGCACACGGACCGGGGCTTTCGCAAATCATTCAAAAGACGACCATGCAAACTTTGACCTTCCTGCGCGCGCTGGGCTGTGCGCTATTTTGCCAGCTAACGCTGGCTGCGCACGCCGATCCCCTCAGCTATGCGCGCTACGACCAGGTGCGCACGCGCGACCTGCAGCTGGACTTGAAAGCCGACTTCAAGCAAAAGACGCTCTCCGGCTATGCCGAGCTGTCCTTGAACTGGATCGATCCGGCGGCGCGCACGCTGGTGCTCGACACGCGCGATCTGTCGATCGCCAAGGTGCAGGTACAGGACAAGCGCGGCGCCTGGCAGATGGCGCCGTATCAGCTGGACAAGGCCGACCCGGAAAAGGGCCAGGCGCTGCGCATCACCACCACGGGCCAGCCGGGCAAGGTGCGCGTCTACTATCACACGGCGCCGAACGCCATCGCCCTGCAGTGGCTCACGCCGCAGCAGACGATGTCGGGCAAGCTGCCGTTCATGTTCAGCCAGTCGCAAAGCATCAACGCCCGCTCGTGGGTGCCGTCGCAGGATACGCCGGCCGTGCGCTTTACGTATAGCGCGCGCATCGAGGCGCCAAGCGGCATGCGCGTCGTGATGAGCGCCGAGAACGACGAAAAGGCGACCGGCAAGGGCGGCTGGAAATTCAGGATGCCGCAGCCGATTCCCTCGTACCTGCTGGCGATCGCCATCGGCGAACTGGAAGTGCGCAAACTCGGCCCACGCTCCGCCGTGTATGCGGAACCGCCGCGCATCAAGGCGGCCGAATACGAGCTGGCCGACACGGAAAAGATGATCCAGGCGGCCGAAGCGCTGTATGGCCCGTATGGCTGGGGGCGCTACGACATGATCGTGCTGCCGCCATCGTTCCCCTACGGCGGCATGGAAAACCCGCGCCTGACCTTCCTCACGCCGACCATGATCGCGGGCGACCGCAGCCTGGTCGACCTGATCGCGCATGAACTGGCCCACTCATGGTCGGGCAACCTGGTCACCAACGCCTCGTGGAAGCACATGTGGCTCAACGAAGGCTTCACCACCTACGTCACGACGCGCATCGTCGAGCAGCTGTATGGCAGCGACGTGGCGCAGATGGGCGTGCAGGTCGACCAGGAAGAACTGGCCGCGTCGATCAAGGAGTTGCCGGCGGCGAAAACGGCGCTGATCACGCGCGACGCCGATGCCAACCCGGCGGAAACGTACACGGACGACGGCATCATCTACCCGAAAGGCGCCTGGTTCCTGGCCACCATGGAGCGCCGCGCCGGCCGCGCCGTGTTCGACCCCTTCCTGCGCGGCTGGTTCGACCAGCATGCGTTCCAGAGCGTGACGACGGAGCAGTTCATCGCCTACTTGCGCAAGAACCTGCTGGCACAGCATCCGGACGTGATGCCGGAAGCGGAACTCGAGGAATGGCTGTATGGCACGGGCGTGCCGGCCAGCGCGCAGCGCGTCGTCTCGCCGCGCCTGGCGCTGCTCGACCAGCACCGCGACGCCTGGCTCAAGGGTGAGCTGTCCACCAGGGATCTGGGCATGGACAAGTGGATCGCCATCGAATCGATGCACTTCCTGAACGACATCAACAACAAGGCCAGCGCGGCGCAATTGCGTGAGCTGGATCAGGCGTATGGCGTGGGCAAGAGCGGCAACAATGAAGTGGCCTACCGCTTCTACCTGGCCTCCGTGAACGCCGGCTACGACGTGCGTCAGCCCTTGCAGGCATTCCTGCTGAGCGTGGGCCGCCAGAAGTTCGTCGTGCCCCTGTACAGCGCCTTGATGAAGACGCCGCAAGGCCATGCCTGGGCCAAGGACGTGTATGCGCAGGCGCGCGAACGCTACCACCCGGTGACGCAGGAAAGCGTCGATAAATTGATGGCCGCGCAAGCGCATTGAACCTTCTTTGGACAACCTGACCATGCATACCATGAACCGCCTCGCCGCCGCCATCGTGCTGGCGTTTTCCAGCATCGCCGTGCCGGCGCTGGCATTTGACGCAGCCCCCGTCGTTGCCGCAGCGCCGGTTCCTGCGCCTGCCTTCGATCTTGAGCGCGACGTCGCCACCGCCCTGAAAGTGTTCGATGTGCCCGGCATGGCGATCGCCATCGTCAAGGATGGCAAAGTCGTCACCGCCAGGGGTTTTGGCGTGCGCAAGCTGGGCGAAGCGGCCGCCGTCGATGCGCAGACCGTGTTCGAGGTGGCATCGAACTCGAAGGGTTTTACGGCAGCCGCGCTGGCCATGCTGGTCGACGAGGGCAAGCTGGCCTGGGACGATCCCGTCACCAAGCATCTGCCCGGCTTCCAGATGCACGATTCCTACGTCACGGGCGCCATGACCATCCGCGATCTGCTGACGCACCGCAGCGGCCTGGGGCTGGGTGCCGGCGACTTGCTGTGGTGGCCCACCACCACGTTCAGCACCGACGAGATCATCGAGAAGCTGCGCTACATCCGTCCCGCCACGAGTTTTCGCAACAGCTATGCCTACGATAACCTGCTGTACATCGTGGCCGGCAAGATCATCGCCGACAAGGCGGGGAAAAGCTGGGGCGAGGCCATGCATGAGCGCATCCTGGCGCCGCTGGGCATGACGGGCACCACGACCAGCCTGGCCGAGAATGCGGGCAATCCCGATGTCGCCAGCGCGCACAGCAAGATCGACGGCAAGATCGCCGCCGTCAAGTCGATGCCCGTGCCGAACGCCGTGGGTGCCGTGGGCATCAACACGAATGCGGAAGACATCGCCAAGTGGATGATGGTGCTGCTCGATGGCGGCAAGATCGCCGGCGTGCAGGACAAGGACGGCAAGGAAGCGCGTCTGTTCAGCGAAAAGCAGGGCCGCGAAATGTGGACGGCGCAAACGCCGATCAAGATCCCCGAGCCGAAACCGGCATTGGCCGCGACGAAACCGAACTTCAGCGCGTACGGCCTGGGCTTCCAGCTGCGCGACTACAAGGGCATGAAGGTCGCCATGCACGGCGGCGCGCTGCAGGGATTCTATTCGCGCGTGGTGATGGTGCCGGAAGCGAAATTGGGCGTGGCCATCCTCACCAATGCGGAAAATGGCGGTTCGATGACGGCGCTGCAATGGCGCATCCTCGACCATTACCTGCAGGCGGCGCCGTCGGACTGGCTGGCGCTGGTGGCCAAGGTGGAGCAGGACCAGCATGCGGAAGAAGTGAAAAAGCAGAGCAAGGCGTCGAGCGCGCGCGCGGCGAAATCGCAGCCATCGCTGCCGCTGGCGGCGTATGACGGCGAGTATGAAGACGCCTGGTACGGCAAGGTCGTGATCAAGCCGGAAGGGAAAAAACATATCCTCAGTTTTACGCGCACGCCGGACCTGACGGGCGAGCTGGAACACTGGCAGCACGACACCTTCATCGTGCGCTGGAAAGAGCGCAATTTCAATGCGGACGCCTACGTGACGTTCTCGCTCAATCCCGATGGCAGCATCGACCGGGTGAAGATGGCGCCCGTGTCGGCCGAGACGGATTTCAGCTACGACTTCCAGGACCTGAGCCTGGTGCCGGTGAAGCCGAAGGAAGCGAAGAAATAAAGGATCGATACCAAAACCGCAGCCTGTGCCGCGGTTTTTTTTCGCCCGTTGCCATGCAAATGCGCGGCGCAAGGGCGGCGGGCCGGTTTTTATTCCATGAAATGGGGCGAAAAATAAACGTTATCTTGATTTGTGGTTTGCGTATTTACTAACTTTTCAAGCTGCTACTATTTCCATGCGCCCTATGCCTGGAGACCGATGCGTGCGGGCGGCTGGCGCTTGTGCCATGTTTTTTATAACGACTCAACTCTTGGGAATGGGATAAAAATGATCAATGTGAAAAAAGCCGTATTTGTCTTTTGCGCCGCCGTCGGTTTTGCCGGCGCCGTCAGCTCTTCGGCGTATGCCCTGCCGTCGCGCGAAACCTGCGAGGAAGCCCGCGATTCCTGTCTCGCCGATGGCAATGAAAACGACTGCGCGCTGGTGCGTCGCCTGTGCGGCGTGTACGGCATCCACCTGTAGCCGGCAGGTAAATCCGCGCTCGGGCGGCGCGCCGGATTGGCACGCCGCCGTTGGATTGACTATGGCTTGACGAACTTCAAGGTCATGCGGTCGCTCTCGCCGATGGCCGTGTACTTGGCCCGGTCCGCATCCTTGTTGGCGTAGGTGGGCGGCAGCGCCCAGACGCCGCCTTGATGGTCCGCCGTGTCTTTCGGATTGGCGTTGATGTCCGACTTGCCCGCCAGCTTGAAGCCCGCGCCTTCGGCCAGCTTGATCACATACGCTTCGTGCATGTAGCCGCTGCTGGCCGTGGCGTCCTGCGCCTTGTGCGCCGGCAGGCGATGCTCGACGACGCCGAAGACGCCACCCGGTTTCAGGCTGTCATACACTTCCTTGAACAGGGTCTGCATGCCCGCTTCGCCGATCGGTATCCAGTTGTGGATATTGCGGAAGGTGAGCACCATGTCGGCCGTGCCCTTGGGCGCGATGCGGTAGGTGGTGGGCGGTGCGAAGGCGCCGATTTCCACCTTGCCGAAGGCGGCCGGGTTGGCGTCGAGTTTTTGCTGGAAGCGCGCCGCGCCGCGGCGTGCTCCTTCGCTGGCCGATTGCGGATCGTTGCCGGCCGCGATCAGCTTGCCGTTGTCGCGCAGGTAGGGCGCCAGGATCTCCGTGTACCAGCCGCCGCCGGGTGCCAGTTCCACCACCGTCATGGTCGGCTTGATGCCGAAGAACGTCAGGGTTTCATACGGGTGGCGGGCACTGTCGCGCAGCGCATTGGCCGGCGTGCGCGCGTTGCCGGCGATGGCCGCCTTCAGGGCCGCGTCGCCCGCATCGGCGGCCAGTGCCGCGCCGCTGCCGCCACAGGCCAGCATGACCGTCAGGGCCGCAGCCAGGGATACTCGCTTCATCATCATATGCTCCATGCGTGATTGGATCGGTTGGTGAATTGGTGGCGATCGCCATCAACGCCGATCATCGGTCAAGCACGCCGGCCGGTCAAGCGGATTTCGTACCCCATGCGGCGGCATACGCGGGCATCTCGCTGGTGTTGAGCGCATCGGCGATGGCCGCGCCACGGCCGTGTGTAAACGGCAGTTCGCCCGTCCAGACGGCATGCGTCATGTCGTCCGCGTCGTCGAGCGGGCCGCCCTGGCGCTGCTTGACGGCATATTCGTCGAGCGCGATGCGCAGCACGGTGGTGGCCGCGTATTCCTTGGCGCTGCCGCCGCGTACGTGCGCCAGGCGTCCCGGCACCAGCTTTTCCATCAGCGCGTCCATGGCCGCATGCTGCCGGCCGATATCGCTTACTTTTTCAAACTGCCCGTACACCATCGCGGAACGGTAGTTCATTGTGTGATTGAAGGCGGAGCGCGCCAGCACCAGGCCGTCGAGATGGGTGATGGTCACGCAGACGTCGCTCTCTTGCAAACGCTTGAGCATGCGGCTGCCGTTCGAGCCATGGATGTACAGGTGGCCATCGATGCGCCAGCAGGCGGTCGGGATGCAATGGCTGCCCTTGTCGTCGTGGAAGGCGATATGGCACAGGTAGGCGGCATCGACGATGGCGTACAGGGCGGCTTGCTCGTAGCTGGCCAGTTCGGCGACGCGGCGCACGCGGGTACGGGGGCTGGGAGGCAGGGCGGTAGCGGTCATGGCGGGAATCCGGTTGGTTGAAGAAGCAGGCCGCACTATAATCGGCATCTGGCCCTGAAAAAAGATCCAGAACTGCCAAATAATATAGAGCCACGATGAAAGGGGCGCATGGATTTCGCTTTGCTGCTGGGGGCGTTCGAGCGCACGCACCGCGAGCGGGGCTGGCCGCGCCAGCGCCTGCTGCATGAATGCCTGCGCGCGGCCATCCGCGGCGGCCAGCTGGCGCCGGGCACGCGCCTGGCCGCCACGCGCGTGCTGGCGGCCGAACTGGGCGTGGCGCGCAATACCGTGCTGTACGCCTACGAGCAGCTGGCCAGCGAAGGGTTTGTCTTGCCGGACCGGCGCGGCACCGTCGTCGCCGGCGGCGCCGGCATGCCGGTGACGTCGCCAGTGAGCGGCGGCCAGGATGGCTTGTCGCGCCGCGCCCGGCATTTGCGCGGCGTGTCAGGACAGGATGCCAGCGCGGCGCTGGTGTTTCCCGCCGACGCCATGGGCGCGTTCGCGCCTGGGGTACCGGCGCTCGACGCATTTCCGCTGGCGCAGTGGCGGCGCATGCTGGACCGCGCGTGGCGCGCGCTGACGCCGCGCCAGCTCAATTACGGCGACCCTGCCGGCGAGCCCCAGCTGCGCATGGCCATCGCCGACCATTTGCGCGCCGCGCGCGGCGTCGTCTGCGATGCGGGCCAGGTGTTCATCACGGACGGCACGCAGAGCAGTCTCGATGTCTGCCTGCGCGCCTTTGCCGACCAGGGCGATACCTTGTGGATCGAGCATCCCGGCTATGGCGGCGCGCTGGCGGCGGGCCGTGGCGCCGGCTTGCAGGTGACCGGTATCGCCGTCGACATCGATGGCATCGCGCCGACGGACGCCGACTGGCGCGATACGCCGCCGCGTCTGATCTACACGACGCCGTCGCACCAGTATCCGACGGGCAGCGTGCTCAGTCCCGCGCGCCGCATGGCGCTGCTCGAACGCGCGCGCGCGGCCGGAGCGCTGATCATCGAAGACGATTACGACAGCGAGTTTCGCCATGGCGGACCGCCCCTGGCGGCCATGCAGGGACTGGTGGCCGACGCGCCCGTCGTTTATCTGGGCACCTTCAGCAAGACCATGTTCCCCGCCTTGCGCATTGCCTTTATCGTCGTGCCGGCCGCGCTGGCCGGCGCCTTCGCGCAAATGCAGGCGCAGGGCGCCGCACGCGGCCGTGTCGCCGAGCAGCTGGCGCTGGCCGAGTTCCTGCGCAGCGGCCTGTTTGCGCGCCATGTGCGCCGCATGCGCAGGCTGTACCGCCAGCGCCGCGACGCCTTGAGCGAGGCCTTGCAGCGCCATGCGTGTGCGGGCGCGGCCATCCATGGCGGCACGGCCGGCATGCACCTGGCGCTGCGTTTTCACGACACGGCATGGGATGACCTGGCGCTGAGCCGCCGCGCCGCGCAGGACGGCATCGTGGCGCTGGCGCTGTCCGCGCATGGCACGGGAGACGGGGCGGGCTGGAGCGGTTTCCTGCTCGGTTATGCGCAGGTGCCGGCCGAGAACATGGATGGCCTGGCGCGCCGCCTGGGCGCAGTGCTTGCGCAAGCTGGCGCGGCTGGACAGGTGAGGCTGGCACAATAGGCTTTTGCCAGGCTGCGGAAGAGTACTACCCATGATACTGAGCTGGAAAGCCCCGATTTATTACAATGACAAACTCACCGGTTCCTACGACAAGGAACGTGGGTCGTATGAGACGGCCGGATCGAACTTCGACTATCTGGACCTGCTGCAGGGTGCGCCTTTTCCGAGCGGTATGGACAAGCCACCCGTGCATTTTGTCTGTCCCAAGGAACGGCTGCTGAAATATGACTGCCTGTGGCTGCTCGGTGAGGTGCCGCTGGTCTCGGCCCGCCTGGCGGAGTTCCTCGCCGGCGCCGCCGGCCAGGACGTGGAATTGCTCGCCCCCGCCTGCATCATGGCGGGCGGCGAACCGGTGGAGCAGCCGTTTTACATCGTCAATGCGGCGCAACAAGTACAGACGGTGGACCTCGAGCGTTCAATCGCGGAAAAAGATGACAAGGGCAATATCATCTATTTCACGAGCAGGTTTTTCCGCGACGATGCCATGGCGCCCAGGCAGGTTGCCAGGGATGCGCAATCGGGCGACCTGTTGATCTCCAGCGAGCTCGCTGGCTTGATGACGGCCGCGCGCTTCAAGGGCGACAAGAAGCTGGGGTTTTATCGCGCCGAAGGAAGATGGGAAGAGGCTCTTGAATGAGATCGCACGGGCACCGCGCCCGATGGGGCTTACTGCTGATCCTGCATCCACTGCTTCAAGCCGTTGACCCAGTTCTTGGCGGGCAGGTTGAACTGTTTCTTGATGGTGGCGGCGCGTTCATATAGCTCACTGAAGTCGAGCGATGGCGATTTTTTGAAGGCCAGCACGACGATGTTTTCATCTTCCATTTCCGGCACCCAGACGACGGCGTCGAAGACCAGTTCCATCGCCTGCAAGTTCTTGTCGTAGTTGGGGAAGTCGCCGAAGACATTCGTGCACATGATGCCGTCGTCGGTCAGGCAGTCAAAGCAGGCCTGGTAGAACTCGGGCGTGTCGAGCACGGGGCCGCGAGCGTCTTCGTCGTACAGGTCCACTTGCAACGCGTCGACCGTGCCGTGGTTGGCCGGGGCGAGCACGAAGTCGAGCGCATTCATTTCGCGCACGTCGAGGCGAGCGTCGTTCGGCGGCAGCGCAAACTGGGCGCCGCAGATGGCGATCACGTTCGGATTGAGTTCGATGGCCGTGACCGTGGCGTCGGGAAAGCGGCGGTAGCTGAACTTGGTCAGCGCGGCGCTGCCCAGACCCAGCTGCACGATGCGTTTGGGCTGCGTCTTGAACAGCATCCACATCATCATCATCTGCACGTACTCGAGCTCGATGGCGTCAGGTTTGTCCAGGCGCATGGCGCCCTGCACCCACTTGGTGCCCAGGTGCAGGTAGCGGATGCCGCGGTGTTCGGTGGTGGTGGCGGGCGGGTGGCCCGGGTGGCTGAAAGCGGTGTGGCTGGTGGAGATAAAGTCGGTCGTCATGGCGCCAGTTTAGCAGCCGCCAAAGAAAAAGACGCCGTAGCGTCTTTTGGGTGGTGCGCTCAAGATTGCTTGCGGCGTCGTGCCAGGAAGCCGAGTATGCCCAGGCCTGCCAGCAGCATGCCATAGGTTTCCGGTTCAGGAACGGGCGCCAGGTTCAGGTTGAAGACGCCGCCATAGCTGCCGCCCTTGGTATTGCCGATGACGGTCAGAACCAGCGGGCCGTTGAACAGGATGCTCGTAGGCGCCAGGACTTCGCCCTGGGCATAGCCAAAGACGGTGGGGCCGCCAAAGCCGCTTAGCGAAATGCCGTTCAGGTTGGCACTGCTGAAGCTGATGGAAGAGCTGTCCGAGCCCGTGACAGACAGATTGGCCAGGAAGGCTTGCGCGGTTGAACCGAAGGTCGCGTTGGGCGTGAACGTGAACGTATCGGTGAAGTCGCCGAGCGGGCTGGGAACGGCGCTGAAGCCGCTGGTCCACAGATTGCCCGTGGTATTGACGAGGTTGACTGTGTAGGCGGTGGCGCTGGCGCTGCCAATGGAAGCAGCGCTCAGGATTGCCGCTGCGATGAGTGATTTTAATTTCATATTGATCCCCGCGAAAAAACGATTAATGTTTCAAAAAAACCGTACCGCGTTGATAAATTATCGCCGAGACTAGTCATTGTCAATTAGTTATTTTGATATCATTATGCAAACTCAAATAGCTTATTTCTAACACACGGGCATGGGGCTCGCTCAGTTGCAATACTGGACATGATAATTGTCAGTGTTGCACTGAAAATTAATCGCGGATGATGTGATTTAAAAATCGTTACACAAGGAACTAATTTCTGTCGAGTAAGGGAAGAATCAAGGTCACCGCCAGGCCGCCGTCCTCGCGGTTGGCCAGGGTGATGCGCCCGCCATGGGCTTCGGCGATTTCGCGCGCCAGGGCCAGGCCCAGTCCCGTGCCGCTGCGCTTGGTGGAATAAAACGGCACCAGCGCGTTTTCCAGCACGGCGCCGCTCATGCCCGGCCCGCGGTCGCTCACTTCGATGCGCAGCTGCCCTTGCGCCTGGCTGACGTGCAGGCCGATATGCTGGAGCTTGGAGCCGGACTCCAGCGCATTCTTGAGCAGGTTCAGCAGCGCCTGCTGCATTTGCGCCGCATCGAACACGGCAGCCTGCGCGGGAGGCGGACCGTCCAGCGTGAAGGCCGCTTGCGAGGCCAGGCTGTCGAGAAAGGGTTGCCATTCGCATGGCGCCAGGCGCGGCGCGGGCAGCTTGGCAAAACGCGCATAGCCGAGGATGAAGGTTTCCAGGTGGCGCGTGCGCTCTTCGATGGTGGCGAGGATTTGCGGCAGGCGTTCCGTCTGGCCGCGGCGCACCAGCTCGGCGCCGGAATGGGCCAGCGAGGCCAGCGGCGCCAGCGAGTTGTTGAGCTCATGGCTGATGACGCGGATGACCTTTTTCCAGGTTTGCACCTCCTGGCGCCGCAGCTCCAGCGTCAGCTGGCGCAGCAGCAGCAGTTCGTGCTTGCGCCCGTTCAGGCTGAAGCTGCGCCGCGCCAGGTGATACACCTCTTCCTGCTCCCCTTCGCCGCTGGTAAACAAGCCGTCGTTGCGGCGCGCCAGCGCTTCGGCCAGGGCCGGCGCCGCCTGCTGCACGATGTCGGCCAGATGATGCCCTTCGAGCCGGCGGCCGTGGTGCAGCAGCTGGCGCGCGGCCAGGTTGGCGTAGACGATGGCGCTGCCCTCGGCCACCAGCAGCATGGCCACCGGCGTGTTTTGCACCATGGTGTCGAGCAGCAGTTCGCGCTGCACCAGGTCCAGGCGCTGCTTGCGCAGCACGTCGCCCAGCGCATTGTGGGCCGCCACCAGATCGGCCAGTTCATCGTTCTGCGGCCAGCGCAGGCTGAAGCCGAAGTCGCCGTCCTGGTAGCTGGCGACTGTGCCGCTCAAGGCGCGAAACAGCGACAGCATCGCCTGCAGTTGCGCGCGGATGGTAATGACGGCCACCGGCAGCACGCACAGCAGGGTACCGGCCAGCACCAGCAGCGGCTGGCCTGGCAAAAAATGCGCGAGCAGCAGGGCGATGACGATGCCCAGCACCAGCAAGGTGACGATCAGCGCCGTCCAGCGCGTGAGCAGGGAAAGACGCATGGGGCGGTCTGCCATCAGCCGCGCGCGATGCCCAGGCGTTCCATGCGCCGGTACAGGGCCTGGCGCGACAGGCCCAGTTCCTGCGCCGCCTGCGCCACCACGCCGTGTGCGCGCGCGAGCGCCGCGGTGACGTTGTCGCGGTCCGGTTCCGCCGCGCCGGCATCCTGCGGCGCGCGCGGCGATGCCGCACCGGCCAGCGGCAAGCCCGTTTCCAGCGCGCCGATCACCGGGCCGGCCGTCAGCAGGCTGGCGCGCTGCATGACGTTTTTCAGTTCGCGCACATTGCCCGGCCAGCCGTGGGCCAGCAAACTAGCCTGCGCCTGCGCATCCAGCGTTTTTTCGCCGCCCAGAAAATGCCGCGCCAGCACGAGGATGTCCAGCGGGCGCTGGGCCAGCGGCGGCAGGCGCAGTTCGATCACGTTCAGGCGGTAGAACAGGTCTTCGCGAAACGTGCCGGCCTTGATCATCGCCGGCAGGTCGGCATTGCTGGCGCTGATGACACGCACTTTCACTTGCCGCTCGCGGTTCGAGCCGAGGCGTTCGAAGCGCCCCGTTTCGAGCACGCGCAGCAGTTTCATTTGTCCGGCCAGCGGCAGGTTGCCGATCTCGTCGAGGAACAAGGTGCCGCCGTCGGCCGCGTCGAACTTGCCGTCGCGCGCCCGTGTGATGCCGGTATAGGCGCCGGCCTCGGCGCCGAACAGTTCCGCCTCGATCAGCTCCACGGGAACGGCGCCGCAATTGAGCACGACGAAGGGGCCGCCGGCGACCTGGGAATTGGCTTGCACGATGGCGGCGATGCGTTCCTTGCCGCTGCCGTTCGGCCCCGAAATGAGCACGGGCACGTCGGCGCGCGCCACCTGGCACGCCAAGTGCACGACTCTTTGGGTGGCCGGGTCTTGCCATACCATGCCGCGCAAGTCGAAGTCGTGTTCCAGAGCGTGGCGCTGGCGCTGCTCGGTCAGCACGCGCTGGCGCAGCGCGCGGTTGGCCTGTCCCAGTTCCAGCAGGTTCTGCACGCTGGCGATCAGGCGCCGGTCATCCCAGGGCTTGGCCAGGTAGTCGGCCGCGCCGGACTTGATCAGGTCGACGGCCGCGTCGAGCTGGGTCCATGCCGTCAGCAGGATCACGGGCAGGTCGGGGTAGCGCGCGCGGATCGCGTGGAACAGCGCGCTGCCTTCCTCGCCCGACGTGGTGTCGGCCGTGAAGTTCATGTCCTGCACCACCAGGTCGATGGCGTGGCGCTCGAGCAGGTGCAAGCCTTCCTCGGGCGAGGCGGCGCGCACGGCGTCGATCTCGTGCAGGGAAAACAGCACGTCGAGCGCGATGGCCACGGCGGCATTGTCGTCAATAATCAGTACGGTAGGCATGCGCGCAGCATATCACTCAGGTGCCGGCTCAGGTACTGCGGGTGGCGGTGGCGGGCGAAATGCTGGCCGCGCGCCATGCCGGGCCGTACACGGCGCCCAGGCCCAGCAGCCAGAACACGAGCGCGCCGGCCAGCAGGTAGCCGGGCGGCAGGCGCGCCATTTCCAGCTGGCTTACCAGCAGCTGGTTCAAGCCCAGGGCCAGCAGCACGCCGGCCGCCACGCCGGCGCTGGTGATCATGAAATTCTCGGTCAGGAAGTAGCGCAGGATGTCGACGCGGCGGGCGCCCAGTGCGCGCCGCACGCCGATCTGCTTCCTGCGCTGCGTCACCCACAGGCTGGCGATGCCGACGATGCCGCTGGCCGTCACCAGCAGCAGCAGGGTCGACACGGCGATCAGCATCCAGGACAGGCCCTGGTCGGCCCGGTAGCGTGACGTGCGGTGCTTTTCCAAGGTGTCCGTGCGTACCAGCAGGCGCTCGCTGGTGGCGTTGCGGATGGCTTGCTCGGCCTCCTTCATCAGGCGGTCGCGCTGTCCAGGCTCGGCCCGCACGGCGTACAGCAGCGAGTCGCGCGAACCCGTCAGGCGCGCCGGCAGGATCAGCGAATGCTCGCCATGCGCGCTGACCTGGCCGACCTGTGTCTGCAACCGCTCCACCACGCCGATCACGCGCATTTCGTCGTCATCGTCGCCGGTGCCGTTGAACAGGGTCTTGCCGACAAAGCTGCTTTCGCCAGGCCAGATTTTTTGCGCTGCGGCGAGCGTCACGATGACCACCTTGGGAAAGGTCTCATCGACTTTTTCATCGATTTCCAGCACCTCGTCGGGATGGAAATCACGGCCTTCCACCAGCTTGAGGCCGTATGTCTTGACCAGCGAGTCAGGCGTGAAATACATCGACGTGGTGGCGCTGGCCGTGGGCTGTCCACGCTTGATGGAGACATTGGTGCTGCTGCCGGAACGCGACAGCACGGCCTGCGAGGTCTGCGCCACGGAGAGCACGCCGGGCAGGCTGCGCAGCAAGGCGGCCTGGCGTTTCTGGTCGGCCAGCTGGCGCTGGTGGCTGCCTTTGTCCATGCTTTGGATGTTGACATAAAAGATGTCGTTTTCAGCGGCCACGCCGGTGGGGCGGGCGGCGATCGCCTGGCGCAGGTTAACGATATGCAGGGCGTTGGCCAGGATGGCCAGGCTGATGGCGACCTGCACGGCGACGAGTACGGCACCGGTTTTGCTGCGCATCAGTGCCGACAGGATGGGGCGGATTTCCATGTTGAACCTCATTGCGGTACGGTGAATGTCATTGGGATTTGAGCTGTATCGCCGGCGTCACCTGGCAAGCGCGCCAGGTGGGCAGCAACCCCGCCAGCAGGGCGGCCAGCACGGAGACGGCAAACGTCAGCAGCAGCATCGGGATATCCATGTGCGCCACGGTGCCCAGTTCCTTCGATTGCGAACGCACGACGGCCAGCGCTGCATACGCCAACAGCAGGCCCAGCACGCCGCCGGCCAGGCCGATGACGCCCGTCTCGATCAGGAACTGGCGAAAGATGTCGCGCCGCGTGGCGCCCAGCGCACGGCGGATCCCCACTTCACTGGCGCGCACGGAAAACTTCGCCAGCAGCAGGCCGATGGTATTGACCAGGCATAGCAGCAGGAAGCCGAAGGCCAGCCAGGCCGCCAGCTTGTTGTCGTTGTCGACCACGTTCAGGAACACCATCCATTCCTTGACGTTGTACAGCGCGTTGGGCGCGTGGCGCGGCATGCGGCCCAGCTTGCGCTGCTCGGCAGCATAGCTGTCGAGATATGCCTGCAGCTCGCCACGCTGGCCCGCGTTTTCCATCTCGAACCAGAACTGCAGCCAGGTACAGTCCGACGCCAGGGTGCCCTGGAAGCCGGGGCCGCGTTCGACGCCGCTGCAGGCCATGCCGCCGTCATGCCGCGTTTCATGGCGGATGGCGCTGGCAAACGGAATGAAGAATTCATCTTCCGTGCCAAAGGCGCCCTTGCTGCCGATGATGCGGTGTATGCGCGGCACGGGATCCCAGTGATCGAGCACGCCGCTGACCAGATAAGACTGTCCCAGTACCGTCACGCGCCGGCCCACGGGATTGACCGTACCCAGCAGTCTTTCCGCCAGCGAGCGGCTCAGCACGATGACGTCGGCGCCGCTGGCGTCATCGGCTTCGCTCCATGGCTGGCCATACAGGAAGGGGACTTCGAACATGGCGAAGAAATCGCGCGTGGGCGCAATCCCCTGGGCCTGGAAGGAACCGATATCCTTGCGTGCCGGCTCGACCGGACCGGCCACGCCATACATGACGGTGCGGCGCACGCCCATCTTGCTGGCCATGAAGTTGCGCGCATCGATATAGCTCATCTGGGATTGCGCGAAGCCGGGCTTTTGGCCGGGCACGTAGCCCTTGACGGGCAGGATGTCGATCATCGGCACGAACATGCGGTCGCTCTTGTGCGGCAGCGGGTCGCCCGACATGGCGTGCAGGATAGTGACGGTCGACACGCTGGCGGCCACGCCGACGGCCAGGGTCAGCACCATCAGCGCGGTCAGGGCGCGGTTGCGGCGCAGGCTGCGCAGGCCCAGCGTGAAATAGTAGCGGAACATGGTCTCTCCTTACGCGGTCGCGGCGTGCTGCGGCCTGGCCGACAGCGAGGCGCCGTGCTGCACCAGGTCCGACACCTGGCCGTCGATGATGTGCACATTGCGCTGGCTGCGCAGCGCCAGTTCCGGATCGTGCGTGACCATCAGGATGGTGGTGCCTTGCGCATTGATGTCTTCCAGCAGTTCCATCACGCCGCGCGCCATCTGCGTGTCCAGGTTGCCCGTCGGTTCATCGGCCAGCAGCAGCTTGGGCGACCCGGCCAGCGCGCGCGCGATCGCCACGCGCTGCTGCTGGCCGCCCGACAGTTCGGCTGGATAGTGTTTCATGCGCGACGCCAGGCCCATCTTGGCCAGCGCGTCCTCGATGCGCTCCTTGCGCTCGGCGCGGTTGAAGCCCCGATAGCGCAGCGGCACGTCGACATTGTCGAACAGCGACAGGTCGGGGATCAGATTAAAACCCTGGAAGATGAAGCCCAGCTTTTCATTGCGCAGGCGCGAACGGGCATTGTCGTCCATGCCCCTGACGTTGACGCCGTCGAGGATGTATTCGCCGTCGGTGAATTCCTCGAGCAGGCCGGCGATGTTCAGAAAGCTCGTCTTGCCGGAGCCCGACGGCCCCGTGACGGTGACGAATTCACCTTGTTGTACGTGGATGTCGAAGCCGCGCAGGGCGTGGGTTTCGATCATGTGGGTGCGGTAGACTTTGCTCAGGTTGTGCATGCGCAGCATGGCGGGGCCTCTTGTGGGGTGAGATGAGTGAGATTCAGTTGAGCGAGACGCGGGCCGCGTTCTCGAAGTTTTCCGTGCCGGCGACGACCACCTTGTCGCCCAGCTTCAAGCCGTCGAGGATTTCCACGGCCGCCACGCTGGTTGCGCCCAGTTTGATCGGCGTGCGCATCGCCACGCCGTCGCGCACGACGTAGGCGAAACGGCCGCCTTCGGCTTCGACGAAGGAGCCGCGCGCCAGCATCAGCACATCCGGTTTTTCATCGATCAGCAGGCGCGCCGCCACGCGCTGGTTCTGGCGCAGGCCGGCCGGCTGCGCGCCGTCGAAACGCACGCGCGCCAGCACCTGGTTTTTCACCACTTCGGGCGACAGCGCCGACAGCTTGCCGGTCGCCCGGACGACGCCCGTTTCGATCTCGGCGCGCATGCCCAGGCCCATGTCGGCCACATAGGTTTCCGGCACTTCGAGTTCGACTTCCAGCTGCGACAGGTCGACCAGCGTCATCAGCGCGGTATTGGCTTGCACCACGCTGCGGTTGGCCACCGACAGGGTGCCGATGAAGCCGTTGACGGGCGCGCGCACGGTCAGCTCGTCGACCCTGCGCTGGGCGTTGTCGCGGACGAGGCGCTGGCGTTCCAGTTCGTTGACCTTGGTCTTCAGCGCCAGGGTCACGTCTTCGCTTTCCAGGCCCGCCGCCTGCGACGCGTGCTTGCTGCGGATATCGGCGGAATTCAAGGCATCCTTCGCCTTCTGGTAATCGATCTTGGCGATGATGCCCACCTGCGCCACGCTCTCATAGCGTTCGAGCGTGCGCTGCGCGGACAGGCGCTCGATCTCGGCCGTGTCGGCTTCACGGCGCGCCAGCAGTTTCTGCTTCTTGGCCAGGATCTGCTGGCGCGCCACTTCCGCCTCCAGCTGCTGCACGCTCGACTGTTCGCGCTTGAGGGCGTCGGACAGGTCAGGCGACTCCAGCACGGCCAGGATGTCGCCCTTTTTCACCGTGTCGCCCGCCTTCGCTTTCAGCGTGACGGTGGCCACCGTGGTCGAATACAGGGTGGGGCTGATCGAGGCGACCACGCGGCCCGTGACGGCCGCGTCGCGGATCAGGGTGCCGCGCGTGACGTCGGCGATGCGCAGGCGGCTGCTGTTGACGGAATGCTCGCTGTTGCGCCAGCCGGCAACGACCGCGACGGCGGCGCCGATGACGATGACGGCGCCGGCCAGCAAAAGGGCGCGTTGCTTGTGGCGCTGGCCCGGCGGGGCGGACAGTACGGCGTCTTGAGAGGAAGTATCGCGGATCATGGTCATGTCTCGTGAAGGATGACTTTTCCAATGCACGATCCATGCCAGTGATTAAGTCGTTGATTTGAATGGGAAAAAATTCGTGCGTCCGGCTGTCCGCCGTGTCCGCACCGTCCGGCGTGTCCATCCGTGCATGCGACGCTTGATAAATTGGCAATCGCCTGCATCTGCTGTGGCATTCCCTTCATCGACTCCTCCTCCGGCGCCTTGCATCCATTCCTCCAGCAACTTTTCCCTGCCGCTGCCTTCGCGCCGACGCTCGATTATCCTTTCGCGCGCAGCGACGTGGCGATGCTGCAGCGGCTGACGGGCGAGGCGCCATCGCTCGATGGCCAGACCTGGGACGAGCTGCTGCTCGACCAGTATGCGGCGCAGCTGGCGTGCGAGACCAGCATCTTCGGCCAGCAGGAGCTGCACCGGCGTCTGAGCGGCGGCCAGGCCGATCCGGCCTCTGTCGCGCGCGTCCGGCGATTGCTGGACGATCCGGCCCAAGTGGCCAGCCTGGAACGCGCCTGCCTGCCCTTGCGTCAGACCGATACAGAGGTGAGCGAGACCCTGTTCGGCGCGGCGCTGCCGCCGGCGCCATGGTGGAGCGCCTGGCTATGGCTGGTGCCGCTGGCCCTGTTGCTGGCCATCGCCGCCACCTGGCTGGTGGGCTGGCCGGCGCTGTTTGGCGTGCTGGCCGTCTGTGTTGCGCTGATGGCCGTACAGGTGCGTTTTTACGAAAGCGCCAAGGCGTGGGAACGTATCCTCGCTACCTTGCGCCACCTGCTGAAAACCCGTGCCGCGCTGGCGCGGCTTGACGGGCCGGCAGCCTTGCCATGGGCGACCGGCGGCACGCAGGCGACCAGGCTGACGCGCGCCATCGAGCGCTCGCTGCTGCACTACGTGCCCTTCATCGATACGGTACTGGTCGAATATGGCGATTGGCTCCTGCTGAAAAACGTCAAGCGCTATTTCCGCACGCGCCAGTTGGTGGCGCGGCAGTTGCCCTTGCTGCGCGACAGCTTTGCCCAGGTGGCGCAGCTGGAAGCGGACCTGGCGCTGGCGCGGCACCTGCGCGCGCTCCCCGTGTTTTGCTGGGCAGGCACCGCTGCGCCGCGCTCCCTGGCCTTGCAGGCCATGCGGCATCCACTGCTGGAGAATGCCGCACCGCTGTCGTTCGGCGTGCAGGGCAAGGGGAGCTTCATCTCCGGCCAGAACGGTATTGGCAAGAGCACCTTGCTGCGTTGCATAGGCTTGAACCTGGTCTGCGCGCGGGCCTTTGGCTTTTGCCATGCGCACAGCGCCGATGTGCCGCGCCTGGCCGTGTATGCGAGCATGCAGAACGAGGACTCGCTCGATGGCGGCGAAAGTCTGTACATCGCCGAATTGCGCCGCGCGCGCGAATTGCTGGCGTTGGCCGAGGAGGGGACGCCGGCGCTGTTCCTGATCGACGAGATTTTTCGCGGCACGAACCACCTCGAGTCGGTGGCGGCGGCCGCCGCCGTGCTGCATACGCTGGCCGCGCGCCACCTGGTGATCGTCTCGTCGCACAACCTGGTGCTGGGGCCCTTGCTGGAAGACTGCCTGGCGCCGTGGTGCGTGCGCCGCGACGATGCGGGCGCGCTGCTGCTGGCGCCCGGTGTGCTGCAGGCCACGAACGGCATCGCCCTGCTGGCGCAGCGGGGCTTTGACAGCGCCATCGAAGACAAGGCGGAACGCGTCTTCGACTGGCTCAGCATGCACATGGCGCAACCGGCCGATTACGGCGGCGTGCTGGAACGGGCCTGATGACCGCCCTTACTTGTCCTGCTTTTCCGGCGTGCTCTTGTCGATCACTTCGCGGCAATCGCCGCGGATGATGGCGTTGTCGTAGTTGGTCCAGCCGTAGCTGTCGACGTAGCGCTTGTGCTGCTTGAAGCGGGGGCTGGCGATGCTCCATTCGGGCTGTTCGCCGGCAAAGCGGATGTCGCCCAGGTCGAGCAGGGTGTGGAACATGTTTTCCGTCGACAGGCGCGCCTTCTGATGGCGCCGCAGCTGCGTCACCTTGTCCGGATAATGCTGCTGGAATTGCGGCGAATACCAGACGAAGGCGGGCACGTGGAATTCGAACTGCGTGTTGTGCCCATGGAAGGCCAGGCGGCAGGTGCCGTCGTACAGGGTCTGGCCGTGATCGGCCACGTAGACGAGCGAGCTGCGCAGGGCGGTGCGCTGGCCGTCGTCCTTCAGCATGCCGATCACGTTCGACAGGAACCAGTCCGTGTACAGGATGGAGCTGTCGTAGCTGTTGTTCAGCTGCGGCTTGATGGCCGTGTCCGTGTAGACGGGCTTGTCGACGCCGAACAGCGACGGCTGCCACTTGTCGAACGATTTCGGATAGCGCTGGCTGTAGTTCCAGTGGCTGCCCAGAGTGTGCAGCACGATGAGTTTTTTCGGCGCCGGGTCGGCCAGCGCATTTTTGAACGGGTCGAACAGGATCTGGTCGAAATTCGAACTGTTGGTAAAGCCGCCCAGGTTCAGGAATTGCACCACGTCCGCTTCCTTGGCGAATACGGAGACGGGCGTGTCGAACTGGCCGAACGAGATCTGGTTCGACAGCCAGTAGGTCTTGAAGCCCGCTTCCTTGTAGGCGGTGAGGAAGGATTTTTCCGAGAAGCCATCCTTGAGGCTTTGCGTGGCCGGCTTGCGCGAAATGATGACGGGCACGGACAGGCGCGTGGCGGAAACGGCCGTGATGACGTCGGCCAGCGGCACCAGGTTGCTTTCCTGTTTCAGCAGGGGATTGGTGTCGCGTTCGTAGCCGTTCAGGCTCCAGCGGTCGTAGCGCGACGATTCGCCGATCACCATGACCACCACTTCCGGATGGGGATCGGGCTGTTGCTGGTGCGCGCCGAAACGGAAGGTGCTGCTCTTCTGTCCCAGTTCGGCCAGGTATCTGCGTTCCTTGTAGAAATCGAAGCCGCGCGCGGCCAGGCCGAAGGGCCAGGAATTGCTGACGGTGTCGAAGGCATAGGGCAGGCGCGCCCAGTGGGGCAGGCTGGGCCAGCCCAGGCCCGTCTCGTCGGCGCCGGCGATGCTGGCGTTCTCGGGCTTGCTGCTCTCTTCGTCTTCCTCGGCCGTCTCGTCGTCGGCCGAACTGGCGTCGCCGAAGCCGGAGGCGCCCGCCTTGCCGCTGGCCGCCGGATGGCTGGCCTTGGCGGACGCGGGGGCGCTGTGCAGCACCTTGGCCTCGAAACCGAATTCGTAGCCATACCACCAGAAGCCGCCCAGCAGGATCAGCAGCACGAAGGCGGCCGGGCGCGTCTTGCCGCGCCAGTCCAGGTCGCGCGTGCGCGTGGCCGCATACCAACTCAGGGCGCACCAGGCGATCACGCCCAGCATGACGGCGCCCATCAGCCATACTTTTTGCCCGAGAAATTCCATCGCTTCCTTGGGACTGGTTTCGAAGATGATCCCCAGGTGGTGCGTGGAAATGCCCTGGCCATAGAAGATGAACAGGTAGATTTCCGTCGGCAGGGCCAGGAAGGCGGGCACCAGCAGCCAGTGGAAGTAGGCGGGGCGCTGGAACACGCTCCAGACGGCCAGCCACGCCAGCAGCTCGAACGTGAACATCTGCCACGGATGCTCGAGCGCGCGCCCCAGCAGCGCGGGGATGAAGGGCACGGCCGTCAGCAAGGCATACGTCAGGAGCAGGAACAGATTTGCGGGGCGAAGCAAGGAGCGCATAAAGGAGGGCGGGAGGGCAGCGAAAAATGTCCGCTATTATCAATCCTTTTGTTGTCTTGCGGTCGTACAAGAATGTGCGTGCCAGATGCTTGGTCGCAGGGAAAGAGTGCCAAATCATCAAGCGTTTGCGCGTGGCGGCGTCCGCGCCTGGCTGCCGAAAATTAGTCAAAACACCACAAATACCCGCGATTTTTGCCTTTTTTTATAGCAAAAAGCGGTAAACTGATTGACCCCCTGTAACACAAGGTCTAAACTAGCGAGTTCTCGATTTTATTCTGCTCATCGTTTACGCATTACTTGGCATTTCATGGCCGCTCCTTATCGAGTGGCTGCGGGCGCCTCCGGTGCGCAGTAGATGAAAGCGGGACGAGGTTTTAGTCGCCGGGCATCTTGCCCGGGTTATTAATCGTAGTTTTTTGTTGGATTTATAACGATGCCAACCATCAATCAATTGATTCGCAATCCACGCGTCGCTTTGACCGTGAAGAGCAAATCGCCGGCGCTGGAAAACAGCCCGCAAAAACGTGGCGTCTGCACACGTGTTTACACCACGACTCCAAAGAAGCCTAACTCGGCTCTGCGTAAAGTCGCTAAAGTTCGCCTGACCAATGGTTTCGAAGTCATTTCGTACATTGGCGGTGAAGGCCATAACCTGCAAGAGCATAGTGTTGTGCTGTTGCGCGGCGGCCGCGTCAAGGATTTGCCGGGTGTGCGTTACCACATGGTTCGCGGTGCCCTCGATACCCAAGGCGTCAAAGACCGTAAGCAATCGCGTTCGAAGTACGGTACCAAGCGCGCTAAAGCTGGCAAGAAGTAATAAGTTGTACGCAGCAAACCCAAGTTTCGCTCAGTGGCAACTAGCTAAGTGAATGTAGTCGACCGCATCTGGTCGAGTAAGTGGAAGACTATGATGGTCGTCCGCGAGTGTGCGAAGAACGCGCGCTCAACTGAAGATTGAAAGGAATTGATATGCCACGTCGTCGTGAAGTACCCAAGCGCGAAATTTTGCCAGATCCAAAATTCGGCAACACTGATGTCGCTAAATTTGTAAACGTGCTGATGCTGTCCGGTAAGAAATCGGTTGCAGAAAACATCATCTACGGTGCTTTCGAGCACATCGCAGCAAAATCGGGCAAAGATCCGCTCGAAGTTTTTGCTACCGCAATCAACAACGCCAAGCCGCTGGTTGAGGTGAAATCCCGTCGCGTCGGTGGTGCAAACTACCAGGTGCCGGTCGAAGTTCGCCCAGTCCGTCGTATGGCTCTGTCCATGCGTTGGTTGCGTGAAGCTGCTAACAAGCGCAGCGAAAAATCGATGCCACAACGCCTCGGCGGTGAGCTGATGGAAGCGGCTGAAAGCCGCGGCGGCGCGATGAAAAAACGCGACGAAGTCCATCGTATGGCTGAAGCGAACAAAGCGTTCTCGCATTTCCGCTTCTAATATAAAGCCAGCTACCGCAAGGCGGCTGTCAAGCATCTGTTGTTCGAGGCCGGGCTCATTTTTGCAAAAAAATGCTGCTCGGTTTTGTCCATTCATTTAGGATTAATTATGGCCCGCAAGACCCCCATTGAGCGCTACCGCAATATCGGTATTTCCGCTCACATCGATGCAGGTAAGACGACCACGACTGAGCGCGTCCTGTTCTACACAGGCGTGAACCACAAGCTGGGCGAAGTCCATGATGGCGCTGCCACCACCGACTGGATGGCACAAGAGCAAGAGCGCGGTATCACGATTACCTCGGCTGCTGTTACGTGCTTCTGGAAAGGCATGGCAAACAACTTCCCAGCGCACCACATCAACATCATCGACACCCCAGGCCACGTTGACTTCACCATTGAAGTGGAACGTTCGATGCGCGTGTTGGATGGCGCCTGCATGGTTTACTGTGCAGTCGGCGGCGTGCAGCCACAATCGGAAACGGTATGGCGTCAGGCTAACAAGTACAAAGTGCCGCGTCTGGCCTTCGTGAACAAGATGGACCGTACCGGCGCCAACTTCTTCAAGGTCTACGATCAGATGCGTTCGCGTCTGAAAGCGAACCCAGTACCTATTCAGATGCCTATCGGCGCTGAAGACGTCTTCACCGGTGTGATCGATCTGGTCAAGATGAAAGCGGTTATCTGGGACGACGCGTCGCAAGGCATGAAGTTTGAATACGGCGACATTCCTGCACACCTGGCCGCTGATGCTGCCAAGTGGCGCGAGAACATGGTTGAAGCCGCTGCTGAAGCGTCCGAAGACCTGATGAACAAGTACCTGGAAGAAGGCGACCTGTCGGAAGCCGAGATCAAGGCTGCTCTGCGTCAGCGTACCATCGCCAGCGAAATCGTTCCAATGTTGTGCGGTACCGCCTTTAAAAACAAGGGCGTGCAAGCCATGTTGGACGCGGTCATCGAGTACCTGCCATCGCCAATCGACATTCCGCCTGTCCCAGGTCTGGATGACGACGAGCAGCCAGTCGAGCGCGCAGCTGACGACAATGAGAAATTCTCGGCATTGGCGTTCAAGATCGCAACCGATCCGTTCGTCGGTCAGTTGTGCTTCATCCGTTGCTACTCGGGTACCCTGAATTCGGGCGACTCGGTGTTGAACTCCGTGAAGCAGAAGAAAGAGCGTATCGGCCGTATCGTGCAGATGCAAGCGAACGAACGCGAAGAAATCAAGGAAATGCGCGCTGGCGACATCGCCGCCGTTGTGGGTCTGAAAGACACCACCACGGGCGATACGCTTTGCGACGAAAAAGCCAGCGTGGTTCTGGAGCGCATGGTCTTCCCTGAGCCGGTGATTTCGCAGGCAGTCGAGCCAAAAACCAAGGCCGACCAGGAAAAAATGGGCCTGGCGCTGAACCGCCTGGCTGCAGAAGATCCATCGTTCCGCGTGCGTACCGATGAAGAATCGGGCCAGACCATCATCGCCGGTATGGGCGAGTTGCACCTGGACATCATCGTTGACCGCATGAAGCGCGAATTCAACGTTGAAGCGACCGTCGGCAAGCCACAAGTGGCTTACCGCGAAACGATCCGTAAAGTGTGCGAAGAGTCGGAAGGCAAATTCGTCAAGCAATCGGGTGGTCGTGGTCAATACGGTCACGTGGTTCTGAAGATCGAACCGCAAGAACCGGGCAAGGGCTTCGAATTCGTTGACGCGATCAAGGGCGGTACCGTTCCTCGCGAATACATCCCTGCAGTTGAAAAAGGTGTGCGCGACACGCTGACTTCGGGCGTGATGGCTGGCTACCCAGTCGTTGACGTGAAAGTCACGCTGTTCTTCGGTTCGTACCATGATGTTGACTCGAACGAAAATGCATTCCGCATGGCCGCTTCGATGGCATTCAAAGATGGCTGCCGCAAAGCATCGCCAGTCATCCTGGAGCCGATGATGGCCGTGGAAGTGGAAACGCCGGAAGACTACGCCGGTACCGTGATGGGCGATCTGTCGTCGCGTCGCGGCATGGTGCAAGGTATGGATGAAATTGCTGGCGGTGGCGGCAAGATCATCAAGGCCGAAGTACCTCTGTCGGAAATGTTCGGTTACGCTACATCGTTGCGTTCGTCGACCCAAGGTCGTGCGACTTACACGATGGAATTCAAGCACTATGCTGAAGCACCTAAGCATGTGACTGAAGCAATCGTAAGCTCGAAAGCTAAGTAATAGAAGTTCCGGGCCGGCTTTCACGAGAATGCCGGTCCCTACATTTAAATCATTGTTCTAAGGAAGAATAAAATGGCAAAAGGTAAATTCGAACGGACCAAGCCGCACGTCAACGTCGGCACCATCGGCCACGTCGACCACGGTAA
>NZ_JBXAHC010000021.1:0-75106 GCF_058794735.1 Janthinobacterium sp. GW823-FHT06H09 | reverse complement strand
GGTCGTTAGCTCAGCTGGTAGAGCAGCGGACTTTTAATCCGTTGGTCGCAGGTTCGAATCCCGCACGGCCTACCAAACACTTCAGAGAAGCCAACCGTTCGCGGTTGGCTTTTTGCATTTTTCGCCACTATGCCCATGCTACGCATGGCATCACCACAAAATAGTTTCTCCACTCTCATTGAAAAACCAATACACAACACCACCTTCCACGGGAAAACATCGATAAACCGCTCACAGGAATCCATGTATGGATACGGCACGCGATATAAGAACCCTCGATTTAGTCGAATGTGAGGAGCTTTGGACCATGGAGACAGTGGATCGCAACGGTTTTATCTGCCGCGGATGCACCACCCAGGTATTTCCTGCATCGTTCGATAAAGAGCACAACAAAAAGCGCCCGTACTTCACGCTAGGGCCGAGCAAAAAGCATGAGGCGGGTTGTGATATTGACGGTGAGGACAAGATCATCAAGCGCGCAAAGAAAGAGCGCGTTGGCACGCCGGAAGGGTTTCCACTACCATTTCCCAGCAAATTGATACTCACCGACAAACGTCCCGTTGAAGCTAAAGACCTCGTTACGCAAGGATTATCCGGCAGCAAAAGGGCAAACAGCACTTCGAATAAAAATGCCGCCACGCCACGCAAGTATCATGGGCATTCAGTAAAGAGTATTCGACCCGCATGCCGTGCATTCATTCAGCTCCCAAACGACCGCGACTTTCTGCCGCTCGAGATCCCTGGTGTCGCAGGCAATACCTATGCCAAAATCTTCACTTACCTGGGTAGCAAAAAGCCAGAACCATTCAAGTTCCCAACCCGGCTTTATTACGCAGCAATCCGTTGGACAGCAAGGCCACTGATAACAGAAGAGTACTGCGAGCTGACGCTTAACGCAGGCGAATGGAGCCAAGAAACAGGTGGATACAAGACGCTTTGCAAAGTGCGCGTGAACTGGGCAAGTTGGAGTAAGGTCCGTCGTAATACGTTGCTACGCGAATTCACCACGACCAGCGAAGAAGCCATCGAGCAAGCAAAGCATAACAAGCAGATTAAAGGATGGATTTTCTTCGTCGGCACTCAGGACCCTGCTGACCCAAGCATTTTTCATATGGACAATTACCAACTGATCTGCTGCCTTTCAGCGGAACTGATTTGGCCATCAAAAAAGTAGCGTTCCCAAAGGACTGCCAATACAACACACGACGTTATTGGAATCGCGGGATAGGGGGCAGGATCGGGGTCAAGTCCGCCATTCATACACGATTTCAGCCTTGGCCGCCTCTATCAACAGCAAGTTGCGCTTTATCAAATACCGATATTTCCCGATTCATTGCCATCCCCATACCTCCCCGGCGTCACGCCCATCACCCGCTTGAACATGGCGATGAAGGCGCTGACGTTGTCGTAGCCCAGGTCCAGCGCAATATTTGTCACGGGCTGACCGGCGGCCAATAGTTCCAGGGCGCGCAGGATGCGGGCGCGCTGGCGCCAGGCGGACGGGGTAAAACCGGTCTCGACCAGGAAACGGCGCGCCAGGGTGCGCGGCGAGACGCCGGCCCAGGCGGCCAGTGCTTCCACGCCACGTTCGTCGGCCAGGTCATCGAGCACGGCGCGCGCCACGCGCAGCAGGCGTGGGTCCGTGGGTAGGGGCAAGCCGAAGGATTCGTGCGGCGCGGCGGCGATCTCGTCGAGGATCACGCCCGCCACCCGGGCCTGCCGCGCATCCAGTGCGTCCAGCGCGCCCTCGTCCCAAGTGCAGGCGCGGCCCACCGCCTCGCGCAGCAAGCCCGAGACGCGCATCACGCACGGCGCGGCGGGCAAGCCGGCGCAGCTGGCCTCGTCCACATACACGCTCCAGCCCGCAAACGGGCCGTGCGAACGCAGCGCGTGGACGTGATGGGGCGGCACCCACACGCAGTGGCTGGCCGGCACCACCCAATGTCCGCTGTCGGCCGTAACGGAGAGCAAGCCCCGCATGGCGCCGAACAGCTGGCCGCTGGCATGGCGGTGCGCCGCCGTCACCCTTTCCTGCGGCTGGACAATGCGCATGGCGCGCAGCGGCGGTGCTGGCGGCAAGATTGGCGGATTTGACGTATCGAATGACATAAACAAGGCAGGCAAGACAATCCGGCCATCATACAGTGAAGTCTTTCCAACCTTCAGGAGTTCAGCATGCGTGCAGAAGACGTCTTACCGGATCAACAAAACCAGGGCCAGTTCAATGGCGTCACCGTGCGCAAGGGCACGGTGGGCGCCTTTCTCGCCAATGCCCGGCTGTGGCTGGACGACGCCAGCAGCATCGACGACAAGGCCATCGCCGAGCGCGACATTGTGGACGCCCTGCCCGCCCTGCACGCGCTGGGACTGTTCGAGATCCTGCAGGTGCGCGATGCGGCGCTGCACGAACTGGTGTCCGTCGCAACGGAGTAAGCGGCCAACGGCTCGTCCCCGGCGCGCATTTCCTCTATCATGCTGCTTTGCCCGCCTTCGCACCCGCCATGCCGTTTACCATTGCCGCCCCCGTCCACAGCGAACTGATCATCAAGAAAAGCCGTTTCATCGGTTGCGTGCAGCCGATGACCGACCGCGCCAGCGCGCAGCAGGTGGTCAATGACTTGAAGGCGCAGCATCCGGGCGCCTGCCATGTGTGCTGGGCGCTGCTGGCGGGCGGGCAATCGGCGGCCGTCGACGATGGCGAACCGAGCGGCACGGCCGGGCGGCCCATGCTCGACGTGCTGCGCCACCAGGACCTCGAAGGCGTGCTGGCCACCGTCGTGCGCTATTTTGGCGGCATCAAGCTCGGTGCGGGCGGCCTGGTGCGCGCCTACACGGACAGCGTGGCGCAAGCGTTATTGCAGGCGGAAAAGACGGCCATCGTGCGCCAGCGCACCCTGCGCTGCACGGTACCGTATGCGATGGAAGGCATGCTGCGCCGCGAACTCGATGGCGCCGGCGCCACCCTGTTGAACGTGGCGCATGGCGAAGATGTGCTGTTCGACTTCAGCCTGCCTGAAACGGCGGCCACCGCCCTGCTCGCCCATCTGCATGAGGCGGGCAATGGGCGGATAGCCTGGCTGAAGGCAGAAGCCGAAGAGGAAGAATAAACCCTACAGGTCGCCCGGTCGCTTGATCTGCAACAAGATGAAATGCGTCCACGCCAGCGCCGGCAGCACCAGCAACAGCAGCATCAATCCGGCCGGCATGTCCGGCACGAAACGCACGAAGCAGGCAAGGAAGCCGGCGATGGCCAGCCAGAAGCGCCAGTTGAATGCATAGGCCTTGCGCGCCACCGTCGCCAGCGCGATGCGCCAGAATTCCAGCAAGGCCCACAGTCCGCCCGTCAGCAGCAGCGCGGCCAGCGCATTGGCGCCGGGGGCGTCGGCCCAGGTGCGCACCAGGTTGTACAGCAGCAGCGGATAGCCGGCCGTGATGGCCAGGGTGGCGGGGCCGGCGGCGATGACAGCTTCAAACAGCTGCCCTTTGGAACGATGATCCACTAAATCCCGCTCCTCAAGCCACGACGCCCGAATGGGCGGCGATCACTTGCAGCGCGCCGGCCGCATCCTGCGCCCACACGCGCGTAAAACGGAAGTCGCCATGCGTTTCCACGTCGTGATACTTGCCCGTCAGTTGCATGCGCACGGAGACCACAGCCACGTTGCCGTTGATGCGCACATGGCGCTCGGACGCGCGCAAGTCCGTGATGGCCAGCAGGCGTTGCTCGTGCGCGGCCAGGTCTGCATGCTTGCTCAGCAGATGACCCAGGTGATTGGTAAACAGTAACTCGTCTGCCAGCAAGACATTCAGCGCGGCCACGTCGGACGCCATCATGGCAAGGCGCAAGCGCTCTTCCGCATCCAGCACTTGTACTTCCGTTAAAGCATTCATTTTTTTCCTTATTAAAATCACGCGCGCATATTAACAAACGGGAAAACCATGCTGGCACGAAATAGCCAATTTCACAATCATCCTGAAGGCTTATGCCTGTGGAGCATATTTATATAGCGTAATATTCGCAGCAGTATCGCGTAAAACACCCCCATAGTACTGTACAGTGCTTGCCCTTTCGCCCCAGGCTGGGGCAGCAATGACTTGTAGTAAAGTGCTCTCCGCAGTCCCGAATAAAACCAAGATAAGGCCCCTTCATGGCAATTAACATCATTCTGAACCTGCTCGTTGCGCTGATCGTCTTCGCCTTCATGTTCCACCAGCAACGCAAACACGCGACGTTCACCGTGCGCGTCTTCACGGGCCTGGGCTTGGGCGTGCTGCTGGGCGCGGCCGTGCAGTGGCTGTACGGCGCCGGTTCGCCCGTCATCGCGGGCACCAATGAATACATCGACATCGTCGGCAGCGGCTATGTCAAACTGCTGCAGATGATCATCATGCCGCTGATCATGGTCTCCATCATCTCCGCCATTTTAAAGCTCAAGGATGCGAGTTCCCTGGGCAAGATCAGCGCGCTGACCATCGGCACCCTGCTCATTACCACCACGATCGCCGCCGCGCTGGGCATTTTGATGGCCAAACTGTTCGGCCTGACGGCAGTCGGCCTGACCTCGAGCGCCGCCGAAGTGGCGCGCGGCGTGCAGCTGCAAGGCTCGCTGGAAACGGCGAAAGCCCTGTCCCTGCCGAAACTGCTGGTCAGCTTCGTGCCGACCAACCCCTTCCTCGACATGACGGGCGCGCGCAAGACGTCGACCATCGCCGTGGTCGTGTTCTCGATCTTCATCGGCATCTCGGCCACGGGCATCGCGGCGAAAAAGCCGGAAATTTTCGCGTCCTTCGAGCACTTCATGAAAGTCGCGCACGCCATCGTCATGCGCATGGTCACCCTGGTGCTGCGCCTGACGCCGTACGGCGTGTTCGCGCTGATGTTTGAAGTGGTGGCGTCGTCGAGCTACACGGACATCTTGAAATTGATCAACTTCGTCGTCGCCTCGTACAGCGCGCTGATATTGATGTTCCTCGTGCATCTGGCCATCATCGCCGGCGTGGGCCTGAACCCGCTGCGCTTCGTGAAAAAAGTCTTCCCCGTGCTGGCCTTCGCCTTTACCTCGCGCACCAGCGCCGGCTCGATCCCGATGAGCGTGCAGACGCAAACCCAGCGCCTGGGCACGCCGGAAGGCATCGCCAACTTCGCCGCCTCGTTCGGTTCGACCATCGGCCAGAACGGCTGCGCCGGCATCTATCCGGCCATGCTGGCCGTCATGATCGCCCCTACCGTCGGCGTCGATCCATTTACGCTCAGCTTCCTGCTGCCCTTGCTCGCCATCATCACCATCGGTTCCGTCGGCGTGGCCGGCGTGGGCGGCGGCGCCACGTTTGCCGCCCTGATCGTGCTGTCGGCGATGGACTTGCCCGTCGCGCTGGCCGGCTTGCTGATCTCCGTCGAACCGCTGATCGACATGGGCCGCACGGCCCTGAACGTGAGCGGCTCGATCACGGCCGGCACCGTCACCAGCCGGGTCATGGGCGAAACCGACCTGGCCGTCTACAACAGCGACGACGCGCCTGACTTGGATGAGGCGGAACACGCCGCCTAAAAGCCCAACGAGTTGCGCGCCGCGCCTTGCCGCTTTCGTCTATATTGGATCGCAATCAATACGGAGGAAGGCGCAAGGCGATGGAACAGAAATGGCCGCAGCAAATCTGGATCGTGCGTCACGGCCAAAGTGCCGGCAACGTGGCGCGCGATGCCGCCGAAGCGGAAAAACAGTTATTAATCGCCATCGCCGAGCGCGATGTCGACGTCCCCCTCTCCGAGCTTGGCGCGCGCCAGGCGCAAGCCCTCGGCGACTGGTTCGCCACCCTCCCCCCTGAACAACAACCGACCGTCGTGCTGTATTCGCCCTACGTGCGGGCCCAGCAGACGGCGCAAGCCGTGCTGGCGCGCATCGATGCCGACAGCTTGGGCGCCGTGGTGGCCGACGAGCGCCTGCGCGAAAAGGAATTCGGCATCCTCGACCGCCTGACCGTGCACGGCATCGCCAGCAAGTACCCGGAATTGCACGAACAGCGCCAGCACGTCGGCAAGTTTTATTTCCGCCCGCCGGGCGGCGAAAGCTGGTGCGACGTCATCCTGCGCCTGCGCAGCGTGCTCGACACCATCACCCGCGAATACCGGGGCGAACGGGTACTGATCGTCGGCCATCAGGTCATCGTCAACTGCTTCCGCTACCTGCTCGAGCGCTGCGACGAGCAAGCCATCCTGGCCATCGACAAGGCGGCCGACGTGCCCAATTGCGGCGTCACCTCGTATGCCTTCAATCCCGCCCTGGGCAGACACGGCAAGCTGCAGCTGGACCTGTGCAACTTCGTCGCGCCGCTGGAAGCGGCCGGCACACCCATCACAGCACAGCCCGACATGCCGGCTGCGCCGAAATCCTGATCCTTCGGAGCTCATCCATGGACGCCATCGACATCACGCCCTCCCTGCTGCGCTCCTGGCCCCTGCCCATGCCCCAGCCCGACGGCGACAAGGAAGTGCGCGGCCATCTGCTGATCGTCGCCGGCTCCGAGGAAATGCCGGGCGCCATTGTGCTGGCAGCCACCGCCGCCCTGCGCGCGGGCGCGGGCAAGCTGACCCTGGCGACGGGCGCATCGGTGGCGGCGCAAGTGGCCGTCGCCATGCCCGAGGCGCGGGTCATCGGCCTGGACGAAACGGCGCAGGGCGGCTTCCGCCACGAGGCGCGCCACCAGCTGGCGCCGCTGGCCGGCAAGGTCGATGCCGTGCTCGTCGGGCCAGGCATGTGCGACACGTCGGCCAGTTGCGAGCTGATGCGCCACCTGCTGCCCCTGTTTGCCGGCAGCCGCCTGATCCTCGACGCCTGCGCCATGCAGGTCGTGCGCCAGCCGCCGCAGTTCCATTTTGAGCAGCCCGTGCTGCTGACGCCGCACGCGGGCGAGTTGGCCCAGCTGATGGGCGTGACCAAAGATGCCGTGCTGGCCGACCCGCATGCCTGCGCCATGGACGCGGCGCGGCGCTGGCATGCCATCGTCGCGCTGAAAGGCGCGCTGACCGTCATCGCCATGCCCGATGGCAACACGTGGACGCATGCGGGCGGCAATATCGGCCTGGCCATTTCCGGTTCCGGCGACACCCTGGCCGGCATCATCACGGGCCTGGCCGCGCGCGGCGCACCGTTGGAGCAAGCGTGCGCCTGGGGCATCGCCCTGCATGCGCTGGCGGGTGAACAGCTGGCCCTGCGCTTCGGCATCCTCGGCTACCTGGCGCGCGAAATCCCGGCCGAGATTCCCGCCCTGCTGCGCAATCTGGCGGCATAAAAACAACAGCATAAGCATATCCAGAAAGAATCGTTAGCCTGGGCAACGGTCTCCCTTAAGCTCATTCAACTGTTTCCAGATGACTAAGTTTAAAGGACACCGCCTTGCATCCGCGCCATTCATACGCCTCTCCATCCATTACCGCCACGCCGCTGCGTACCATCGTACTGGCCTGTGCCATGCTGGGCGCCGTGCCCGCGTGGGCCCAGACTGACGACACCGCCACCGGCGCCGCCACGCCAGCGAGCGCCAGCATCGACCAGGTCACCGTCGTCGGTTCGCGCGCGCGCAACCGCACCGTGTTCGACAGCAGCGTGCCCATCGACCGCTTCGGCGCGCGCGAAGTGAGCAATGCGCTGGCCTCGGGCGACGTGGGCGCGGCCCTGCAAAACCTGTCGCCGTCGATCAACTTCCCACGCATCGAATCGAGCGGCGCGTCGGACTCCGTGCGCGGCATCCAGTTGCGGGGCCTGGCGCCCGACCAGGTGCTGGTGCTGATCAACGGCAAGCGCCGCCACACGAGCGCCGTGCTGGACACGGAAAGCAGCTTTGCCGGCACCGTGCCGGTCGACATCAACGCCATTCCACCGAACGCCATCGACCACATCGAAATCCTGCGCGACGGCGCCGGCGCCCAGTACGGCAGCGACGCCGTGGCGGGCGTCATCAACATCGTGCTGAAAAAGGCGCGCACGGGCGGCGCCGCCTCCGTCAGCTACGGCGCCAACCACACGCATTTCGCCCCCACCGATCAAACCCTGACAGATGGCCAGACCGTCATCGTCAACGCCGACTACGGCGTGCCGCTGGGCGAGGCGGGATTCTTCCGCTTCGGCGCGGAAACGCGGCGCCGCTCGCCCACGGAACGGGCCGGCCCCAGCGACGCGGGCTGGACGTCCTACAACTTCACGCCGGCCGACCAGGCGCTCGACGGCAAGGTGGTGTTCAAGTCGGGCGACTCGCGCCAGCGCAACAACTATCTGTTCTACAACACCCAGCTCACCCTGGCCAACGGCCTCGACCTGTACTCGTTTGCCACCCTCAACGAACGCACATCGGACGGCAGCGCCTACTTCCGCTATCCGGGCGACCCGTCGAACGTACCGGCCCTGTATCCGCACGGCTACCGCCCCGTCACCAACGGCGACAAGCGCGACCTCAGCATCGTTGCCGGCGTGCGCGGCAGCGCGGGCGCGTGGAACTGGGACGCCAGCGCGCGCCACGGCAGCGACCGCTTTGACTACGGCGTAAGCCACTCCGTCAATGCTTCGCTGGGCGCGGCCAGCCCCACGCGTTTCAATCTGGCCGGTTTCGACTTCCGCCAGAATGCCCTGAATATCGATGCCACGCGCAGCATCGACATCGGCTTGCCCGCTCCGCTCAGCGTGGCCGTGGGCACCGAGTGGATGCGCGAAACCTACACCAGCTCGGCCGGCGATGCTGCCTCGTATGCGGCCGGCAGCTTCACCGATGCGCCACCGGGCGCGCAGGCGGGACCGGGCCTGCGTCCATCGGACGCCTACGACGGCAGCCGGCAAATCCGCTCCGTGTATGCGGATGTGGAAAGCGACCTCACGCCGCGCCTGCTGGTGGGCGCCGCCGCCCGCTATTCCGACTACAGCGACTTCGGCAGCGCCAGCACGGGCAAGTTGTCCACGCGCTATAAAGTCACGGACAATTTTCTTGTGCGCGGCTCGCTGTCGAACAGCTTCCGCGCACCGGCCCTTGTGCAAACGGGTTTCCGCTTCGCCACCTTGAACTTCAACGCCGATGGCACGGCCCTGCAAACGGCGGCCCTGCTGCCTGCCAGCGACCCGCTGGCGCGCAACTTCGGCGCACAACAGCTGAAACCGGAAAAATCGACCAACGTCTCGCTGGGCCTGGCCTGGAAACCGGCGGCCGCCACCAGCGTGACGGTGGATGCCTACGTGATCCGCATCCGCGACCGCATCACGCGTTCGAGCGACTTGCAAAGCGACGCCGTCACGGCCTACCTGGCCGCGAATGGCCGCGGCAATATCCAGTCCGTGGCCTACCTGGCCAATTTGCTCGACACGCGTACCAAAGGACTGGACGTGGTGCTGAACCACGATCTGGCCTTCACGTCAGGCAAGCTGAACCTGAACGCGGCGCTGAATCTGAACAAGACCAGTCTCGACAAGGTGCGCCAAAGTTCCGCTGCATTGAGCAGCATCGATCCGAGTCTGACCCTGCTGACGGAGACGAGTTTGTTCCGTATCAAACATGCGTCGCCCACCAGCAAAGTGATCCTCGGTGCCGACTGGCAGGCGGCAGGCTGGGGCGTACAGGCGCGCGTCACGCGCTTTGGCGAACTGAAAGATTTTTCCTACGACAGCGATGCGCCCCTGATCGACGGCATTCCCGCGCAGCGCTTCGGCGCCGTGTGGTCGCTGGACCTGGAAGGGCAATTGAAACTGAGCAAGCAACTGACGGTGAGCGTGGGCGGCAACAACATCCTCGACCGCTATCCGCAGCGCGTGCGGGAAACGAACAACGCCACGTATGGCGGCGCCCTGCCCTACAATTTCATCAACCCCATCGGCGTGAACGGCGCGTACTTCTACGCCAAGCTGAGCTACACATTTTAAACGCCAACAAAACCTACTGCGCGTCGTGATTTGCGGCCTGCGATGCTCACCGTACTACAGTACGGTTGCGCTTCTTAGCCACAACTCACTGCTGCTCGCTACGGTTTTGTTATGCGTTTCCAAGCACTGTTATTTGTACTAAAAGCAAAGGATAAAACATGATTATCAAACGAATCTCCCATCTCGTCGCCGGTGCCTGCCTGAGCGCCCTCCTGTTATCCAGTGCCCAGGCTGCCGCGCCGCTGGTGCTGATGACGGACTTCGGCACGGCCGACGGCGCCGTGTCCGCCATGCATGGCGTCGCCTATGGCGTCGATCCCCAGCTCACCATTTCGGACCTGACGCACCAGATTCCCGACTACGACATCTGGCTGGGCGCCTACCGTTTGTACCAGACGGCCAATTACTGGCCGCAAGGCACGGTGTTTGTTTCCGTCATCGACCCGGGCGTGGGCACGGCGCGCAAGTCGGTGGTGCTGAAAACCAAGGGTGGCCGCTACTTCGTGGGGCCGGACAACGGCCTGTTCACCCTGATCGCCGAGCGCGACGGCGTGGCCGAACTGCGTGAAATCGATGAAAAGGTCAACCGCTTGGCGGGCTCCGCCGAGTCCTACACTTTCCATGGCCGCGACGTGTACGCGTACGTGGGCGCGCGTCTGGCCTCGGGCGCCATCACCTACGAACAGGTGGGCCCGTCATTGCCCAGCGCATCCGTGGTCAAGATCGCGTATCAAAAACCTGTGCGCGACGGCAATACCATCCGCGGTATCGTGCCCGTGCTCGATGTGAAATATGGCAATGTCTGGACGAATATCCCGAAATCGCTGCTCGACGAATTGCAGGTGAAGCTGCACGATCCGCTGCAAGTACGCATCCTGCACAAGGGCAAGCAAGTGGCCAAGGTAATCGCGCCGTTCGAGCACACGTTTGGCGGCGTCGCCAAAGGCAAGCCGCTGGTTTACCTGAACAGCCTGCTCGACGTGGCCGTGGCCATCAGCCAGGGCGACTTCGCCGCCAAACACCACGTCGCGTCAGGCGTGGATTGGGAAGTGGAAGTGAGCAAGGCCCCTGCCGTCAAATAAAGCCCTCGCCCGCGGCCGGGACGTCCTGTCCTGGCCCTTTCTTTCTCGTTCACGTGGCGCGTTTGCGCCATATCAAAACGGATCGCCGATCCTGCTGCCGATAGCCGTTGATTTGTAAATCCGGTGAACCTGTGCGCACCTGCCCACTCTAATTTTTTGCAAGCGATGCCAGCCTTGCTACGACGGCCTGCCCGCACCGTGGCAGGCAGTTGGCAAGGTATGACTACCCACGACAGCTTTCCAATGAGAAAGGAACAATCATGACGGCCCCACTCCCTAGCACCAGCAAGCTTGTCCTCGGCACCGCCATCGTCTGCGCGCTGCTGGGCGGCTGCAACAAGCATAACGAAACCACGACCGCCCCGGCCACGCCAGCTACGCCCGCCACCACGCCCGGCACAGGCGGCAGCGGCACCTCGGGCACCAGCGGCACCACCACGCCGGACACAACCACGCCCGCCACCCCATCCGTTGCACCGGGCACGACCACCAATCCCGACGGCACGACCACGCCGCCGACCACTCCGCCCAACACGACGCCGGGTACCGGCACCGGTACAGGGACCGGAACCGGCACTGGGACCGGAACTGGCACAGGGGGCGGGACGGGCACAGGGACCGGCACCACCCCACCACGCGGCAGCTAAATACCGCCTGCGCTCCGCCCCGACGGCCGGCCGGGCTGCAAGCCCGTAGCAGAATACGCAACAAAGAGCCTTCCGATGAAGGCTCTTTTTATTGCAGAGCGCAACAATCTCGCAGCCACCGCGCCTCAGTGGGCCGGAACCGCCTTGCCAGCCCCCCGTGCGCTCAGCGCCTGGTGGTCCGCCGCCAGGAACAGATACATGGCGGGCACCACGAACAGGGTAAACAAGGTGCCAATGGACAGGCCCGTGAAAATCACCAGCCCCATCGCGTGGCGCCCGGCCGCGCCAGCGCCCGAGGCGATCACCAGGGGCAGCACGCCAAACACCATGGCGGCCGTCGTCATCAGGATGGGGCGCAGGCGCACGGCGGCCGCCTCCTCGACGGCCTCGCGCTTGCTCTTGCCTGTCTTTTGCAGCTGATTGGCCACTTCCACGATCAGGATGCCATGCTTGCTGATCAGGCCCATCAGGGTCACCAGGCCCACCTCCGTGTAGATATTGATCGACGCAAAGCCGAGGAAGATGAACATGGTGGCGCCAAACAGGGCCAGCGGCACGGAAACGAGGATCACGACGGGGTCGCGGAAACTCTCGAACTGCGCCGCCAGCGCCAGGAAGACGATCACCACGGCAAACAGCATGGTGACGACAAAACCGCCCGATTCCTGCACGAACTGGCGCGACTGCCCCGCATAATCAGCCGTGTAGCCGCTGGGCGCCACCTGGGCCAGCGTGTCGCGCATGAAGCCCAGCACCTCGCCCTGCGAGGCGCCGGACACGCCGGCAAGCGTCACGGAATTGAGTTGCTGGAAGCGGTTGATCGACTCGGGAACGACGTCGTACTGGATATGCGCGACGGTACTGGCCGGTATCATCGTGCCGCTGGGCGTCTTGATGTGGAAATCCAGCACGGCCGACGGGTTCAGGCGGTCCACCTGCAGCACCTGCGGGATCACTTTATACGAACGCCCGGCGATGGAAAAGTAATTGACGTAGTTGCCGCCCAGAGCAGCGCCCAGTGCCTGCCCCACATCCTGCTGCGTCATGCCGAGCGCGGCGACACTGTCGCGGTCGATCACGACGGTCGCTTGCGGCTTGTCGATTTTCAAGTCCGTATCGATAAAATAGAACTTGCCCGATGAACGCGCCTTCTCCAGCACCTGCTGCGCGATGGCATCGAGATTTTCAAACGGCTCCGTGGTGGCGATGACGAACTGCACGGGCAAGCCCGAGGAACCGGGCAAGGCGGGAAACTGGAAGGCGGCCACGCGGGCGCCGGCAATCCGGTTCCAGCCCGCCTGCAAGTCTTGCTGCACTTCCTTGGCGCTGCGCGTGCGCTCGTTCCATGGCGTCATCAGCATGCCGCCAAAACCCGAGTTGACCGTCGGCACGCCCGTGATCTGGAACATCTGGCTGTATTCGGGCATGGCCTTGGCCACCTGGTAGATTTGCTCCGCATACACTTGCATCTGGTCCGACGTGGCCGTCGGGTCACCCACCACCTGCGACAGCACGACGCCCTGGTCTTCCTCGGGAGCCAGCTCGGACTGCGACATCTTGAACATCAGCCCCAGCACCACCATCAATAGCGCCGCCATGACGATGAGCACCACCCAGGTGTCGAGCAGCGCATGCAGCAGGCGCTGGTACGTGTCGTGCACCTTGCCGAAGACGCGGTCGATGGCTTGCACGAAGCGGCCGCTATCCTGTTCCGGACGGAAAAAGCGCGAACACATCATGGGCGACAGGGTCAGGGCCACGATGCCCGACACGGCCACGGCACCAGCCAGGGTGAAGGCGAATTCCGTAAACAGCGCACCCGTCAGTCCCCCCTGGAAACCGATGGGCACGTACACGGCGATGAGCACCACCGTCATGGCCAGAATCGGGCTGCCCAGTTCGCGCGCCGCCAGCAGGCTCGCTTCCAGCGGCGGCTGGCCCTGCTTCATGTGGCGGTCCACGTTTTCCACCACGATGATGGCGTCGTCGACCACCAGGCCGATGGCCAGCACGATGGCCAGCAAGGTCAGCAAGTTAATGGAATAGCCGAGCGCCAGCATGGCCGTAAACGTGCCGATCAGCGACAGCGGCATGGCGATCACGGGCACGATCACGGCCCGCAGGCTGCCCAGGAACAGATAGATGACGATGGTGACGATCAGCAGCGCCTCGACCAGGGTCTTGATGACCTCCCTGATGGAGGTATTGATGAAGAACGTCGAGTCGTACACGATCTCCCCCGTCAGCCCGGCCGGCAGCTGGGACTGGATATCGGGAAAGCTGGCGCGCACGCGCTTGGCCACGTCGAGGATATTGGCTTCCGGCGCCACCTTGATGCCGATGAAGACGGAACGCACGCCGCTGAAGGCCACGTTGAAATCATAGTTTTCCGAACCCAGCACGACGGTGGCCAGGTCTTCCAGCCGCACGATGGAGTCGCCGCTGCGCTTGACGACGAGCTTCCTGAATTCCTCGACCGAATGCAGGTCCGTGCCCGCCGTCAGGGGAACGGTCACCATCTGCCCCTTGCTGGACCCGAGCGCGGCCAGATAATTGTTATTGCCCAGGGCAGTGCTGACCTCGGCCGCCGTCACGCCGAACGCGGCCATCTTGTCCGCATCGAGCCAGGCGCGCAGCGCGAACAGGCGTGCGCCCAGCAGTTCCGCCGTCTGCACGCCGCTGATGGAATCGAGCTTGGGCTTGACCACGCGGCTCAGGTAATCCGTCACATTATTCGTCGGCAAGGTCTTGCTGTAAAAGCCCAGGTACATCGCGTCCGTCGTCTGCCCCATCTGCACCGTCAGCACGGGCGTCTGCGCCTGGGCGGGCAGCTGGTTCTTCACGGAACTGACCTGGGTGTTGATCTCCGTCAAAGCCCGGTTCGCGTCGTAATTGAGGCGCAGGGTGGCCGTGATGGTCGACACGCCGCTGCTGCTCGACGAGGACAGGTAATCGATGCCCTGCGCCTGGGCGATGGCCGATTCCAGCGGCTGCGTAATGAAACCGGCCACCGTCTGCGCGTCGGCGCCGTAATAGGTGGTCGAGATCGTCACGACGGCGTTCTGCGTCTTCGGATACTGGTTGATGGGCAAGCTGAACAGGGAGCGCAAGCCCAGCACCACCAGCAGCAGGCTCACCACCATCGCCAGCACGGGCCGGCGGATAAAGAGATCGGTGAAGTTCATGGCGGCGCCTCAGTGTTCTTGCGGCGTGGGCTGCGGATTGTTGCGCGGCTCGACGACGTTGCTGATCACCACGGGACTACCGTTCTTGAGCTTGATCTGCCCGCTGGTGACGACTTGCTGCCCCTCGGTGAGCCCCGTCAGCACGGCTACCTGGTCGCCGCGCGTTTCGCCCGTCGTGACGAACACTTGCCGCACCACCAGCTCGCCCGCCTTCGGCGGTGGGGCGGCGGGGGCGGCGCTGCCCGGCGCAGCGGCCTTGGGCGCCTGCTGCGCCGGCTGCACGACGAAGACGGTGGAACCATACGGGTTGTAGGTGATCGCCGTCTGCGGCAAAGTCAGGTACTGTTTCTTTTCTCCCACCTCCACCTTGACGTTGGCAAACATGCCCGGCAACAACTGCCGCTGGGGATTGGCCACCGTGGCCTCCACCTGCACATTGCGCGTGGCCGGGTCGACCTTGGAACTGATGGCGCTGACCTTGCCCGCAAACGCCGTGTTCGCATGCGCATCGCTGGACAGGTTCAGCACCTGTCCCACCTGCAGCCCGCCCAGCTGCTTTTGCGGAATATAAAAATCCACATAGATGGGATCGATGGTTTGCAAGGTGACGATCTTGTCGCCGGGATTCAAATACTGGCCCGGGTTGACCGTGGTGATGCCGAGCTTGCCCGCGAACGGCGCGCGGATGGTTTTCTTGTCCACCAGCGCCGCCTGCTGGGCCGCCAGCGCCTTGCGGCTTTTCAGGTCGGCCACGTCGTTGTCGACCTGCGCCTGGCTGATCGCCTGCACGGCAAATTGCTGGCGGTCGCGCGCCAGCACGGATGCGGCCAGTTCGGCCGCCGCCTCCAAGGCGCGCAGCTGCGCCAGGTCGGCGTCCGCATTCAGCTGCAGCAGCACTTGCCCCGCCTTCACTTCCTGGCCGGACTTGAAATGGATGGACCTGACGAGACCGGCGATTTCGCTCGTCACGTCGACGCCGCGCACGGCCACCAGGGTGCCCACGGACGCCAGGTGCGGCTGCCACTCGACCTTGCGGATGACGGTCGCCGACACCGTTTCCGGCGCGGGCTTGGGCGAACTGGCCATGAGCTGGCGGATGTGCAGGAAAAATCCCAGCGCCAGCAGGGCAATCAACAGCACCACCGCCCCCAGCATGATGAGCATGCGTTTCGTGCGTTTCGTCATGGATACGCTCCTTGTTGTTGCTTGCGGCTGCCATTGCGCGTGTCGTGTTGCAAGACCTTGCCTTGCCAGCCCGTCAGTCTGCCGCCATGGAAACGGCGTGCAGCGCAGGACGGTTCCACCAGCCGCCGCCCAGCGCCTGGAACAGCGCGGCACTATCGGCATAGCGGGCCGCCTGCGCCTGCACCAGCCCCACCCTGGCCTGCTGGTAGGTGCGCTGGGCGTCCAGCAGGCTCAGGTAGCTGATGGCGCCCAGCTTGAATTGCTGCGTACTCAGCGCCAGCGATTCGCTGGCCAGCGCCTCCACCTCGGCTTGCTGCTGCAAGGCGGCGGCATCGGCCTCGAGGGCGCGCAAGCTGTCCGCCACATTCTGGAAGGCGGCCAGCACGGTGGCGCGGTAATCGGCCGCCGCGCCCTCGTAGGCGGCGATGGCGGCACGCCGCTGGGCGCGCAATGCGCCCCCATTGAAAATAGGCTGTGCCAGCCCGGCCGCCACGCCCCACACGGCAGAACCGGCGTGCAGCAGCGCGGGAACGCTGGTGGCCAGCACGCCGGCATTGCCCGTCAGGGTGAACTGGGGATACATGGCTGCCGTGGCGACGCCGATCTGCGCGCTGGCTTGCTGCAGCAGCGCTTCGCTGGCGCGGATGTCGGGACGCTGACGCACCAGGGCCGACGGCAGGGAGACGGGCAAGTCCTGCGGCAGGCGCAGCGACGCCAGATCGAATTCAGGCATGCCGGGCTCGCTGGGCAAGCGGCCCGCATACACGGACAGCTGGTGGCGCGTCAGGGCCAGCGCCTTTTCCAGCGGCGGCACGCTGGCCCGCGTCTGCGCCACCGTGTTGCGCTGGACCAGCACCGTAGCGCGGCCGATGGCGCCGAAGCGCAATTGCTGCTCGATCAGGTCCAGCTGCTTTTGCTGCGCGTCGAGTATTTCGCCGGTGGCCTGCAGCTGGGCGCGCAACGACGCTTCGCGGATGGCCGCCGTCACCAGGTTGGCCGTCAGGGCCAGGTACACGGCTTCAAGCTGATACTGCCGATAGTCGACCAGCGCTTGCAAGCCCTCCAGCTGGCGCTTGTTGCCGCCAAATACATCCAGCGCATACGACACATTCACCGAGGCATTGTACAAATTGAGGACGCCGCCCGCCCCTTCCAGGCTGCTGTTTTTTTCGCGGCTGACGCCCAGCCGGGCGCCCACTTCGGGATACAGCAGGCGGCCGGACAGGGTGCGGTAGTTTTCATCGGCCTGGCGCAGTGCCGCCTGGGCCGACGCCAGGCCCGGACTGCGCGCGAGGGCGCCGCGCACCAGCTGGTCCAGCGCCGGCGACTGGAACAGCGACCACCATTGCGCGGGAATATCCTGGCCCGGCACGAAGCGCTGCGCCTGGCCGGCGGGACCAGGGGCGGCCACGGTGTGCGCCGGCAACGGTGCCGGCGTGTAGCGGTCGCCGCCGGGGGCGGCGGGAGGCCGGAAGTCCGGCCCGACGGCGCAAGCGGCCAGCAGGCATGCCATGAGGATGCCGAGTATGGGCTGCCGGATGCTGAAGAACATGGTGCTGGTCCGTTACGTTGCCGTGCCACATTGCCGTTGAAAAATATCGCAAAAGTATCGCGATACCAGGCTGGCGATCCTGCCCACCCGTCCTACGATTGTAGAGCACCAGACGTAAAAAGAGCCTTCCGAAGAAGGCTCTTTGACCTGGCACAAGGATTGCGCAGCCGAGGCTGCCTGACTTACTTTTGCAGGCTGACCGACGCCGCTTTCGGCGCGCGGCGTCCCATCAGGAACAGCACGGCCTTCTTCAGCATGCGGTAGACGAAGCGCACCATCAGCAGGGTCAGCACGCATTCGATCAGGGTCAATATCATGGCCACGACCACGGGCATGCGCGCGGCGCGGCGGTGGAACTTGGCCACGGCGCCATCGCGGGCGATTTCGATGCTGTCATAGAAGGTCGGCACGACCAGCAGGGTCAGAATCGTCGAAGTGATGGTGCCGCCGATGATGGCGATCGCCAATGGACGGTAGAACTCGCCACCCTCGCCCAGGCCCAGCGCCACGGGGAACATACCGGCGATCAGCGCGAACGTCGTCATCAGGATGGGGCGCAGACGCATGCGGCCCGCATACATCAGCGCATCTTCGCGGCCATGGCCCTCTTCCTCGCGCTTGCGCGCCGCGTCGAGCAGCAGGATGGCGTTCTTGGCGACCAGGCCCATCAGCATGATGATGCCGATAAAGCTCATCAGGTTGAGGGTGTTGTTCGTGATCACCAGCGCCACCACCACGCCGATCAGACTGAGCGGCAAGGACATCATCACGGCCACCGGCGCCGTGAAGGAACCGAACTGCATCACCAGGATCAAATACATCAGGCCGATACCCATCACCAGCGCGATCAGCATTTCCGTGAACAGCTCCTGCTGGTCCTGGCCAGCGCCGCCCAGCGCCAGGCCGTAGCCGGGCGGGAAGTCGATGGAGTTGGCCAGCTTCATGGCGTCGCTCGTCACTTCGCCATTCGAACGGCCCTGCGCATTGGCCGACACGGTGATCGTGCGCTTGCCATTCTTGTGCTCGATGCCGGACGGGCCCTTGCCCATGGTAATGGTGGCGATCTGGTCCAGCGGCACCATTTGCGAGGTGCCCGTCACGCTGATCGGCAGGCGCTCGATGTTTTCCGATGCCACGCGGTCGTCGGGATGCAGGCGCACGGCCACGTCGCGCGTTTCGCCCGTCGGATCGACCCAGTCGCCCACTTCCACGCCGGCAAAGGCCACGCGCAACGATTGCGCCGCATCGTTGACGGAAATGCCCATCGAGTTGGCCAGACCGCGGTTGAGCTCGATCTGCAGCTCGTTCTTCGGGTCCTGCTCCGACAAGCCCACGTCAACGGCGCCGGGAATGGCGCGCAGCTTGTCCATGTAGGCGTTGGTAATTTCCATGAGTTTACGCGAATCCGGGCCCGTGAATTCCACCTGGATCGGCTTTTGCGAACCGTTGCTCAAGTCATCCTGCACCACGTATTCGGCGCCCACCAGGCGCGACATCTTCTCGCGCAGCTCGACGGCGATTTCCTTGGCCGAACGCTTGCGCGTGTTGCGCTTGCCGATGTCGACATACACGCGGCCGCCGCCCGCATTGATGGAGCTGTTGGTATCCTTGGTTTCAGGCAAGGTGCGCGCCAGCACGGCCGCCGCTTCCAGTTTCAGACGCGAATACTCGATGCTGCTCGACGATGGCGTGCGCACATTGATCATCAGATTGCCCGAATCGGATGCCGGCAAGAAACTCGTGCCGCCATGCGTGATGTGCAGGGCGATGGCGCCCGCCAGGCTGATGACGGCGATGAAGGCCATCCAGCGGCGGTGGTGCAGGGCCCAGGCGATCACGCGGCCATAGCGGTCGGCCTGATGGTCGAACCAGTGGTTGAATTTATCGAGCACGCGGCCGATGCCCTTTTTCGGCGCCGAGTGCTCTTCCACCGGGTCGCCCCAGTAGGCCGACAGCATCGGGTCGAGCGTAAACGAAATGCCCAGGCTGACGAGCACCGAGCACGTCACCGTCAGGGCGAACGGACGGAACCATTCGCCCGAGATCCCCGGCATGAAGGCCACGGGAATGAAGACGGCGATGATCGAGAAGGTCGTGGCGGCCACGGCCATGCCGATCTCGGCCGTACCTTCCAGCGCGGCCGTGCGGCGGTCCTTGCCCATCTGCATGTGGCGCACGATGTTTTCACGCACGACGATGGCGTCATCGATCAGCACGCCGATGGCCAGCGACAGGCCCAGCAGGGTCATGAAGTTCAGGGTAAAGCCGCACAGCCACACGGCGATGAAGGCGGCAATCACGGACGTGGGCAGGCTCAGCGCCGTGATCAGGGTCGAACGCCACGAGTTCAGGAAGGCGTAGACGACGAAAATCGTCAGCACGGCGCCCAGGACCAGCGATTCGATCACATTGTTCAAGCTATGCTGGGCGTTTTCGCCGCCATCGCGCGTCACTTGCAACAAGGTGCCTTTCGGCAAAGTCTTGTTGATGTCCGCCACCATGTCGCGGATCTTGTTGGCCACGCTGACGGTGGACGCGTCGCGCACGCGGGTAATCGAAATGCCCACGTTGGGCTTGCCGCTGCGCATGCTCAGGCTGTTGACTTCGGCAAAGCCGTCCTCGATGGTGGCCACTTGGGCCAGGCGCACGATTTCCTCGCCGCGGCGCTTGATCACCACTTTCTCGAAGTCGCTTGGCGACTCGATGCGGCCCACGAGGCGGATGCTTTTCTCGTCCAGGGTGCCGCGCACCTTGCCGACGGGGGCATTCGTGTTCTGGTTGCGCAGGGCGGTGACGACGTCGCTGACGGACACATTGTATTCACGCAGTTTCTCCGCCCGCAGCAGCACGGACAGTTCGCGCTTGAGCGAGCCGCCCACGTTGACCAGCGCCACGCCATCGACAGTGCGGAAGCGGTCCGACAGCACGTCTTCGGCCAGGCGCGAAATTTCCGCATGGCTTTGCGAGTTCGACGACAGCGCCAGCTGCATGATCGGCTCGGCAGCCGGGTCGATGCGCTGCAGGATGGGCTCGCGCATTTCCGTCGGCAACTTGTAGCGCACGGCGGCAATCGCATTGCGGATATTGTCGGACGCCTCGATCAAATTCGTATTGAAGGAGAACTTCAGGAAGATGCTGGCCGCACCCTCATTCGAGTCGCTGTTGACCTCGGTCACGCCGGAAATGCTTTGCAGCGACTTTTCCAGGCGGTTCACCACTTCGCGCTCGACCGTGTCGGGCGATGCGCCAGGGTAAGGAATGCTGACGACGATGAACGGCACTTCGACGTCCGGATTCTGGTTGACGCGCAGTTTCTTGAGCGCCAGCAAGCCGACGCACATCATCGCCAGGATCAGGACGATGGTGGCGGTGGGCCGCTTGATACTGAAATCGGAAAGGAACATGGCTTAGTTTCCTTTACCGGCAACGGCGGCGCTGCTGCTGGCCATGGCGGCTGCCGGTACGGCCTTGGCTGCCGTCAATTCCACTTTCTGCCCATCCTTGAAGGTCGAACCGGGCGTGCGCAGCACGGTGTCGCCGCTGGCCAGGCCGCTTTGCACTTCCCACTGGCCCGTGCGCACGTCGCGCGCGCCGATGCGCAAGTTAGTTTTATGCAAGGCCTTGTCCTTGACTTTCCACGTGTACGTGACGTCGCCCGCCTTCACCAGGGCCGAATCGGGGATCATCAGCGCGCTGACGGTTTCCGTCTCTATACGGCCTTCCGCGTACAGGCCGGCCACGCGCGGCTGTTGCTTGTCATTGAAATCGACGAGCACGGCCACCTGGCGCGTGACGGCGTTGGCGGCAGGATCGACGCGGCGCACCTTGCCCGCGAAATCCTGGCCGGGATAGCCATTGATGCGGAACAGCACAGGCTGGCCCACCTTGACGACGCCGATCTTGTCGGCCGACACCAGGCCCTCCAGGCGCATGCTGGTCGGATCGATGACCTTGATCAATTCCTTGCCGATTTGCGCCGTATCGCCATTCGATACCTTGCGCTCGCTCACGATGCCGTCGAACGGCGCGCGCACGAGGGTGCGCTGCAGCTGCTGGCGCGCCTGGGCGGCGCGGCTCTTCGCGGCGGACAAATCGCTTTGCGCATTGTTGCGGCGGATTTCCGCGTCTTCCAGCGCCTGCGTCGACGTCATGCCCGAGGCGCGCAGGGTTTTCATGCGCTGGAACATGCGTTCGGACTGCTCCAGCACCTGGCTCGAGGCGCGGCTGGCTTCCTCGGCCGAATTGAGGCTGTCGCGGATGGCCGTTTCGTCCAGGCGCACCAGCACGTCGCCCCGTTTGACGATTTCGCCGTTTTCCTTCATCACCTGGATCACCACGGCCGACACTTCGGCGCGCAAGTCCGCGTTGCGCTCGGGCTGCACGGAGCCGGTGATGACGGGGCCCGATGCCAGCGCATTGCTCTGGATGGTCAGCAAGTCTTCCGGGGACACCAGCAGATTGACGCTAGCGCCCGCCTGTTCCTTGCCATCCTTGCCGCCCTTGCCGGGATCTTTGGACTCTTTGCCACAGGCGGCCAAGGCAGAAGCAATTGCCAGAACAAACAGGGTTTTGCGCAACATGGGTAATTCTCCGGATAGATAGCGCCGCGACCGTCCCGGCGGCCCGGATAGGACTGCAGGCGATGGCAGGCATATATTTTTATTAAAACCACAAGCGCCAAAGTATCCATGAGCGCATCCGGCCATGTCAATCGGCCGTTTCCTGTAATGCTTTAATCAGTGGATGAAACGTAGTTTTTGCGCCCTGAAACGCAAAACCCCGCCTTGAAGCGGGGTTTTGACTAGAGGAAACGAGTGCTTAGCGGGCAAACACGTAATTGATCAGGAAACCGATGGCCACGCCCGTGCACAGGCCGCCGGCGATTTCCACCAGGGTATGGCCCATGCGCTCGCGCAAGGTCTTGTGCGCGGGGCTGGCCGCTTCCCCCGCCAGGCGGTTGATGGCGGCCGCCTGCTTGCCCACGTGCTGGCGCAGGCTGTTGGCGTCGATGATGACGATGAAGGCCAGGGTCACGGCCACGCCGAAGGCGGGATGGCCTATGCCTTCGCGCAAGGCGATCAGGGTGGCCATGCTGGACACGACGGCGCTATGGTTGCTGGGAAAGCCGCCATTGCCGACCAGGCCGAACGCCCATTGCCGCGTGCGGACACTGTTGATCAGGAATTTGATCGGTCCGACCAGGATCCAGGTGATCAGGGGCGTGACGAGGTAAGCGATATCCACGGGGTATTCCTTCTTCTATATATGTCGAGAGTGTGCAAGAGACTGCGGCAGCCGGATGGGCGCGCCGCAATTATCGCAGATCGTCCGCGCCAGCAGAACTGTCTGTCGCCGGTCTATAAAACGCCGCCCCGGGCGGCAACTAATATAAAATCATGGCATATACAACAATTGACGTATATCAACACTGAGCGCGGCGCGCACAGCGGCGCGGATAATCAAACGTCTTTCACTTGCAACGGGGTACTCATGCGGCATTTCAGAATTTCCTTTTTAGTCACTTTTATCCTGATGGCGGTGTCGGGCTGGTGGGGTTACAGCCATGGCGGCATGCCCGGCCTGATCAATGCGCTGTGGATCACGGGCGTGCTGGGCGTCATGGAAGTGTCGCTGTCGTTCGACAATGCCGTGGTGAATGCATCCGTCTTGCGCCACTGGAATGAATTCTGGCAAAAACTGTTCCTCACGGTCGGTATCCTCGTGGCCGTTTTCGGCATGCGGCTGCTGTTCCCGCTCGTCATCGTTTCCGTCGCCACGGGCCTGGGCCTGGTCGACGTGTGGACCATGGCCACCACGACGCCGGACGTGTATGCCAAGCACCTGACGGATAACCATGCGCAAGTGGCGGCCTTCGGCGGCGCCTTCCTGCTGCTGGTGTTCCTGAACTTCCTGTTCGACGACGAGAAGGAATTGCACTGGCTGGGCTGGGCAGAGGAAAAAGTCAACGCGCTGGGCACGGAAAGCCTGGCCGTCCTGATCACCATGGGCGCCGTGGCCGCCTGCGTGGCGATGGGCCCCGCGGAAGCAAAATACAGCGTGCTCGCGTCGGGCATCGTCGGCATCGCCGTCTACATCGGCGTGAACTGGATCAGCGGCTTGCTGGAAGAAGGCGAGCCGGACTTGCAGGATGATGATGAAGAAGGCGCCGCGCCCGCCAAAAGCGGCAATGGCGACCTGGTAAAAACGGTGGCGCGCGGCAGCATCGGCGGCTTCCTGTACCTGGAAGTGCTGGACGCCTCGTTCAGCTTTGACGGCGTGATCGGCGCGTTCGCCATCACCAACGACGTCGTCATCATCATGCTGGGCCTGGCCATCGGTGCCATGTTCGTGCGCTCGATGACAGTGTACCTGGTGCACAAGGGCACCCTGGACGAATTCGTCTACCTCGAGCACGGCGCCCACTATGCGATCGGCATCCTGGCCTTGATCATGCTGGCGTCCGTCAAGTACCATATTCCGGAGTGGTTCACGGGCCTGTCGGGCGTGGCCTTCATCCTGGTCTCGCTGTGGTCGTCCTTGCGTTACCGCAAACGGCACGCGGCACAAGCTTGAAATCGGGGGTTCCGCCCCCAATTGAGAGAGTGATGGCACGAGCGCCTTGCGCTCATCCCATGAAGGCATGATCAAGTTTAATTATTTAAGGAGCACCACATGGCAATCAGTTTGCAAAAAGGCGGCAACGTCAACCTGAGCAAGGAAGCACCGAACCTGAAGAAGATCATCGTCGGCCTCGGCTGGGATCCTCGTTCGACGGACGGCGCCACCTTCGACCTTGACGGCAGTGCTTTCCTCCTGAAAAACGACGGTAAAGTCCGTGGCGACTCTGACTTTATCTTCTACAACAACCTGAAGTCGACCGACGGTTCCGTCGTGCACACGGGCGACAACACGACCGGCGAAGGCGAAGGCGACGATGAGCGCATCGAAATCGACCTGACCCGCGTACCAAACGACATCGACCGCATCAGCATCACCGTCACCATCCACGACGCCGACGCGCGCCGCCAGAACTTCGGCATGGTCTCGAAAGCCTTCATCCGCTGCCTGAACGCGGAAGGCGAAAAAGAAATCGCCCGCTACGACCTGTCCGAAGACAGCTCGACGGAAACGGCGATGATCTTTGGCGAAATCTACCGCTACAACGGCGAATGGAAGTTCAAGGCCATCGGCCAGGGCTTCAACGGCGGCCTCGGTCCCCTCGCCCGCTCGTTCGGCGTCAACGCTTAAATTTACGCTCATTAAACCTGCTGCGCCGCGCATGGAACGTGCGCGCGACGGTTTTCCGGGGTGAATTGCACTTTTGTCATATCATTACTGCCGCCTGCACAGATCAGGCGGCTTTTTTTTGGAGATTTATCATGCCAGTATTTAGTGTCACGGGCGACGTCGATCCCTTCCTCCACGTCAGCATGAAGCAGGGCGAAACCATCTATTGCGAATCGGATGCGATGGTGATGATGGAAACGGCGCTCGATTTGAAGGGCAAGATGACGGGCGGCCTGGGCAGCGCCATCATGCGCCGCTTCGCCAACGGCGAATCATTCTTCCAGCAGCACATCGAAGCGGTGCGCGGCAGCGGCGACTGCCTGCTCTCGCCCACCCTGCCGGGCGCCATCGAAGTGGTCGACGTGGGCGCGCGCCAGTACCTGCTCAACGACGGCGCCTTTGTCGCCGCCACCTCGGGCACGGAAATGAAAGTGCGCACGCAAAGCATCGGCAACGCACTGTTCGCGCAGTCGGGCGGCTTCTTCGTCATGGAGACGGCCGGCACGGGACAAGTGGTGGTGTCGGGCTTCGGCTCCATGTTCCAGCTCGACGTCGAGCCGGGCAAGGACGTCGTGATCGACAATTCCCACGTCGTGTGCTGGGACAACAGCCTGAAATACGAAATTTCCGTGACCACGGGCGGCGGTGCCAGCGGCGGCGGCATCGGCGGCTTCCTCGGCAATATCGTCAACAGCGTGACCAGCGGTGAAGGCATCGTGCTGCGCTTTTCCGGCTCGGGCAAGGTGTTCATCTGCTCGCGCAACCGCGACGCCTTCCTCAAGTGGACGGCCAGCGGCAAGGCCGGCTGATTCCCAAACGCCCGCCAAAACCGTCGCGAGCGGATGGGGACGTGGCCGAGAAGCGCAACTGTGCGGAGGCACAGTGAGCATCGCAGGCCGCGTCCACGACGCGCAGCAGGTTTGGGCTGGCGTTTTTCTAAGGCCATGTTAAGTTTTTCTGGCTACACTGCCCGCGCGCGCACCTGCGCGCGGCTTCTCCTATTTCCACCCGGTCCCCGTACATGCAAAGAGTCTGGTTCAACAAAACATTTTCCTCGGTCGGCACGGCCATGCGCCTGATCCGCGAAGCCGATAGCGCCGCGACCAGTGGCGCGCCCCGCTATCACATCGTATGCAGCAATACGAACGCCCATGCGGCCGCCTTTTTGTCGGCGCACGAATACGCGGTCGAACCGTCGGGCCTGACGGGACACAACTATGTCGAGTGGTGCCTGGAATTTTGCCGCGACCGGGGCATCACGATTTTCTGGCCCGGCAAGGAAGCGGGCCTGATCGGCAGCGCCAGCGCGCGCTTCGCCGCCATCGGCACGCGCGTGCTCAGCGTGGCCAGCGAAGACACCCTGACCCTGATGCATGACAAGGCGCGCTTCTGCGAGGGCCTCGACCTGCCCATGGCGCGCCCGGCCGACTACCGCGCCGTCACCACCATTGAAGAATACGACGCCGCCTACGCCGAGCTGCGCCCGCTGCACCGCAAGCTGTGCATCAAGCCGTCCGAATCCGTGTATGCCCTGGGCTTTGCCATACTCGATGAAGAACGCACCAGCGCCCAGCTGCTGCTGGCCGGCGCCGCCTACCAGATCAATGCGCAGGAGCTGCGCGCCGGCCTGGCGCAGATGGGTACATTTAAAACCCTGCTGCTGATGGAATACCTCGACGGCCACGAATACAGCGCCGACTGCGTCGCCGACCAGGGCAAGCTCATTTGCGCCGTGCCGCGCAAGAAGCTGCATGGAGGCGGCAGCGGCCAGCTGATCGAACTGCGCGACGACCTGCTGGCGGCCTGCGACAAACTGGCGCGCGACTACCGGCTCAATGGCGTGTTCAACATCCAGTTCCGCGAAGGGGCGAACGGCCTGGCGCTGCTGGAAATCAACCCGCGCATGTCGGGCGGCATCGGCATGGCCTGCGCGGCCGGCCCCAACCTGCCCTACCTGGCGCTGGCCGGCTTCGACCAGGGTTTCGACAAGCTCACCGCGCCCGCCATCCGCGATGGCATGCGCGTGGGCGAAGCCGCCTATGCCGTGGAGCTGCCATGAACCTCGTCAAGCAGCAAATGCCCACGGGCGAGCTGACCCTGAAAGTGGACGAGGCGCGCTTTCCGCTGGACTGGCTGATCGGCTTTGCCGCGCGCGCCAACGCCAAGCGGGGCTTTTTGTTCCTCTCGAAGGTGCTGGGCAAGCACTGGCCCGTCACGCCGCGCGCCATGCAAGCCATCCACGACGACCTGGCCGCGCAGATTCCCCCCAGCCTGCCCGGCCCCGTCGTCTTCATCGCCATGGCGGAAACGGCCGTCGGCCTGGGCCAGGGCGTGTTCGAGGCCTGGCTGCGCGCCAACCCGAATGGAAAAGCGCTGTTTTTGCACAGTTCGCGCTACCGCGTGGGCACGGTGCCCTTCTTCGAATTCGAGGAATCGCACAGCCACGCGCCGCGCCAGTTTTTGCATTTGTCGGACGCGGCCAGCGCCCTGTTTTCCACGGCCCGCAGCCTGGTGCTGATCGACGATGAAGCGTCGACCGGCAACACCTTCGCCAACCTGGTGCAAGTGTGCCGCGCGCGCTATCCGCAACTGGAAAAGCTGCACCTGGGCGTGATCACCAACTTCATGGGCCAGGCCGCCAACGCGGGCTTGAGTGAGCGTTTTGGCCTGCCCACGACCATCGGCGCGGCGCTGTCCGGCCACTACGCCTTCCAGGCCGGCGCCGCGCCCGCTCCCGTGGCGGCCAGCGCGCAGCGCTTCGAGGCGAACGAAGAACGGGGTGCCAGCCCCGCGTTCGGGCGCATCGGCGTGGGACGCGCCTTGAATCCGCCGCAAGGCCTGGCCGTGCAGCTGGCGCAGGAAATCGGCGCCGGCGATTCCGTGCTGGTGCTGGGCACGGGCGAATTCATGCACCCGTCGTTTTTGCTGGCGCGCGAACTCGAAGCGCTGGGCAAGAACGTCGTGGTGCAGTCGACCACGCGCTCGCCCATTTTGTCGTGGGGCTCCGTCGGCCATATCGTCCACTGCGACGACAATTACGGCGAAGGCATCGCCAATTACCTGTACAACGTGGCGCCTGGCCAGTACCAGCACGTGTTCATCTGCCATGAAACCCCGGCCAGCCCCGCCCTCATGCAACTCGCCGGCCAATTGAACGGCCGCCTGTTCCACTTTCAGTCAGAGACCAAAATTGAAGAAATTCCTGTTTGTTGATCTGGACGACACACTGTTCCAGACCCCGAAAAAATGCCCTGGCGAGACCGATTTGCAAGCGGCCGCCTATCTGAAAAATGGCGACGCCTGCTCGTTTACGACGGCGCGCCAGCGCGCCTTCTTTGAATTCGCGCAGGGCGGCATGACATTGATCCCCGCTACGGCGAGAAATGGCGATGCATTCCGCCGCGTCGACCTGCCGTTTACCAGCTACAGCGTGCTCGATTACGGCGGCATCGTGCTGCAGCCGGGCGGCGCGCTCGATGCGGGCTGGCTGTCCCTGATGCAGGACGACATGCAGACGGCCTTGCCAGGCCTGCGGGACGCCATGCGCATCATCGACGATTTCCAGGCCAGGACGGGCATGCCTTCGCGCGCGCGCCTGATCGAGGACTACAACACGCCGTTCTACATCGTCGTCAAGGACCATGAAGCGCGCGGCGAACGCCTGGCCGACATCGAAGAGCAGGTGCTGCAGCAGTGGATCGCCGGCGAAGGCGCCGACTACTTCATCCACCGCAACGGCAACAACCTGGCCGTGCTGCCGAAAACCTTGAACAAGGCGCGCGCCGTGGCCTACCTGCGCGCGGAACTGGAAGCCGAACACGGCCCCATCGTCAGCTTCGGCATGGGCGACAGCCGTTCGGACGCCCGCTTCATGGCCGCCTGCGACTACGCCATCATCCCCAACGGCACCCAGCTGGCGGCACTCACGGTGGCGGCGCTATGAGCGACAGCACGCAGCATTTCAGCGGCAGCTACCGCCAGGAAGACGTGGAGTTTCTGTTGACGCCGATGGCGCTCGAACCCATCCTCGACCTGGCCGAAAAAGAGCGCTTGATCCAGTCGGGCCAGCGCCACTACAGCGAGATGCTGTCGCCGGAGTCCCTGCCCTCGCCCGCCTACCTGGCCCTGTTCCAGAGCGCATTTGCCGCCAACCGCCTGCAGATGGCGCGCGACTGCCTGCGCCTGGCCGCCCTGATCGCGGCGCGCCGCACTGGCCCCATCACGCTCGTGTCGCTGGCGCGCGCCGGCACGCCCGTGGGCGTCATCCTCGGGCACTTGCTGCGCCAGGTCTTCCAGCGCAAGTGCAGCCATTATTCCGTCTCCATCATCCGCGACCGCGGCATCGACGCGAACGCCCTGCAGCACATCCTGGCGCAGGGCCATGCGGCCGACTCCATCGTCTTCGTCGACGGCTGGACGGGCAAGGGCGTGATTTCGCGCGAGCTGCGCCAGACGGTCCACGATTTCAACGCGGCCAATGGCACGGCCATCGACGGCGGCCTGTTCGTGTTGTCCGACCTGGCCGGCACGGCCGCCTGCGCCGCCTCGTCGGGCGACTACCTGATCCCGTCGAGCATCTTGAATGCCACCGTCTCGGGCCTGGTCAGCCGCTCCGTATTGAATGATGCCATCGGTCCGGACGACTTCCACGGCTGCGTGTATTACGCGCAGTTCGAACAGCACGACCAGTCGCGCGCTTTCGCCGACGGCCTGGTGGCCGACGCCATGGCGATTGCCGCCAGCAGCGGTATCCCGCTGGCCGAAGCGAGCGATGCGCCAGCCATGGCGGCCCGCTCGCAAGCCTACATGGCCGCCGCGCAGCAGCAATACGGCATCAGCGACATCAACCTGATCAAGCCAGGCATCGGCGAAGCGACGCGCGTGCTGCTGCGCCGCGTGCCCGAGCGCCTGATCGTGCGCGACACGAATGCGCCGGACGTGGCACATTTGCTGCTTCTGGCGCAGGAAAAAGCCATACCCGTCACAGTAGAACCGGCGCTGCCTTACCAGGCGGTCGCCCTTATCAGGAGCGCAGTCGATGGATAACAACTCCCTACACCCGCAAAGCGAGCATAAAGCGGCGCTGGGTGCCTCCATGTATGTGCCGACCACGCACAAGGACTTGCTGGCGATCGCCAATGGCGACAAATTCAGCCATTTGCGCTCGGTCATCCTTTGCACCGAAGACGCCATCGCCGAACGCGACCTCAGTTACGCATTGTTCAACCTGTCGCTGGCGCTGCAAAACATGGCCGACGAATCGGACACCTTGCGCTTCGTGCGCGTGCGCAATCTCGAGGTGCTGGCGCGCGTGCTGGCCATGCCGGGCGCCGACAAATTGAGCGGCTTCGTGCTGCCGAAATCCACGCGCCACAATTTCGCCATGTATTTCGACCTCGTGCGCCACACGCATCACCTCTTGATGCCGACCCTGGAAACGGCGGAAGTGTTCGACGACGAGGAAATGAAGCAGTTCCGCCTCCTCCTGTCGGCGCCGGAAGTGCGGCGCCGCATCCTGGCCCTGCGCATCGGCGGCAACGATTTATTGGCCCTGCTGGGCCTGCGCCGCCCCACCAGCGGCACCATCTATCAAACGCCGCTGGGCCAGGTCATCGGCCGCCTGGTGACGATCTTCAAGCCGCACGGCTTCCAGCTGACGGCGCCCGTCTTCGAGCACCTGTCGCAGGGCAGCTGGCTCGATGCCGAAGTGGCGCAGGACATGGCGCACGGCATGATCGCCAAGACGGCCATCCATCCGGACCAGGTGCCGCAGATCGAGCGCCACTACCAGGTGGCGCAGTCGGACATCGAACTGGCGCTGCGCATCATCGACCCGGACAGCCCGGCCGTGTTCCGCATGCAGGAATCGATGTGCGAAGTGGCCACGCACAGCAGCTGGGCCCTGCGCATCATCGAGCAGGCGCGCCTGTTCGGCATCCGCCATGCGGCCGACAACGCCGCCGCGCACGTGCCGACTATCTCATTGACTCAACTCTCAAGCGACGAAGGGATTGCACGACCATGACCAATTTCACACGCGGACAAAAAGGCAAACTGGCTGACCTGGGCTTGAACGGCCCGTTTGCCGTCACGCTCGATATCGTTTCGGGCTCGATGGAAGTGGACGTCAGCTGCTTCGGCGTCGATGCGGCCGGCAAGCTGTCGGACGACCGCTACATGGTGTTCTACAACCAGAAAAGCGCGCCGGACAACGCCGTCACGGTGGAATTGAACGGTCCCCGCTCCACCTTCCAGGTCGACCTTTCCCGCCTGCCCGCCTCGATCGACAAGCTGGTCTTCACGGCCGCGACGGAACAGGGCAGCATGCGCGCGCTGGGCAACTCCAGCATGGCGCTGGGCCAGGCCGCCACGTTCGCCTTCACGGGCAATGACTTCCAGGATGAGAAAGCCGTCATCATCGGCGAACTGTATCGCCGCGACGGCAGCTGGCGCTTCGGCGCCGTGGGCCAGGGTTTCGCGGGCGGCCTGGCGGCGCTGCTGAAGCACTTCGGCGGCAGCGAGGCAGCGCAATCCTCTCCGGCGCCGGCCCCCGTGCCTGCGCCAGCGGCACCGCCAGCGGCGAATAAAATCTCGCTGTCGAAGATCCGCCTGGAAAAGCGCGGCGACAAGATTTCGCTCGACAAGCGCGACAGCGGCGGCTATGGACGCATCCGCGTCAACCTGAACTGGAACCAGAACGCGTCGCAAGGCCAGGCGCCCGCCTCGAAACTGGACACGGGCTTCCTCGGCAAGCTGTTCAACAAGCCGGCCGGCCGTTCGGGCGGCATCGACCTCGACATCGGCTGCCTGTTCGAAATGAGCAATGGCGCCAAGAGCGCCGTGCAGGCGCTGGGCAACAGCTGGGGCGCGTATGACAGGCCACCGTACATCCACCTGGAAGGCGACGACCGCACGGGCAGCGTCAGCAGCGGCGAAAACATCTTCATCAACGGCACCCATTTCGACCAGATCAAGCGCGTGCTCGTGTACGCGTTCATCTACGAAGGCGTGCCGAACTGGGCCGCCACGGATGGCGTCGTGACGATCGAAATTCCCGGCCAGCCGACCGTGGAAGTACGCCTCGACACAGACAGCCCGCACGCCATGTGCGCCATCGCCATGCTGGAAAACCACGGCGGCAACCTGCAGGTGACAAAATTGGTGGAATACTTCGGCGGCCAAGGTAAAATCACGGCGCACCAGGCCATGGACGAGCGATACAATTTTGGCCTCAACTGGAAAGCCGGCCGCAAAGACTGAGGGAACGCTTAAAAAAGTCCATGGCGGCGTTGCATTGCCTTGCCGTACTAGTCGTACTGTCTTCGGCAATGCGCCTTGCCCTGAACATTTTTAAGCATCCCCATTTTTTACCTAGATAACCCTACCATGACCCCTACGACCAAAAAAGTCACCTTCGCCTTCGTCATCTTCCTCGTAGCCGGCTTCCTGCTGCTGGCCGCCTACACGTGGATGGCCCTCAGCTTCTCGTACTCGGAAGGCGAACGGGCGGGTTACCTGCAAAAGTTTTCCAAGCGGGGCTGGATTTGCAAGACCTGGGAGGGTGAATTGCTGCTGACGGCGCTGCCGGGCACCATCCCGGAAAAATTCCAGTTCAGCGTGCGCGACGAGGAAGTGGCGAAGCAACTGTCGGCCGCCGCCGGCAAGCGCATCCTCGTCACCTACAGCCAGCACAAGGGCGTGCCCACGCAATGCTTCGGCGAGACGGAATATTTTGCCGATAAAGTCGTCCTGAGTCAGTAATACAGACAGCAATACCACCGCAAGTCCAGCAACTTCAGCAGCATCGCGCCGGCCAGCCATACTCGCGCCGGCGCCCCCTTCCTCCGCTCCCGCCGCCGGCCCGCTCCAGCAAGCAATGCATGGCGCGCCTCACACATTCTCACTTTCTTATACACTCGCAATTAGTTCTGACTGGAACTGTTCATTGCTGTAGTAAAAACACACAATGCTTGCGCTAGCGCAACACGTTCAGCCAGCCCACCATTAGCGTGTATCACCACTATCGGAAATACCATGCGCATATGCCCCGCCGCCCTGGCCTTGCTGGCCGCCTCGCTCGCCCTGTCCGCCCAGGCACAGGATATCTCCGGCATGGCCGGCGCCCTGAAAGTCAACACGACCAACGAGCGTACCTTTGTCGCGGCCATCAGCTACACCCAGCCGGTGGGCGACTACAATGCCGTCAGCCTGTCGTACATCAATGAAGGCCACCCGCAAGACCATCACCGCGACGGCATGGCGGGCCAGGTCTGGCTGCGCACGAAAAAAGTGGAGCAGGGCCTGATGCTGGGCGCCGGCGCGGGCCGCTACTTTTTCTTCGACACGGCCAAGACCGACGACGGCCTGCACAACTTCGACAATGACCACGGCTGGGGCTCCATCGTCAGCCTGCAGGCGCGCTGGCAGTTCGACAACCGCTGGTATGCGCAAGCGCAGCTCAACCGCATCCGGCCCAGCGGCAAGGACAACACCACGCACCTGCTGATCGGCGCCGGCTACCGCTATGACGGCGTGCCGGGTGCCAAGCTGCACTTGCAGAACTGGGCGCACGACGACACCTTGACCTTATCGACCGGCCACACCATCGTCAACAGCTTGCGCTCGGAGTCCTCGCGCCCGTTCACCTTGGAATACCGGCGCGCGGCAGGAAAATACGTGGACTGGACGGTCACCGCCCTCGACGAAGGCAACACCGACCTGGCGCACCGCCGCGGCATCGCCGCCCAGCTGTGGCTGATCCGCTCACTGAATGAAAAGGTGGAATTCGGCATGGGCGGCGGGCCCTACGTGGCGTGGGACGACCGCGACACCCAGGGCCACAGCACGCGCCTGACGGGCTTGCTGTCGGCCGTGGCCCGCTACCACGTCGACCGCCGCTGGGTGACGCACGTGGCGTGGAACCGGGTCATCACCGATTATCACCGCGATGCGGATGTCATTTTGGTGGGGGTAGGACGCAAGTTCTGATGGAAAAACGTAAAAAATCCTGCTCTTCCGCTAAAGTAACGATACCGAACAAAACCGTAGCGAGCGGCAGTGATTTGTGGCTGAGAAGCGCAACCGTACTTTAGTACGGGGGCGCCGAGCCGGTGAGCATCGCCAGCCGCAAAGCGCGCCGCGCAGTAGGTTTGGTTCGGTATCCTGCCTAGCGCGAGCGCCAGACTGCACCGGCCGACTCATTAGGCTGCGTCAGCCGCTCGATCACTTCGCGCGTCAGACTGGCCGAGCTCACCTGTTCGGCTTTCGCGCGGGCGGCGGTCAATGAACTGGAAAACGCGCTTTGCGGCTGCTCCAGGCTGGCGCGCAGGGCGGCCAGTTCGCGCTCCTGCTGCTGCGCGCGGGCCGTATCGCGTTCCAGCAACTGCTGTTTGGCAGCCGCCATCGCGCGCGTCGTCTCGGCCGCCTTGCGCTGCAGGGCGGCATGGGCTTGCGCGCTGGCCAGCAAGGCTTGCTGCGCGTCGAGTTTCTCGCTGGCGGCCTGCTGCGCCGCCAGTTCCAGCTGCTCGCGCTGGCGCACGGCTTCCAGCGCCTGCTGTTCCATGGCGGCGCGCGCTTCGGCTACCGCCGTCGCCTGCTTTTCCGCTTCCAGGCGGCCGGCGATCGCTTGCGAGGCGCGCTCTTCGGCGCTGCTGGTCTGGCGCTGCTGCACCAGTTTTTGCGCGATCAGGGCCAGCGACTCGCGTTCGGCCGCGACGAAATCGCGCTCGGATGCCAGCAGCGCTTCGGCAGCTTGCGCCTTGTCTTCTTCCACGCGGGCGCGCTCGCTATGCACTTGCCCCAGTTCCACGGCCAGGCGCGCCTGCGCCTGCACGGCCTGCGCTGCCGCCGCTTTCTGTTCGCCCTCGACCAGCGCCTGGTCCATCAGGATACGGATGGCGTCCGCTTCCTTTTGCGCCGCATCCCGCAAGACCTGTTCGGCCACCTGCTGGCCGCGCAGCAGTTCCGCTTGCGCCGCTTCGACGGCCGTGCGTTCCTGCGCCGCTTGGCACGCCAGCGCTTCCGCTTCCAGTTTTTCTTTCAAGGCGGCGAGGGCGGCCTGTTCGGCGGCCAGGCGTTCCTGCTCGGCCTGCAGCAGCTGCTCTGCCTGGCGGGCTTTTTCCTGCGCCAGTTGCGCTGCCTGCTCCTGCGCAACCAGTGTCGCCTTGCCGGCATCAACTTCGGCCTGCTCGGCGTCGTTCTGGCTGGCGGCCAGTTCCGCCGCCTGGCGCGCCAGTTCGGCGCGTTCCTGCGCCAGACTGGCGGCGCGCTGCTGCTCTTCCAGTTCGCGGGCCGCTGCCACGGCGGCCGCCTGCTCGGCCGCTTCGCGGGCCTTTGTTTCTTCGAGGGCCGCCGTTTCCGCTTCCAGCTTGGCGTGGCCGGCGATTTCCGCATCCTGTTCGGCGGTCACGCGGGCCAGGGCCACGGCGCGCAGCTGGCGGTCCACCTCGATGCGCGCCTCGGTGGCGGCCAGGATGCGCACGTCGGCATCGCGGCGCGCCTGCGCGCTGGCCACGGCGACCATTTCCAGGCGCTCGCGGTGGATGGCCGCGTCGCGCAATTCCTTTTCCGTCTGCAGGCGCAAACGCAGCGACTGCGCCGCATGGCGTTCCGATTCCGCCTGCGCCAGCGCGATGGCTTCGCGTTCCTGCTCCAGGTGCGCCAGCGCGCGCGCTTCTTCCAGGGCGCGCACTTCGGCGGCGGCCCGGTTGAAGGCCGATTCCAGCGCGATCTGGTCGGCGCGCTCGCGCTGCACCGTCAAGTCGAGCGCTTCGCTTTCCGCTTCGGCCAGCATCTGCGCCGTCTGGCGCGCACCGTGCGCATGGCGCTCGCGTTCACGGGCCAGCACGGCGACACGGGCGTCCGCCGAAGCGATGCCCACCATTTCTTCCTTGGCCGCCTGCACGGCGGCGACGCGCTCGACGGCCTGCAGGCGCGCCTGCTCCGTCTGCACCTGCAATTCCTCGGCGGCGCGGGCTGCCTGCTCGGCCAGTTCCGACTGCACGGCCACCTGCTCGCTGGCGCGCAAGCGGCTTTCCTGCTCGGCGCGGGCGCGCTGTTCGGCGGCCAGACGGATGGCATTATCCGATTCCACGCGGGCGCGCAGTTCGGCCGTCTCTTGCTTGACGGCTTCCAGGCGGGCCACGCTGGCCTGCGCGGCGGCGCGCATGGTGTCGAGACGTTCGCGGTTGGCGGCGATCGCTTCCTCGGCTGCCTGCGCATTTTGCTGCGCGGCGGCGGCGGCGGCCGCGTCGATGGCGGCGCGGTCCTCGGCCAGTGAGCGCACGCGCGCCTCGGCCAGGGCCCGGCTTTCGGCGGCGCAGGTGGCCTTCGCTTCCGCTTCCACGCGGGCGATCGCCTCGTGGATGGCCTTCAGTTCCATTTTCTGGCGTTCGGCGGCAGGCGCCTTGCTGTCGGTTTCCGCTGCCGGCTCGGCTTGCGGCTCGGGCATAGGAGTGGCAGGAGCGGCTGGAACCGGCGCTGGCGCTTCCGCCTTGCGCTCCAGGTCCTTGAAATCATGCAGCGAAACGATGCTGTCCTGGTCGAACTCGTCGTCGGCGGAATACGCGACGGTGAGGGAGGCGGCCTGGCGCTGATTTTGCTGTGCTTGCATGATTTCTCGCTTATTCGGGTGAATTCCGTTGCTTATGGGAATTTATTACCACCATTATCGAACAGGCATGCACAAATCAGCGCGACAAGAAGAGCCTGTTTTACCGCCCTTTTCATCATTTCACCAATCAAACCTACTGCGCGTCGCGCTTTGCGTCCGGCGATACTCACTGGGCGTCAGCCCAGTTGCGCTTCTCGGACGCAAATCACTGCCGCTCGCTACGGTTTTATTGGCAAAATATGCATTCAGATGGGCCAGAGGGGCGCCTCATCCATCAAGGCCACCTGCTCCCTGAGTTCCAGGATACGGTCCTGCCAATAGCGCTGCGTGTTGAACCAAGGGAAGGCAACGGGGAAGGCAGGATCGTCCCAGCGGCGCGCCAGCCAGGCCGAATAATGGATCAGGCGCAGGGTGCGCAGCGCTTCGACCAGGTACAGCTGGCGCGGGTCGAAATCGCAGAAATCTTCGTAGCCGGCCAGGATGTCGCTCATCTGGCGCACCTGGTCGCCGCGCTCGCCCGACAGCATCATCCACAGGTCCTGGATGGCCGGACCCATGCGGCTGTCGTCGAAATCGACGAAATGGGGGCCGGCGTCCGTCCACAGCACGTTGCCGCCATGGCAGTCGCCATGCGTGCGCAGCACGGCCACGTCGCCCGCGCGGTCATAGCAGCGCTTGACGCCATCGAGCGCCTGCTGCGCCACGCTGGAATAGGCGGCCAGCAGTTCGGGCGGCAAAAAATTACCTTCCAGCAAGAATTCGCGCGGTTCGACGCCAAACGTCTGGTGATCGAGCACCGGGCGTTCCTTGTAGGCGGACAGCGCGCCGACGGCGTGGATGCGGCCGATGAAGCGCCCTATCCATTCCAGCGTCGCCGGGTCGTCCAGCTCGGGCGCGCGGCCGCCGTGGCGGGGGAAGACGGCAAAGCGGAAGCCCTGGTACTGGTGCAGGGTGCTGCCATTGATCGCCAGCGCCGGCACCACCTGGATTTCGCGCTCGACCAGCTCGGACACGAACGCGTGTTCTTCCAGGATGGCCGCATCGCTCCAGCGCGCGGGACGGTAAAACTTGGCCACCAGCGGCGCGCTGTCCTCGATGCCCACCTGGTAGACGCGGTTTTCATAGCTGTTCAGCGCCAGCAGGCGGCCGTCGCCGCGCAAGCCCACGCTGTCGAGGGCGTCGAGCACGCAATCGGGGCTCAGTGCGGAAAAGGGATGGACGGGCCGGTCGTCCTCGTGCGGCTGGTTTTCATTGTGCATAAGCGACATTGTAAGGCGCGCGCGGGCCGCCGGTGCAAACACTTCGGTGATGAAGCGCCGCAAGGCGTATACTGGCGCCTTACATTTCATCAAAGAGCAAGCCATGTCACTCGAACAGCCATTATCAGAAAAAGAATTTGACGAATTAGACCAATTCCTGTTGTCGGACCGGTGCTCCGAAGACGCCATGACCATGGATATGCTGCACGGCTATCTGACGGCCGTCGCCATCGGTCCGGAACCGATCATGCCGGCCGAGTGGTTGCCGCGCGTGTGGGGCGAAGATGCCGAAGATGCGCCGAAATTCAAGAACAGCAAGGAAGAAGAGCGCATCGTCAACCTGATCATGCGCTTCATGAATGAAGTGCTGGTGACGTTTGAAGTGGCGCCGAAGGAATTCGAAGCCCTGTTCGTCGAGCACGACTACGAAGGCCAGACCCTGATCGACGCCGAAGCCTGGTGCTGGGGCTTCTGGGACGGCATGGAACTGCGTCCCGGCTCGTGGAACGAAATCTGGGATTCCGAAGTGGCCGAGCTGATGCAGCCGATCTACCTGCTGGGCGCCGACGAAATCAAGGAAGAAGAGCTGAAACTGGTGGAAGACCCGGTCAAGGCGCACAAGCTGGCGCAGGAACTGGAAGCGAACCTGCCGGCCATCCACCGTTTCTGGGTGCCGCGCCGCAAGGCTCCGGTGCAAACCCTGAAGCGCGAAGAGCCGAAAGTGGGCCGCAACGACGACTGCCCTTGCGGCAGCGGCAAGAAGTTCAAGAAATGCTGCGGCGCCGAGCCGGCAGCCGAGTAATACCTTCGCTTTACCCTGCGCCGGGCACTATCCCGGCGTAGTTCTCTTCCTCGCAGCCCTCTCCATTCGCTCGCCGCCGCTGTTGTTACTGGCACGCGATTGCACCGGCCTTTTCACTTGTCTATAATCAAGAATCATTCGGCATTCATTTGTGCTGCAGGACAGCGCATGCCAGACCGCTCCATGTCTTGGCCCGCCCTCTTCACATCATGTAAATTCCAGCCTGTTTTGCTATTACTACGGGGGACTCAGTAGAAAATGAGTACTACAAAACGGATAGAAAACAAGTGCATGGATTGCGAATATACGTGGTTCCCCAGAGGGAAAGACCTATCAATAAAGTGTCCCAACTGCGGGAACCGCAATATTGGCTTCTCAAGTATAGGTCGCTCCGGCATGGGCGACTCCATACGCAGGCTCCTCTACAAGAGCCTGATGATTCTCGGCCTCGTTATCATCGGCTTTGTAGCGTTCGGTCCACGAACGGAAAAGGAAGCCCCTTCGGCAAAGAGCCTGACTACAGAAACAGAGCCTGCCGCAAGCTTCACCGAGACATCCCCGCCGTCCGCCGCTCCCCGTTCAAAGAATTTCATCGAGACGAACGAGGAAATAGCGCCACCACAGGCAATCTCGGCTCAACCACTTCCCATGGCAGAAAATGAACGCGTTGTAACAGAGGATGAGCTAAAGCTAAACAAAAGAGTATTAGCCGAAAGTTTGCTGGCATTGCAGGCTTGTGACGACAGTATCGATGATGACAGCAAAAGCCATTGTATCGCCCTGCAATGCGCCAAGGCAGAGCTGGCACCGACACCGGCATGCATGAATAGGCAGGCAAAAGAGTAATTTTCCTGGCGTCTGTCCGCCCTTAAGATCGGCGTTGCCACCGCAGAAAGCTCCTTGCTTGACGCTATAATCGCCGCATGAAACTCCCAGACCTGAATCTGCTCGTCGCCCTCGACATCCTGCTCGAGGAAGGCAGCGCCGTGGCCGCCGCGCGGCGCATGAATCTGAGCGCGCCGGCCATGAGCCGCACCCTGGCGCGCATCCGCGACGCCATCGGCGACCCCGTCTTCGTGCGCTCCGGGCGCGGCCTGGCGCCCACCCCGCGCGCGCTGGAATTGCGCGAGCAGGTGCGCGGCGTGGTGGAGCAGGCGCACGCCGTCTTCACGTCCGGCCGTGAAATCGACCTGCGCACCCTGGAACGCACCTTCAGCCTGTGCGCCAACGACGTGTTTGTCGGCGCCTACGGCGGCAAGCTGCGCGACCTGCTGGCCAGCCATGCGCCGAACACGGTGCTGCGCTTCGTGCCCGAAGGCGATGGCGCCACGGAAAACGACGCCCTGCACGCGGGCCGCATCGACCTGTACATCAGCGCGCGGCGCGCCTTTGCGCCCGACATCAAGCTGCAGCAGCTGTTTAGCAGCGGCTTTGTCGGCATCGCCCGCGGCGACCATCCGATCTTCGACGGCCCCATGAACCTGGACAGCTTCACCGAGTACGAACATATCAGCGTGTCGCGCCGCGGCCTGGCGCGCGGCCCGTTCGACACGGCCCTGGCCGAGCGGGGCTACATGCGCCGCGTTTCGCTGATCACGCCCAATTTTCAGTCCGCCATCTTCGCCGTGGCCGATTCGCGCCTGCTGCTGCCGCTGATGCCCACGCCCCTGCTGCCCATCGTCGAGCGGCTGGGATTGAAGCTGCGCACCTTCGCGCTGCCCATTCCCGTCGACAACGTCGACGTATTCCAGGCCTGGCATCCGCGCCTCGACCACGACCACGCACACCGCTGGCTGCGCGCGACGATCAAGTCGCTGTGCGGCAGCGCGCCGGGCGCGTAGGCGCTGAACCCAATATCATTGCGCCAGACGCAATCGAGACTTCATCAATTATCAATTTTCACAAGATTAACGGCTACCTATACTGCGTGGACTGATTCTCATCCACGGAGTTCCCTGTGTCCGCTGTATTGCTTCCTGGCGCCATCCCGACGATGGCGCCGCCTCCCCCTTCACCGCCGGCGCCACCCGTCTTTGGTCCGCGCCTGGCCACCGGCCTGGCCGGCGTGCTGCTGGCCGTGCTGGTATCGGGCCTGAATGAAAACATCACCAAGGTCGCGCTGGCCGACATCCGCGGCGCCATGGGCATCGCGCGCGACGACGCCAGCTGGCTCGTGGCCCTGTATGCGGCCGCCTCGGTGTCGGCCATGGCGTTCGCGCCGTGGTGCTCCGTCACCTTCTCGCTGCGCCGCCTGACGGCCGCCGCCATCGTCGTCTGCATGGCGGCCGGCGTGCTTTGCCCGTTCGCGCCGAACCTGTCCGTGCTGATGTTCCTGCGCGTGGTGCAGGGCGCGGCCGGCGGCGCCTTGCCGCCCATGCTGATGACGGTGGCGCTGCGCTTCCTGCCGCCGAACATCAAGCTGTATGGCCTGGGCGGCTACGCGCTGAGCGCCACCTTCGGCCCCAGCCTGGGCACGCCGCTGGCCGCCTTCTGGACCGAGTACCTGGGCTGGCAATGGGCGTTCTGGCAAGTCGTCCCGGGCAGCATCGTCGCGCTGCTGATGGTGTCGTGGGGCTTGCCGCAAGACCCGCTGCGCCTCGAGCGTTTCCGTCAATTCGACTGGCGCGGCCTGCTGCTGGGTCTGCCCGCGATCAGCATGCTGGTGGTGGGCTTGCTGCAGGGCGAACGCCTGGCGTGGTTCGCCTCGCCGCTGATCTGCGTGCTGCTGGGTGGCGGTCTATTGCTGCTGGTGCTGTTCTTTGTCAATGAATGGTCGCATCCGCTGCCGTTCTTCAAGCTGCAGCTGCTGTCGCGGCGTAACCTCAGCCACGCCCTGCTGACCCTGGGCGGCGTGCTGTTCGTGCTGCTGGCCGTGATCCTGATCCCTTCGTCCTACCTGGCGCAGGTGCACGCCTACCGCCCGCTGCAAACGGCGCCCGTGATGCTGATGGTGGCGCTGCCGCAGCTGGTCGCCCTGCCGCTGGTGGCCGCCCTGTGCAATATCCGCGCCGTCGACTGCCGCTGGGTGCTGGCCATCGGCCTGGCCCTGCTGGCCCTGTCCTGCGTGCTGGGCGCGCGCATGTCGCCGGACTGGATACGCACGCACTTCTACCTGCTGCAGGCGGTGCAGATCTTCGCGCAACCGATGGCCGTGATTCCCTTGCTGCTGCTGGCCACCACGGGCCTGGCGCCGCAGGATGGCCCCTTCGCCTCGGCCTGGTTCAACACCATCAAGGGCATGTCGGCCGTCGTCGCCACCGGCGTGCTCGACGCGCTGATCACGCGCCGCAACCATTTTCATTCGACGGTGCTCAGCGAGCGCCTGGGCAACCTGCCTGGCGTCGTGGACGTGCCGGGCCTGAGTGCGCGCATGCATGCGCAAGTCGTCACCCTGACCTCGTCCGATCTGTACCTGTGCGTGGCGGCCATCGCGCTGGCCATGATTGTGATCATTCCCATCCTGCCGACGCGCGTCTATCCGCCGCGCGCAGCCTGACTTTTATTTCAAGAAAGAGCATCCCCATGCAAACAACCATACTGCGCTCACGCGCATTTCTTCTCGGCCTGGTCCTGCTGGCCTGCGCCCTGGCCTTTTGCGCCTGGCAACTGCTGTTCGCCCGCGGCGACGAACAAGGCACCGACGACGCCTTCGTCAGCGCCGACTACACCGTGCTCTCCCCCAAGGTGGGCGGCATCGTGCGGGAAGTGCTGGTGGAAGACAACCAGACTGTCAAGGCGGGTCAGCTGCTGGCGCGCATCGACGACCGCGACTATCAGGCCGCCGCCGCCTCGGCCCGCGCCGAGGTAGCCGGCGCCGAGGCGCAGCTGGCCAATGCCCGCGCCACCTTGCAGCGCCAGCAATCGGTGATCGAGCAAGCCACGACCCTGGTCGACGCCAACCAGGCGGAAGACAAGCTGGCGCAGCAGGAACTGGCCCGCTCAACGCACCTGGCAGGCCAGGGCGCGGGCAGCGTGCAGAACGCGCAGCAGGCGCAATCGCGCTTCGACGTGAGCCGGGCGCGCCTGGCGCAAAACCGCGCCGCCCTCGTCGCCACCCGCAAGCAGACGGACATTTTACAGGCGCAGCAAGGCGCGGCGGAAGCGGCCCTGCTGCGCGCCCGCGCCAGCCTGCAGCGGGCCGAACTTGATTTGTCGCATACGCAGCTGCGCGCCCCCATCGACGGCATCGTGGGACGCCGCGCCGTGCGCGTCGGCGCCCTGGTGGCGCCCGGCGCCAGCCTGATGGCCGTAGTGCCCCTGAACCGCAGCTTCGTCGTCGCCAACCTGCAGGAAACCCAGCTCACGCACGTGCGCCAGGGGCAGCGCGCCAGCATCGCCGTCGACGCCTATCCGGGCATGCTCCTGCGCGGCACGGTGCACAGCATCGCGCCGGCCACGGGCGTGACGTTTGCCGCCATCGCGCCGGAAAACGCCACCGGCAACTTCACCAAGGTGGTGCAGCGCATTCCCGTCAGGATCGCGCTCGATCCCGGCCAGGATGACGGCAGCCGCCTGCGCGTGGGCATGTCGGCCGAAGTGCGCATCGATATGGCCCCCCGCCGTCAACTGCCGCAACAGGTGAGCGCGCGATGAAAGCACTGATCATTTTCACGGCCCTGGGCCTGGCCGGCTGCGCCAGCGTGGGCAGCGACTTCCAGCCTCCGCACCACGAGCTGGGGCAGCAATGGCGCCAGGCGCAGGATGCCCGTTTCGCCGCCCAGCAAGACGCCGCCATCGAGCAACGCTGGTGGGACGGCTTCGGCGACGCTACCTTATCTTCCCTGCTGCGGCGCGCCGCCGGCGCCAACCTCGACGTGCTGGCGGCTGGCAGCCGGCTGGAACAAAGCCGCGCCGCGCGCGGCGTGGCGGGCGCCGCGCAAGGCCCGTCCCTGGGCGCAAATGGCAGCTACGGCCGCGCGCGCAACAGCGAGCAAGGCTTGAGCGACCCGTCGCGCAACAACGGCCAGTCAGCCTACAACCTGTGGCAAGGCAACCTCGACGCCGCCTGGGAGCTGGACCTGTGGGGCCGCGTGCGCCGTGAAGTGGAAGCGGCTGACGCGCACGTCGACGTGGCGCTGGAAACGCAGCGCGGCGTGCTGCTGGCCGTACTGGCCGAGACGGCGCGCGACTACATCGAGCTGCGCGGCGCGCAGCAGACGCTGGCCATCACGCAGCAGCTGCTCGATATCGCCCGCCATACCCTGTACCTGACCCGCATCCGCATGCGCGAAGGCGTGGCGACGCAACTCGACGAAGCCGAGGCGGCGGCCCACGTGGCCACCATCGAAGCACGCCTGCCGCCGCTGCAGCAGCGCGAAGCGCGCCTGGGCAACGCCCTCGCCCTCTTGCTGGCGCTGCCGCCGCAAGCCTTGCAGGCGGAACTGGCTGAGGGCAAGGACATTCCGGCCGTGGCCATGCAGGTGCAACTGGGCGTGCCGAGCGGCCTGGCCGAGCGCCGTCCCGACATCCGCCGTGCCGAAGCACAGCTGCACGCGGCCACGGCCGCCATCGGCGTGGCGCAAGGCGATTTTTATCCGCGCATCACGCTGTCGGGCAGCATCGGCCTGCAAACGATGCAGCTGTCCGACATCGGCTGGGACGCCAAACGCTTTGCCTTCGGCCCCGGTTTCAGCGTGCCCCTGTTCGATGGCGGCCGCCTGCGCGGCAAACTGCAATTGCGCGAGGCGCAGCAGCAGGAAGCGGCCATCGCCTACCGCCAGACGGTGCTGGCCGCCTGGCACGAAGTGGAAGACGCGCTCTCTGGCTACCAGGCCAACGCCCGCCGCCAGGCCAGCCTCGATGAAGCCGTCAGGCAGGGACGGCGGGCGCTGGGCAGCGCGGAACTGCGGTACCGCCAGGGCGGCACGGACTTGATCAACGTGCTGCACGTGCAAAACACCTTATTGAACAACGAAGCGGCGCTGGTCGACAGCCGCGCCACCGCCTCGCTGTCGCTGGTCCAGGTCTACAAGGCGCTGGGCGGCGGCTGGCAAGCATTTTCAACTACCTCGCAAGGAAGCACGCCATGAAACCGAATCCCGCCCATTTCTCCATCCACGACGTCAGCGACTTTCCCATCGTGCGCTTTCGCCCTGAAACGGCCGTCGACGGCTATGCCCCGCTGTGGGAAAACGACATGGACGCCCTGCTGCGCCATGGCGAGCCGTTCGTCCTGCTGTTTGAAGCGGAACGCAGCGATGAAGCGCACATCGACCGCAAGCGGCGCGGCCTGTGGCTCAAGCATAACAAGGTGGCGCTGGCCGCCCTTTGCCGCGGCCTCGTGTCGGTCGAGGCGGACGCGGAGCAGCGCGCGCGTCTGCAGGCGCTGGCGGCCGGCGCCATGAAAGCCTTCGGCATCGTGCAGGAGGTGACGGCCACGCGCGAACAGGCCGATGCCCTGATGGTCTGGCTGCTGGGCAGCGGCCAGATGGCGCGGCCGCGCGCGGCGGACGTGTGGTAAGTGATTGATTGAATGAGTGAGTCAGGCTGCCCTGCGTACCGCGCTTCTGGCGGGGATGACGCACACGTCGCCGTCGCTGCTGGTCGCCGTCGTCAGGGCGATATCGTACAGCGCGGCCAGGGCGGGCACGGCGCCGGCATCGCTGGCGATATCGCCCACCAGCTGGCCCGAACGCACCAGCAGCAAGCGCTCGAAGCCCAGCAAGGCGTGGTTGATGTCGTGCAGGATGGCGACGACGGAGTGGCCGCGCGCGGCGCAAAACTGCCGCAGGCTGTCGAGCAAATCGAATTGCAGGCCGGGATCGAGCGCCGCCAGCGGTTCGTCGACGAGTATCAAGCCATTCTGCACATCCCACATCTGCGCGAAGATGCGCGCCAGCTGCACCCTGGCCTGCTCGCCGCCGGACAGGGTGTCCAGGCGCCGCCCCAGCAGATGCGCGGCATGCGCCAGGGCGGCCGCGTCCTGCACGATCCGTCCCAGCTGCGGGTCGGCCAGGCGCGCCACCCGCCCCAGGCCGATCACCAGTTCGCACGGCAAGCCGAAAGCCACGGTCGAACCTTGCGGCAGGACGGCGCGGCGCAGCGCCAGTTCCGCCAGCGGCCACTGCGCCAGCGGCCGGCCGGCGAAGACCACCTGGCCCGACTGCGGATGCAGTTCACGCGCCATCAGTTTCAACAGGGTCGACTTGCCCGCGCCGCTGGGGCCGAGGATGGCGATGCGCTCGCCGGGCGCCACCCGCAGATTGAACGGGCCGAAATACTGCTGGCCCAGTTGCGTGGTGGCGAACGTCAATTCCAGTATCGGCGTCATGTTCACCTCTAGGCGGTGCCGTGGCGGAAGCGCCGCAACAGCATCAGGAAAAATGGCCCGCCCAGCAAGGCCGTGAAAATGCCGACGGGGACTTCCGCGGGAATGGCGACCGTGCGCGCCAGGGTGTCGGCCAACAGCAGCAGCAAGCCGCCCATCAACATCGCCAGCGGCAGCACCTTGCGCTGGTCGGCCCCCAGCCAGGTGCGCACCAGGTGCGGCGCGATCAGGCCAATGAAGCCGATGCCGCCGCACCAGGCGACGGCAAACCCCGTCAGCACGGCCACCAGCACGATCACCTGCGTGCGCAGGCGGCCCACGTCGACACCCACGTGCAGCGCCTGCGCCTCGCCCAGCGCCAGCGCATTGAGTGACCGCATCAGGATGCGCGTGGCCCACAGCGCGCCCGCCAGCACCAGCAGCAGGGCAGCCACCTGGCGCCAGCTGCCGGCCGACAGCGAGCCTAACGTCCAGAAAGTCAGGGTGCGCAATTGATCGTCGCTGGCCAGGTAGATGCACAGTCCCATGACGGCCACCGTGATGGCGTTCAGCGCCACGCCCGTCAGCAGCAGGCCGACGATGGAGCCGGGAGTGGCCCAGCGGGCGACCCGGTCGAGCAGCACGCAAATGAGCATGGCGCCAGCAAACGCGGCGGCCGGCAGCAGCCACACGCGCAGCTCGGGCGCCACGTGCAGGCTGGCGGCGAAGACGATGGTGGCCGCGCCCGCGCAGGCGGCGCCGCTGCTCACGCCCAGCAGCCCCGGGTCGGCCAGCGGATTGCGGAACAGCCCTTGCGTCAAGCCGCCGGCCAGCGCCAGCGCGGCGCCGATCAGGATGGCGAACAGGGCGCGCGGCAAACGGATATGCCACAGCACGTACGCGCCGCCGGACAGCGCCTCGTCGCCCGCTTGAAACGGCGCCAGCCAGTCGGCCAGGGTCACGGGCACGGCGCCCGCCTGCACGGCGACGAGCAGGCCGCCAGCCAGTGCGGCGGCCAGCAGCCCGCCGGCGCCCCAGCGTGGCCAGCGCCAGGGCGCGGCGGAGACCAGGGAGGCCACGTTCATGCGGCCATGGCTTTGGCGAAAGCGGCGTCGAGTTCCGCCAGCGCCTGCGGCATGCGCGGGCCAAAGCCCAGCAGCAGCATGGCTTCCTGCGAGACGATGCGGTGCTTGCGCCCGGCCGGCGTCTGCGCCAGGCCTGGCAGTTTCAAGATGCCGTCCACGCCGCCCGAAGCTTTCAAGCCCTGGTCCGTGACGAGCACGATGTCGGGCCGCGCGGCGATCACGGCTTCAGGCGTCAGCGGCTTGTAGCCGGCGAATCCGCCCTGCCCGCCCATCACGTTGACGGTGCCCGCATACGCGAGCATGGCGTCGGCGCCCGTCTCACGCCCGCCCACCATCACCTGGTTCGGCGCATGGGCGAGGATGAACAGCACGCGTACGGGCGCATGCTGGCGCTGCTGCACCTTGGCCAGGGCGCCGCTCCACTGCTGCTGCAGGCTTTGCGCCAGGCGCGCGGCGGGGTCGGCACGTCCCGTGATCCTGCCCACCTGCTTTACGCGTTCGAGCAAGCCTTCGAATTGGTTGTTCGCGCTGAGCACCGCCACCGGCACGCCCGCCTCGCGCACCTGGCGCAGCACCGCTTGCGGCCCCGCTTCCTCGGTGGCGATCAGCTGCGTGGGCGCCAGCGACAGCACGCCTTCGGCCGACAGGGTGCGCGCATAGCCCACCTGCGGCAGCTGCTGCGCCACGGCCGGATACAGCGAGGTCGTATCGACGCCCACCAGTTCGCCCTGCGCCTCGAGCGCGTAGACGATTTCCGTCAGCGCGCCGCCCACGCTGACGATGCGCCGCGCCTTGGCCAGCGGCTTGGCCGCGTCGGTCACTGCCGCCAGCACCTGCATCGGCGCGGCCAGGGCCAGCGCTCCCGCCCCCATTTTTTTCAGCGCGATGCGGCGCGCCACGCTGGCGGCGATCATGCGGCGCATAGTTCGCCCTCCCGCGCCACCCTGTCGACGATATGGCGCCATTCGCACAATTCATGCACGCCCGGCTTGCGTTCGCCGAAGAACATGACGATGGTGTCGCCCTTCGCATCGAACAGTTCCACGGACGTCACCAGGCCGTCGACGGTCGGCTTTTTCACCACCCAGGCGCTGGCGATATGGTCTTCGCGCAAATGCAGGTTGAAGCGCTGGTCGAGGACATTGATCCACGGCCCCATTACGGCGATCTTGTGCACGGGACCCGAGTGGATCTGGATCATGCCCGCATTGCCGACGAAGGCCATGATGGACACTTTTTCCAGCGCGGCATCGTTGAGCAGGTCGAGCACGCAGGATTTGTCGATCTGCTGCACGAAGCGCGCTTCGGCCAGGCGCAGGCCCTGCAGGCGCGAGACCGCATATTTTTTCAGCAAAGTGAAAAATTCATGCGTGTCGCGCAAGTCGGCCCAGGCGGCGCGAAAGCCGGCCACGTCGATCTGCGCATCGGGCAGTTCGGCCGGCGCCGGCGGCGGCGCCGTCACGGCGATGCCGGCCGTCTGGTCCGCGTCGGCAAAGCGCGTCACCAGCGCGTCGTAGGCGGCCAGGTCGCTTTGCGGCTTGAGGAAAATCTTGTGCACGGCGTGGCCGGCCGCATCGAAAAATTGCAGGCTGCGCTGCACCTCGTGCTCGCCCATCTCGCGTACGGCAAAGCCATGCGCCCACTGGCGGTAAAACACGCGCAGGTCGATGTCGCCACCGAGCACCAGGCCCACATGGTTGTTGTGGCTGGCTTTTCGGTAGACGCCCGTCTTTTCATGCACGCACGAGGCGTTGCGCGTCAGCGCCATGACTTCGCCCAGCGGCTCCAGCGCGGCGACGATGGCGGGCCAGTCGGCCTGCAGGCGCTCGGCGCCCAGCAAGGCGCCATCGGCCAGCGACAGGCCCGCATGCGCGGCGATCAGCTCGCCTTCGGCTATGCCCAGTTCCTCGGCGATGTCGCGGTGGCGGGCCTTCTTTTCGCGGCGCAGGCGGGCAAATTCACTGGTGACCAGCTCGATATTGCAAATGGGGAACGTGCTCGACACGGTGTCTCCTTTCAAGGCGAACACTGGCTGGCATGGGCTGGCTGGTGGTGGGGAAATTGACGTTAATTATAAATGAGAATCATTCGCAATCAAGTCTTATTTGTGCGCGCATAAAAAAAGCGCCGCGACAGGAAACCCGTCGCGGCGCCAAAGGAGACCGATCGAGACAACCGATCAGTTCGGGAAAAACAGGATCAGGCGCTGGCCTGCACGCCCGGCATGGCCGCCGCCTTGGGCGCGGGCCGCTGCGCCAGCAAGACCACGGCGGCCAGCACCATGGCGCCGCCCAGCAACTGCGTGCCGCTGACGGATTCCTTCAGCAAGGTCACGCCGAACGCCATCGTGATGACGGGTTCAAAGGTGGAAATGATCGACGCCTTGGCCGCGCCGATCTGCGCCACGCCGGCAAAGAAGGCGGCGATCGCGATGGCCGTCGAGAACAGGGCGATGGCGCTGACGGCCAGCCAGCCCGTCGCCGTGCCCGGCAAGGACACGCCTTGCCACAAGGCAATCGCACTGTTCGACAGGCCCGCCGTGCCCAGAATCACGACGCAAGCGGCCAATGGGTGAATATTCTCGCGGCTTTTCGACAGGCTGTTGCCAAACAGGATGTACACGGCATACACGCCGGCCGCCATCAAGGCCAGGGCGATGCCGATGGGCTGGCCCTGCAGCTTGCCGCCCAGGGTGATGGCCATGCCGGCAATGGCCAGCGCCATCAGCACCAGCATGCGCCGGTCCAGCTTTTCCCAGCCCAGGGCCAGCGCGAGGATGGTGACCAGAACGGGATACACGTACAGCAGCATGCCGCACAGGCCGCTGCTGGCATACATGAGGGCATTGAAATAGCCTTGCGACTGGGCCGTGTACATCAGGCCCATCAGCATGTAGCCGGCCAGCAGGCGGCCGCGCGGCAAGCGCCAGCCGCCCAGCCACACGAGCGGCAGCAACAGCATGGCGGCGATGACGAAACGCAAGGCCAGCATGGTCGACGGGTTGACCCCGGACGCATAGGCCGCCTTGGCAAACACTGCGGAACTGCCGAAACCGGCGGCCGAAAGCAACACCAGCGCAACGGCGCGGCGATCAGACATGACTAAACCTCTTTGAGTACGCCAGGGTAAACCTGCTGCGCGTCGCGCTTTACGGCCGGCGATGCTCACCGTACTGAAGTACGGTTGCGCTTCTCAGCCACAAATCACTGCCGCTCGCGACGGTTTTCCCAGGTGTTGTAAATATTAATGCCAAGCAAGGCTGAAAGATGATGCATGCGTGAATCCTGTTGCGGGTCGTTTCACGCATGAGCGGCATCATATTCGCTTGCGCAAAATGAAACAAACCAATATTCTTCACGGATAGGCCGAATATTACTGAGGCTCAATTCTATTAAGAACGCCATGTCACGTCCCTTGCCACCGCTCGCCGCCCTGCACGCCTTCGAGGCGGCCGCCCGCCATGAAGGTTTCCAGCGCGCGGGCGAAGAATTGCACGTCTCGGCCGGCGCCATCGGCCACCACGTCAAACAGCTGGAAGCGTGGCTCGGCATCGTGCTGTTCCAGCGTCTGCCGCGCGGCGTGGTGCTCACCAGCGCCGGCCAGCGCTATGCGGCTTCGCTGGGGCCGATACTCAACCAGCTGGCCGACGTCTCCGAACAGGCGCGGCGCCAGGGCGACGACAAGGTGGTGACGGTGACGGCCACCAGCTCGCTCGTCTCGCGCTGGCTGATGCCGCGCCTGGGCCGGCTGCGCGACCGCTACCCGCAGATCGAACTGCGCGTGCTGGCGTCAATGCACCCGGTCGACCTGGCGCGCGATGGCGTGGACGTGGCCATCCGTCTGGGACCAGGCCGCTATCCGGGCCTCAAAGTGGATTTATTGATGGAAGAATGGTTTTCCGCCGTCTGCAGCCCCGGTTTCCGCGCCAACGCGGCCAGCCTGCGCCAGCCGGCCGACCTGCTGCGCTATCCGCTGCTGCACGACGAGCCGGAAGTGCACCTGCCCGGCGAAATCGACTGGACGCGCTGGCTGCACAGCTGCGGCGTGCATTACAGCGGCAATAGCGGCAACAGCGGCGCGCGCTTTTCACACACGTATTTATGCCTGGACGCAGCCGCCAGCGGCCAGGGCGTGGCCATTGCCGCCAGTCCTTTGATCGGCGACGACCTGCGCTCGGGCCGCCTGGTGCGCGTGTTCGAACACGCGGTGCGCGGCCCCCACTGCTATTATCTGCTGCGTTCGCCCCAGGCGGAAACGCGGCCCCTCGTGCACGCGTTTTGCGAATGGCTGATCGCCGAAGCGCGCGCCGACCAGGAAACCGTCTGGCCTACCGTGGAGACAGCATGACGACACACGAACTGGCGCGCAGCGCCGACTATATTGTCCAGCACGAATACGAACAGGCCAGGGTAACGGCCGCCGATGGGCGTCACGCCAGCCTGGGCGAATTCTATGGCGACCCGGCCGTGGCCTTGATCGATGACCATGAGCAATGGTGCGCCGTGGCGGGCGAAGGATTGGTGATTTGCCGGCTGGAACAGGGGTTCGGCCAGTGCGCGGAATACTACCGCCAGCCTGGCGAAGTGCGCTGGATTACGGACTTGCGGCAAACGGGAGCGTTTGCGCTGGAGTGGCGGGGTGAGGATGGGGTTTGGCACAGCCTTGCCTTTGAGGCGGCTGTGTCGGCTTACGCGCCAAGGCGCTAACCCGACCTACGCCAGAGGTTGCAATGCCCCGTAGGTCGGCTTAGCGCACAGCGCGTAAGCCGACAACACCCGGAAAGCAACCGGAGAAACCGATCAGAGCAGGTAGGTCGGCTTAGCGCGCAGCGCGTAAGCCGACAACACCATTACAATTTAATGAAATGCTCGCGGTAGTACTTCAATTCTTCGATCGACTCGAGGATATCGGCCAGCGCCGTGTGCTTCTGGTGTTTCTTGAAACCGGTGGCGATTTCCGGCTTCCAGCGCTTGCACAGCTCTTTCAATGTCGATACGTCAACATTGCGATAGTGGAAGAATGCTTCCAGCTTCGGCATGCCGCGCACCATGAAGCGGCGGTCCTGGCCGATGGTGTTGCCGCACATGGGCGACTTGCCAGCAGGCACGTATTTCTTCAGGAACGCGATCAGTTCCGCTTCCGCCTGCGCTTCCGTCACGGTCGACGCCTTGACCTTGTCGATCAGGCCCGAACGGCCGTGCGTGCCCTTGTTCCAGGCGTCCATCTTGTTCAGGGTTTCATCCGACTGGTGAATCACGAACACGGGGCCTTCGGCCAGCAGGTTCAAGTGCATGTCCGTCACCACCACCGCCACCTCGATGATGCGGTCGGTATCAGGCTCCAGGCCCGTCATTTCCATGTCGACCCAGACCAGGTTCATCTCGTTGGGACGTGCTGGCACGGCGGGTGCGGGGGTGGATGCGGTTAAGTCGGTCGCTTGTGACATAATTCTCTCTTGGCCTAATCAAACTAAATAATCAGCCATTTTCTCACAGGCACAGAATGTATTCACTCGCGTTTTCGATTTTGTTTGTATCCGTCCTCGTTTTGACCCTGGCCGTGCGCTTCTGGCTCGCTTCGCGGCAGATCCGCCACGTGCTGGCGCACCGCGCGGCAGTCCCGCCCGAATTCGCGGAAAAAATCCCCTTGGCCGCGCACCAGAAAGCGGCCGACTATACTGTGGCGAAGACCAAGTTCGGCCTGCTGACCCTGCTGGTCAACTATGCCGTGCTGATCGGTTTTACCCTGCTGGGCGGCCTGCAATGGCTGGCGCTGCACCTGAATGAATGGATGGGTGCGGGTTCGCCCATGCTGTACCAGATCGGCCTGATCGCCGCCTTTGCCGTCATTTCGGGCCTGATCGACCTGCCCTTCGATTACTACCGCCAGTTTGTGCTGGAACAACGTTTTGGCTTCAATACCATGGCGCGCAAGCTGTTCTTCACGGACATGCTCAAGGGCGTGGGCCTGGGCGCTGCCATCGGCCTGCCGCTGATCTGGGTCGTGCTGACCCTGATGGCCAAGTCGGGCGGCCTGTGGTGGCTGTACGCGTGGTTCGTCTGGAGCGGCTTCCAGCTGCTGATGATGGTGCTGTTTCCCACCGTCATCGCGCCCCTGTTCAACAAATTCACGCCGCTGGCCGACGAAGCGCTGAAAAACCGCATCGAAGGCTTGATGCAGCGCGTGGGTTTCGCTTCGAAAGGCTTGTTCGTCATGGACGGCTCGAAGCGCAGCGCCCACGGCAATGCGTATTTCTCGGGCTTTGGCGCCAACAAGCGCATCGTCTTCTTCGACACACTGCTGTCGCGCCTGGCGCCGCAGGAGATCGAAGCCGTGCTGGCGCATGAACTGGGCCACTTCAAGCTCAAGCACATCGTCAAGCGCATCGCCATGATGTTCGTCATCTCGCTGGGCTTTCTGGCGCTGCTGGGCTATTTGAAGACGCAGCCGTGGTTCTATGCGGGCCTGGGCGTCGATCCCGTGGCGCTGGCGCTCACCGGCCAGCCGACGGATGCGCTGACCTTGCTGCTGTTCCTGCTGGTGTTGCCGGTATTCACTTTCCTGCTGGGACCGTTGACCTCGCTCAGCTCGCGCAAGCACGAATTCGAAGCCGACGCCTTTGCCGCCACGCACACGCAGGCGGACGACCTGGTCTCGGCCCTCGTGAAAATGTATGAAGACAATGCGTCGACCCTGACGCCCGACCCGCTGCACTCGGCCTTTTACGATAGCCACCCGCCGGCCAGCGTGCGCATCCGCCACCTGAAAGGGGCTACGACATGAATACGCCATCCACACTGCAAGAGCTGGCCCAACTGTCCTGCGCGCCGCGCCAGCACGCGCTGGGCGACACCGGCGTCGCCACCCTGCACGCGCTGCTGCCGCAATGGACAGTACAAAATGGCAAGCTGTGCCGCGACTTCGGCTTCAAGAATTACTACCAGACCCTGGCGTTCGTGAACGCCCTGGCCTATATGACCCATACGCAAGACCACCATCCGGAGCTCATCATTACTTACAAAACCTGCGCCGTGCGCTACGACACGCACTCGGTCAACCAGGGCGCCGGCGGCCTGTCCGAAAACGACTTCATCTGCGCCGCCAAGGCCGACCTCATCTTCCAGAGCAGCCAGGTGACCCCATGAGCGAAGGCAAGTTGACCGGCGTCATCATCGCCGCCCACGGCCGCCACTACCTGGCCGACGTGGACGGCGCCAAGCTGCAATGCGTGACGCGCGGCAAGAAAACCAATGTGGCCGTGGGCGACATCGTGCACCTGACGCGCACCTCGAACGACCAGGCCGTCATCGACCGCATCGAGGAACGCAAGACCCTGCTGTACCGCTCGGACCAGTACAAATCCAAGCTGCTGGCGGCCAACCTGACGCAGCTGTTCATCGTCGTGGCGACGGAGCCGGGTTTTGCCGACGACCTGATCTCGCGCTCGCTGGTGGCGGCCGACGCGGCCGGCATTGAGGCGCGCATCATCCTGAACAAAACGGACGTGACCGCTTCGCTGGAACGGGCCCGCGAGCGCCTGCTGCCGTATTCCTCGATGGGCTATCCCGTCGATGAAGTGTCGGCGCGCGCCGAGCCCGAGCACGCCGTGGCCACCCTGGCGCCGCTGCTGGCGGGCCAGTCGTCGATCCTGATCGGCCAGTCGGGCATGGGCAAGTCATCCTTGATCAACCTGCTGGTGCCGGACGCGGACATCGCCGTGCGCGAAATCTCGGCCGCGCTCGACACGGGCAAACACACGACGACCTTTACGCGGCTGTACAAGCTCGATGAACTGGGCGCCAACAGTTCCATCATCGACTCGCCCGGCTTCCAGGAATTCGGTCTGTATCACCTGTCCGAAGGCATGCTCGAGCGGGCTTTCCGCGAGTTCCAGCCCTACCTGGGCGGCTGCAAGTTCTATAACTGCCGCCACCTGATCGAGCCGCAATGCGCCATCCTGCAAGCCTTGTCGGAAGGCAAGATCGCCAAGATGCGCCATACCCTGTATGGCCAGCTGCTGCACGAATCGGCGCAGACACTGTATTAAGAAAATGCCGCAGCACGAATAAAGTCACAACAAAACCTCGGCCGGCAAAATTTAATTTTGCGGCCGAGCTTGCTTTTCGACTTTAATCCCAAAACCGTTCATCCGCCGTTTTAGGCATTTCAGCGCGCAGAACCAGCCGCCCGTCGCCTGCCGCTGGCGGTGGCCAGGCGCGTTTGCTAACTTGACACCAGTCGCTGCCGGAAACCCGCCAGCGACCACACGATCTAACTACTCTCCATCCTGCCATCCTGATCGAAGGTGAATGTCATGCTGACCAAACGCTTACTCCCCCTCCTCGTCGCTATCTTTGCCCTTGCCGGCGGCACAGCCCAGGCCCAAACCGCGATGACGCCGCAAGCCGCAGACAGCGTGCGCGTCACCTCTGGCACCTACTATCACGTCACGGCACAGGAAGCCTTAGACATCGAGCAGCAATACCGCCTGTCGAATGGACAACGGCTGGAAGTCCAGCAGCAGGACACCCATTTCTTTGGCCGCCTGATCGACGACAGGGAATTGCATGCAAAGCCCAGCGTGGAAATCTATCCCACCGGGCCGGGCCAGTTTGTCAGCAAAAAGGGCTCGACCTTCGTTTTCAGCAATACGGGCGAGCGCGTGGTGATCGACGACGCCCAGTTCCTGCCCGGCTTGCGCATGCCTGCCGACATGCGCAGCGCCAGCACCATGGACGGCAGCGCCCGCATCCGCCTCGTGTCACGCTAGACGCCTGCGGCCGGCCGTAGCACGGCCGGAGAAACGCCCTGTCGTGGCGGCCGGGCGGGACGCACAATTCTGCCCTGCGGACTGAACAATTCCCCTGAATGCAGCTTACAATGCGATGACGCATGGCCTGTGCGGTCGCAGGCTGGCGCCACTGTTTGCGGGGAGAATGCTTGAATGGAAATGTTCGCGCTCGAACATGACGTAGCGCAGTGGGAAAGCGCATTGCTGCCGTTGCGCGGCGCCGGGCGCGTACCGCTGCTGCTGTTGCTGGCATGGTATTTGCGCCAGCGCAACTGCGCACAGGCTCTGCACCATGCAGCCGAAGCGGCAGCCTTGTTGCCCCACGTCCAACTGCCGCCACCCGCCTTGGCCAGCGCCCAAGCGCGTCTGCAACTGGTGCAGGCGGAAGTGGCATGGCTGCAAGGCGCACTCGATGCGGCCGAAAGCCTGGCCCTGGCGGCGCACGCCATCCTGTGCGCGCATGGCGACGGCGCCGGCTGCGCCGACGCCCACTGGCTGCTGTCCTCGATCGCCGTCGACCGTGGCGACCATGCCCGCTGCGACGCCGAACTGCTGGCCGCGGCGCAGCAAGCGCGTAGCGCCGGCGATGCGATGCGCGCCGGCCTGGCCGACGCGGCCACGGCGCGCTGGGCCGTCTTGCACGACGCGCCGGCCGCCCAGGTCCGATGGGGCGGCCACTTCCAGACCGACGGCGCCAGCGGCAAGCTGCCCGCGCCGCTGGCCGCCTGGGTGCACGACTTTCGCGGCTTGCTGGCGCACACGTCACGCGACCTGGGCACGGCCGCCGGCCACTACATGCAAAGCTATGAGGCGGCCCTGGAAAGCGGCCAGCTGCGCGGCGCGATCACGGCCGCCATCAATATCGGCGACTGCTTCTCCAGCCTCAACGACAACGAATCGGCCCTCGAATGGATGCAGTGCGCGCTGGACCTGGCGCGCCCCACCGGCTGGCCGCGCAGCATCGGCGCCTGCCAGACGCATACGGCCGAGACCATGCGCAAGCTGGGGCGCCTGGCCGACGCCGAAACACTGCTGCGCGAAGCGCTGCACATCCTGGCCCCCGTGGCGGGCGCGCGCACCTATGCCAACGCCCTGTTCCACCTGGGCGAACTGAGCCTGGACAAGGGCGACTACGACACGGCGCTCGACGCCTTCAGCCGCCTGGCGCAGCGCGCCGAAGCGCTGGGCCAGGCCGATTTCCGCAGCATGGCCCAGCGCGGCAGCGCCCACGCGCTGTCTTACCTGGATCGCCCGGACGAAGCGCTGCAGGCGGCCGAACGGGCTTGCCAGCTGGCCACCGCGCAGGGCGACGCCATGCACCAGGTGGCGGCGCTGCGCGTTTTGTCCATGCTGCATGCGCGCCATGACTTGCCGCCGCCCGCAGGCATGCAGGAACGCAATCCCGCCCTGCATTTCCTGCACCAGGCACTGCAGGTGGCCGACTCCATCGAAGGCTATGTGCCGCCGGGCGAACTGCTCGATGCGCTGGCGCGCGAGTACGCGCATGCGGGCGACTATGCGCGCGCCTACGATATCGCCCTCGATGCGGGCGTGGCGCGCGAAAAAAGCCACACCCAGCAGGCGAGCAACCGCGCCACCGCCATGCAGGTCTACCACCAGACGGAACATGCGCGTTCGGAAGGCTATCACCACCGCGAACTGGCCGCCTCCGAAGCGCGCCGCGCCGAAGTATTGCAGCAGACCAGCGAGACCCTGGAGCGGCTGTCGGCCATCGGCCAGGAAATCACCACCCACCTCGACGCCAGCGCCGTGTTCCAGGTACTGGACCGCCACGTGCATGCCTTGCTGCCAGTCAACACCTTCGCCGTCTACATGCTCGATGCGGCGGGCACGGCGCTGCGCCGCGCGCACGGCGTGGAAGCGGGCCGGCCCCTGTCCGACAACGCCATTCCACTGAGCAACCCACGCGCCTATTCCGTGCGCTGCCTGCTTGGCCGGCGCGAAGTGTATATCGACCAGGTACCGCCCAAGCGCCACGCCTACACCGTGCCCGGCACGCTGCATAACCAGAGCGTGCTGTACGTGCCCTTGACGGTGGGCGAACGCGTGCTGGGCGTGATGACGGTGCAGGCTTGCCATGCACATGCCTACGGCGAACGCGAACGCCTGATCTTCCGCACCCTGTGCGCGTATGGCGCCATCGCGCTCGACAATGCCAGCGCCTACCGGCAACTGCAAGACGCCCAGGCGCAACTGGTATCGCAGGAAAAACTGGCCGCCCTCGGTTCGCTGATGGCGGGCGTGGCGCATGAACTCAACACCCCGATCGGCAACAGCCTGCTGATCGCCAGCACCATGCTGCAAAAGACGGAAGACGTGGAACGCCTGATGAACGGTCCCGGCCTGCGACGCTCGGACCTGGCCGCCTACATCGACGATGCGGGCAAGGCATCGGCGCTGGTCATGCGCGGCCTGCACAGCGCGGCCGACCTGGTCAACAGCTTCAAGCAGGTGGCCGTCGACCGCACCACCGAACAACGGCGCCAGTTCGACCTGCAGCAGGTGAGCAATGAAATCATCGCCACCGTCATGAACCGCATCCGCAGCTCGGGCCACCGCATCGAGACGGATATCGCATTCGGCATCTCGCTGGACAGCTATCCGGGCCCGTTCGGCCAGGTGATCACCAATCTGATCAACAACGCCCTGCTGCACGCCTTCGCTCCCGCGCCCAACGACGGCGCCGCCGGCAAGGGCTGCATGCGTTTGTCCGCCACGCTCGATGGCGCGCGCGTGCGGATCGTCTTCGCCGACAATGGCGGCGGCATCGCCGAACAGCATTTGTCGCGCATCTTCGACCCTTTCTTTACCACCAAGCTGGGCCAGGGCGGCAGCGGCCTCGGTTTGTCGATCAGCTACAACATCGTCACGGCCCTGCTGGGTGGCACCATCCAGGTGGCCAGCAGCCCCGCCGGCACGCATTTCACGCTGGACTTGCCCCTGGTGGCGCCGCAGATCGATGCGGCCAGCCCGGCCAGCATCTATTGATGCCGGCAAGACCATGGCTGGACGCGGATACTTGTCTACACAAGTACCCGTCCGGCCAGTCTTTCCAATCTAAAAGCAAAACCCTTATAATTGAATGGCTGAAGTCCCTGCCATTGCATGATTTACAACTTGGCAAACCGCATCGACCCGCGCGACAAACAGGCGCGGGCACCGATCAACACAGCAGCGCGCCGGGCGAGGCAGTCATCAGACGAGATGTTGTACGCTGATGCAACCCGGCGGGAAAGGCACGCCGCCGGCGGCCTGCGCATCTTCAAGTGGTCATTATGTCGACAAAAAAACCGATCAAGCACTACCTCCAGTTCTCCGATTTCACGTTGGAAGAGTATGAATATGTGATCGAACGCGCCCATCTGATCAAGCGCAAGTTCAAGAATTACGAAATCTACCATCCGCTGATCGACCGCACCCTGGTGATGGTCTTTGAAAAGAACTCCACCCGCACGCGATTGTCGTTCGAAGCCGGCATGCACCAGCTGGGCGGCGCCGCCATCTACCTAAACACGCGCGACTCCCAGCTGGGCCGCGGCGAGCCGGTGGAAGACGCGGGCCAGGTCATGTCGCGCATGTGCGACATCATCATGGTGCGCACCTTCGGCCAGGAAATCATCGAGCGTTTCGCCGCCAATTCGCGCGTGCCGGTGATCAATGGCCTGACCAATGAACACCACCCGTGCCAGGTCTTTGCCGACATCTTTACCTACATCGAACACCGCGGCTCGATCGCCGGCAAGGTCGTCGCCTGGATCGGCGACGCCAACAACATGCTGTACTCGTGGCTGCAGGCGGCCGAAGTGTTCGGCTTCCACGTCAACGTATCGACGCCGAAGGGCTACGACATCGACCTGTCGCAAGTCAAGACCGAGCGCTACACTTTCTTTGCCAACCCGTCCGACGCCTGCGAAGGCGCGCACCTGGTCAACACGGACGTGTGGACCAGCATGGGTTACGAGGCGGAAAACGCGGCCCGTATCGCCGCCTTCGACGGCTGGATCGTCGATGGCGCGAAGATGGCCCGCGCGGCGCCCGACGCGCTGTTCATGCACTGCCTGCCCGCCCACCGCGGCGAGGAAGTGGCCGCCGAAGTGATCGACGGCCCCCAATCGGTGGTGTGGGACGAGGCGGAAAACCGCTTGCACGTGCAAAAAGCGCTGATCGAATACCTGTTACTCGGTAAAATCGAATAATTCGCCCGGCACTGCATAAAAAACCTGGCAGCATCGCAATACATACATCGACAACGACAACTGGAAGCAATATGAGCGACATTAAAAAAGTAGTCCTGGCCTATTCCGGCGGACTCGACACCTCCGTCATCCTGAAATGGCTGCAAGATAACTACCAGTGCGAAATCGTCACCTTCACGGCCGACCTGGGCCAGGGCGAAGAACTGGAACCGGCGCGCGCCAAGGCCATCAAATTCGGCATCAAGCCGGAAAACATCCATATCGAAGACGTGCGCGAAGAATTCGTGCGCGATTTCGTCTTCCCGATGTTCCGCGCCAACACCGTGTATGAAGGCGAATACCTGCTGGGCACCTCGATCGCCCGTCCGCTGATCGCCAAGCGCCTGATCGAAATCGCCAACGCCACGGGCGCCGACGCCATCTCGCACGGCGCGACCGGCAAGGGCAATGACCAGGTGCGTTTCGAACTGGGCGCCTACGCCCTGAAGCCAGGCGTGAAGATCATCGCCCCATGGCGCGAGTGGGATCTGCTGTCGCGCGAAAAACTGCTGAAGTACGCGGAAGACGCCGGCATCGAAATCGACATGAAGCACAAGAACGGCGGCGCGCCGTACTCGATGGATGCCAACTTGCTGCACATCAGCTTTGAAGGCCGCCACCTGGAAAACCCGAGCGCCGAAGCGGAAGAAACGATGTGGCGCTGGACCGTCAGCCCTGAAAAGGCGCCGGACGAAGCGGAATACCTGGACATCGAATACGAAAAAGGCGACATCGTCGCCATCAACGGCGTGCGCATGTCGCCGGCGACCGTGCTGGCCGAACTGAACAAGGTTGGCGGCAAGCATGGCGTGGGACGCCTGGACCTGGTGGAAAACCGCTACGTCGGCATGAAGTCGCGCGGCTGCTATGAAACCCCGGGCGGCACCATCATGCTCAAGGCCCACCGCGCCATCGAATCGATCACCCTGGACCGCGAAGTGGCCCACCTGAAAGATGACCTGATGCCGCGCTACGCGTCGATGATCTACAACGGCTACTGGTGGGCGCCCGAGCGCGTTGCCCTGCAAACCCTGATCGACCACACGCAGGAAACCGTGAACGGCTGGGTACGCATCAAGCTGTACAAGGGCAATGTCATCGTTGTGTCCCGCGATTCGAAGACGGATTCGCTGTTCGACATGAACATCGCCACCTTCGACGAAGACGGCGGCGCCTACAACCAGGCCGATGCCGGCGGCTTCATCAAGCTGAACGCCTTGCGCATGCGCATCGCCGCCATCGCCCGCGAAAAACGAGGCCAGAAGTAATTAGTTAGCCAGGGGGCACCTGCTCCCGCGCCAGCTCAAGCCGCCCACGGGCGGCTTTTTTGCGTTTGAAACGCACTCGTCCGCGATTTACGGCCCTGCGCGCACCCGGATCACCCCCATTTTGCTGTCCCCGTGGCAAAATGCTACAGTGCAATTTAGAGCACCTAACATAACCTACTGCGCGGCGCGATTTGCGGCCTGCGATGCTCACTGTGCATGCGCACAGTTGCGCTTCTCAGCCGCAACTCGCTGCCGCTCGCTACGGTTCTGTTAGGCGACTCTTAGTCGAAAACTTCCCGCTTCCGGAGCCACCATGTTCAAAGACCTGAGTATCAAGAATAAACTGTACCTGGGCTTCGGCTCCATCGTGGCCATCATCCTGATCCTGCTGGGCGTGGCCTACAACAGCTTTTCGCGGCTGTCCGAGGCTAATGCATGGGACCGCCATACGATGGAAGTGCTGGTCGAGATCGACAAGATCCACAATTCCATCCTGCAAATCCAGGTGGAAGCGCGCGGTTTCATCCTGACCGGCAACGAAGCCTCGCTGACCCCGGAAACCGATGAAACGGCAATGCTGAGCCAACACACGCAAAAAGCCATCGCCATGACGGTCGACAACAAGCTGCAGTCGGAACGTTTCCGCAAGATCGACCAGCTGACCAGCACCTGGGTCAAGGAGTGGATCCATCCCCTGATCGAGAAGCGCCGCGCGCTGGGCAATGCGCCGGGCGCCACGGAAGCGGTGGCGCGCTCCATGCCGCCAAGCGGCTACCCGGCTGTCGCGCAAGCGAACAAGCTGCTCGACGAAGTGGCCGCCGAGGAAACCCGCTTGCTGGCCGAACGCACGGCCACCACGGCAAAATTGCAGGAAACCATGATGTTGACCCTGGCCCTGGGCGGCCTGCTGTGCGTGGTGCTGGCGCTGGGCATTTCCTATCTGCTGGGCCGTGCCATCCTCGGCCCGCTGAACAGCCTGACGGACGCCGTCGGGCGCATCGCCGGCGGCGAGCAAGGCGCGCGCGCCGCCATCCTCTCGCGCGACGAACTGGGCAAGGTAACGGAAGAGTTCAACCGCATGGCGCAAACCATCCAGGACAACCAGGCCAACGAATTGGCCGCCACCAACACCTTGCGGGCCAAGGTCGATTCCTTGCTGGATGTGGTATCCAAGGCGGCCTCGGGCGACCTGACGGGCAAGGTCAGCATCACGGGCAGCGATGCCATCGGGCAACTAGGCAATGGCCTGGCGAAGATGTTCGAAAACCTGCGCAGCCTGCTCAACAATGTACAAAAGGCCGGCATCCAGGTGACGACGTCCGCCACGGAAATTGCCGCCTCGGCGCGCCAGCAGGAAGCCACGGGCATTGAGCAAGCGCAAACGAGCGTGGAAATTCTCAGCACCACCAAGGAAATCTCGGCCAACACGAGCCAGTTGCTCAAAACCATGGAAGACGCCACCGCCGTGGCCGACTACACGACGAATGCCACGGCCGAAGCGCAGAATAACCTCAAGCGCATGGATTCGACCATGCAGCATATGGTTTCGGCCACCGATTCCATCAACGCCAAGCTGGCCGCCTTGTCGGAAAAGGCCAGCAATATCAATAGCGTGCTGATCACCATCACGAAGGTGGCCGACCAGACCAACATCCTGTCGCTGAACGCCGCCATCGAGGCGGAAAAGGCGGGCGAGGCGGGCCGCGGGTTCTCCGTCGTGGCGACGGAAATCCGCCGCCTGGCCGACCAGACCTCGGTGTCCACCTGGGATATCGAACAAATGTTGAAAGAAATGCAATCTGCCGTATCCGCCAGCGTGATGGGCATGGATAAATTCTCGGAAGAAATTCGCCGCAGCGTGGGCGAAGTGCGCCAAGTGGCCGAGCAGCTGTCGTCCGTCATGGACCAGGTGCAGAAACTCACGCCGCAGTTCGACGCCGTGCTGCAAGGCATGCAGTCGCAGGCGATCGGCGCGTCGCAGATTTCCGACACCATGATGCAGCTCAACGACGCCACCCAGCAAACGGTGGAGTCATTAAAAGCCACCAGCGAGGCGGTGCACCAGTTGCAATATGCGGCGGGCGACCTGCAGTCGAGCGTGTCGACCTTCGCCGTCACCATCTGATCCCATGAAAGTGCTGCTCTTTCACATCGGACGCGACCGCTACGGCCTGCCCCTGGCCGGCATCGTGCGCGTGCTGCCGCTGCTGGAGCTGAAGCAGTTGCCGCTTACGCCAGACTACGTGGCCGGCCTGATGGACTTGCACGGCACGCCCGTGCCCGTGATCGACCTGTCGCGCCTGGCCGGGCTGCCGCCCGCCGCCGCGCAGTTCGACACGCGCATCGTCATCGTCGACTACCGCGCGCCGGACGGCGCCATGCATGCGCTGGGCCTGCTGGCCTCGCAGGTGCGCGGCATCGCCGATATCGACCCGCAAGGGCTTGAGGACAGCGGCGTGGCGACGGTGCCCTTCCTGGGCCAGGTGGCCAGCGACGCCGACGGCATCGTGCAGCTGGTCGAGCTGGAACACCTGCTGCCGCCGGACGTGCGCGCGCTGCTGTTTCAGGAAGCGAGCGCGGCATGACGGCGCAAGCCCTGCTGCGCCGCGCGACCGGCCTGTCGGTGTCCAAATCCGTGGCCGAGCGGGCCGTCAATCAGCGCATGGAGCGGACGGGCTTTGCCGATAGCCAGGCTTACCTGCAGGCGCTCACGCCGGCCGAAATGACGCAATTGATCGAACTGGTGGTGGTGCCCGAATCGTGGCTGTTCCGCGATCCGCAAGCGTTCTACGCCACCGTCGAACTGGTGCAGGAGCGCTGGGCGCGCGGACGCGCCACGCGCATCCTGTCGATCCCGTGCGCGGGCGGCGAGGAACCGTATTCGATGGCCATGGCGCTGCGCGACGGCGGTGTGCCGAAACAGGCGTTCAGCATCGACGCGTATGACCTGAGCCCCGGCTGCATCGAGCGGGCGCAGGCCGGCGTGTATGGCCGCAACGCCTTCCGCGCGCAGGACGTGGCCTTCCGCGAACGCTATTTCACGCACGTGGCCGACGACGCCTACCGCATCATCGACTCCCTGCGCGACCAGGTGACCTTCAGGCAGGGCAATCTGCTGCAGTTCGATACCGCCAGCTGCAGCAAACATTACGACGTCATCTTCTGCCGCAACCTGCTGATTTACTTCGACAAACCGACCACGCGCGCCGCCATCGCCAACCTGTCCGCCCTGCTGGCCGACGACGGCATGCTGCTGGCCGGTTATGCGGAAGTGCCCTCGTTCTGCCAGAACGGCTTTGCGCCGCTGCAGTTCCGCCAGGCTTTCGCCCTGAAGAAGGAAACAGCGGCGCCGGCCAGCCCCGTGCTAGTGGCGCCGCTGCCTGTCGCGCGTCCCCTGCGCAGCGTGCCGCCCGCGCCAGGGCGCGCTGCAGTAGCAGCCCCCTCTTCCGCCGCGTCGGCGGTGCCGCGCACGCGCCCCGTGTCCGTGCCATCGCCCGCGCCGGCAGCGCAAGCCGATTTGCTGGCAGAGGCGCGCCTGCTGGCCGACCGCGGCCAGTTGCGCGAGGCCGGCGACAAATGCCACGCGCACCTGGCGAAAGTGCCCGAGGCGGCGGAAGCGTATTTCATGCTGGGCATCATCAACGAACTGGCCGGCAAGATGGACCTGGCCGACGACTACTGGCGCCGCTGCATCTACCTGCAGCCCGACCATTACGAGGCGCTGTGCCATCTGGCCCTGCTGGCCGAACGCAATGGCAACCAAACGGCCGCCGCCACCCTGAAGGCGCGCGCGGCACGCATTTACGAGCGCCGCCAGGCGTCCAACTAAGGGGCAAGCATGACAAATCTCATCGCCACCGAGTCCCCCGCCACCATCGACGACTGCTGGAACCATATCGGCGTGGTCGGCGACCAGAGCTGCCCCAAGCTGCCAGCCAACGTGCATTGCCGCAACTGCGACGTGTACGCGGGCGCCGCCCGGCGCAACCTGCAGCGGCCCGTGGACGAACACTACCGGCGCGACTGGGCCAGCCACTTCCGCCAGATCGATACGGGCGGCGAAGTGCGCGACAGTTCCGCGCTGGTGTTTCGCATCGGCCGCGAATGGCTGGCGCTGCCCACGCACGTGTTCGACGCCGTGGCGCCGCAGGCCAAGCCGCATGTGCTGCCGCACCGCAGCGGGCGCGGTCTGGCGGGCATCGTCAATATCGGCGGCAAGCTGTATCCGTGCATGTCGCTGGCCAGTTTGCTGGGCATCGACGAACAGGGTGCGCCAGCGGCCCGCGGCCGCCACACGTTTGCACGCCTGCTGCTGCTGCGCTGGGAAGAGCAGGCTTACGCCCTGCCCGTGGCCGACCTGCACGGCATCGTGCGCTATGCGTCGGGCGCCGTGCAGGCGCCGGCGGCGACCATCAACAAGGGCCTGTCGCGCTTTTTGTCCGGCGTCATCACCGAGGGCGATATGCGCATCGGCTGCCTCGACACGGCGCTGATCGGCTTTCAACTTGCGAGACTATTACGATGAGCCAGGACCAGCACGGCGACCTGAGTGCCTTTTCCATGCTGGACCTGTTCCGCATGGAGGCGGACAGCCAGACCCAGATTCTCACCGACGGCTTGCTGGCCATGGAGCGCCATGCGGGCGACGCGGCGGCCGTCGAGGCGATGATGCGCGCGGCGCACTCGATCAAGGGTGCCGCCGCCATCGTCGGCCTGCAGGTGGTGGTGCAGCTGGCGCACGGCATGGAAGACAGCTTTGTCGCCGCCCAGCACGGCCGCTTGAAGCTGACGCCGGAACGGGTCGACGTGCTGCTGTCGGGCGTCGACCTGATCGTGCAGCTGTCGCGCCTGGACGACGCGGGCGCCGAAGCGTGGCTGGCCGCGAATGCGGCGCAAATCGACCAGACCCTGAACGCCATCGCCGGCATCGCCGACCTGCCCGAATTGCCGGCCCTGCCCTCGTTGCCTGCCTCCGCTCCCGCCCCCTTGCCGCAGGAAACGCCCAACCCGACCGAACTGCAGGCTCCCGTGGCCAGCGGCCTGGCAGGCGAAGAGCCTGAGTCGGCGGCCGCGCCTGCCCCGCGTACGGGTGCCGCACCGGCCAAGGCTGTGGCGCAAAACTTCGACAAGCTGCTGTCGCTGGCCAGCGAATCGCGCATCAATGCGCACCAGATGCACCCGTTCGTCGGTGCCCTGCAGCGTTTCAAGCGCAACCAGAGCAGCCTGTTTTCCGCCATCGAGCACCTGCACGAAGCCATTGCCCGCTTGGCCGACCCGGGCCTGATGGAAAAGTCCCTGCTGGCGCTGCAAAAGACGCAACCGCTGAAGCAGTTCATGCTCGAGCACATCGCCGACATCGAAACCTATGAGCGGCGCCTGCTGGCCGTCTCGCAAGGCATGGTCGACGAAGTGCTGGCCCTGCGCATGCGCCCTTTCCGCGACGGCATCCATGCGTTTCCGCGCATGGTGCGCGACCTGGCGCGCAGCCTGGGCAAGGAAGTGCAGCTGGAGATCGAAGGGGAAGACACCCTGGTCGACCGCGACATCCTGGCGAAGATCGAAAGCCCGCTGAACCACATGCTCAGGAATGCCATCGACCATGGCATGGAAGGCCCGTACGAACGCATCGACGCGGGCAAGGAAGCGATGGGCACGATACGCATGGAAGCGCGCCACCGCGCCGGCATGCTGAGCATCGAGATCAGCGACGACGGGCGCGGCGTCGACCTGGAAAAAATCCGCCAGTCCGTCATCGAACGCAAGATGGCCAGTCCCGCCATGGCCGCCGCGCTGTCGCCGGGCGAGCTGCTGGAGTTTTTGTTCCTGCCCGCCTTCAGCCTGAAGGCGACGGCCAATCAATTGTCTGGACGCGGCGTGGGCCTCGACATCGTGCATGAGACGATACGCCAGCAAAACGGCACGGTGCGCCTGGAATCGGAGCCGGGCCGGGGCTTCCGCGCCCTGATCACCCTGCCGCTGACGCAGTCGATCGTGCGCGCGCTGGTGGTCGACGTGCACGGCGAAGCCTATGCCATCCCCATCGTCAAGGTGGAAAGCGTGGTGCGCGTGCCGCAAGCAGCCATCCATACCCTGGAAAACAAGCAGTTCTTCGAACTCAAGGGCGAACATCTGGGCCTGGTGTCGGCGGCGCAGGTGCTGGAACTGGGCGAAGCGGCCAGCCAGACCGACGATTTGCCGGTGGTGGTGATCGGGCGCGGCAAGCAAAGCTATGCGCTGGTGGTCGACGCCATCCGCGGCGAGCAAAGCCTGGCGGTGCAGGCCATCGACCCGATCTTCGGCAAGATGCGCGACATTTCCGCCGCCGCCCTGCTCGACGACGGCGAGCCGGTGCTGATCCTCGACGTGCCCGATTTGCTGCTGTCGATCGACAAGCTGCTGCACGAAGGCGGCCTGCACCAGCTGGCGCAGGCCGGCCACGCGCAGCAGCGCCGCGCCAAGCGCATCCTCGTCGTCGACGATTCGCTGACGGTGCGCGAGATGGAGCGCAAGCTGTTGCTGGCGCGCGGTTTCGAGGTCGACGTGGCCATCGACGGCATCGACGGCTGGAACGTGGTGCGCAGCGGCGAGTACGACCTGGTGATCACCGACGTCGACATGCCGCGCATGGATGGCATCGAACTCGTTTCGCTGATCAAGAAGGACCTGCACCTGCACAAGCTGCCGGTGATGATCGTCTCGTACAAGGACCGCCCGGAAGACCGCGCGCGCGGCCTGTCCGCCGGCGCCGATTATTATCTGACCAAAGGCAGCTTCCACGACGAGACCTTGCTCGACGCGGTGGCCGACCTGATAGGAGATGCCCGCTTATGAGCCGTCATTCATGAAAATTGCCATTGCCAACGATGTCGCCATGGCCGCCGAGGCCCTGCGCCGGGTGGTCGCCAGTACGCAGGAACACCAGGTGCTGTGGATCGCCCGCACGGGGCTGGAGGCCGTGCGCATGTGCGAAGGCAACCGACCCGACCTGATCCTGATGGACCTGAACATGCCGGAGATGGATGGCGTGGAAGCGACGCGCCTGATCATGGAGCAAAGCCCGTGCGCCATCCTCGTCGTCACGGGCCGGCCGCAAGACAATGTCAACCAGGTCTTCCGCGCGCTGGGCGCGGGGGCGCTCGACGTCACGGCCACGCCGGTGCTGCAGGGGGAAGTGGGCGGCGACAGCGAACTGCTGGCCAAGATCAAGACCATCGGCAAGCTGATACGCCACAGCGCCGAAGCGCCGCCGCCGCGCCCGGCGAACGGCAATGGCGGCGAACGGGGCGACGGCCAGGTATCGACGCTGGTGGCCATCGGCGCCTCGACGGGTGGCCCCTCGGCCGTGGCCAAGGTGCTGGCCGGCTGGACGGCGCCGCCCGGCTGCGCCATCGTGGTGGTGCAGCACATCGATGAAACCTTCGCCTCGCACTTCGCCAAATGGCTCGATGACCAGCTCAGCATGCCCGTGCGCGTGATCGCCGAAGGCGATGAACTGGTGTCCGGCACGGTACTGATCGCCAAGACCAATGACCACTTGCTGCTAGATCAAAATTATCGTTTGGGTTACGATGCAGCACCGCGCGACTATGTTTACCGCCCGTCCGTCGATGTCTTCTTCAACTGCGTGGCGCAGCACTGGCGCGGCGACGCCATCGGCGTATTGCTCACAGGCATGGGGCGCGACGGCGGCGACGGCTTGCTGGCCATGCGCCGCGCAGGCAAGACGACGATCGCGCAAGACCAGGCCAGCAGCGCCGTGTATGGCATGCCGCGCGCGGCGGCTGAACTCGATGCGGCGCAGCAAATCCTGCCATTGGATAGAATAGGCGCCAGCCTGCGCGGCCGTCTGGGCGCCAAACTCAACAATGGGTGGGAGCCCTCCCCTAACATCTGAAAAGAATGCAATGCCAGAATTCTCCTCCAGCTTCACCCAGCATGAACCCGCATTGACCGAATTCAAGGTCAGCGTGCTGCTGGTGGACGACCAGTTGATCATTGCCGAGGCAGTCCGCCGCATGCTCAGCGACCAGCAGGATATCGAATTTCATTATGTGACCGACGCCACGCAGGCGCTGGACACGGCGCAGCGTTTGCAACCGACCGTCATCCTGCAAGACCTGGTGATGCCGGGCATCGACGGCTTCGCCTTGATCCAGCAGTACCGCGAAAACGAGGCGCTCGCGCACGTGCCGGTGATCGTGATGTCGGCCAAGGACGACCCGAAACTGAAGGCCCACAGCTTTGCCGTCGGCGCCAACGATTATGTGGTGAAACTGCCGGACCGCCTGGAACTGCTGGCGCGCATACGCTACCATTCCAACGCGCACATCAGCCGCCTGCAGCGCGACCAGGCTTTTCGTTTCCTGCGCGAAAGCCAAAAGAACCTGGCGGACGCGAACATTGAATTGCAGAAACTGGCCGCCCTCGATGGCTTGACGGGCATCGCCAACCGCCGCCGTTTCGATGAAACCCTGCATTTCGAATGGCAGCGGGGCCAGCGCGACAAGGCGCCGCTGAGCCTGCTGTTCTGCGATATCGACCATTTCAAGAGCTATAACGACCATTTCGGCCACCTGGCGGGCGACCTGTGCCTGAAAAAAGTTGCCGCCGTGCTCACGGAACATTTGAAACGCCCGGCCGACCTGGCCGCCCGCTACGGGGGCGAAGAGTTCGCCCTGATCCTGCCGGAAACGGAAGCGGCCGGCGCGCTGCTGATCGCCCAAGCATGCCGGCGCCATCTGGAAGGCTTGCAGATCGAGAACCCGGCGGCAGGCACGGGCATCGTTACCATCTCGATCGGCGTGGCCACCGTCGTGCCTTCGCCCGACTCGACGGTCGAGCAACTGATCAACCGCGCCGACCAGGCCCTGTACGCGGCCAAGCGCGGCGGACGCAACAGCGTGCTGAGCGCCGATGACGTCCAGGACTGATTTTTAACAGCAAGGAAAGTGAAGCATGAGCACACAACTGGACAATGTCAGCGTCGTCAAGAAGTCGAATATCTACTTTGACGGCAAATGCGTCTCGCACAACGTCATCCTGGCCGATGGCACGAAGAAAAGCGTGGGCGTGATTTTCCCGTCATCGTTGCGCTTCAACACGGGCGCCCCGGAAACGATGGAAATCATCGGCGGCCTGTGCAAGGTGCGCCTGGCCGACGCGACGGAGTGGCACAGCTATGGCGCGGGCACGGAATTCAAAATCCCGGGCAATAGCTATTTTGACATCGAAACAACGGAAACCGTGGATTACGTCTGCCACTTCGCTTGATTAAACAAACACAGGCTCGGGCGACAGGCGCACGCCGTATTTCGCCTCTACATCATCCTGTATCGCTTCCGCCAGCCGGGTAATGTCCGCGCCACGAGCGCCGCCATTATTCACCAGAACCAGCGCCTGCTTGGGATACACTCCCGCGGGCCCCAGGTTTTTCCCCTTCCAGCCACACTGATCGATCAGCCAGCCGGCCGCCAGCTTTTCCGTGCCATCGGGCTGCGCATGGTGCACCAAGGCGGGGAAACGTTCCAGCAAGGCAAGACATTGCTCGCGTGACACCACCGGATTCTTGAAGAAGCTGCCCGCATTGCCGATCACGGCCGGGTCCGGCAATTTTTGCCGGCGAATCGCCATCACCGTGTCGGCCACCTGTTGCGGCGTCGGCTCGGCAAGATGGCGCTCGGCCACGGCCTGCGCCAGTTCCGCATAGCGCAAGTTCGGCTGCCACTCGGCGGGCAAGGCAAACGTCACTTCCAGCACGATCAGCTCGCGCCCGTCGGCCTGCTTGAAGATGCTGTCGCGATAGGCGAAACGGCAGGCGTCGCGGTCCATGTCGAAGACGATGCCGCTGGCGCTGTGCATGACGCTCACCTTATGCAGATAATCCTTGATTTCCACGCCATACGCGCCGATATTCTGGATAGGCGCCGCACCCACCGTGCCGGGGATCAAGGACAGGTTCTCCAGTCCGCCCACGCCTTGTGCCAGGGTCCACTGCACGAAGTCGTGCCAGTTTTCGCCGGCCGCGGCCGTGACGAGTATCGTCTCGAAATCCGCCTGCGCCAGGCGCATGCCGCGCGTGGCCATGTGCAGCACGGCGCCGGGAAAATCGCCCGTCAGCACGATGTTGCTGCCGCCGCCCAATATCAGGCGCGGCATGGCGGACAGGGCGGGATCTTGCAGCCCGGCCTGCAGCTGGGCCTGCGAAGTAATGCGTACGTAGGCGGCCGCATGGGCCGCGATGCCGAAGGTATTCAGGCGCTGGAGGTTGTAATTGTGTTCGATGGTGAGCTCTGGATGCATGGGATAGGGAAATTTTGCTCGATTATAGAGCGAAAGCGACAAAAAACCACCTCAGGACAAGGGCGACTTGCCCGTTGTCCGTTAAAATGTCGCATCTTTAACAGGGCCGTCCCATGGCGCAGAATCAGCCGCCAAGGCCCAGCGCGCCGAGCGCGCGCTCGCTTTAACAAGAAAAGGAACAGACCATGCCGTCATTTGATGTAGTCTCCGAAGCCGATATGATCGAAGTCAAGAATGCCGTCGAGCAATCCAACAAGGAAATCACGACCCGCTTCGACTTCAAGGGCAGTGATGCCCGCGTCGAACACAAGGAAAACGAATTGACCGCATTCGCGGATTCGGAATTTCAGCTCAGCCAGGTGCGCGACGTGCTGACCAATAAATTGACCAAACGCAAGGTCGATGTGCGCTTCCTCGACGAAGGCGACATCAAGAAGATCGGCGGCGACAAGGTCAAGCAGATCATCAAGATCAAGAATGGCATCGAATCGGATGATGCCAAGAAAATCGTGCGCGTCATCAAGGACAGCAAGATGAAAGTGCAAGCGAGCATCCAGGGTGAAGCCGTGCGCGTCACGGGCGCCAAGCGCGACGACCTGCAAGCGGCCATGGCCATGCTGCGCAAGGACGTGCCCGACATGCCGCTGGAATTTAACAATTTCCGCGATTAATTTCGATGACGCGCACGCTCCGGCCTGCGCTTGCACCGGCATGGCGGCAAGCTGCCTCGGAGCACCTGCCCGCTTGGGGTAGAATTGAAGCTGCGCACAGCTACATGCGCCCGCGCGCCTGACCGGCAGCGGGCTTGACCGTACATCTGGCTCAGTGATAACCACGGTAGTCTAAGGATAGCAATGAAACGTGTTGATGATTTCCGCCTGCGATTTGGCAAAAAAGAATATGTGCCCATCATGATAGGCGGAATGGGTGTGGATATTTCCACGTCGGAGCTGGCCCTGGAAGCGGCACGGCTGAACGGTATCGGGCATATCTCCGATGCCATGGTGGAAGACGTGTCGGATCGCCGTTTCGACACCACCTTCGTCAAAGACAAGACGAAACTGTACAAATTCAACATCAATAACAGCGACAAGGCCGTGGTGCAGTTCGACCTGGGCCGCCTGGCGGAAGCGCAGCGTCTGCACATCGGCCGTACCATGGAAGCGAAAAAGGGCGATGGCTTGATCTTCGTCAATTGCATGGAAAAGCTGACCATGAATGGCCCCCGTGAAACCTTGCGCGTGCGCCTGAACGCGGCACTGGACGCCGGCATCGACGGCATCACCCTGTCCGCCGGTCTGCACTTCGGTTCGTTCGCCCTGATGGCCGACCATCCACGTTTCCGTGACGCCAAGCTGGGCATCATCGTCTCGTCCGTGCGCGCCTTGCAGATTTTCCTGCGCAAGAACGCCAAGCTGGACCGTTTGCCCGACTTCATCATCGTCGAAGGACCCTTGGCCGGCGGCCACCTGGGTTTCGGCATGGACTGGGCCAATTACGACCTGCACACGATCACGGCTGAACTGCTGGCCTACCTGAAAGCCGAACAGCTGGACATCCCGCTGATCGCCGCCGGCGGCATCTTCACGGGCAGCGACGCAGTTTCCTTCCTGGAAGCGGGCGCAGCCGGCGTGCAAGTGGCGACGCGCTTTACCGTCACCAAGGAATGCGGCTTGCCGAACAAGGTCAAGCAGGAATACTACAAGGCCTCGGAAGAAGACATCATCGTCAACGGCGTCTCGCCGACCGGTTACCCGATGCGCATGCTGAAGAACACGCCCGCCATCGGCGCCGGCATCCGTCCAGGCTGCGAATCGTATGGCTACCTGCTCGACGCGACGGGCAACTGCGCATACATCAACTCGTACAACCGCGAAGTGGCGGCCCATCCGGAACAAAAAACCGTCGTCGTGATGGACAAGACTTGCCTGTGCACGCACATGCGCAACTTCAACTGCTGGACCTGCGGCCATTACACATATCGCCTGAAGGACACCACGCACAAGCTCGACAACGGCGAATACCAGATCCTGACGGCCGAACACGTCTTCAAGGATTACCAGTTCAGCGTCGACAACCAGATCGCCCTGCCGGAAAAAGAAATCCTGGTAGCGGGCTGAATATTGTCAGCATGACATGAAAATGGCGCAGCCTGCGAAGGCTGCGCCATTTTTTTATGCGGGGAGCATCTGCCGCAATGCCCGTTCGATCACGTCGAACTTGGGCCGTCGCAATACTTCTTCCTGCAGGCAAGCATCCATCATGGCCTGCAGACTGGGCATGGACGCCGCGCAATGCGCGATCAACTCGCCCAGCAGCACGCCAAAGGCACGCGCCTCTATGCCTTGCAGTACCTCCCCATGCGGTGAACCGGACGCAAACATCGACGCCGCGCCGAAGTCGCCCAGCAGGCAGGCGCCACCGTCCGCATACAGGATATTGTGTGCATACAAGTCGCCATGCACGATGCCGCGCGCATGCAGCTGGCATACGGCCGAGGCGATGCCCTGGGCAATGGTCAAGGCTTGCGGTGCCTCAAAGCGCACGCCTTCGGCATACACATCACGCGTGCATGATGACAGGCTGGGCGGCCCTGCCAGGTTGCGATAGGCCACGTCGATCAGCGGCATGACCAGTCCCAGCGCCCCTTGCGGATGCGCATCGAGCGTCCCGAGGATGGGGATCAGCCCCGGATGGGCGCCGGCGCCGACACAGGCAGCCATTTCGCTGCGCGGCAAGCCGTCGCTGGTCATCGCCCCCTTGAATACTTTGACGGCGACATCCTCAACACCATCGAGGCGGGCACGGAAAATCACGCCCGATGCCCCCTCGCCCAGCTGCTGCGCCAGTTGCAAACGCGGCCAAGCCACGCCCGCCGTCCCGGCGCCGCTCAGGGCCGCCAGTTCACGCGCTTCCGTAAAGGGATTGCCCGCATACGCGAGCCAGCTCAGGCGTGGTAAGGCCAGCAGGCAATCGGGGAGCGCCGTGAAACGGTTGGCGGCGATGCGCACCAGTTCCAGCTTGCGGCAGTTCACCAGCGATGCCGGCAAACTGCTCAGGCAATTTCCCGCCAGCATGAGTTTCTGCAATTGCCCGCACTTGCCGAGTTCATCAGGCAAGACTTCGATGGCATTGTCGGTCAGCGTCAGCCAGCGTAGTGCCGATGGCAAGGCTGCGGCCGGCACGTGGCCGATCCGGTTCGCCTTAAAACCGATCATTTCCAGCCCAGGACAGGAACCGAGCACGGCCGGCAAGGTGGTGAACAGATTATCCGAGCAAAATATGATGCGCAGCTTGTGCAGGCGCGGCAGATCGTCGGGCAGCGAAGATAGCGCATTGCCGGACAGGTCGAGGATTTCCAGGCTGTCGGCCAGGTCGAATATCTCGCGTGGGAAGTCCGTCAAGCCGCACGACAGCTTCAGGCGGCGCAGGCCGGCCAGTTGGCCAGTGCGTAATTGTTCCAGCGTATGCATAGCAGACAAGATATCCCTTTCAAAAATCCGGCAATCGCTGGCGTACACAAAACCAGCGGACGTAAAAAAACCCCCACCGGGTCACCGATGGGGGTTTTTTCGAATAACAAGCCTGACGATAACCTACTTTCACACTGGTTGCAGCACTATCATCGGCGCAAAGTTGTTTCACGGTCCTG
>NZ_JBXAHC010000020.1:0-86266 GCF_058794735.1 Janthinobacterium sp. GW823-FHT06H09 | reverse complement strand
TGGTGCGGCTGGCAGGAATTGAACCCACGACCCCTTGGTTCGTAGCCAAGTACTCTATCCAGCTGAGCTACAGCCGCGCAGGCAAACATTATAGCGTATTCATTTCGCTTTGAAAAGTTCGATTTTTCAATCGCTTAGCTGATTTTGCAGAATACCGCCCCGCATGATCGACTACCTTTTCACTGCCAAAAAAGCTGACGCCTTTTTATCGCATGGCACTTCTGCTTCCACAGCCGCGTCCAGCGAATCGAGGAGTTGCTGCCTCGAAAGAAGCGGGATTATAGGGACTGCTTTCCAGCCTGTCCAGTGCTATCTGCAGGCGGCGCGCAAGCGTGCGGTGGCGGTGCCCCGCTTGGGGCTACAATACCAGCCAGACAGGGGCGCTTTTGCCTCCCCTGATGCATGACGGCGGACATTGAGCATCATGACCTATTTAACTGAGCTTAGCGACGGCGGCCCGGCGGGACAAGCGCCCGTGCGGCAGATTCATTGTTGCAGGATTTCCGATGGCCAAGCATGACCGCGAGCAAGATCTGCTTCCCCCATCAGCGCCGCTGAGCCTATCCGACGAGCGCCTGTCCAACTTGCTGGAAGGCATTACCGACGGCTTTTGCCTGCTCGACCGCGACTGGACCATCCGCTACCTCAATACGCGCGGCGCCGCCATGCTCGCGCCGCAACACGCGCCTGGCACCAGCCTGGCGGGGAAGAACCTGTGGCATGCCTGCCCCTCCCTGCATGGCACGGAACTCGAAACCCAGTACCGGCGCGCCATGGCGCAGCAGCTCAGCTGCAGTTTCGAACTGCCGTATCCGCCGCTGGGGCGCTGGCTGGAAGTGCGCATCTTCCCTTCCAGCGAAGGCTTGACCACGTATATCCAGGACATCAGCCAGCGCAAGGCGGCCGAGGAAAACTTGCGCCACAGCGAGGAAGACTTGCGCGCACTGGCCAATTCCATCCCGCAACTGGCCTGGATCGCCAGCTTCGACGGCACCATTGCCTGGTACAACCAGCGCTGGCACGACTACACGGGCACCACTGCCGAACAGATGGCGGGCGACGGCTGGAGCATCGCCTATGACGCGCAGCACCTGCCTTCCATGCTGCAAGCCTGGAAGGCCGCCTTGCGCGAGGGCACGCCCTTCGAAATGGAGTTCCCCATCCGCGGTGCCGACGGCCAGTACCGCTGGTTCCTGACGCGCGCCAATCCCGTGCGCGACCGGGGCGGCCAGCTGCTGCGCTGGTTTGGCACGAGCACCGACGTCGACCAGGTCAAGCGGGCGCAGGAAGCCTTGCGCGATGAAACGCGCGTACTCGAGCTGCTCAACAATACGGGCGCGGCCCTGGCCAGCACCCTCGACTTGCCGGCCCTGCTGCAGGAAACCGTCGATGCGGCCACGCGCATCAGCGGCGCGCGCTTCGGCGCCTTTTACTATGATGATGCGGGCGATATCCACGACGATCCCGACGCTCTGCCCGCGGCACGCGCCGTCAACGGCATCAGCCTGCGCCAGGCCGATGCCATCGCCACGGAACTGCGCCAGGGAGCGGCCATGCGCCAGAACGACTTGCTGGCCGCGCCCGACGCCAGCGCCGGCGGCGCGCCGCCGCTGCGCAGCTGCCTGAGCCTGCCCGTCAGTTCGCGCTCGGGCCTGTTGCTGGGGCGCTTGCTGCTCGGCCATCCGCAAGCGGGCATGTTCAGCGCGCGCAGCGAACGCATCGTCTCGGCCATCGCGGCCCAGGCCGCCGTCGCGCTCGACAATACGCGCCTGTACGCGGCCGCCACGCGCGCCGCCGAAGAGCGCAAGGTGCTGCTCGACAGCGAACGCGAGGCACGCGCCGACGCCGAGCGCACGAACCAGCTGAAAGACGATTTTCTCGCCACGCTGTCGCACGAACTGCGCACGCCGCTGTCGGCCATCCTGGGCTGGGCGCAAGTGCTGCGGCGCGGCACGCGCGACCAGGCCGACCTGCACCGCGGCCTGCAAAGCATCGAACGCAATGCGCGCGCGCAGGCGCAACTGATCGAAGACTTGCTCGACATGAGCCGCATCACTTCCGGCAAGGTGCTGCTGGATCTGCAAACCATCGTGCCCGCCAGCATCATCGCCTCGGCCATCGAAACCCTGCGCCCGGCGGCCGACGCCAAGCACATCGCCATCCACAGCAACATCGCCAGTGATGCTGGCAGGATCACGGGCGACCCCAGCCGTATCCAGCAAGTGATCTGGAACCTGTTGTCGAATGCCCTGAAGTTCACGCCGCAAGGCGGCCGGGTCGAGATCGGCGTGCGCCGCGAGGCAAGCCGCCTGGCCATCACGGTGAGCGACAACGGCGTCGGCATCAAGAATGACTTCCTGCCCCACGTGTTCGACCGCTTCCGCCAGGCCGACGCCTCCACCACGCGCCGGCATGGCGGCCTGGGGCTGGGACTGGCGATCGTCAAGCACCTGGTGGAGCAGCATGGCGGCACGGTCACGGTCAGCAGCGCCGGCGACATGCAGGGCGCCAGCTTTACCGTGCGCCTGCCCCTGGGGACGCGAACCGCGCCGGCGCGGCCAACGGGCGGCGACTTGCCCGCCAGCCATGACTTGCGCGGCGTCACCGTCCTGCTGGTCGATGACGAGGCCGATGCGCGCGAACTGACGGCGCGCATCCTGCGCGACAGCAACGCCGAAGTGCATGGCGCCGGCAACGTGGCGCAAGCGCTGCAACTGCTGGACCAGGTACACCCGCATGTGCTGGTCAGCGACATCGGCATGCCTGACGCCGACGGTTTCGACTTGCTGGCGCAAATCCGCGCGCACGCCTCCCCTGATGCGGCCCGGCTGCCCGCGCTGGCGCTGACGGCGTTCGCGCAACCGCAGGACCGCCAGCGGGCACTGGCCAGCGGCTTCCAGGCCTGGGTCTCGAAACCGCTCGACCCGGCCGAACTGCTGGCGGCCGTGGCGCAACTGGCCGCAACGCGCTCCCTCGCGCAGCGTCCTGAAGAGGGCAGCAATACGCCGCCCTAAAAAGATGATGCAAAGAAATACATGATGCAGTACAAAATGACTATTTTCATGGGCTAGCCTTCCTACTTTCAGACGCGGCTCTGTCCTACAAGCAACTAAGCTAAAGTTTGCTACACTGAAATGCAGAAACGCACCTGCACGGCAGGCTGGAGATGGCGGCCTGGGCCGGCGAGAACGTCAGAAGCGAGCTCAAGCGCTGTTGTGCGCCCTAACTTGTTGCAAGGCGCTACTATCTTCCCCACTGCCGTCAGCCCATCATCTGCGGTGGAAGCCAGCGTTGCATAGACCGTATAACCGAGACCTTACATGCCCAGCCAAGATGAGATTTTGAAAGCCAAAATTTTGGTCGTCGACGATTCACCCGACAATGTTGACCTGATGCTGGAAATCCTGCGCGATGCCGGCTACACCAATGTGACCGCCACCATGCGTCCGGCCCAGGTTTGCCCCCTGCACCGGGAGCATTGCTACGACCTGATCTTGCTGGATCTGCAAATGCCGGAACTCAATGGTTTCCAGGTCATGAAAGGCTTGAAGGAAATCGAGCATGGCGGCTACCTGCCCGTGCTGGCCCTGACGGCACAGCCGAGTTTCAAGATCGCCGCCCTGGAAGCGGGCGCGCGCGACTTCATCAGCAAGCCCTTCGACCTGATGGAAGTGCACAAGCGCATCCACAACATGCTGGAAGTGCGCCTGCTGTACAAGGAACTGGCCCAATACAGCAAGCAGCAGCAGGAACTGGCGCTGCACGATCCGCTGACGGGCTTGCCGAACCGGCGCCTGCTGGAAGACCGCATCGAGCATACCTTGCAGCAATCGGCCCGCAGCCGCGGCAAGTCGGCCATCCTGTACCTGGACCTGGACGGCTTCAAGGCCATCAACGACAGTTACGGCCACGGCTATGGCGATGAAATCCTGAAAATGGTGGCGGCCCGCCTGGTGAGCGCATCGCGCAAGGAAGACACGGTGGCGCGCATCGGCGGCGACGAATTCGTCATCGTGCTGGGCAACCTGGCCGGCAAGGGCGACGCACGCGAACCGGCCGCCAAGCTGATCGAAGTCATTTCCGAGCCGTATTTCATCAACGACCTGACCCTGCGCCTGTCGACCAGCATCGGCATCGCCATCTACCCGGACGACGCCAGCACCGTCGAATCCCTGCTGGGCGCGGCCGACACGGCTCTGTACGAAGCCAAGCGTGCCGGCAAGAACCGCTTTTGCTGCATCCCGCACGAGGTGATCGCCTCGCAGGTGAATATGCAAAAAAACAACATTCCGTCGATCGCCTGAGTTTTTACGCCGCACCGCACATGAAAAAAACCGGCAAGCCACGTTGATGGCTTGCCGGTTTTTTTCATGAGCACGATGTTTTATTTCTTGCCAGCCGTCACTTCATGCTGGCCCGCATGCTGGTGGTCCGTTTGCGCATCGACGGTTTCCGGCGGTACTTCGATGCGCGTGATGCCGGCATCGACGGAGATCGGGTCGCTGGCGGGGAAGGTCATTTCCACGGCGTCGTCAAGCAACTCTTCCTTGGCCCGCTCTTCGCCGCTCATGCCTTCTTCATCGGCCAGGATGGCCAGCGCGCTGGCCCATTTCACGAAATTAAGGTTGGACAATTCACGTACGGTGGTCACGCCAAACGCTTGCTGCAAGGCCTTCGCATCCTTCGCGCTGACGCCGCGCAAGGCGCTGATGGGGGCATTGACGATGTCGCGGAAGCTTTTGTCGAGGTATTCCTTGTCGACGATGGTTTCGATATTCATGGCATGTCCTTTCGTTTCGGTAAACGGGCCTGTACTGCACCCTGCGCCGCGGGGCGGCTATGCTGCATGGAAAAATGCACAACCCCACTATGGCAGCGTGTGGCGTCCCGGTATGTGCGCAGCCGTACGTAAAGACGGGAACAACTTCCTGCTGGCGCAAACAGAAATATTGCCTATCATATAAAAATGATGGGAGGAGATTAAAATTGCCGAAAAGACAGAAATTTTCCATCCATGCGCCCCGCGATGAAATCATCATGTATGATCCACAACTTGAATTTGGTCCACCTTTCACCATTCACGGGGCGCTATGTCCGCACAAACAGATCCGAACAAGGAAGCGGCCCAGGCCGATGCGGAACGCGCCGCCGATCTCAGCGAGTTGCTCGGTCATGTCAACACCAGTTGGGACAATGAACGGCGCGCCCTGTCGCGCCAGCTGCACGACAGCCTCGGCTCGTCGCTGACGGCGCTGACCATGCACCTGTCGCTGCTGACGCAAAAAATGCCGCAGGAAGCGGCCTTGCTCGACCGCGCCGCGACCATGAAGCAATTGCTGCTGAATGTCATCGAGACCAACCGGCAAATGCAGATGAAGCTGTGGAACGACAAGCTGGAGTTTCTCGGTGTGAATGTGGCGCTGGGCGAGCTGGCTGCGCAATTTGCGGAACAGCACAAGATCACCGTGCGCTGCAGCCTGCCCGAAGATGAACTGATCTGCCCGCGCAACGTGGGCGTGGCCCTGCTGCGCACCCTGGAAGAGGCGCTCAGCAATATCGCCGCGCACGCGCAGGCAAGCGAAGTGGATATCATCATTGACGACAACGACGAGGCGCTGATGATGACCGTCAAGGACAACGGCAGCGGCTTGCCGGCCAGCGTGCCCGTCGAAATGAGCAAACACGGCCTGCGCGCCGTGCGCGAGCGCGTGCATTACCTCGGCGGCAGCCTGAGCCTGACGGCGAATCCGCAAGGCGGCATGGCCCTGACCGCCGTCTTGCCGCGCATTAGCCCGAAAGAATAATCCCTGCCAGACAGCATCGGGCCGGAACATCGCCGGGCACCCTGCCCCGCTCAACGATACGACAAGGAGACCGCATGCAACGACTGATCCCCACCCTGCTGGCAGCGCTGCTGGCCATGGGAGCCGCCCAGGCCGCCGACAAGACCGTGCCGCCGCCGGAAACCGTGGACAAGCTGGCCTGGCTGGCCGGCTGCTGGAACGTCGACGGCGCCGAACCCGGTTCCGGGGAACAATGGAGCACGGCCGCCGGCGGCACCATCCTCGGCACCAGCCGCACCGTCAAGGGCGGCAAGACGACGGCCTTCGAATTCGTGCAGATCCGCCTCACCGAACCGGGCCAGCTGGCCTACATCGTGCAGCCGTCGGGCGAGCCACCCGTGATCTTCAACCTGCTGCGCCAGGACAAGCCGAATGAATTCATCTTCGCCAACCTGGACAATGACTTCCCGAGCCGCATCACCTACCGCCATGACAGCGAGCGCATCTTACACGCCAGCATCACCGGCACCTTGAAGGGCAAGCTCACCACCATCGCCTTCCCCATGACGCGGGGCCGCTGCGACGCGGCGCCCCTCGCGCGCGGCAAATAAAAAGGGGCCGCAAGGCCCCTTGTTTTGTTACGGCGCAAACTGCTTAATGCAGCTTGACCTGCGGCGAGCTGCGCTTGATCAGGAAACGGCCCATGGCCATGACGGCCGTGCGCACGGTGCCCAGCACGGCGTTGTGGTGCATCAGGTGCAGGCTCACATACATCATCCGCGCGACAAAGCCTTCGACGAACCAGCTCAGGCCCTTCAGCGACCCCATCAGGGTGCCGACCGAGGTGGTGCGGCCAAACGACACCAGCGAACCGTAGTCCAGATATTCGTACGGCCTGGTTTGCGGCGGCTTGCCCTTCGCCTGCAGCAGGAACGTTTTCAGCAGGTAATCGGCTTGCTGGTGGGCAGCCTGGGCGCGCGGCGGCACCAGCTTGTCGTCGGGACCCGTACAGGCGGCGCAATCGCCCAGCGCGAAGATATTCGCATGGCCCTGCACATTGAGCATGCCCGTCACTTCCAGCTGGCCGGCGCGGTTGGTAGGCAAGCCCAAAGTGGACAGGAATTCCGGCGCGCGGATGCCGGCGGCCCACACGCAGATGTCGGCCGCATAGCTGGTGCCGCTGGCCACCGTCACCTTGTCGGCTTCGATCGTGGTGACGCGCGTATCGGTCACCACCGTGATGCCATGCTGGTGCAGCAGTTTCGAGGCGGCAAGGGAGACGCGCTCGGGCAGCGGCGCCAAAATGCGCGGCGCCCCTTCGAGCAGGGTGATGCGCACATCCTTGATGGCGTTGAGATTCTGGAAACCATACGCGGCATACACGCCGCTCGCTTCGCGCAATTCGGCCGCCAGTTCCACGCCCGTCGCGCCGCCGCCGATGATGACGATGTCGACGCCGGGATGGCCCGCGTCGCCCTGGCGCTGTTCGGCCATGGCCAGCAGTTTCAGCAGGGTCAGACGGAAACGTTCGGCGTCTTCCGTGGCATTGAGGGAAATCGTGTTTTCCTGGGCGCCGGGTACGCCGAAGTAATTCGAGGTGCTGCCCACGGCCAGCACCAGCTGGTCGTAGCTGACCTGGCGCTGCGGCAAGAGCTGCTCATCCTTGTCCGTGGCGATGGCGCCCACGGTGAGGCTGTTCGACGCTGCGTCGAGCCCGATCAGGGGACCATAGACATAGGTAAAACCATTGTCATGCGCCAGCATCTGGTACGACAGGCCCTCTTGATGAATGTCCAGGGTGCCGGCCGCCACTTCATGCAGTGACGGCTTCCAGATATGGTACAGGCGGCTGTCGACCAGGGTGACCTGGCCGGGGCCGAGCTTGCGGCTGAGTTTGCAAGCCAGCTCCAGGCCGCCTGCACCTCCTCCTACGATAACGATTTTACTATGCAAAGATCCTCCTGCTTGTTAATCCCTGTGCCCGTTGCCGTTGCCGTTGCCACGACCATTGCCATTGCCATGGCCTTTGCCGGGCTTGTCATCATGCTTGTCGCGCTTGTCATAGTGCTTGTCATGCTTGTCGTCATGACGGTCGCGGTCGCCGTAATCGGGACGGCCATGGTCGCCATGCTGCTGGCGGTAGCGGGGCACATATTGGTTGTTATACCAACCATCTTGGACGAAATATACCTCTTGGTTACAGGCATTATACTTGCGGCAGTGCTTGGACCAGTGTTTCGCATGGCCGGGCGGTACGCGCAGGTAGATCGGGGCGGCCGAATAGTATTGCGGGCGCTGCACGATGACGGGTTGGGCGTAGATCAATTGCGGCGCGGGATAGTCGCCTATGTCGATGCGGCCGTAAAAGCCTGGCTGGCCGACGGTGACGGAAACCTGGGCAACGGCGGCGGTACCTGCCGACAGCAGGACGGCGGCGAGAATGAGGGTTTTCATGAGGACACTCCTTTTATCAGTTATGCCGCAATTGTAGACCTTGTGTGACTAACTGTTTGTTCGCAAGGACACATAAGGAATCCCGTCGCAATCTCACCACAGTTTGCCCAAAGGCACTACCAAGCCGCTGAACAGCGACCAGTCCGGCGACGCCGCCGTCAAGCCACGCGCCATGCCGATATCGATGGCCAACCGCGGCGTGGGGCTGTAGGTGGCAGCCAGCAGCAGCTGCGCCGTGGCTGGCGCGCCGCGCAGGCGCGTGCCCGACACTTCCGCCGTGGCGCCCCAGCGGTCGCTGACGGGCGTGGAAAAGGAGGCCGCCCAGCCCGTTTGCACCCTGCCCGTGCCAGGGTCGGAAGCCCCCAGGCGCGTGGCGTTCAGGTTGGCGTCCATGTGCACGGCGCCCAGGTCGCGGCTGAAGATACCGTTCAACGAGACGTCGCTCTTGCCGCTGCCGATGCTGTCCTTGGCAGTGGGCAACTTCCAGCCCAGTTCCAGGCCCAGCGCCGTGGCGCTGTCGAGCAAAAAGGCGCGTTTGAGCACGACCGTCGTGTCGCCCACGCCCGTCTCGCGCCGGCCCGTGTCATCGCGCGCGCGCACGAAGCCCTCACCTTCGAGCAGCACGCCCCATTCGGGCGTGAACGCCAGCTTGAACGTGTACGGCAAGCTGGCGCGGCGCGCGTCGTCCGTTTTCGACAGCAGGCCGCCCGCCTCGAATTCCAGCTGGCCCGGCACGGGCAGCTGGGCGGGACTGGCCACCGATGGACGATAAGGCAGGACGGGATCGCCCTCCTGCGCCTGCGCCAGGGGCGCCAGCGACAGCAGCAACAGGGAAAAACCGAAGGAGGACAGGAAAGAAGATGGCATGGGGAAACCGGAAGTGGCAAACGCGCAATAGCGACAGCCTACCACCGCCGCGCCGATTGCGCCCGAGCCAGCCGCCGTCAGGCCAGGCGCCGCACATCCTGCCGGGCGGGCGGCACTGGCCGGCGCAGCGGCGTGACATTGCTGGCCGCCGCCACGGCGATGCGTTCGGCCTGGGCATGCAGGCGGAACACGCCCACCAGTTCCGTCAGGGTCTGCGCCTGGTCCTGCAGCGATTCGGCGGCGGCTGCCGCCTCTTCCACCAGGGCCGCATTCTGCTGCGTCACCTGGTCCATCTGCAGCACGGCCTGGTTGACTTGCTCGATGCCGGCGCTTTGCTCGGCGCTGGCGGCCGTGATTTCCTGCATGATATCGGCCACCTGGCGCACGCTGGTCACCACCTCATCCATCGTCCTGCCCGCGTCATGCACGAGTTTGGAGCCGATTTCCACCTGTTCGACGGAGTCGCCGATCAGGGTCTTGATTTCCTTGGCGGCACTGGCAGAACGCTGGGCCAGGCTGCGCACTTCGGATGCCACGACGGCAAATCCCCGCCCTTCCTCGCCCGCCCGGGCCGCTTCCACGGCCGCGTTCAAGGCCAGGATATTCGTCTGGAAGGCGATGCCGTCGATGACGCTGATGATGTCGACGATCTTGCGCGACGACGCATTGATCGATTCCATGGTCTGCACCACCTGCCCCACCACGGCGCCGCCCTTGCCGGCCACATCGGACGCGGCACCGGCCAGCGCATTGGCCTGGCGCGCATTGTCCGCGTTCTGCCGCACGGCCGAGGTCAGCTGTTCCATCGAGGACGCCGTTTCTTCCAGCGAACTGGCCTGCTCTTCCGTGCGCGACGACAAGTCGAGGTTGCCCTGGGCGATTTCGCTCGAGGCCGTGTTGATGGTGTCCGTACCCGAGCGCACCTGGCTGACGATGCCCACCAGCTTGTCGCGCATGGCTTTCATGGCGAACAGCAGGCTGGCATTGTCATGGGTGGCCGTGCGGATATCGATGGTGAGATCGCCCTCGGCGATGGCGCCGGCGATCCTGACGGCGTACGCCGGTTCGCCGCCGAGCTGGCGCGTCAGTCCGCGCGTGATCAGCGCCCCCAGCGCCAGGCCGGCCGCCATGCTGCCCAGCACCAACGCGATCATGAAACTGCGGCTGGCCTGGTACACGCCCGAGGCCTGCTCGGAAGCCGCCTTGGCGCGCTCTTCCTTCTGCAGCGAAAGTTTATCCAGCATACCGTCGAGTTCATCGGCATGCTGGCGCGTCTTGTTGAGCAGTTCGACCAGTTGCGCGCTGCGCTGCGCCAGCGGCTCGGCCGCCGCCAGCGCCAGGGCTTGCTGCATGGTGGCAATGTACTCCGCTTCGACAGCGGCGAAGCGGGCAAACAATTCCTTGGCGGCCGACGTGACGAACAGCGGCTGGGCCTTGGCCAGATAGCTTTTATTTAGCTCGAGGAATTTGCCGATGTCGGCCTGGCGCGTGGCGCGCTCCTCGGCGGTCGTGGCCAGCAAGAAATTGCTGCGCGCGCGGCCCACCTTGATCAGGGCAATATTGGCTTCCTTGATGTACGACAGCCCCAGCAATTCATGGTTGTACATCTGCCCCGCCATGGTATCGATCTTGCCCATGTTGAAGATGCCGATGCCGGCCACGATGGCCCCCATCAGCGCGACGCAAAAGAAGGCAGCGAGCAGGCGCGTCCCCACTTTCATTTTACTCAACATGTTTCCTCCAAGACAAGACGGTAGCCAATAATTTAAGCTATGACTTGAATATAAGGAAAAAACTGTCACTAAAATGCTCGGATTGTCACTAACCGACAATTCCTTGATACAAAGCAACATGTCCCGGGGCGTGCCATGCTAGCAATCCCCGGGAGAGCGTCAATGGCCGCTGTGCCCGCCTGGCTTGCGCACCGTCATTTCCACGCCGCTTTTTGCCGCCAGCTTGCCCGCGCCCTGGCCCCGCACCGGTTCCGGCAAGGCGCCCGTCCATTCATAGGCCACGCTGCCGGCCGGGTGCTTGTACCAGCCCGGGTCGCGGTAATCGCCCGGTTTCTGATCCTTGCGCACCTTGACCGTGGTAAACATGCCGCCCATGCCGATGGCACCGAAGGGACCGTCGCCGGCCATCATCGGCAAGGTATTGTCGGGGATCGGCATCTGCATCTCGCCCATGTCGGCCATGCCCCGTTCGCCCATCACCATGTAGCCGGGCACGAGCTGGTTGATCTTCGCCGCCACGCCCTGGTGGTCGACGCCGATCATGGTGGGCACGTCGTGTCCCATGGCATTCATCGTGTGGTGCGACTTGTGGCAGTGGAAAGCCCAGTCGCCGAGGTCCGTTGCCGTGAACTCGACGGCGCGCATCTGGCCCACGGCGATATCGGTCGTCACTTCGGGCCAGCGCGATTCGGGGCGCGTCCAGCCGCCATCGGTGCCCGTCACCTCGAATTCATGGCCGTGCATGTGGATCGGGTGGTTCGTCATGGTCAGGTTGCCCACGCGCACGCGCACCTTGTCGCCCTGGCGCACGACCATGGGGTCGATGCCGGGGAAGACGCGGCTGTTGAAGGTGAACAAATTAAAATCCGTCATGGTCATGATCTTCGGCGTGTAGCTGCCCGGATCGATGTCATAGTTGCTGAGCAGGAAGACGAAATCACGGTCCACCTTCATGAAGTTCGGATCTTTCGGGTGCGTGACCCAGAAACCCATCATGCCCATGGCCATCTGCGTCATTTCATCGGCATGCGGGTGGTACATAAAGGTGCCGGGCCGCTTGGCGACGAATTCATAGACGAAGGTCTTGCCGGGAGGAATACCCGGCTGGGTGAGGCCCGTGACGCCATCCATGCCGTTCGGCAAGCGCTGGCCATGCCAGTGCACGCTCGTGTGTTCCGGCAACTTGTTGGTGACGAAGATGCGCACGCGGTCGCCCTCCACCACTTCGATGGTGGGACCGGGCGACTGGCCGTTGTAGCCCCACAGGTTCGCTTGCATGCCGGGCGCCAGTTCGCGCACGACGGGCTCGGCCACGAGATGGAATTCCTTGACGTTGTTGTTCATGCGCCAGGGCAAGGACCAGCCATTGAGGGTGACGACGGGGTTGTACGGACGCCCGTTCGGCGGCGGTGGCGGCGCTTTCGTGTCTGCGCCGGCCATGCTGACGGCTTCCGGCAGGGACGCCGCACCGACTCTGCTCACCGCTGCCGCACTCAGGGCGACGGCGCCCGCATTCATGAAAAAGTTTCTACGTGTAATCATCATTATTCCTTGTTGGCTGGGCCGCTGCCATTGATGGCGCCTTGCAGTTCGGTTTGCGCGATCCAGAAATCGCGCTGGGTTTCGATGGCGCTGTTCACGCTGGCGACTTGCTCGCGCGCATCGGCCAGCAGTTCGAACACGCTGGCCAGCATGCCGTTGTAGCGCAGCAATACTTCATGCGATATCGTCTTGCGCAGCGGCACGACTTCATCGCGGTAATGGCGCGCCAGGTCGTAGGCCGTGCGGTAGCTCGAATACGCTTCGCGCACTTCCGAGCGGGCCTTCACCGCCGTGCCCGCCGTGCGCTGCAGCGACTGCTCGTACAGCGCTTGCGCCTTCGCATTGCGCGCCGAACCCCAGTCGAACAGCGGCAATTCCAGCGACACTTCATAGCCGTTTTCGCGCGGCGCCTCGCTGCTGCTCTTGTTGGTGTAGCCTACATCGAGCACATTGATGAAGCCCGTCACCTTGGACAGGCCCAGCGCATCGGCCGTGGCATGGGCGTCAAGTTTGCTCATCTGCACGTCGAGGCGCTGCTCCATCGCCTGCGCCTCGATATTGCCCGCCTCCGCCGCCTGGGCCGGCAAGTCGGGCAGGCGCGACGGCAAAGTAAAGCTGGTCTGCTTGCCCCACAGGCCCAGCAAGCGCGTCAGGTGTTCGCGCGTCACCAATGCCTGGTGGCGGGCGCGGGCCAGGTCGCCGACGGCGTCCGCATAAAACACTTGCTGGCGCGCCTGGTCGAGGCGGCTCCAGTTGCCCGCCTGCCGCAAGCGAGTGGCCAGTTCGGCGCCCGCCTCGGCCGACAGCAGCGCCCGCTGCATGAACGCTTCCGTCTGCACGGCGGCTACGGCATTGAAGTAGGCGCGGCGCGTCTCAAGCGCCAGCTGCACGGCGCTGCCGGCGGCCTGCAGCTTGGCTTGCTCGAAGCGGCCCCGCTCGATGTTCACGCGCATCGGCATGGTCAAGAGGCCCGCCAGGTCGAAGCTGACGCCGCGGTCGATTTCAGTGCCGTGGCTGCCGTGCGAACGGCCGAAGGACAGGCCGGGATTGCGCAAGCGTCCCGCCTGCACCAGGTCCGCCTCGGACGCGCCCAGTTCGGCCAGCGCCACTTTCATGCCGTGGTTGTTCATCAGGGCGATGCGCACGGCGCTGTCGGCGTCCAGGGGCTGGGCCAGCAGGGAAGCCAGCTTTTCCTCGCCGCCCTTGTCCGTCAATGCCGCGGGGGCGCCCGTGCGGGCGTCTGCCAGCGCGGACACGGCCTGCATGCCGCCATCGGGGCTGAAGCTGGCGCAGCCGCTGAGCAGCAAGACGGCCGCCAGGGCCAGCGGCGTGAGGCAAGTTGATTTTGTAAAACGTGCCATCTCAGTGTCCCTCATGCTGGTGTTGCGGGGCGGGCTGGGCGGCCGGCTTGGGGCCGGGCTTCTCCATCGGCATCTTGTGGCCTTCCATCTTGTGCCCCTCCATCTTGTGCCCCTCCATCTTGTGGCCATCCATCTTCATCATGCCCATGTGGCCGCCGGCCTTGCCGACTTTGTCGTTGACGGCGCGCCAGGTCTGATCGGGCGTGGCGTCGTCCTCGGCGGCGGGACGGTAGCCGGCGAAGGCGGAGCGGTAGGCGGCGGCCGGCACGGGCGCTTGCGCCTCTTGCGGGGCGGATGGGGGCCGCGATTGCGCGGCGGCAGGCGGCAGCGAGGCAAGCGCAATGCCGGCAGCCAGCGCGAGGCTGAATAATTGCTTCATGGTATTCCTTGAATGACGGGGTATGGCGCGGCGGGCGCGCGACGGGAACGCTGGTGCGGCCAAAGCAACGTGCAGGGACGTGCGACGGCGGCACCGCCAGGTTCAACGGGCGGTCAGGCGGAGCGCGTGCTTCTCGGGGGACGTTCGGGGCCAGGCGGGATATGCCCGGCGAACAGGGAATCGGGCGCCAGCGCCGGGGGCGGCGCGCGCAGGGTCAAGGCGTGCAAGGCAGGCATGCCCGGGGGGGCAGTGGCGCCCACCGTGCAGGCGCCGTGGTTGCTGCAATCGTGGCCAGGGTGGCCGGCGCCGCCATCGTCCATGGCCATTTTTAGCGGCTGGTCCTGCATGTGGGACATGCCGGCCATGTCGCCCATGTCGTGGCACTGGGGCGCCTCCATCGCTACGGCGGTGACGGTGACCGCTGCCGCCCGCTCGTCCACGCAGCAGCTGCGCATGGCCGACGCAAAGCCCTGCAAGGGCAAGGTGACGGCAAGCAGCCAGAGCAGCGAGCGGGCGAGAAAGCGGAAAAAGGCACGGTTCATGGCACGACTATAAACCTTCCCACATGAGGAAGGTCAAGTGCCTATTTGATCTCGCCGGCCCTGCGTCAGCCAGATGATGTAGGTGCCGTAGTAGCCCTGCCCTTCCAGGATGACCTTGCCATCGGCAAAATGGATTTTCTCCACTTTATTGACGGTAAAGTACGCGCGGCCATCGGCCGCCTCCACGTCGCCCAAGCAACGGGCGCGGGGCCGGCAGTAGCCGCTGGCGCGCCCGATGGCCCACATCAGGTCGCCGATCATGAAGTCGTCAATCATTTCGGCCAGCAGCGGCCGGTGACCCGCCAGCATGGCCGTGATGTCGGGGTAACCGGCGTCCCTGAGCTCGGGCAAGTCGCTTTCCTCGTACTGCAGATCGTCTTCGCGGCAATCCTGCACGAAACTGTTGAACGGTTCGTCGAGCAGTCCCGCCAGCGCAGCTTCCGGCACGCTCAGGCGGAACGGGTGCAGCGGCAGCACGCTGTGCTGACCGTAATTGAGTTCGCGACAGTCGAGCAAGGCCAGCGGGTGGGGCTGATCATGGACCTCGCAGCGGATGCCAAGTTCTTGCTCAAACGTCATCAATATTCACCGTTGCCATGCACATTGTCCCCGTTGTACACCATCAGGGCCATATGGTAAGCGCTGTCGGGCAAACGGGACAGGCTCAGATGCAACAGAAAACAACGGATCAGTTCATCCCGCGCGGCACGCCTGTCAGGCGGGTTCCGTGATGCCCACGCAATTGCGCCCGTTTTCCTTGGCCACGTACAGGGCCGCGTCGGCGGCGAGCAGCACGGCGTCCGTGCTGCGCTCGCCGTGCGACGATGCCACCACGCCCAGCGAGACCGTAATGGCGCCCGCGCCGGGAATCACGGCGGCGGCCACCTTGGCGCGCAGGCGCTCGGCCACCTGCATGGCCACGTCCAGGTCGGCATCGGGCAGCAGCATGATGAACTCGTCGCCGCCATTGCGGCACAGAACGTCGGCATCGCGCGAACAGGCGCGCATCAGCTGCGCCAGGCGCAGGATGACTTCATCGCCCACGGCATGGCCCCATTTATCGTTGACTTGCTTGAAATGGTCGATATCGATGGCGATGACGGAAAACGGCCGCGCCTGCGCCTGCCAGACGTCGAGCGCCGCCGCCATGCCGCGCCGGTTCGAGAGGCCCGTCAGCGGGTCCGTCTCCACGTCGGTCTTCAACTTGCCGATCCTGTTCTGCAACAACGCCAGGCCCTTCAACAAGGCTTTCTTGATCTGCGCCGCCTCCACATACCAGGCACGGATGGAGGCGATGTGCTCGCTCGTACCGGGCACATCCATGCGCCGCGCCCCCTCGGCCAGTTGCATCAGGGGCCGGGAAATCAGGCTGGCCAGCCACCAGATGAATGGCAAACTCAGCAAGGCGATCGGCAGGGAATGCCATACGGTATTGGCCATCAGCTGGTTCAGCGGGGCCAGGGTCATGGCCGTGGGACGCTGCGCCACGATGCCCCAGCCCGTCGACGGCATGACGGCGTAGCCGGCCAGCATGTCCACGCCCAGGCTGTTATGCATGCGCCGGTTGCCGCCGCCCCGCTGCGCGATGATGGTGTCGATAACGTCATTGCGGCCGGCCACGTCGCCCAGGCGCTCGGGGTCCGGGTGGTACAGCAGGCGCCGGTTCTGGTCGACCACGTACAGGTAGGAGCCGTCGCGGTAGTAATGCTGGCCCAGCATGGTGTACAGGATATTTTTCTGTTTCAGGTAGATGCTGCCGCCCACGTAGCCGAGGTAGCGGCCATCCTTGCCAAGGATGGGATGCGAGATGAACACCACCAGATTGCCGACCGAAGATATGTACGGCTGCGTCACCAGCGGGCGCCGTTCGCGCAGCGCCTGCGCGGCGCCGGCCGAGTCGAGCGTGCGGTTTTTCAGGGCCAGGGTTTCCGGCGACACGCCCAGCACCTTGCCTTGGGCATCGACGATGAGCACGGAATTGAAACTGTTCGTCTGCAGGCGCAGGCGCTGCGCCTCTTCCGTCAGCCATTGCTCGTCGTCCATGCGCGACGGCAGGCTGCCGGCGCTGTAGGCCAGCTGCTGGCGCGCCGACTGCAGGAAATCCTCGGCCGTGCTGGCCAGCTTGCTCGCGTAGGCGTGGTTCGCTTCCAGGGTGGTATCGATCAGCAGCTGGCGCTGCACGCTATAGCTGGCATAAAAGGTGTTGGCCAGGGACACCAGGGCGCTGGCAAAGGCCACGAGCACGATCAAACGGCGCAAGTTCATGCGCGGAACAGGTTTAGTCCACATGGAGTCGGCAGGAAATTGGAAAGTATTGCGCTACAGAAAGGGCGCATTATACCGAGACAGCCGTGCCAATATTGAAATCCTGGCATCGTTGCTCAAAGAATGTGAACAAGCGGCAACGCTGAGCGCTGCCGCCTTGACTTGCATCAAGCGTGGAATCAAGCGTGGATGGCGTGCTTGCGGATCCAGTCCACGTAGCGCTGCATCCAGCCCTGGAAGAAACCGAGGCTGGCCGGACCGATGCCGCCGTGCTCGTCAAACAGGCCGTCCTTGGCCTGGATAAACATTTCAGGCTGCCCCAGCAGCGGCACGTCCAGGTAGGCGAGCACATTGCGCAAATGCTGCTGCGCCAGCGCCGTGCCCGTGGCACCGACGGACACGCCGAGCACGGCACCGGGCTTGCCGCCCCACACGCTCTGGCCATACGGACGCGAGCCGTGGTCGAGGGCGTTTTTCAGCACGCCGGGGATCGAGCGGTTGTATTCGGGGGTGAGGAAGAGCAAGGCTTGCGATGCGGAAATGTCGGATTTGAGGCGCAGCACCTGCTCGGCCTGCGCGCCATCGTCATCCTGGTTGTACAGCGGCAAATCGCCGATTTCAATGTACTTGAAGGAAAACTCGGGCGGCGCCAGCTTGATGATGGCGTCGGCCAGCTTGCGGTTGAAGGAATCCTTGCGCAGGCTGCCGACGATGATAGCAACGTTATATTGACTCATAGAAATCCCCGATGATGGTTAAAAAAAAAGCCCTGAGGTGCGATGCACGTCAGGGCTATCTTGCCACACAATCATCGGTTTCGCGCTGCTTAGCGTGCGAAACCAGCGCACCTGAAAAAATGCTCAGGGCTAGGCGCCTTGCCGAAGACAGTACGAATGTACGGCAAGGCAAGGCAACAACGCCATGGGCGTTTTGGCAGGTGCGCTAACGTGCCAGGCCCCGGTACTCGCGATAATAACGTCCGCCCAGGTTCGTCAATACCTCGTAGCCGATGGTATTGGCCATGGCCGCCACGGCATCGACCGGGTGTTCGGCGCAGATCAGGTCGACCAGGCTGCCCGGTGCGACGCGTTCCTCGGCGATGGCGCTCACGTCCAGGGTGATGGAATCCATCGAGATGGCGCCGATCTGCGGCACTTTCACGCCATCGACGATGGCCAGGCCCTGATTGCTCATGCTGCGCAGCCAGCCATCGGCGTAGCCGACGGAAACCGTGGCCACCTGGCGCGGCTCGCTGGCCGTGTAGCGGCGGCTGTAGCCCACGTGGTCGCCGGCGGCAATCGTGCGTGTCTGCAAGACCTTGCCTTGCAGCCGCACCACGGAGCGCAGCGGATTCGGTTCGCCGCCCTGCGGTCCGATGCCGTACAGGGCCGCGCCCGGTCGCACCAGGTCGAAGTGGTAATCGGGCGACAAGAAGATGCCCGAGGAATTGGCCAGGCTGGCGCGGTACTGCGGCAAACGGGCGCGAATGGCGATGAAACGGGCCAGTTGCTCGCCATTCATCGGGTTGGCTCGCTCGTCGGCGCAAGCCAGGTGGCTCATGACATAGCGCACATTGATGCCGTCGAGAAAGTGCGGGTCCAGCAGCCAGCCGTCGATTTCCTGCGGCGACAAGCCCATGCGCGACATGCCCGTGTCCACCTGCACGATCGCGTCCAGGGTGGTGCCCAGCGCTGCTGCGTGCCGGCGCCAGCCCGCCACCTGCGGCTCGCTGTTGAGCACGGGCGTCAGGCCATGGGCCGTGAATTCGCCTTCCGTGTCGACGGGTGGGCCGTGCAGCACGAAGATGGCCGCGTCCGGCGCCACGTGCGGGCGCAGGCTGATGCCCTCTTCCAGGTGGGCCACGAAGAAATGGCGGCACCCTTCTTCATACAGGGCCGCGCCCACTTGCGCGGCACCGAGGCCATACGCGTCGGATTTCACGACGGCTGAGCAGGCGGCCGGGTGCGCCTTGTCGCGCAGCAAGCGGTAGTTGGCGCGCACGGCATCGAGGTCCACCGTCAGGATGGCGCCGCTACGTTCCTTTGGAGGCATGCTTCCCGCCATCTCAGGCTCCCGCGTATTGCAACTTGCCGCCGCGCTGCGCGCCGCTGTAGCGGCTGACGGACAGGTCGTCGGCCAGAATGGCCGGCTGTTTCGACGACATCAGGTCGGCCAGCAATTGCGCCGAACCGCAGGACATGGTCCAGCCCAGGGTACCGTGGCCCGTGTTCAGGAACAGGTTGCGCAGCGGCGTGCGGCCGACGATGGGCGTGCCGTCCGGCGTCATCGGGCGCAAGCCCGTCCAGAACGTCGCCTCAGCCGTGTTGCCGCCGCCGGGGAACAGGTCGTTGACGACCATTTCCAGGGTTTCGCGGCGGCGCGGATTCAGGTTCAGGTTGTAGCCGGCGATTTCCGCCATGCCGCCCACGCGGATGCGGTCGTCGAAACGCGTCACGGCAATTTTATAGGTTTCATCGAGGATGGTCGACACGGGCGCCTTGGCCGCGTTGACGATGGGCACGGTGATCGAATAGCCCTTCAATGGATACACGGGAATGTCGAGCAGCGGCTTCATGAAGCCCGTCGAGTAGGAACCGAGCGCCACGACATAGGAATCGGCCTTGACGATTTCCGCGCCGCATTGCACGCCGGCGATTTCATCGCCCTGCGTCAGCAATGCATCGATGGAGACGCCATAGCGGAACTTCACGCCCAGCGCCTCGGCCATCTCGGACAGGCGCGTGGTAAACAGCTGGCAATCGCCCGTTTCATCGTTGGGCAGGCGCAAACCGCCAAACAGCTTGTCCTTGACAGCTTCGAGGGCCGGCTCGGCGCGCGACAACTCATTGCGCTGCAGCACTTCGTACGGCACGCCCGCGTCTTTCAACACTTCGATATCCTTGGCGGCGTCGTTGTATTGCTTTTCCGTGCGGAACAATTGCATCGTGCCTTGCTGGCGGCCTTCATACGTGATGCCGGCCTCGGCGCGCAACACCTTGAAGCAGTCGCGGCTGTACTCGGCCAGGCGCACCATGCGTTCCTTGTTCACGGCATACGCTTCCGGTGTGCAATTACGCAACATCTGCCACATCCATTTCAGCTGGGCGGCGCTGCCGTCGAGCGAGATGGCCAGCGGCGCGTGGCGCTGCATCATCCATTTCACGGCTTTCAGGGGAATGCCGGGCGCGGCCCATGGCGAAGCGTAGCCGGGCGAGATTTGCCCCGCATTCGCAAAGCTGGTTTCCAGTGCGGGGCCCGGCTGGCGGTCGATGACGGTCACCTCATGTCCTGCCTTGGCCAGATAGTAAGCACTGGTGACGCCGATGACGCCGCTACCCAGAATCACGATACGCATAGTTTCCTCATTATATTTTTTTAGGCTGACGCCAGATTAACCGCTATCATATTGGGAAAGAGCCAGTATTTGTTCACGTATAAATCGAGATATTCAGCAATAAATCATGAGAATCCTTAAAGAATCGGCACGTGGCCTCGACAAGCTGGACCGCCACATCCTGCGCATCCTGCAGCAGGATGGCCGCATCTCGATGAAAGACCTCGGTGAACAGGTGGGCTTGTCGATCACGCCGTGCATCGAGCGGGTCAAGCGCATGGAGCGCGACGGCGTCATCACGGGCTACCACGCCAAGGTGAACCCAGCCGCGCTGGGCGCCAAGCTGCTCGTCTTTGTAGAGATTACTCTCAATCAAAAGTCGGCGTCCGCCTTCGAGCAATTCCGCCGCGAAGTGCTGCAGATTCCCGAAGTGCAGGAATGCCACCTGGTGTCGGGCGACTTCGATTACCTGATCAAGGCGCGCATCCATGAAATGGCCGAGTACCGCAAGCTGCTGGGCGACATGCTGCTGCAGCTGCCGGGCGCCGCGCAATCGAAAAGCTATGTGGTGATGGAAGAAATCAAGGAAACCCTGGCACTGTCGACCGACGTGCTGCAGAACCGGTAAAAGTACCGTCAGCCGGCACCACCGGCATCATTTTTTGCGCCTTTGTATAATCTTGTAGCACATTCGCGGCGACGCAAGCACACTCCCGGCATGACATCACGCCCGTCCCCTCTGAGATTGGAAGCAGTGATGCACACCGGGAGTCCCTATGAACACATTGATCAAACTGGCAGCTTCCTGCCTCGCGGGCCTGGCCGTGGCCATGTGCACCGCCAGTGAATACAAGGTCAACCGCGCGCCCGACAACGGCGCCATCTATCAAAACATCAAGGTCGGCAAGACCACCCGCCTCGACCTCGACGCGGCTCTGGGCAACGCCACCGTCGTCAGCTTCGATCCCGGCTATGAAGTCTGGGTCTACAAGAACCAGCTGCAAGCGCCCAAGGTGACTCGGCTGATCCCCCTGCTGGGCGAAAAAGGCACGCGCGAAGTGGCCGTCATGTTTGACCAGGCGGGTGTCGTGAAGAAATTCCGCATTCACGAGCCGCGCAAGTAGGCGCACAGCGAACGGGCGCCGCCTGCCACGCTGGCTGGCTATACTGGCTGCTGGCTCCCGCCGCCCACCGCTCACCTACCCAGCAAGGAGTTCCCATGCGCCTGCCCCTGATCGCTCCGCAAGACCTGACGCCCGAACAGCAGCCGCTGTACGACGATATGCGCAAAGGCATCACCAGCAATTTCAACGATTTCATCGCCGTGCGCGAAGACGGCGCCCTGATGGGGCCATGGAATCCGTGGCTGCACGAACCGGCCATCGGCAAGGCCATCTGGGACCTGACCCTGGCCATGACGGCCAACGCCACGCTGCCCGATAACGTGCGCCAGATTGCCATCCTGGTGGTCGGCGCGCGCTACAACGCTGCCTATGAAATCTATGCCCACATCGCCGTCGCAGAGCGCGAAGGCATGTCGGCCGAGCGCCTGGCCACGCTGGTGGCCGACGTCAAGCCGGTCGACCTCGACCAGCATGAGAGCATCGCCTACGATTTTGCCTACGCGCTCAGCGGCGGCGGCACTCTGCCGGAGCCGCTGTACCGCCTGGCGCTGGCCACCTTTGGCCAGCACGGCACCAACGAACTGATCTACCTGGTGGGCCTGTACGCGCTGGTCTCGACCACCTTGAACGGCTTCAACGTGCCGGTGCCGGAACGCGACTGAAGGGCCTTGCCCCCTCACTTGCCCCCTGCGATGGGAAACGCCGGCGGATGCGCTCTTGCTCTACACTGGCGTTTTATCCTCGGCAACTTCCATGCAACCACCTGCAAACCTCGCCCACATCTCCGTCGAACAAGACTGGCAACACACGACTGCGTATCCACCGCTCGGCTTCACCCCGTTCGCCGAAGGGGCGCTGGGCAATGGCGATACGTTCGGCCTGTACTGGCCCATCGGGCGCGAAGCGTACGAACCGATCGTCGTCGAAACGTGGCACGACGAGTGGCGATTGCAGCCGCACTTTTCCAGCCTGGCGGCGTTTCTGTCAGCCTACGCAACGGCAGAAGACGAGTACGTCGCCACACCATCGCTGGCCGACGACCCCGCTTCCCCGCGCGCCGCGTTCCTGGAGGCCAAGGAACTGATTGCCCAGCGCAACTCGGACGCGGCCATCGCGCTGCTGGAAGCGGCGCTGGCCATCGCTCCCGAATACACGGACGCCTTGACCTTGCTGCACGGACAGTATGTGCGCGCGGGAAGAATCGACGAAGCCGTCAAGCTGGCCATCCAGGCCATCATCTCTCCACCGTCGTTTGGCGGCCCGCCATTGAAGGCCTTGCAATGGCTGCGCTCGCAGCCGGTACCGGACGGGGAACCAGACCCCATCTGGCGCGCCTGCGGGCAATTGTCGTTCAACTTCGGCGGCAGCAAGGAAAATGCGGATTACCCCGTGCTGCTGGCCGCCATCGACACCTATGTGGAACAAGGCAAGCATGTTTCCGCCTCGACCCTGATGCAGACGTATGCCGAACTGATGAGCGCAGAAACCGTCTCGTTCCAGGAACGCTACGCCTTCGAACCGACCGCCTTCATCGCGCGGCAAATCGCCGTCAGCGCGCAGCTGCCCAACGGCAGCCGGGACACATCCACGCTATGGCTGCCTGATCTGGTCTGATTGCTGCCGGAACAGCTTGCGGTACGCCGACGGCGACGTCTGCAAGCTGGCCCGGAAATGCTGGCGCAGCGACAGGGCCGTGCCGAAGCCGGCTTCTTGCGCCACGACATCGATCGAGGCCGCGCTTTTTTCCAGCAAGCTTTGCGCATGCGCCAGACGCTGGTTCAATAGCCACTGCTTGAACGAGGTGCCCGTCGCCTGGCGGAAGTGGCGCGTGAAATTGCGCCGGCTCATGGCGGCCCGCTCGGCCAGCGCATCGATGCTGTGCGCCTGGCCCAGGCTGGCCGTCACGCAGGCAAGCACTTCGGCAAAGCGCCCTTCGCTGCCGGACACGGGCAGCGGGCGTTCGATGAACTGGGCCTGCCCGCCCTGGCGGTGCGGCGCCACCAGCAGCCGGCGCGCCACCCGGTTGGCCACCTCGGCGCCCGCCAGCTGGCGCAGCAGATACAGGCAGCAATCGAGGCCGGCCGCCACGCCCGCCGACGTCAGCACGGCGCCATCGTCCACGTACAGCACTTCCCGGTCCACCCTGACCCTGGGATAGCGGGCCGCCAGCCGGTCCGCCATGCCCCAGTGCGTGGCGGCGCTCTTGCCATCCAACAAGCCTGCCTGCGCCAGCGGAAACGCGCCCAGGCACAGGCCCACCATGCGCGCGCCGCGCCCGCTGGCCGCCTGCAGTGCCGCGACCAGCGATGGCGCCGCGTCGCGGCAATCGTCGTGCCAGGACGGCATGATGACGATATCGGCGCCCTCCAGGCCTTCCAGGCCGAACTCGGGCGTAATGGCGAAGCCGGCCGCCGTGCGCAAGGGCGCGGGGTCGGCGGCACAGACGCGCACGTGGAAAGGCGGCAGATCGGCCTCGTCCGTCTGGGCGCCAAACACGAGACAAGGCACGGACAAGTGGAAAGGCGTCATGCCGTCGAAGGCGATCACGGCCACGCTCAAAGGCGAAGAAGAAGAAATGGCAGGCATGGCCCGATTTTATCGCAGATAGGCCTTCGGGCCACTTTTTGTTTATGCCGTGCGGCTTGAAAATGGCTGTATCGGGGAAGTCCTTCCTCTTTCAAACATTCAGGAGTCAAGCATGTCCACCACTACCGCACCGCGCCGCGCCCTGCTCGTCATCGACGTGCAAAATGAATACTTCACGGGCGACATGCCCATCGAATATCCGTCCGTCGACATTTCCCTGCCCAACATCGTCACCGCCATGGCCGCCGCCCGCGCCGCCGGCGTGCCCGTCATCGTCGTCCAGCACGATGCGCCGGAAGCCTCCCCCATCTTTGCAAAAGGCAGCGACGGCTGGCAGCTGCACCCGCAAGTGGCCGCCTTTGCCGCCGACCACCGCATCAACAAGAGCATGGGCAGCGCGTTTGCGGGCACGGACTTGCGCGCCTGGCTGGAGAACCGCGGCATCGACACCCTGACGGTGATCGGCTACATGACGCACAACTGCGACGCGGCCACCATCTACCAGGCCGCGCACGACGGCTTGCAAGTCGAGTTCCTGCAGGACGCCACCGGCACCCTGCCCTACGCCAATGCGGGCGGCACGGCCAGCGCCGAGGAAATCCACCGCGTCTTCAGCACCGTGTTCCACTCGAATTTCGCCGCCGTCGCCAGCACGCAGGACTGGCTCGATGCCGTACGCGCAGGCAAGCCGCTGGACAAGGATAATATTTATCTGTCGAACCAGCGCGCACGCAAGGCGCAGGCGAACTGACGCCGACGGGAATGGACGGGTATCATGCGTCCATTCCCAACTTGATGATGAACGATGCGAAAAATAACTGTGCTGGGCTTAAGCACTGCCGGTGCTTTCCTGCTGGCTACGGCCGCCCTGGTGCTGGCGGGCCTGAACGACAAGCTGGCCCCGGCCGACGTGATCGTCGTGCCCGGCAACACGATCCTGCCCGACGGCACGCCCAGCCCCCGCCTGCAGGCGCGGCTCGACGCGGCGCTGACACAGTTCCAGGAACACCGCGCGCCGCGCATCCTCGTCAGCGGGGCGACGGGCAAGGAAGGTTTTGACGAGGCCGCGGCTATGGCCCGCTATCTGCAATCGCGCGGCGTGCCGGCTGGCGTCATTATTGAAGATAATCAAGGCTGGACGACGGACGCCACGGCACGCAACGCTGCGGCCCTGATGCGCCAACACGGCTGGCACACGGCCATGGTGGCCACGCAATACTTTCACGTGCCCCGCTTCCGGCTGGCGCTGGAGCGCAGCGGCATCACCGTCAGCGGCCACGTGCACGCGCCCTATTTCGAGCTGCGCGACCTGTATTCCGTGCCGCGCGAAACGGTGGGCTATGCCGTGTATTTCATGCGCCATTGATCCTGGCTTATTCCCTGACTCACTCGCTCCAGTCGCGCGAGCGCTCCACCGCGCGCTGCCATTTATGCAAGCGCGTCAGCCGTTCGTCGGCCGCCATCTTCGGCTCGAATCGGCGTCCCACCTGCCATTGGGCGGCGATCTCGTCCTGCGAGGCCCAGAAGCCCACGGCCAGACCCGCCAGGTAGGCGGCGCCCAAGGCCGTCGTTTCCGTCACCACGGGGCGCACCACGGGGACATTGAGTATGTCGGCCTGGAACTGCATCAGCATGTCGTTGCGGGCCGCGCCGCCGTCCACGCGCAGCTCGGATAGCGCAATGCCCGCGTCGTCCTGCATGGCGGATAACACATCAACGTTCTGGTAGGCCACGCCCTCCAATGCGGCGCGCGCGATGTGCGCCTTGCCCGTGCCGCGCGTGATGCCGATCAGGGTGCCCCGTGCATACGGGTCCCAGTACGGTGCGCCGAGCCCCGCGAAGGCGGGCACGAAGACGAGGCCGCCCGAATCGGGCACGCTGGTGGCCAGCGCTTCCACTTCGGACGAGTCGCGGATGATGCCGATGCCGTCGCGCATCCATTGCACGGCCGCGCCCGCGATAAAGGCGCTGCCTTCGAGCAAGTAATCAGTCTTGTCGCTGCCGGCGCCCAGGCTCCAGCCCACCGTCGTCAGCAGCCGGTTTTTCGATGGCAGCGGGCGCTTGCCCACGTTCATCAGCATGAAGCAGCCCGTGCCGTAGGTATTTTTCGCCATGCCCGGTTTCAAACAGGCCTGGCCGAACGTGGCCGCCTGCTGGTCGCCCGCGATGCCGGCGATGGGCACGGACACGCCCAGCAATGCCGCATGCGTGTGCGCGGCCACGCCGCTCGATGGCACGACGTCGGGCAGCAGGGAGGCGGGAATGTCCAGCAGCGCCAGCAAATCCGTGTCCCACTGCAAAGTATGAATGTTGAACAGCATGGTGCGCGCCGCGTTGCTCGTGTCCGTCAAGTGGGCGCCGCTCATCTTGTAGATCAGCCAGCTGTCGACGGTGCCGAAGGCCAGCTCGCCCCGTTCGGCGCGGGCGCGGGCACCCGGCACGTTGTCAAGCAGCCATTTCAATTTAGTTGCGGAAAAATAGGCGTCCAGCACGAGGCCCGTTTTTTGCTGGATCACGTCCGCCTTGCCCTGCTCCACCAGCAGCTCGCAGAACGCGGCATTGCGGCGGTCTTGCCAGACGATGGCGTTAGCGACGGGTTCGCCCGTGGCGCGGTCCCACAGCACCGTCGTTTCGCGCTGGTTGGTCACGCCGATGGCGGCCACGTCGCTTGCCGCCACGCCGCTGTCGCGCAGCACCTGCTGCAGCACGCCCTCTTGCGAGGCCCAGATGTCGCCCGCGTCATGCTCGACCCAGCCCGGCTGGGGGAAAATCTGGCGAAATTCGCGCTGCGCGCTGGCGTGCGGCCGGCCCGCATGGTCGAACAGGATGGCGCGCGAACTGGTGGTGCCCTGGTCTAAAGCAAGTATGTATTTGGTCATGGTCGCTACTACGGCTATACAGTGAAAAAAGGGCACGGACAAGCGCCCGTGCCCCGGGAAAGCGGCGGCAGAAGTTTACACGACTACCTTACCTTGCCTTCTTTCCAAGCCTGCAATAATTTATCGTAGGCAATTGTTTCACCCTTCGGCTTTTCATTCGCCAGCTTTTTCCATGGCGCGTGCTGGTCCGACAGATACTGGTTCGGATCGACCTTGGGATTGAGCTTGGGCGCGCACGCCTTCATGCCGGCCCGCTGCAGGCGCGCCATGACCTGGTCCATTTCCTCGGCCAGGTTATCCATGGCGGCCTGCGGCGTTTTTTCCGCCGTAATCGCCGTGGCCACGTTCTTCCACCACAGCTGGGCCAGCTTCGGATAGTCGGGCACGTTGTTGCCGGTCGGCGTCCACGCCACGCGGGCGGGGCTGCGGTAGAACTCGATCAAGCCGCCGTACTCGTTCGCGTGCTTCGTAAAATAATCGTGGCGGATGTCGGAATCGCGGATGAAGGTGAGGCCGACGATGGATTTCTTCAGCGACACGGTTTTCGACGTGACGAATTGCGCGTACAGCCAGGCGGCGGCCTTGCGGTCATCGGGCGTGGACTTGAACAGGAACCAGGAACCGACGTCCTGATAGCCGTTCTGCATGCCCTCTTTCCAGTACGGGCCGTGCGGCGACGGCGCCATGCGCCATTTCGGTGTGCCGTCCTTGTTGACCACTGGCAAGCCTGGTTTCGTCATGCCGGCCGTAAATGCCGTGTACCAGAAGATTTGCTGGGCGATTTCGCCCTGGGCCGGCACGGGGCCCGATTCCGAGAAATTCATGCCGTTCGCCTGCGGCGGCGCGTATTTCTTCATCCAGTCGATATATTTCGTCAGCGCAAACACGGCCGCCGGCGAATTCGTGGCGCCGCCGCGCGACATCGACGCGCCCACGGGCGTGCACTTGTCGGCCGCCACCTTGATGCCCCACTCGTCGACCGGCATGCCGTTCGGAATGCCCTTGTCGGCCGCGCCAGCCATCGACAGCCACGCATCGGTGAAGCGCCAGCCCAGGGACGGATCTTTCTTGCCGTAATCCATGTGGCCATAGACTTTCTTGCCGTCCAGTTCCTTCACGTCATTGGTGAAGAAATCGGCGATGTCTTCATAGGCGGACCAGTTCTGCGGCACGCCCAGTTCGTAGCCATACTTGGCCTTGAACTTGGCCTGCAAATCCTTGCGCGCGAACCAGTCGGCGCGGAACCAGTACAGGTTGGCGAATTGCTGGTCGGGCAGCTGGTACACCTTGCCGTCCGGCGCCGTGGTAAAGCTGATGCCGATGAAATCTTTCAGGTCCAGGCCCGGATTCGTGAATTCCTTGCCCTTGGCGGCCATGTAGTCGGACAGCGGTTCCACGGCGCCATAGCGGTAATGCGTGCCGATCAGGTCGGAATCGGAAATCCAGCCGTCATAGATGCTCTTGCCCGACTGCATCGACGTTTGCAGCTTTTCCACCACGTCGCCTTCCTGGATGATGTCGTGGCGCACCTTGATGCCCGTGATTTCCTCGAAGGCCTTGGCCAGGGTCTTCGATTCGTAGACGTGGGTGTCGATGGTTTCCGAGACCACGGAAATTTCCTTGATGCCCTTGGCTTTGAGCTTGGCCGCCGCATCGATGAACCATTTCATTTCAGCAAGCTGTTGCTGCTTGCTCAGGCTGGATGGCTGGAATTCCTTGTCGATCCAGGTTTGCGCCTGCTTGGCGTCGGCCAGGGCCGCGTTCGACACGAGCATGGCCGCAGCCGCGAAGACCGTGAACTTCAATTTCATCGTGAATCTCCTTTTATTTTATTGCCGGCCGCCTGCTGACGGTCCGGCCTCCATCAACACCGGCAAGCCGGTCATCCCCAACGCATTACCACTAATAAAATGACAAAACTGATGGCGGCGCCTATCGCCTGCTGCATTTCCGTGAACCCCGCCCAGGCCAGATTCACGTAGGCCGCCGTGAGCAAGCCGATGAACAGGCGGTCGCCGCGCGTCGTCGGCATGGGCAAAAAGCCCTTGCGTTCGATGCTGGGCGAGCGGATTTGCCACACCGTCATGCCGGCCAGCATCAAGCCGATGCAGATGAAGAAGATGGCCACTTCCGGCGTCCACGCCATCCAGCCGAACAGGCTGGCTGTGCTATCGGTATTGTTTTCCATGTCACACCCTCCCCATCGCGAAACCCTTGGCTATGTAATGCCGCACGAACCAGATCACCAGCGCGCCGGGCACGATGGTCAGCACGCCGGCCGCCGCCAGCACGCCCCAGTCCATGCCGGCCGCCGAGACCGTGCGCGTCATGGTGGCGGCAATGGGCTTGGCATTGACGGAGGTCAAGGTGCGCGCCAGCAGCAATTCCACCCAGCTGAACATGAAGCAGAAGAACGCCGTCACGCCCACGCCCGACTTGATCATCGGCAAGAAGATGCGGATGAAGAAACGGGGAAAGCTGTAGCCGTCGATATACGCCGTTTCGTCGATTTCCTTCGGTACACCGGACATGAAACCTTCCAAAATCCACACGGCCAGCGGCACGTTGAACACCATGTGCGCCAGCGCCACGGCCAGGTGCGTATCCATCAGGCCCACCGTCGAATACAGCTGGAAGAACGGTACGAGGAAGACGGCGGGCGGCGTCATGCGGTTGGTCAAGAGCCAGAAGAATAAATGCTTGTCGCCGACAAAGTTATAGCGGGAAAAAGCGTAGGCTGCCGGCAAGGCGACGGTGACGGACATGACCATATTCAAGGCCACGTAAATCATGGAATTGATGTAGCCGCTGTACCAGGAACGGTCGGTAAAAATCGTGTGGTAGTTGGCGAACGTCCATTGCTGCGGCCACAGGCTCAGCACGCCCACGATTTCCTCGTTGGTCTTGAGCGACATATTGAGCATCCAGTAGATGGGCAACAGCGAGCCCAGCAAAAAGACGATCAGGATGGTGCTGCTCATTTTCTTGTGCATCATTTCTGGTCTCCCGTGCCGACTCTCTGCATCCACGTGTACAGCACAAAGCAGAACAGCAGGATGATGAGGAAATAGATCAGGGAGAAGGCCGAGGCCGGCCCCAGGTCGAACTGGCCCACGGCCTTTTGCGTCAGATATTGCGACAAAAAGGTGGTGGCATTGCCCGGTCCGCCGCCCGTCAGCACGAACGGTTCCGTGTAGATCATGAAACTGTCCATGAAGCGCAGCAAGACGGCGATCATCAGCACATTGCGCAGTTTCGGCAGCTGGATGTAGCGGAACACGGCCAGGCGCGAGGCGCCGTCGATGCGTGCCGCCTGGTAATACGCGTCGGGAATGGCGCGCAAGCCCGCATAGCACAGCAGCACCACCAGCGGCGTCCAGTGCCAGATATCCATCACCATCACGGTCAGCCAGGCGTCGAGCGAATTGCCGTTGTAGTTGTAGTCGAATCCCAGCTGATTCAGGGTATAGCCCATCAGGCCGATGTCGCCGCGGCCAAAGATTTGCCAGATGGTGCCCACCACGTTCCAGGGAATGAGCAAGGGCAACGCGATCAGCACCAGCGCCAGCGACGCCTTCCAGCCATCGGCCGGCATGCACAGGGCGATCAGGATGCCGAGCGGAATCTGGATCGCCAGCACGGAGCCGGAAAACAGCAGCTGGCGCAACAAGGCGCTGTGCAAGTCGCCGTCGAGCATGACCATGCGGAACCACTCGGTGCCCACGAAGACCTTTTGCGTGGGGCTCAGAATATCCTGCACGGAATAATTGACCACCGTCATCAATGGCAGGATGGCGGAAAAGGCCACGCACAGCAGCACGGGCAAGATCAGCAGCCAGGCGCGGCGGTTATTATCGGTTTTACCGTTATGTATCATCAGGCCACCCGCTTATCGTTGACATAGAAAAGGGTGCGTTGCGGCGGAAAATGCAGCCGCACAGCATCCCCGGCGACGGCATCGATGGCGCGCAGCTTGGCCGCCACCGTCACGCCGCCCAGCTGGAATTCCGCCAGGTAATGCGTACCCATATTGCGCACGGCAGTCACCGTGGCGTCCAGGCAATGATCGCTACCCGCACCGCTCTCGCCCGCCTTCAGGCATGCGACGAATTCCGGCCGCACGCCCAGCGTGATTTTCCCTTGCGCGCCAGCCAGGGCCGCGCGGGCGGAAGCGGACACGGCGAGTAGCTGCCCCGCCACGCGCACGCCGCCATCGTCCAGGGTGCAATCGAGCAAGTTCATGCCCGGGTTGCCGATGAAATAGCCGACAAAGGTGTGTTCCGGTTCCTCGAACAGCGCCTGCGCGCTGCCCGTCTGCACCACTTCGCCCTGCGTCATGACGACCACCTGGTCGGCAAAGGTCAAGGCTTCCACCTGGTCGTGCGTGACGTAGATCAGGGACAATTTCAGTTCGTGGTGGATCTCCTTCAACTTTCTGCGCAACAGCCATTTCAAATGCGGATCGATCACCGTCAGCGGTTCGTCGAACAGCACGGCCGCCACGTCGGGGCGCACGAGCCCCCGTCCCAGCGAAATCTTTTGCTTGGCGTCCACGGACAAGCCGCTGGCGCGCAGTTTCAAGTCGCCCGTCAGCTCCAGCATCTGCGCCACCTGCTGCACGCGCTTTTTCACCTCGCTCTCTTTCCAGCCGCGATTACGCAGCGGAAACGCCAGATTGTCGTGCACGGTCATGGTGTCGTAGATGACGGGAAACTGGAACACTTGCGCGATATTGCGTGCTTCCGTGGGCAGCTGCGTGACGTCCTTGCCGTCGAACAGCACCTTGCCATGCGACGGTTTCACGAGACCGGAGATAATATTGAGCAAGGTCGTCTTGCCGCAGCCGGACGGCCCCAGCAAGGCATAGGCGCCGCCGTCATGCCATTCCATGCTCATGGGCCGCAGCGCATAGTCGGCGGGTGCCGTCGGGTTCGGTTTGTAGGCGTGAGCCAGGTCCACCAGTTCGATGCGCGCCATGTCACACCCCTCCTTGCACAGGAGCGAACAATAGCCCGCCATCGTCGGCGAAGATCAGCAAGCCGTGCGGCTGGCAATACACGGTGCAGGCGCTGCCGATCTCCAGATTGTGCACGCCGCCGAGCTGGGCCACCAGGGCCAGGTCGCCGCGGCGCGCATGCACATAGGTTTCCGAGCCGCTGATTTCCGCCAGGTCGACTTGCGCCGCGATGGCCACGTCGCCTTCGGACTGGGGAGATAAATGCAGGCTGTGTGCGCGCACGCCGAGGATCACGTCGCGCCGCTCGCCGAGGCGGGCGCGCTGCGCGCCGCTCAGGTGGATGGCCAGGCCGTCGGCCGCCTGCGCCACGCCATCGGCGCTCACGCGGGCGGGAATCAGGTTGATGGGCGGGTCGCTGAAGGTGCGCGCCACATCGATGGAATTGGGGGCGTTGAAGACGTCCAGGGTCGGCCCCTGCTGCAGCAGCCGTCCCTCGTGCAGCACGGCCACGTGGCCGCCCAGTTGCAGCGCTTCCAGCGGTTCCGTGGTCGCATACACGACCGTCGTGCTGCCGCTGGAAAACAGTTCCGTCAATTCGCGGCGCAATTCCTCGCGCAGTTTGTAGTCGAGGTTGACCAGGGGCTCGTCGAGCAGCAGCAACGATGCGTCCTTGATCAGCGCGCGTCCCAGCGCCGTGCGTTGCTGCTGCCCGCCCGACAATTCTCCGGGCGTGCGCTGCAGGTAGGGCGTGATGTGCAGGCGCTCGGCCAGCGCCAGCACTTTCATGCGGATCTGTTCCTCGGGCACCTTGCGCAAACGCAAGGGCGAAGCGATATTGTCGTAGACGGTGAAGGCCGGATAGTTGATGAATTGCTGGTACACCATGGCCAGGTTACGTTTGCTGACGGGCACGCCCGTCACGTCGACGCCGTCGGCCGTGACGGTGCCCCCGCTGGGCTTGTCCAGCCCCGCCATCACGCGCATCAGGGTCGTCTTGCCGGCACGCGTGGTGCCCAGCAAGACGTTGATGGCGCCCGGCACCAATGCCAGCGACATCGGATATAAAAAATCGTCAGCCCCCTGCTTCCTGCTGATCTTGTCCAGTACCAGTTGCACGCGCTTCTCCTCCAGTGATGGTTTCTTATTCTTCGCCGCACCCTCTGCGGGGCGCGGTCGCTTACGTGTGCTGCCTACAACGACAACGGGTGCTGCAACAGCCAGGCGTCGAGCGTGTCCGCCGTTTCGCGCGGCAGGTGCAGGCCCAGCTTGGAGCGCCTCCACAGCATGTCGGCCGCGCTGACGGCCCATTCGTGGCGCCGCAAATAGTCCACTTCCGCCGCGTACAGGCCGGCGGCGATTTCCTCGCCCATGGCCGCCACATCCGTCCGCCCGGCGAGCAGCACGTGGATGCGCGTGCCGTAGGCGCGTGCATAGCGCGCCACCAGCGCGGCCGGCAGCCACGCATAGTCGCGCTGCAAGCCCTGCACGAACTGGCCGAACTCGCGCACTGCTCTGTTCTGCGGCGTGCTGCCGAACACATCGCCGCCGGGCAGGCAGGCGTTGGCCGTCCAGGCCGGCCGCGCATTGCCTGGCACCGGCGCCAATAAGGGCGCGAGCACATCGAGCGCTTCCTCCGCCAGCTTGCGGAACGTGGTGATCTTGCCGCCGAAAATACTGAGCAGCGGCGCCCCTTCCCGATCCAGCTCGAAGCGGTAATCGCGCGTGACGGCCTTGGCGTCGGCCGCCGCGTCTTCCACCAGCGGGCGCACGCCCGCATACGTCCACACCACGTCGGCCGGCACAATGGGCTTGCTGAAATAGTAACTGGAAAGCTCGCACAAGTAACGAATTTCCTCGTCGTCGATTTCCACCTTGCCGCTGTCGCCGTGGTAGTCGAGATCGGTGGTGCCGATCAGGGTGAAATCGTGCTCATACGGAATGGCAAACACGATGCGCCCGTCCGGATGCTGGAAGATATACGCGTGATCGTGCTCGAACAGGCGCTTGACGACGATGTGACTGCCCTTGATCAGGCGCAAATGCCGGCCCTGTCCGCCCGGCGCCGCCTGCTGCAGGAACTCGGCCGTCCACGGCCCGGCCGCATTGACGACGCTGCGCGCGCGCACGGACAGCTCGCGCCCGTCGCCTTGCAGCAGGGTCGCCAGCCAGGAAGCGTCCGCACCCGCGCCGTCGCGCCGCAGGGCCGTGCAGCGCGTCTGCGTGAGGATGGTCGCCCCCTTGTCCGCCGCGTCGATGGCGTTCAAGACCACCAGGCGCGCATCGTCGACCCAGCCGTCGGAATACACGAAGCCCCGCTTGAATTCGGGTTTTAACGGTTTGCCGGCCGCGTGGCGCGTCAGGTCGATGCCCTGCGAGCCAGGCAGGATTTCCCGCTTGGCCAGCATGTCGTACAGAAACAGGCCGGCGCGTATCAGCCAGGCCGGGCGCTGGCCCTGGGCGTGCGGCATGACGAAGCGCAAGGGCCACATGATGTGCGGCGCCGAGCGCAGCAGCACCTCGCGCTCGATCAGCGCCTTGCGCACGAGGCCGAATTCATAGTATTCGAGATAGCGCAGGCCGCCATGTATCAGCTTGGTGGAAGCGGACGAGGTGTGGGCAGCGAGGTCGTCCTTTTCGCACAGCACCACGGACAAGCCCCGTCCGGCCGCGTCGCGCGCGATGCCGGCGCCATTGATGCCGCCGCCCACCACCAGCACGTCGCATGCCATCGTTGTCTCCACACCTTGCTGTGCTGCGGCCATCGGGACTCCGTGTCTGTCAGGGAAAGGCCGGCGAGGAAAGACTAGGCATCGCCGGCGACTGTCGTTAAGATCAATACAGCTGTAATTCGAATGCAATATGGATAAGATACGCCAGATTGCGAATCGATAGCAACATATTTTTATCACTATTTGTTCGTTTTTGTTCGTTTGTGTTTTTTAAAGAGACAAGCCCATGATTTTGAATCCCCGCCAGCGCCGCTTGCTCGAAGTGGTGCGCCAGAAGGTCACCATGTCCGTCGAGGAGCTGGCGCAGCAGCTGGACGTGACGCCGCAGACCGTGCGCCGCGACGTCAAGCAGATGGAAGAAGCGCGCCTGCTGGCCCGCTACCACGGCGGAGTCGGCTTGCCCTCGTCCGTGGAAAACATCGATTACAGCCAGCGACAAGTGTTCAACAGCGACGCCAAGCGGCGTATCGCCGCCGCCGTCGCCGCGCAGGTGCCGCACGGCTGTTCGCTCTTGATCAATATCGGCACGACGACCGAGGAAGTGGCGCGCGCGCTGGGCCGCCATACGGGCTTGCACGTGGTGACGAACAACCTCAACGTGGCCGCCATCCTGGCCGACAACGCCGCCTGCGAAGTCATCGTGGCCGGCGGCGTGGTGCGCGGGCGCGACCGCGGCATCGTCGGCGAAGCCACCATCGACTTCATCCGCCAGTTCAAGGTCGACATCGGCATCATCGGCATTTCCAGCATCGACGAAGATGGCAGCCTGCGCGACTTCGACGCGCGCGAAGTGAAGGTGGCGCAAGCGATCATCGAGCAGTCGCGCGAAGTGTGGCTGGTGGCCGACCAGCATAAATTCGGCCGCAAGGCGCTGGTGCGCCTGGCCGACCTGGCGCAAGTCGACATCCTGTTTACGGACGCGCCGCCGCCGCCCCGCTTTGCCGAGGTGCTGCGCGACGCGAACGTGAAAGTGCACGTCGCCGCCTGACGGCGACAGTGTTGCGGCCGGCTCAGTGCGCGATGGCAAGCTTGCCGAAATGGCGGCCGCCGGCAGCCAGCTGCGCATACGCTTCGGCCGTGTCGCCGAGGCCGAACACGCGGTCGATGACGGGCACGATGCCATGCGCGGCGATGGCCTGTGCCGCCTGCGCCAGGTCCGCCACGGAGCCGGTGTTGTTGCCGACGATGCGCAAGGCCTTGACGATGACGGGCAGCAAGTCGATGCTGGCGGCCGTGCCGCCGACAAAACCCACCGTGAAGACCGTGCCGCCCACCGCTGCCGCGTTGAGCGAGCGCACGATGGTGGCGCCGCCCACCGTCTCGACCACCAGGTCGGCACCCCGCCCGCCCGTCAGTTTCAGCACTTCCGCATCCCAGGCCGGCGTGGCCCGGTAGTTGATCAGGTAGTCGGCGCCCAGCTGGCGCGCCCGTTCCAGCTTGTCATCGCTGGACGACGCGAGGATCACCGTGGCGCCCGACGCCTTGGCGAACTGCAAGGCAAACAGGCTGACGCCGCCCGTCCCCAACAGCAACACCACCGATCCGGGGCGCACTTGCGCCGAACGCACGGCATTCCACGCCGTCGTGGCTGCAATCGGCAGGGCCGCACCCTGGATAAAGTCGAGGTGGGCCGGCAAGGCGACCAGGCTGGCGGCGGGGACGGCCACGTATTCGGCCAGCGAACCCGGCAAGGTGACGCCGCGCATCGCGCCCACGTTGTGCGGCGCGATGGCGCCGCCCTGCCAGCGCGGCATGAAATGCGGGATGACGCGGTCGCCGACGGCCAGGCCGCTGACGCCCTCGCCCAGCGCCGCCACTTCGCCCGCGCCGTCGGCGACGGGAATCAGCGGAAAAGCCGCGCCGGCAAAGTTGCCGGTCGCAATGGCCACGTCGAGAAAGTTCAGCGTGGCGGCGCGCAGGCGCAGCAGCACCTCGCCCCGCCCGGCCTGCGGCTCGGGCAGCTCGGTCTGGTGAAACGCGGTGAGGGAAGGAGCGGTCAGTTGGATGGCTTGCATGGTCTGTTCTCGGGCAATGGGTCAGGGTGGCCGCGCGCTGGCGGGACAAACAGCAGTGTCATTTAAAATCATTAATAGATAAACTATGGTTTGATTCAATGATTTGACACCAGGGATTGCCAATGGATTTGCTCGACAGCATGAAGGTGTATGTACTGGCCGTGGAAAAAGGCAGCTTGAGCGCCGCCGCGGCCGCCTGCGGGATATCCGCGACGATGGCCGGCAACCACCTGCGGACGCTGGAAAAGCGCCTGGGCATGCAGTTGCTCCAGCGCACCACCCGGCGCCAGCACCTGACGGCCTTCGGCGAGGATTACTATGCGCGCTGCAAGGAAATCCTCAGGCTGGTGGCCGAAACCGATGTCCAGGCGCAAAACCTGCAACTGGCGCCCGCCGGCAAGCTGCGCATCACGGCGCCTCTCACCTTCGGCGCGGAAGCGCTGATGCCCGCCATGGCCGCATACCTGGAGCGCTATCCCGACGTGAGCATCGATGTGTCGCTGAGCGACCGCGTGGTCGACCTGGTGGAGGAAGGTTTCGAGGCCGCCATCCGCATCGGCCAGTTGCCCGATTCCCTGCTGATCGCCAGACCGCTGGCGCCCTACCGGCTGATGATCTGCGCCGCTCCCGACTATCTGGCGCGCAGGGGAACGCCGCGCCACCCGGCCGAGCTGAGCCGGCACGAATGCCTGTCCTTCTCGCCCGCCGCCCTGGCGCATTGGCGCCTGACAGGCGAGGACGGCGTCTGCAGCGTGCCCGTCTCGGGCCGCCTGCAAGTCAACCACGGCCAGGCGCTGCGCGTTGCTGCACTGCATGGCATGGGCATCGTGCTGCAACCGGCCTTCCTGCTGGAAACGGACGTGCAAGCGGGCCGCCTGGTCCAGCTGTTTCCCGCGCATGCGCTGCCCAGCCGCCCCTTGAACGTGGTCTACCTGCCGGACCGCTATCGCTCGCCCAAGCTGCGCAGCTTCGTCGATTTTCTCGTGGAACGGTTCAGCTAAGAGCCTATCCCAGTAGGGAGCGTCTTTTGCAAGCAGCACATCAGGAGCGCGGACAAGGCGCGAGGAGGACGCGTGGCGAACCACGCGACGACGAACAACGCAGTCCCCGCTTCTGAGGGGCGCTTGCAAGAGATGTATTCATCTACTGGGATAGGCTCTAAGTAGCGCCGGCAACACACCTGTGCCATGCGACAGTGATCGCGCTTGAAATATTTATCAATTCGGCAAAATTCATGTTACCATTGATACAACATGAGTTATTTTTTTAATCTTCCTCTCTAGCAATACGATTATTTGCTTGATATTGCTTTTTATATATTTAGAGCAAGAGAAAAAGGAAAAACTTTTTGCCGCTGAATGATTTCCTGTGAAAACAGTGTTAGAAATACCTCAAGCACGACGATTGTTCCCAAACAAACCACTCGACAGCAAGCGTGAAGGCCTTAACCATGCCGGCAACGCCGCCCAGTGAAGGAAGAGAAATGAGCCATAATTTTGAATCGGCCGCCACGCAAGCCGCCCGTCCCAACAGCGTTCCCGTCAGCGAACTGGAAGCCCATCTCGGTTACTGGCTGCGTTTCGTTTCCAACCATGTGTCCCACAGCTTCCAGAAGAAAGCCGAAGCCAATGGCGTGACGGTGTCCGAATGGGTGGTGCTGCGCGAAATGTTCCGCCTGGGCTGCACCTCGCCCACGGTGCTGGCGCAGGTGTCCGGCATGAGCAAGGGCGCCGTGTCGAAACTGATCGACCGCCTGGAAAGCAAGGGCATGGTCAGCAAATCCATCCTGCTGGCCGACCGCCGCCAGCATTCGATCGAACTGACCACGGAAGGCGAGGCGCTGGTACCGGTGCTGGCCGAGATGGCCGACCAGAACGACGAGGAATTCTTCGGCAAGCTGCCGCGCCAGCTGCGCGACGATCTGCTCGAAGCGATGAAGGAAGTGGCGCGCACGCACCACCTCAAAAGCGTCCCGCTGAACTGACAGCCAGCGCACTGCCGGCAAGGATGACACGGTGGCGCGGGCGCTTCGGCTATGATGCTGGCCTGACTGTTTACCAGGAACACGCATGGCCCTGCACATCGAAACTCCCTTGCTCAACTCGCGCGCCCTGAGCCTGCTCAGCGAACGCGCCATCTGGCTCAAGCTCGAAGCCTTGCAGCCACCCGGCTCCTTCAAGATCCGCGGCATCGGCCTCGCCTGCGAAGAATACGCGCGGCGCGGCGCCAGCCGCTTCATTTCCTCTTCCGGCGGCAATGCCGGCATCGCCGTCGCCTATGCGGGACGCCAGCTCGGTATTCCCGTCATCGTCGTCGTGCCGCAAACGACGAGCGAACGGGCCAAGGCCCTGATCGCCCAGGAAGGCGCCGAAGTCATCGTGCACGGCGCCGCCTGGCAGGAAGCGAACGCGCTGGCCCAATCGATGCTCACGCCGCAAGACGCTTTTTTGCACCCGTTCGACGACCCGCTGCTGTGGCAGGGCCATGCCGGCATGATCGATGAAGTAGCGCGCGCGGGCCTGAAACCGGACGCGGTGGTGCTGTCGGTGGGCGGCGGCGGCCTGCTGGCCGGCGTGGCCGAAGGCTTGCAGCGCAACGGCTGGGATGACGTGGCCATCGTGGCCGTCGAAACGCAAGGCGCCGCTTCGCTGGCGGCGGCCGTGTCCGCGCGCGAACACGTGGCCCTGCCGGCCGTGAGCAGCATCGCCACGTCGCTGGCCGCGCGCCAGGTGTGCGCCCAGGCATACGCCATCAGCCAGACCCGTCTGCTGCACAGCGTGGTGGTGTCGGACCGCGCCGCCGTCGACGCCTGCCAGCGCTTTGTCGCCGACCAGCGCCTGGTGGTGGAACCGGCCTGCGGAGCGGCGCTGGCGGCCGTCTACGGCAAGGCGCCGGAACTGGCTCCCTACCGCAATGTGCTCGTCATCGTGTGCGGCGGCGTGACGGCCACCACGCAGCAGCTCGATCACTGGAGCGCCATCCTGTAGTGGCTACGGCGCCGCCTCGCGCAGCGCCACGCCGTCGCGGCCCTGCCCCTTGGCGGCGTACAGGGCCTGGTCGGCCAGATCCAGCAGCTGCGCCGGCGTCAGCGCGCCCTCGCGGAAGATGGCCATGCCGACGCTGGTCGTCACCGGCAGCGGACCGCCGGCCAGCGCAAACGGCTGGCGGATGGCCTCGACGATCTTGGCGCCGACCTGGCGCACTTCGGCCGCGCCGTTCACCCCTTCGAGAATGATCACGAATTCATCGCCGGCCAGGCGCGCCACCAGGTCGCTGGCGCGCACGCTGCGCACCAGGCGCGCGGCGAACTCCTTGAGCACCTCGTCGCCCGCCTTGTGTCCCAGGCTGTCGTTGATGGCCTTGAAACGGTCGATATCAAGATAGGCCAGCGCCATCGGCGCGCGCGCGGCCCGCGTGCGCTGCATGCTCAACTCCAGCTGTTCGTCGAAACGGCGCCGGTTGGCGATGCCCGTCAGGATATCCGTGGCGGCGGCGAACTGCAGCGCCGTATGCACGGCCCTGGTCTTGGTGATTTCGTGGATCAGGCCGTACACGCCCTCCACCGCGCCGCTCTCGCCCACATCGGGCACGTAACTGGTCTGGAAGGCGCGCTGGCCAGCGTCTCCGTCGCCGCCGATGGTGAACTCATATTCAACCTCCTCGCCCGAGAAGGCGCGCCGCAGGTATTGTTCGCGCAACTGGTAGGCTTCCTCGCCCAGCACCTCGCGGATCGATTGCATCATGCTTTCCTGCTGCGATCTGCCGAACCATTTTTCAAACGTCGCGTTGATGAACTGGTAGCGGTGCTCGCGGTCGATGTAGACGATCACCACGGGTACGTGGTCCGTCAGCAGTTTCAAACGCCGCTCGCTGTCGCGCGTCTGCGCCACGGCGATTTCGCGCTCGGCCATCAGCGAGTAGAAATCGCGGCTCAAGTCGCCGATCTCGTCGCGCCGCTCGATTTGCAGCGCCTCGATGCCCAGGCGCTGGCGGCGGATTTCATGCACATGGTGGCGCAGCCGCGCCAAAGGCAGCAGCAGGCGCAGCACCACGCGCCAGCCGGCCAGCCCCGCCAGCGCCGCCAGCAGCACGGCGGCCAGCAATATCTTGCTGCGGATGGCGTGCAGCGGCGCGAACGCGTCGCGCATGGGATACACGGACGCCAGTATCCAGCCCGTCGACGCGATGCGGTGGTAGGCAAACAGGGCATCGACGCCTTGCGTGGTGGTGCCCGTCAGCCAGCCCTCGAAACCCTGCAAGGCGCGCCGCGCGGACATGCTGATGGGACCATGCGCCTCGATATGCTGCATGATGCGCGACTTGTCGGGATGCTCGACGATGATGCCTTCGCCGGTCATGATGTACAGGTAGCCGCCCGTGCCCGGCTTGAGCGCGCCCAGGCGCCCCAGGAAATCGGGCTGGCGCAGGTTGACGCTGGCCGCCAGCACATAACGCACGGCGCCCTGCGCGTCGAACACGGGTTGCGTGACCACGACGATGGGCATGCCGGAAATGCTGCCGTTGAGGGGCGCGGAAATCACCGAGCGCCGGGTCGCCAGCGTCTGTTCAAAGTAAGGGCGGCCCTTCACATTCAGCCCCGCCTGCGGCTTGAAGGGACTCACGCTGGCCAGCACGGCCCCGTCGATACCGACCACGCCGGCCGAATAAAATTCCTTGCGCAGCACCGTTTGCGCAGCCAGGAAACGCTGCAGGCTGGCGCCGTCGTGCGCGCCGCCGGCAGGCAGGCTGTCGGCAATGGCGCGCAGCACGTTGCGCTTCGCGTCGAGTTCCTCATCGATGAAGACGGCGGCGCTGGACAGCGATACGTACTGCTGGCGCCCCGTCACGTCGCGCATGCCGCGCTCGGCCACGGACAGGGTTGCCAGCGCCAGCGAAGCCACGGCAGCGAGCACGAGCAGGAAGACGACCACGCTCATGCGCGCCTTCAGGCTGGCCGGCAGGCGCCGGCGCAATCGTTTGCGCCAGGTCGTCACGGCCGCTGCCGCAGGTAGCGGCAAATGCGCTCGACCGACTCGTCCAGCGCCAGGGTGCCCGTGTCCAGGGTCAGCGCGGCGGCCAGCGGCGCTTCATAGGGTGCGGAAACGCCCGTAAATTGCGCCAGCTGCCCTGCCCGCGCCTTTTCATACAGGCCCTTCGGGTCGCGCGCCTCGCACACGGCCAGCGGCGTGCTGACGTGGACTTCAATGAAATGCGCGGCGCCGATGATGTCGGCGGCCATGGCCCGGTCGGCGCGGTAGGGAGAAATGAAGGCGGCGATGACGGTCAAGCCCGCCCCGTTCATCAGGCGCGCCACTTCGGCCGTGCGGCGGATGTTTTCATGCCGGTCTTGGGGCGTAAAACCCAGGTCGCGGTTCAAGCCATGGCGCAGCTGGTCGCCATCGAGTACTGCCACGGCGCATCCCTGCGCCTTGAGCTGGCGCGCCAGCGCGTCGGCGATGCTGGACTTGCCGGCGCCGCTCAAGCCCGTCAGCCAGACCGTGTCGTATTGTCCTGCCGTCATCACATTGCCTCTCCCCTTGTAGAGCTGGCAATATAGCAAAGCCGCGCGGGAAAGGACAGATGATCAGGCCGCGCTGCGCGCTTCAAGCAGCAACTGTCGTATCTCCGGCACGCAGGAGCCGCAATTGCCGCCCGCCTTGACGCAGGCCGTCACCTGCGCCGTCGTCTCCAGTTTTTGCCCGGCGATGGCCGCGCAAATGGTGTTGCGCCCCACGCCAAAGCACGAGCACACGATGGGACCGGCATCCACGCCCTTGCCGATGGGCTGGCCCAGCAGCACGCCGGCGCGATCAAGCGCATCCATTTGCGCATGCGCAAACAGGCCGGCCAGCCAGCTGCGCGACGGCAGGTCGGGACGGGGGGAGACATACACGCATTGCGCGATGCGTCCCTCGTCCAGGTGCACGGCGCGGTACACGCCGGCGCTGGCATCCGCGTAATCGAGCCAGTCGGCGTTGTCGTCCGTGACGCCGAGCAGCGCGCGCGCCCAGGCGCCGAGATCATCGATGCGCTGGCGGCCCGCCAGTTCGTAGCGCAGGAACTGCTCGCCCTGGATGCGCGTCCAGTGCGCCACGCCGTCCAGGGCCAAGGGCGTGCGGCTCAGGACAAACGCATGCCAGTGCACGCGGAATTGTTCGATGCGCACCGGCGTGTGCTTGAATTCCGGCTCGCCCGAGACGGGGTCGACGACCGGATTGACGACGGTGCCCACGCGCGCGTCGGACGCATTCGCGTCGCTCCAGTGGATGGGCACGAATACCTGGCCGCGCGCGATGCCGCCGCCATGCACGACGCGCGCCACCATCGCGCCCCAGGCGCTGGAAATGCGCGCCAGCTCGCCCTCGCGCACGCCGTACAGCAGCGCATCCTGCGGGTGAATGTCGATGAACGCTTCGGCGACGTGGCCCGACAGTTTGGCCGCCTTGCCCGTGCGCGTCATCGTATGCCACTGGTCGCGCACCCGGCCCGTGTTCAGGATCAGCGGATAGTCCTCGCCGGGCATGTTGTGCGGCGCGCGCGGCGCCGTCGGCACGAAGCGGGCGCGCCCATCCGCATGGGCGAAGCGGCCGTCGCCGAACAGGCGCGCCCGGCCCTGCGGCCACTGCTGCGGCGCCAGGGCGTCGTACTGTGCGGCATCCAGGCTGTCCAGGCCCGCCAGATTGAAAAGCCGCGCCGTTTCCGCCCCGTTGCGGAAGGTCGACAGCCGTGCGTGTTCTGCAAAAATGGCTTGCGGCGCCGCGAAATCGAAGCCGTCATAACCCATGCGGCGCGCCACGTCGCACAGCACGTCCCAGTCGGCGCGCGCCTCGCCCGGCGCCGGCAAGAACGCGCGCTGGCGCGAGATGCGGCGCTCGGAGTTCGTCACCGTGCCGTCCTTCTCGCCCCAGCCCAGGGCCGGCAGCAGCACGTCGGCATGGGCATTCGTGTCCGACTGCGCGCTGATGTCCGACACCACCACCAGCTCGCACGTGGCCAGCGCGCGGCGCACCTGGTCGGCGTCCGGCATGCTGACCAAGGGATTGGTGGCGATGATCCACACGGCTTTGACCTTGCCCGCCTCGATCGCGTGGAACAGGTCCACCGCCTTCAAGCCCGGTTTGGCGGCGATGCGCGGAGAGTCCCAGAAGGTTTGCACGGTGTCGCGGTGCAGCGGATTGTCCAGTTCAAGGTGCGCCGCCAGCATGTTGGCCAGCCCGCCCACTTCGCGCCCGCCCATCGCGTTCGGCTGGCCCGTGAGCGAAAACGGTCCCATGCCGGGCTGGCCGATGCGCCCCGTCGCCAGGTGGCAGTTGATGATGCTGTTGACCTTGTCCGTACCGGAGGACGACTGGTTCACGCCCTGCGAAAAGGCCGTGACGACCTTGCGCGTGGCGGCAAACGCCTGGTAAAACGCCAGCAGGGCTTGCGGGTCGACCTTGCAGATGCGCGCCACCTGCAGCGGGTCGCCGCAGTCCGCGTGGGCGGCCGCCAGCGCTGCGTCGAGGCCACGGCTGTGCTGCGTGACGAACTCGCCGGCGATCACGCCCTCCTTCGCCAGATAGCACAGCAAGCCGTTGAACAGCCACACGTCGGTGCCCGGTTTCACGGGCAAATGCAGGTCGACCAGTTCGCAGGTGGCCGTGCGGCGCGGATCGATCACCACCAGTTTCATCTCCGGCCGGGTTTCGCGGATGCGGGCGATGCGCTGGAATAAAATCGGATGGCACCAGGCCGTGTTCGAGCCCACCAGCACGACCATGTCGGCCAGCTCCAGGTCTTCATAGCAGCCGGGCACGATGTCTTCGCCGAACGCGCGCTTGTGGCCGGCGACGGCCGAGGACATGCACAGGCGCGAATTGGTGTCGATATTCGCGCTGCCCACATAGCCCTTCATGAATTTGTTGGCGATGTAATAGTCTTCCGTCAGCAGCTGGCCCGAGACATACAGGGCCACGGCGTCGGGACCGTGCTCGTCGATGATGGCGCGCAGGCCGCCGGCCACCTGGTCCAGCGCGCCATCCCAGGAAGCGCGCCGCAGCACGCCGTCGGCGCGCACCTGCGGGTAGAGCAGGCGCTGGTTGAGGTCCAGGGTGTCGCCCAGGGCCGAACCTTTCACGCACAGGCGGCCCAGGTTGGCCGGGTGCGTTGTATCGCCGGCGATGCGGATGGCGCCGTCGGGCAGGCGTGTCGCTTCCACGCCGCAGCCGACGCCGCAGTACGGGCAAGTGGTTTTCACGGGCATGCAGCTGGTCATGGGCGTATCCTGTTGGTCGCTGTCAGGCGGCCTGGGCGCACAGCGCCTGGCCAAACAATAAATGGGCGCGCAGCTTGCTGATGTCGCGGCGCTGCTGGATCAGGTCGAAATACCACGGACCGTCCTGCACGTCGCCATACAGCACGGCGCCGGCCAGGCGGCTGCCCTGCACCACGAGCCGCTTGTAGACGCCACGCCTCGGATCGCGCAGCACCAGGTCTTCGCTGCCCTCGCCGCCGATGATATCGCCGGCCGAATACAGGTCGATGCCCGTCACTTTCAATTTGGTGGCGCTGGCTTGCTGCACGTAGCGGCGGTGCCCGGCGCCGGCCAGATGCGCGCCGCACACGCGCGCCTGTTCCCAGATGGGCGCGACCAGACCGAAGGTGGCGCGCCGGTGCTGCACGCATTCGCCCACGGCGTACACGCGCGGGTCGTAGCTTTGCAGGCAGTCGTCGACGACGATGGCCCGTTCGCAGTGCAGGCCGGCCGCTTGCGCCAGCGCGATGTTGGGGCGCACGCCGGCCGTCATCACCACCAGGTCGGCGGGAATGCTGCTGCCGTCCGCAAACTGCACGCCTTCCACGCGGGTGCTGCCCATGATGGCGGAGGTTTGCGCCTGCATCAAAAATCGCAGACCGCGCGCTTCCAGCGCCGATTTCAGCAGCATCGATGCGGGAGGATCCAGCTGCTGGTTCATCAGGGCGCCGCTCATGTGCACCACCGTCACATCCATGCCCTGGCGCTGCAGGCCGTTGGCCGCTTCCAGTCCCAGCAAGCCGCCGCCGATGACGACCGCGTGGCGGTGCTGGCGCGCCGCCCGCAGCATGGTGTCGACATCGTCGATATCGCGAAAACCGATCACGCCGGGCAGTTCGTGGCCCGGCACGGGCACGATGAACGGGGTGGAACCGGTGGCCAGCAGCAGGCGGTCATAGCGCACCTCGATGCCCGACAGCGCCTGCACCGTGCGCGCCTGGCGGTCGATGTGTACCACGGGGTCGCCCGCGTGCAGGGTGATGCCGTTGTGCGCATACCAGTCGCGCGTGTGCAGCATGATGTCGTCCACCGTCTTTTCGCCGGCCAGCACGGGAGACAGCAGGATGCGGTTGTAATTGCCGTGCGGTTCGGCGCCGAAGACGGTGATGTCGTACAGGTCCGGCGCGAGTTTCAGCAATTCCTCGACCGTGCGCATGCCGGCCATGCCGTTGCCGACCACGACTAAAGACGGCCGTGCGGCGGTGTTCATATGGCCACCCACACCATGCCGCCGAACACGCGCGCCGGCCAGGCGGCCACCGAGTGTTCAGGCGCTTCGATGCACTCGCCGCTGGCCAGGTCGAAGTGCTGCTTGTAGATGGGCGACGCCACCACGACGCGCTCGCCGATGCTGCCCACCAGCCCGCGCGAGAGCACGGAAGCAGCGGCGTTCGGGTCGACATTGTCGATGGCGTACACGCGCGGCGCGGCATCGCCGACGCGGAACACGGCCACGTGCCGGCCGCCCAGCAGCGCGCACACGCCCGTGTCGGGCACGATGTCCGTCAAGGGGCAGATGGCCACCCAGTTGTCGGCGGTGGCGCTGTTCAATTCATTCATCGCATTCATGGCTCACGCCTCCACGGCAAGGATGGGGATCACGGTGCTGCTGCGTTCAAGGGGCGTGGCGGGCCGGATCTGACCCCGCTCTTCGACGAACACGACGTTTTCATCGTTCTTCCCGCTGTTGACGAAATGGCGGAAACGCTGGCGCACGGCAGGGTTGGAGACGGCTTCCTTCCACTCGCAGGCATAGGTGTCGACCACGTGCTGCATGTCCGCTTCCAGCTCGTGGGCGATGCCCAGACGGTCGGCCACGACGACGGCTTTCAGGTAGTCGAAGCCGCCTTCCAGGTTGTCGCGCCACACGCTGGTGCGCTGCAGGCGGTCGGCCGTGCGCACATAGAACATCAAAAAGCGGTCGACATAGCGCACCAGGGTCGCTTCATCGAGATCGGATGCCAGCAGTTCCGCATGGCGCGGCTTCATGCCGCCGTTGCCGCACACGTACAAATTCCAGCCTTTTTCCGTGGCGATCAGGCCGATGTCCTTGCCCTGCGCCTCGGCGCATTCGCGCGTGCAGCCGGAGACGCCGAACTTGATCTTGTGCGGCGTGCGCAAGCCCTTGTAGCGGTTCTCCAGTTGAATCGCGAAGCCCACGCTGTCGGCCACGCCGTAGCGGCACCAGGTGGAGCCGACGCACGATTTCACCGTGCGCAGCGACTTGCCGTAGGCGTGGCCCGACTCGAAGCCGGCCGCGATCAGCTCTTCCCAGATGGCCGGCAACTGGTCCACGCGCGCGCCGAACAGGTCGACCCGCTGTCCGCCCGTGATCTTCGTATAGAGACCGTATTTTTTCGCCACCATGCCCACGGCGATCAAGCCGTCGGCCGTCACTTCGCCGCCCGGCATGCGCGGCACGACGGAATACGTGCCATCCTTCTGGATATTACCGAGAAAATAATCGTTACTGTCCTGCAGGCTGGCGTGCACGGGCGACAGCACGAAATCGTTCCAGCAAGACGCCAGGATATTCGCCGCCACAGGCTTGCACACGTCGCAACCAAGACCCTTTCCATGCGCGGACAGCAGCGCGCCGAAGCTGCGGATTTTTCCCACGCGCACCAGATGGTGCAATTCCTGGCGCGAGTACGCAAAGTGTTCGCACACGTGGTTGTTCACGGCCAGACCCTGCTTCTGCATTTCCGCCTTCATGATCTGCGTCACCAGCGGCACGCAGCCGCCGCAGGCCGTGCCGGCTTTCGTGCAGGATTTTAATGCGCCGATGCTGGTGGCGCCATCGGCGACGGCCGCGCACAGCGCGCCTTTCGACACGTCGTTGCACGAGCAGATTTGCGCCGACTCGGGCAAGGCGTCCACACCGAGTCCCGTCTTTTGCTGGCCGTCCGCCTGCGGCAGGATGAGGAATTCCGGCGATGCCGGCAGCTCGATCTTGTTGAGCATCATCTGCAAGAGCGTGCCGTACTCGCTCGCGTCGCCCACCATCACGCCGCCCAGCAGGTATTTGCCGCAGTCGGAAACGACGATCTTCTTGTAGATCTGCTTGCGCTCGTCCATGAACTGGTAGGAGCGGCTGCCCGGCGCATTGCCGTGCGGGTCGCCCAGGCTGGCCACGTCCACGCCCATCAGTTTGAGCTTGGTGCTCATGTCGGCGCCCTTGAACGAGGCTTCGCCCGCTTCTCCTTCTTCCTCCTGCAGCAGGTGGCGGGCAGCGATGCGGGCCATTTCGTAGCCGGGCGCCACCAGGCCGAACACCAGGCCGCCCCACAGCGCGCATTCGCCGATGGCATAGATGTCCGGGTCGGAGGTGACGCAGCGGTCGTCGATGGCGATGCCGCCGCGCGGTCCCACGTGCAGGCCGCAGGCGCGCGCCAGTTCGTCACGCGGGCGGATGCCGGCCGAAAAGACGATCATGTCCGCTTCCAGGTGGCTGCCGTCGGCGAACTGCATGCGGTGCGTGGCTGATTCGCCGTCGACGATGGCCAGCGTATTCTTTTGCGTGTGCACGGTCACGCCCAGCTCCTCGATCTTGCGGCGCAAGACGCGCGCGCCGCCCTCGTCCACCTGCACGGCCATCAGGCGCGGCGCGAATTCCACCACGTGGGTGTCGAGCTTCAGGTCGCGCAAGGCTTTCGCGCATTCGAGGCCCAGCAGCCCGCCGCCGATCACCACGCCCGTGGTGGACTTGGCACCCCAGGCCAGCATGGCTTCCAGGTCTTCGATGGTGCGGTAGACGAAGCAGCCATCGCGCTCCTTGCCCGGCAGCGGCGGCACGAACGGCGTCGAGCCGGTGGCAAACACGAGTTTGTCGTAGGCCAGCACTTCACCCGTGCTGGCAGTGACGGTTTTCGCCGCGCGGTCGATGGACACGGCGCGCGCATTGAGCTTTAACACGACGTTGCCCTTGTCGAAAAAGCCGGGCGCCACCAGCGACAGGTCCTCGGCCGATTTGCCGCTGAAAAATTCGGACAGGTGCACCCGGTCGTAGGCGGGGCGCGGCTCTTCGCACAAGACCGTCACGGACAGGTGCGGCGCGTTGTCCAGGGCCAGCCGTTCGAGGAATTTATGCCCGACCATGCCATGGCCAAGGACGACGATCTTCAGGGGGTGGTTCATTGCGCTCTCCTCAGGCCGCGGCCATGTTCGGTTCGGCCGCCAGGCCCGTGAAACGGGCGGCGATGGCGCACAGGGCCGAAATCACCACCAGCGCGCTGAGAATGATCAGGGTCTGGCGGATGTCGCCCGTGCCTTTCATCAGGAAACCGGCCGCCACGGCGCCCACGTTGCCGCCTGCGCCGATGATGCCGGCCACGCCGCCGAGAGCCTTGCTGTCGATGAAGGGCACCAGCGCGTAGGTGGCACCGCACGCCATGTGGGTGAACAGGCCGAAGACCAGCATGGCGATGACGGCCCAGGTGACGCTGTCGACCTTGGCAAACCACAGCAAGCCCACGCCTTCGCCTATCATCAGCATGAACAGCAGGGTCACGCGGCTGTTCAGGTTGCCGCGCAGGGCCAGCTTGTCGGACAGCCAGCCGCCCAAGGCGCGGGCAAACAGGGCCAGCAGGCCGAAGCTGCCGGCGGCCAGGCCCGCCGATTTCAAGGACAGGCCAAAATGGTCGACGTAGTAGACGGCGGCGATGTTGTGGATGAAGATTTCTATGCCGAAGCAGGCGCCGTAGGTGACGAACAGCAGCCAGACGCGATAATTGCTGCTGGCGGCCTTGAAGCTGTCCCAGCCACCGCTTTTACCACCACCTTTACCGCCTTCGATGGCGGTGCCGGCGGCGCGCAAGTCCGAATAATTACCTTCAGGGCAATCCTGCGTATAACGCCAGTACAGCACGGCCATCACCAGCATCAGCACGCCCGGCACCAGCAGGGCCACGCGCCAGCCCAGCGATTCGGACACGCCCAGCATCAGCACGGCGCCGAGCAGCAGCGGCATCAGCGCCTGCGCCGCGCCGCCGCCCGCATTGCCCCAGCCGGCGGCGGCCGCGTTTGCCGTGCCGACAACACGCGGGGCGAACATCACGGAGGTGTGATATTGCGTGATGACAAAGCTGGCGCCGACGGCGCCGATGCCCAGGCGGAAGAACAGAAAGCTTTCATAGCTTTGCGACGCGGCCACGCCCAGCACGGGAATGGCGCCGAGCAGCAGCAAGCCCGTGTACGTCTTGCGGGGGCCGTAGCGGTCGCACAAGGGCCCGACGATCAGGCGCACGAGGATGGTGATGGCGACGGCCGCGATATTGATGTTTGTCACTTGCGCCAAAGAAAGGCCGAACTCGCCCTTGATGACAGGCATCAGCGGGGCGCAGGCGAACCAGGCGAAGAAACACACGAAAAATGCCATCCACGTGAGGTGGAATGCCCGCATGGGCGGCGTGGCGAGGGAGAAGAGCGCGATGCGCGTTGCTTTTTGGCTGGCCATGATGGTTTCCCGAAGTATCCCGAAAATAACAAAGATGCAAACAAAAACGGCGCCCGCCCCCGCCGATGAAAAAATCAGCCAGAGCGGACGCCGTTGTCCAGGTGGTCCGTCGTTGGACCGTTGTGCGTTTATTCAGGGGATCGCCGTTGATCCGTCCCTTCTGTTTAGCAAGCGCCGTGCCAGGCCCGTCCCAAGGGCAGGGTGCCTATTTGTACGGACTTTGCGCCAGGTCATGGCACCTGGCGGTGCAGGCACGCCTCTTCTTGGTGCGTCGGGGAACTCGAAAGTGCAATGTTTGTCTAATTGATATTGAGTTCATGAAGCGGAGGCCGGCATGTTCGGGCAACTGCGGCAATGGCAGCCACGGCGCGGCTTGGCGCGCGCGCTGGCATGCGTCTGCGTGGGTGCGCTCTTGATCGCCTGGAGTAACACCGCCGCAGCGCAAGATGGCTCTCCCGAACCGAGGGAGCACAGCGAGCTGGACGCGACCGTGTTCGCACCGTTCCACGCGGCGCGCGGCGAACGGGTCACGCAGGCGCGCACATTCGTCGTGCGCCTCACGTATCCGGACGAAGGCCGCGCCCATGCCGTGCGCTGGACCCTGACCTTGTCCGGTCCCGGTCCGCAAGGCGCCGTGCTGCGGCGCTGGTCGGGCACGGAACAGGTGGGCGCCGGCGGCAAGCGCGTGAACTTGCCCTGGGATGGCCGCGCCGATGCCGATGCGCGCGAACGGCGCATGCTGGCGCCGGACGGCTTGTACGCGCTGCGCCTGCTGGCCGTGGCCGATGCCGGCACGCCGCACGAAGCGCAGGTGGAACAGCAATGGCAAATCGCGGTGCAGCGGGGCGCCAGCACGGCGCCCCGGGTGCCCGCCTTCCAGGCCGGCCTGCAACAACTGTCTCGCCTGGATGAGGAGCCCGGCTACCGCATCGTCTACGCCAACCTGCACAGCCAGACGCGCCACAGCGACGGCGGCGCGGCGCTTGATGCCTGCCATGGCGCGCAGGAGCCGCAAACGGCGCCGTTCGGCCCCATCGACGCCTATAAATATGCGCAGGATCACGGCCTGGACGCCCTACTGACATCCGAGCACAACCATATGTATGACGGTTCGGACGGAACCAATCCCGCAGCCACGCCTGCCGAAGCGAAGGCCTTGTACCAGACGGGGCTGGCCGAAGCGGCCGCCTATACAAACGCCCACCCGGGTTTCCTGGCCCTGTACGGCATGGAATGGGGCGTCATCAACAAGGGCGGCCACCTGAACATCTTCAATAGCGACCAATTGCTGGGCTGGGAAAGGAATGCCCGGGGCGAATTGCTGGCCGACCTGGAAACGCCGAAAAACGACTACGCCGCCCTGTATGCGCTGATGCGCGAACGGGGCTGGATAGGCCAGTTCAACCACCCTGCCTATGCGGGCCAGTTTCTCGTCGATGGCCAGCCGCTCGGCTACACGCCGGACGGCGATGCGGCCATGGTGCTGTGCGAAGTGATGAATACATCCGCGTTTTCCACCAACGACCAGGAAACGGAAACGCGGCGCAGCAATTACGAGGCGGCCTGCAACCGTGCCCTGGCGGCCGGCTACCACGTGGCCTTCAGCAGCAACCAGGACAACCACTGCGCCAACTGGGGCGCGTCGTACGGCAACCGCACGGCCGTGCTGGTGGCCAGCCCGGCCGCCGGCATGCCCGTGTCACGCGACAGCTTCCTCGACGCGCTGCGCGCGCGCCGCGTCTTTGCCACCATGGACAAGCACGCGCAGCTGCTGTTCACGGCCAATGGCAAGCTGATGGGCGAGCGTTTCGACAACCACGGGCCCTTGCAACTGTCTACCAGTTTCAGCAACAGCGCGGGCCGGCAAGCGGCGGCCGTCGCCATTTTCCACGGCGTACCGGGCGGCAACGGCTCCGTCACGCAACTGTCGGACCAGGCCGAGCTCACCGTCACGCCCGCGCCCGGCCCCCATGTCTATTACGCGCGCCTGACGCAGGACGACGGCAACATCGTCTGGTCGGCGCCCGTGTGGGTCAATCAGCTGCCGTGAACGCCGCGCATCAGGGCACGGCAACGGCACGGACTGGTACACCAAGTGCCGCAGATTCTACGGCCCTGCTCTTTTCCAGCAAACAATATTGGAAAAGTAACTATTTTTTCAGGTAGCCGTCCATAGACACTGGTTCCTCACAGCAATCCATGGCACCATGGCTGCGCCGTTTTGCCTGCAACGCGGCCTCCACCGGACCAACCAGGAACCTTACATGTCGTCATATCGCACTCTCGCCGGCAGCATGCTGCTCGGCCTGGCCGCAGCGGGCATCGCCCACGCGCAAGCCCCCGCCCCTGCCGCCGCCAACACCGATCCCCACCTGTGGCTGGAAGAAGTCCTCGGCGACAAGCCGCTGGCCTGGGTCAAGCAGCACAATGCCGTCACCACCAAAGAGCTGGAAGCCCAACCCGGCTTCGCGGCCCTGCAGGCGCGCCTGAAAACCATCCTCAACTCAAAGGAACGCATTCCCTACGTCAGCAAGGAAGGCGCGTTTTACTACAATTTCTGGCGCGACGCCCAGCACGTGCGCGGCATCTGGCGCCGCACCACCCTGGCGCAGTACCAGCTGGCCGAACCCGCGTGGGAAACCGTGATCGACCTCGACCAGCTGGCCGCCGGCGAGAACGAAAACTGGGTCTGGGGCGGCGCCTCCTGCCTGTATCCGAAGGGCGAACGCTGCCTCATTTCCCTGTCGCGCGGCGGCGGCGACGCCAAGGTGGTGCGCGAATATGACGTGGCCAAGCGCGCCTTTGTCGACGGCGGCTTCACCCTGCCCGAAGCGAAAGGCAGCGCCAGCTGGATCGACCAGGACACCTTGTTCGTGTCCACCGATTTCGGCCCCGGCTCGATGACCAGCTCGGGCTACCCGCGCATCATCAAAGAGTGGCAGCGCGGCACGCCGCTGGCGCAGGCGCACACCTTGTATGAAGCCAAACCGGACGACATGAGCGCGGGCGCCTACAAGGACTTCACGCCCGGCCACGAACACCAGTTCATCGAGCGGCAAATCGATTTCTACAGCGGCGAAATGTTCCTGCGCGAAGGCGCCGATCTGAAAAAAGTGCCGAAGCCGGACGACGCGACGGCCTTCACCGTACGCGATCAATTGATCATCACCCTGCGCTCGGACTGGAAAGTGAACGGCAAGACCTACGTGCAAGGCTCGCTGCTGGCGTCCGACTTCAAGGCCTTCATGCAGGGCAAGCAGGAGCTGGAATTGCTGTACGCGCCCACGGCCACCTCGTCGCTGGACAATGTCACGGCGACGAAATCGACCATCCTCGTCACCACCCTGGACAAGGTTAAGAACCGCCTGACGGAACTGCGCCACGTGAACGGCAAGTGGCAGCGCCGCGCCGTCGACGCGCCGAAGCTGGGCACCCTGGCCGTCAGCGCGCTCGACCCGGTCGATTCGGACCAGTACTTCCTGACGGTGACCGACTTCCTCAATCCGACCACCCTGTACCTGGCCACTGCGCAAAGCGACCAGCGCACGAAAATCAAGTCGCTGCCCGCCTACTACGATGCGGCGCCGTACAAGGTGGAGCAGTTCGAATCGACGTCGAAGGACGGCACCAAGGTGCCCTACTTCGCCATCATGAACAAGAAGACGAAGTTCGACGGCAGCAACCCCACCGTGCTGTATGGCTATGGCGGCTTTGAAGTGTCGCTCAAACCGAGCTACAGCGGCACCACGGGCGTGGCGTGGCTGGAAAAGGGCGGCGTGTATGTGCTGGCGAATATCCGCGGCGGCGGCGAATTCGGCCCCCGCTGGCACCAGGCGGCGCTGAAGGAAAACCGCCAGCGCGCGTATGACGATTTCATCTCGGTGGCGCAGGATCTGATCAAGCGCAAGGTCACCAGTCCGCGCCACCTGGGCATCATGGGCGGCAGCAATGGCGGCCTGCTGACGGGCGCCGTGCTGGTGCAGCGTCCCGATTTGTTCAACGCCGTCGTCAGCCAGGTGCCGCTGCTCGACATGCGCCGCTATAACAAGATGCTGGCGGGCGCTTCGTGGATGGGAGAGTACGGCGATCCGGACGTGCCGGAACAATGGGCCTACATCAGCAAGTACTCGCCGTATCAGAACGTCTTCAAGGACAAGAAATATCCGCGCGTGCTGTTTACCACCTCGACACGCGACGACCGCGTCCACCCAGGCCATGCGCGCAAGATGGTGGCGAAGATGGAAGAGCAAGGCCACGACGTGCTGTACTGGGAAAACACGGAAGGCGGCCATGCGGGTGCCGCCAACAACGACCAGCAGGCGCTGATGTGGGCGCTGACCTACACCTTCCTGCACGAGCAGCTGAAGTAAATGGTGATGTCGGATGACGCGTTCCGCTAATCCGACCTACCGGGCTGTCGGTAAACGCAGGTCGGCGTAGGTCGGCGTAGGTCGGCTTAGCCCAACGGGCGTAAGCCGACAACATTGTTGGCCCGCCCGCGATGATGTTGGATTACGCGTCCCGCTAATCCAACCTACGGGGCGTAGGTCGGCTTAGCCCAACGGGCGTAAGCCGACAACATAGTTGAAGCGGCCCGCACGCAAGGCCTACTTCGCCTGCGCGCTGGGCCGCTCGGCGATGCGGTCGCGGTAAGCCTGCAGGTTGGACAACCCTTCCGCGCCCGGCCGGTACTTCATCAGCCCGCGTACAAATTCCAGTGCGCAGAAGGCCGTGATGTCGGCAATCGTAAAGCGTTCGCCGGCGATGTAGGGCTGGTGGGCCAGCACCTGGTCCAGCCATTGCGCCGTCTCGCGCAGCTTGCCCGCCTGCGCCGTGGCGAAATCGGGAAACTGCGGGTTTTCCAGCGCCACCAGGGCCGGATGACCGTGACGCACCCAGTTGGCGGCGGCGCTGAACAAATGCAGTTCCACGCGGCGGTCGGCCATTTCAATGAAGGCGCGCTCCTCGAATCCCTCGCCCATCAGGTTCGGCTGCGGCTGCAAGCCTTCCAGGTAGGTGCAGATGGCGCGCGTCTCGGTCAGCACGCGTCCGTCGTCCAGTTCCAGCACGGGCACGCGGCCCAGCGGGTTTTTCGCCAGGAAGGCGGGATCGCGGTGATGGCCGGCCATCAGGTCGAGCGCCACTTCCTCGATGCCGGTGATGCCCTTCTCGGCGATGAACATGGTGACGCGGCGCGGATTGGGCGTGCGGGGGCTGATAGTGAGTTTCATGTGCAGGTCTCGTCTCGTTATGGTGGTGGCCAATCAGGCGCGGCACCAGCCTGTGGCAATGCAGTCAGACGCCCATCATACCAGCGCACCGGCATGGTGCGGCGCCCCTGGCGCGTTGACTTTGCCCCCGTTTCGCCTTAGATTGCTGTACGGGAACGCTGGCCGCCAGTTCCAGCGATGTCCCCCACACGTCATCAACGCCCGCAGCCTATCCGGCTGGCGGGCGTTTTATCCATGAACCAAGGGCATACCATGCATCGCACACCGACCCCGCGCTTCCGGCGCAGCCAACTGGCCGCCGCCGTCCTGGCACTGGCTTCCATCACCGCAGCCCATGCAGACAATGCAGCTCCCGCCGCCAGGTACGTCTCGGCCAGCCATGCGCCCGGCACCACCACGCAGCTGCCGCGCGGCGTCACGCCTTTGCACTATATCGTGTCGATCACGCCGGACGCCGCCGCCTCTACCTTCAAGGGCGAGGTGGCCATCAAGGTGGCGGTCGACGCGCCGACGGCCAGCATCACCTTCAATGCCTTGAACCTGACGTTTGCGGCCGCCGCCATCGAAGGCGCGGGCGGCAGCAAGCAGGTGACGCGCAAGATCGAGTTCGACGCGGACAAGCAGACGGCCACCGTGCATTTCGCCGAACCCGTGGCGAAGGGCGAGTACCTGCTGCGCATCGATTACAGCGGCAAGATCGGCACGCAGGCCACGGGCCTGTTTTCGCTCGACTACGACACGCCGCAAGGCCGCCAGCGCGCGCTGTACACGCAGTTCGAAAATTCGGACGCGCGCAGCATGCTGCCATCGTGGGATGAACCGGACTACAAGGCCACCTTCGATCTCAACGTGGTCGTGCCGAGCAACCAGATGGCCGTCGGCAACATGCCGATCGCCAGCAGCGAAGATCTGGGCAATGGCATGAAGCACGTGTACTTCGCCACGACGCCGCGCATGTCGACGTATCTGCTGTTCTTCGGCCTGGGCGACTTCGAGCGGGCGACAACGATGGCCGACGGTACGGAGATCGGCGTCATCACGAAGAAAGGAGCGCTGGCGCAAAGCCGCTTCGCGCTCGACGAGTCAAGCGCCCTGCTGCGCGAATACAACGATTATTTCGGCGTGCGCTATCCGCTGCCCAAGCTCGACAACATCGCCGCGCCGGGCCGCAGCCAGTTCTTCGGCGCCATGGAAAACTGGGGCGCCGTCTTCACCTTCGAATACGGCCTGCTGCTCGACCCGGCCATCTCGACCCAGGCCGACAAGGAAAACATCTACACCACCCTGTCGCATGAAATGGCGCACCAGTGGTTCGGCGACCTGGTCACCATGCGCTGGTGGGATGACCTGTGGCTCAACGAAGGTTTTGCGTCGTGGATGGAAAGCCGCACCACGGAGCGTCTGCACCCCGAGTGGAACACTGCCCTGTCCAGCGTGGGCGGGCGCGAGTCGGCCATGAGCCAGGACGCGCTGCGCACCACGCATCCGGTGGTACAGCGCATCGCCACCGTGGAGCAGGCCAGCCAGGCCTTCGACGGCATCACGTATCAAAAGGGCGAGGCGGTGATCCGCATGCTCGAAGCGTATGTCGGCGCCGACACGTGGCGCACGGCCGTGCGCAGCTACATGCGCAAGCATGCGTATGGCAATACGGTGTCCGACGACCTGTGGCGCGAAGTCGATGCGGCCGCCGGCAAGCCGGTCAGCGCCATCGCCCATGATTTCACGTTGCAGCCGGGCGTGCCGATGATCACGGTGGACAACGCCGTGTGCCGGAACGGCAATACGCGCGTGCGCCTGACGCAGACGGAATTTTCCAAGGACCAGCCGAACAAGAAACCGCTGTCGTGGAAAGTGCCCGTCATCGCCTCTACGGTCGGCAACGGCAAGCTGGCCACGGTGCTGGTCAGGAATGGCAAGGCGACCTTGAACGTGCCCGGCTGCGGCGCCCTGCTGGTGAACGCGGGCCAGAGCGGCTACTACCGCACCGTGTACGCGCCCGCCAACACGCGCGCGCTGGCGCGCAGCTTCGCGCGCCTGGCGCCGATCGACCAATTGGGCTTGCTGGCGGACAGCCAGTCGCTGGGCCTGGCCGGCGCGCAAAACCTGGCCGACTTCCTGGAACTGGTGAAAGCGACGCCGCTGTCGGCCGATCCGCAGGTACTGGGCAAGGTGGCCGCCTCCCTGGGCAGCCTGTACGAACAATATGCGGGCGATAGCGCGGAAAGCAAAGCGCGCCAGCAGGCCTTCGGCCGCTTTGCCGTGGCGCGCCTGGCGCCGATGATGGCGCAGACGGGCTGGGAAGCGCGCGCGGGCGAAGCGTCGAGCGTGGCGACCCTGCGCGGACAGCTGATCGCCATCCTCGGCGACATGGGCGAACCGGGCGTGATCGCCGAGGCGCGCCGCCGCCATGCGGCCAGCGAGCAAGATCCCGCCGCCATGCCCGCACCGCTGCGCCGCACCATCCTGGGCGTGGTGGCCCAGCATGCGGACGCCACCACCTGGGAGCAGCTGCACGCCCGCGCGCAGCAGGAAAAGACGCCGCTGGTGAAAAACCAGCTGTATGACCTGCTGGCCTCGAGCGACGATCCCGCGCTGGCGCAGCGCGCGCTGGCACTGGCGCTGACGGATGAACCGGGCGTGACCAACAGCCCGGCCATGATCTCGCGCGTGTCGCGCACGCATCCGGAACTGGCCTTCGACTTTGCGCTGGCGCACCTGGAGCAAGTCAATGCGCGCATCGACGCCAGCTCGCGCAGCCGCTACTTCCCGCGCCTGGCCGCCGGTTCGGCGCAGCCGGACATGATCGCCAAGCTGGAAGCGTACGCGCAGGCGCACCTGCCGGCCGGCGCGCGCGGCGACGCCGACAGTTCCGTGGCCGGCATCAAGTACCGCATCAAGCTGCGCGCCGAACGGCTGCCGGCCGTCGATGCATGGCTGGCGAAACAGGCGGGCTGATTGGTTTTCCCGGCGCCGCGGCGCCGGGAACGGATGAAAACGCAGGCAAAAAAAAACCGGCTTCGCAAAGTGCGGTAGCCGGTTGAAACGCTGTTTCGAGCGCAGGGATAAAACGGGAAACACATGAAAACGTGGAAATCGTGCCGGTCATTGAGGTGTCCGGCAACCTTGCGCCCGGGGTCTCCGTGCGCCATGTATCCACTATGCCAGTCCTTCCCTCGGGCAGGCTTAGGACTTCATTAAAGCCCCGCCCGATTCCTGCATTTCCCCTGCCCCACCCTGCAAATACTGCCATAAAACAATTTTTACATGTCTGGTGCCGATGGTTGAGCTCACCGGCTAAGCTGTTGAGTCATGCCTGCATCCTATCGCTCCCGGAGCGTAGTGATCTGCGCAATGCATGCTGTGTGCCAACGAAAGCATCATAACAGCGGCATATGACCGCCTTATGACGCAGGCTAAACTTTCATACTTTCATCGGCATTTCCAGCTCCGCCGGCATCATGCGCGAAACTGGTGCCGCTGTCCCGCGCCGCGCACGGCGTCCACCAGCGCCAGCACGGCCGGCGTATTATTGCGTGGAAAGGCATAAAAACGGGCATCGGGTAATGGCGGCAAGCCCTCTTCCGCTCCCAGGATGCGCAAGCCGTCGCGCAACTGGCTGCGCGCCACGGGCGTCACGGCAAAGCCGGCCAGCGCCGCCGCCACGCAGCCGGCCATGCTGCCGCTGTCAAACGCCAGCCGCCAGGCACGGCCCGCCTGCGCCAAAGCGGCCAGCGCCGCTTCGCGGTACACGCACGGCGAGGGAAACAGCGCCAGCGGCACGGGCATTTGCGGATCGGGCAGGCGGCCGGCCGCATACGCCCATACCAGCGGTTCGGCCCACAGCAATTCGCCCGCCCCTTCCGTGCGGCTGCATTGCTTGCCGAAAATGACATCGATCTGCTCGTGCGCCTGACGCCGCAGCAGGTCGGCCGTGATGCCCACCTTCAGCTCGATCGACGCTTGCGGATGCCAGCGCTGGAACGTCTGCAGCACTTGCGGCAGCCACGTGCCCGCGAAATCTTCCGACGCACCGAGGACCAGCCGCCCCTGCACCGATGCACCGCTGAGCCTGGCCCGCGCCTCGCGTTCCAGGTCGACGATATTGCGCGCATACATGTACAGCAGTTCGCCGGCCGCCGTCAACTCCAGGCTGCGCGTCGTGCGCGCCAGCAACTGTTTGCCGGCGCTGTGTTCCAGGCGCTTGATATGCCCGCTGACAGCCGACGGCGTCAGCGCCAGGTTTTGCGCGGCCAGCGCGAAGCCGCCCGTATCGACCACTTCCAGCAGGCTGCGCAAGAGGACGATGTCCAGGGTCATTGCCGGCAAGGCGTGCATGATAGGCTCCAATTCATCAAGATATGATCATAATATCGATGAATTGCTCACGAATCAAATTAATTGCCGGCGCTACCATGACGTTCTCCCCTCACCTTCGTCAGGAATGCCATGCAAGACTATCACTACATCGCCACCCCGCTGCTGGACGTGGCCTACCTGGAATGGAACCCGTCCGGCAGCCGCTGCGCCGTGCTGGTACACGGCTGGCCCGACAGCCCGGAAAGCTGGGCCAAAACGGCGGCGGCGCTGGCCGCCGCTGGCTACCGCGTGCTGGCGCCCGCCCTGCGCGGCTTCGCGCCCACGCGCTTTCGCCATGCGGACACGCCGCGCAGCGGCCAGCTGGCCGCGCTGGGGCGCGACTTGCTCGACTTTATCGATGCGATGCAACTGGATCAGCCCTTGCTGGTGGGCCATGACTGGGGCGCGCGCGCCGTCGCCAATGCCTGCGGCTTGCGCCACGATGCGGCATCTGGCCTCGTCATGCTGTCGGTAGGCTATGGCACGAATGACCCACGGCAAGAACTGTCTTACCAGCAGGCGCGCAACTACTGGTACCACTGGCTCATGGCCACGCCGCGGGGCCAGCATGCGGTCGAGCATGACCGCCACGCGTTTGCCCGCATGATGTGGGACAGCTGGTCGCCCGCCGGCTGGTATGGCGAAGCCGATTTCGCGCAGGCCAGCCGCGCTTTCGACGGTCCCGACTGGGCCGAGGTGGTGCTGCATTCCTACCGTCATCGCTGGGCGTTTGCCGAGGGCGACCCCGCGTACGCAGCCGACGAAGCGCGGCTGCACCCGGCGCCCGTTTTGCCGGTGCCCACCCTGGTGCTGCATGGCGCGGCCGACACCTGCAACCATCCGGACAGCTCGGCCGGTCGCGAACGCCATTTCAGCGGCGCCTACCAGCGCGTGCTGCTCGAAGGCATCGGCCACTTCCCGCAGCGCGAAGCGCCGCAGGTGGTCGCCAGCGCCATCCTCCTGTTTGTCGACGGACAGGCGCGGTAAACGCTATCCCTGTACTCCGTCCTTGCGCGGCCGCCTGCGAAAGGGCTAGCGCCGGGCAGGCTGGATCGCTTACTATCGCCCCATCGCCCCATCGCGCCTTGCGCCTCTGCACGCGCAGTCCATGTCCAGCCAGGAGTTTTCATCGATGCACACTGTTCACCGCCGCATGCTGCTGGCCGGCGCCTGCGCCGTGCTGCTATCCTGCACGCCCTTGCCGCCCGCGCCGGCCCCCGCTTCCGCGCCGGCCGCCCCTGCCGCCGTGCCGGCGCCCGCGTGGCAGCGGCAGGGCGTGCAGCTGCTGCACATCGTGCCCGACGAGTCCCTGCTGACCATCACCGTGCGCCGTGGCGGCGCGCTGGCGCGGCTCGGGCATGACCATGTGGTGGCCAGCCGCAGCCTGCAGGGCATCGTGGCGCCCGCGCCGGGGCGCGCGCAGTTGCGCTTCCGGCTCGACGAGATGACTGTGGATGAAGAAAGCTTGCGCCAGGCGGCGGGCCTGGCGACGACGCCGTCGGCCGACGCCATCGCCGGCACGCGCCACAACATGCTGGTGCGCGTGCTCGAGGCGGAACGCTATCCGTGGGTCAGCATCGAGGCGCGCCGCACGGGCGACCAGCAGGTGTTTGATGCGGACATCACCCTGCATGGCGTGACGCGCACGGTGCGGCTGCCGGTGCGCGTCGAGCAAGCGGCCGACGGGCGCAGCCTGCAGGCCAGCGGCAGCCTGCTGCTGAAACAAAGCGACTTCGGCATCGTGCCGTTCGCCATCCTGGGCGGCGCCATGGCCGTGCAGGACCAGATGGAACTGGCGTTCCGCATCACCGCCAGGCAAGAGGTCAGCGCGCCAGGATCAGGCGCAAGCCCAGGCCGATGAAGATGGTGCCGGCCACGCGGTCAAGCCACAGGCCGGCGCGCGGGCGGCGGTTCAGCCACAGGCCGACGGCGCCGGAAAAATAGCCGAGCAGGCCGAACAGCACGCACGCCTGCGCCGTGAAGACCAGGCCCAGCTGCGCCGTCTGCCAGCTGGCATTGCCCTGGCCCGCGACGATGAACTGCGGCAGGAACGAGAGGAAAAACAATACGACTTTCGGATTGATACTGTTGGCAAACAGTCCCTTGCCGAACAGGCGCAGCAAGGATTCGTCGGGCAAGGCGGCCGCGCCATCGACTCTGGCGCCGCCACGGCTGCGCAAGGCGCCGATGCCCAGCCACACCAGATAGAGCCCGCCGGCCACTTTCAGCGCCGTAAAGGCCGTGGGCGAGGCGGCCAGCAGGGCCGACACGCCGATGGTCGCCAGCACGGTGTGCGTGAGGCAGCCAAGGGCGCAGCCCAGGCCGAAGGCCATGCCCTGGCGGCGCCCGCGCGACATGCCCACGCCCAGCACCATCAGGTTGTCGGGGCCAGGACTGGCGGTGATCAAGACGGCGGCGGCCAGGAAGGCCAGGAACTGGTCGGGACTGAGCATGAATATCTCGCGGGCAAAAGCGCCATGATACCGGAGCGGGCGCCAGGCGGACAGGACATGAATTTGCCCGTGTGTCACCGAGAGTCGATTAAAATGGACACTCCACAGCAAACGGCGTTGCCGCCAATTCCCGCGCGACCATCACCCACTCCATCGATGCCAGCCCACTCGCCCCCTCCCTGCCACCGCGCTTCCAGCTCCCGCGTCAGCGCCTGGCTATGCGGCTGGCCGCTCGTGCTCAGCCTGCTGTTCGGCCTGCTGGGTCTGGCGGGCGCGGCGCAGGCGACGCCCTTGCCTCTGAGCAAACAAGGCATCGCTCACCTGGGCAAGGGCGGCCAACTATTTCTTGCCGAAAATGAAGCCGCGCCTGCCGATGTCGCCGCCCTGCCCGCCTGGCTGGCGCGCCAGCGCCCGGCCGACCAGGTCGACCTGTTCGGCGGCGCCTACTGGCTGCATGCGCAGGTGCGCAACGACAGCAGCGAAGCGGCCTGGGTCATTGACCCGAACGACACCCTGATCGACCTGGTCGACGTCTACGTGTATGGCCCGGGGCCGCACGCGGCGCCGCGTACCTTGCTCACGGGCTACCAGCGGCCGCACGACTATTTGCTGCACTATGGCATGAACGTGCAGCTGGCGCCGGGCGCCACGTACGACATCCTGATCCGCTTTTCCAGCCCCTACTACGCGCGCGCGCCCCTGTTCGGCGTGAAGACGCAGCACGACTACCGCAAGCTGGTGGGCAAGGAAAACTTCCTGATGGTGGCCTCCATCGGCGCCCTGCTGGCGCTGGGCCTGTTCAATTTCTTCATCTTTTCCATCACCCTGGAAAAGGCGTCGGCGTATTACGCGCTGTACGTGCTGACGTACGGCCTGGCCTGGGCCATGACCTTCCACGTGTTTGCCGACTTGTTCGACTGGCACCAGCTGCAGCTGCATTACGTGCCGTTTTTCCTGCTGCCCGTCTTCAGCACCCTGTTCTACATGCATTTCCTGCGCCTGCGCGACTACTCCCTGCTGCTGTACCGTCTCAGCAAGGTCAACCTGGCATTGCCCTTGCTGCTCCTGCCCAGCTGCTTTTTCGCCCTGTCGTATGCGCACACGCTGGCCACCATCGCCATCAGCATCTGGATGCTGCTGGCGCTCATCTGCGGCATCGTCGTCTGGCGGCGCGGCTACCAGCCGGCGCGCTTCTTCGTGCTGGCCTTCGTCGCGCTGATGCTGCCCGGCTTTCTGATCCTGCCGGCCAACCTGGGGCTGATGCCGGCCATGGTGGCCAACGCCCAGCTGGTGACCCTGCTCGGCGGCACCTTCGACGGCTTGCTGCTGGCCTTTGCCCTGGCCGACCAGATCCGCCTGCTGCGCAACAACCTGGAACAGCGGGTGCAGGAACGCACCCTGGCTCTCACCCTCAGCAACGACGCCCTGCTGAAGGCCAAGGAGCATGCGGAAGTGGTCAGCCGCCACCGCATCGATTTTCTGTCCGCCATGAGCCACGACATCCGCACGCCGCTGGCCGGCGTGATCGGCATGCTGAAATTCGCACTGCGCGACCAGTCCGTGCGTGGCCGTACGCAGGAATACTTGCGCATCGGCCTGCACAATGGCGTGTCGCTCCTGACCATCCTCAATGACATCCTCGATTTTTCCAAGATCGACGCGGGCAAGCTGACCTTGGAAACGGTGGACTTCGACCTGCTGGCGCTGATCGGCGACGCGGCCGGCATCGTGCAGGGCCAGGCCGACGCCAAGAGCCTGCTGCTGCGCCGCGAACTGGCGCTGGACCTGCCCCGCTACGTGCGCGCCGACCCCACGCGCCTGCGGCAGATCCTGATCAACCTGCTGGGCAACGCGCTGAAATTCACGGCCAATGGCGAAGTGCTGCTGGAAGTGCGGCGCGCCCGCACGCCGCCGCGCCGCGATGGCCGCAGCGAGATCGAATTCCTCATCAGCGATACGGGTCCCGGCATCGACGCGGACACCTTGCCGCGCCTGTTCCAGAAATTCGAGCAGGCCGACCATTCCACCACGCGCCGCTACGGCGGCACGGGCCTGGGCCTGGCCATCTGCAAGGAACTGGTCGAACTGATGGGTGGCACGATCGGCGTGGAAAGCCGGGTCGGCATCGGTTCGCGCTTCCACTTCACCTTGCCGCTGGAAGACGGCAGCGCGCCGGCGGCCGATGCGCGCCGGCCGGTGCGCCAGGCGCGCCACGCCTGCCGCCTGCGCATCCTGTGCGCCGAAGACGTGCGCACCAACCAGATCATCATCGGCACCCTGCTCGAAAGCATGGGCCATGAGGTCACCATCGTGGAAAACGGCGAACAGGCGCTGCGCGCGCTGGGATCCAGCCCCTACGACTGCGTGCTGATGGATGGCCGCATGCCGGAAATGGATGGCGAACAGGCCGCGCGCCTAATCCGCGACGGCGGCAATGCCCAGTTCCCCATTCCCGACGCGCAGATTCCCATCCTCGCGCTGACGGCCAACGCCAGCGAACATGACCGGCAACGCTACCTGGCCGCCGGCATGGACGACTTCCTCAGCAAGCCCGTCGACGAAGCGCTGCTGTTCGAGAAAATCGACGCCATCATCGACCTGCTGCTGGCGCGCGGCCACGCGCTGCCGCAGGCCGCACCCATCGACGACGACACCCTGGCGCGCCAGTTCGGCCTGGACGATGCCGACGACGCGCAGGCGCAAACGCCGGCGCCGGCCGATCCCATGACGGCGCCCGTGCACATTCTGCCGCTGGCAGGCCTGTCGCCGCAGCACTTGCAGCGCATCGCGCAAGCATTCCTGACGGAAGCGCCGCGGCGCCTGGACCTGGCTTGCCACGCCGTGCGCGACGGCAATGCCAGCGCGGCGGCCGCCGCCTTCCACGCCTTGAAGGGCAGCGCCGGCTACCTGAGCCGCCCCACCCTGCACGGCCTGTGCCACCAGATGGAAACCCTGGCCTCGAACGGCCAGCTCGATAACGTGGAACAGTTCCTGCCGCAGCTGCGGGCGGCGCTGGACGTGGCGCGGCGCGACCTGGAAACTCAGCCCGAAGGCTGAGGCATCCAGCCCCGCGATTGCAGCCACGCCAGCAGCAGCTGCGGCCACGCGGCCGGTTCGCTGCCCGGCTTGCCCAGGCCCCAGCCATGGCCGCCGTGCCGGAACTGGTGCAGTTCCACAGGCACGCCGGCGCGGCGCAGGGCCGCCGCCATCAATGTACTGTTCTCGGATGGAGAAATCGGGTCGTCCAGCGCCTGCGCGATGAACATGGGCGGCGTGCGCGCATCGATGTGGCGTTCCACCGACAGCGCATCGCGCGCCGCCTGCGTGGGGTGGCTTCCCAGCAGCTCTTTCTTCGCATGCGTCGTGTCGAACGGCGGCTGCATGGTCAGCACGGGGTACAGCAGCACGACGAAATCGGGCCGCGCGGAGACGCTATCGATCGCATCGACGGACGCATACAGGGCGGCGTCCGGCTGGACGGCCGTCATGCCGGCCAGGTGCGCGCCGGCGGAAAAACCCAGCATGCCGATGCGCGCCGGATCGATGCCCCACTCGGCCGCACGCGCCCGGATCACGCGCATGGCCCGCTGGCCGTCCTGGAACGGCGCGCTGGCGCCACCGCCTTCCTGCGGCAGACGGTACACGAGTTCAAACGCCGTGACGCCCTGCGCTTGCAGCCAGGCGGCGGTGGGGCCGCTTTCCTTGCCCGCCTCGATATGCGCATAGCCGCCGCCGCTGACCAGCAGGACGGCCGTGCCGTCCGGCCGCGCCGGGCGGTGTGCGATCAGGTAAGGCTGCTCCACCTGCGTGATGGAGCCTTTGGCGCTGTCGCGCTGCGGACCCGGCGCCGCGCCGCCGGGCGGCGCGCCGGGCCACAGCACGATGGCGCCCGGCGGCGCGGCGCCCGCGTGCAGGTGGATCAAGACAAGGCACAGCAGCATCAGGCCTCGCATGCCTAGAAATCCGTCTCGCCCTGGATCACGGCCGGATAGCCGGTCATGGCGCGCGAAGTCTGCATGCCGGCCATCACGGCCGCCTCGACGCAGCCCGCGTTCAGGCCCGTCCTGATCCAGTCGCCCGTGAGGAACAGGTTGCTGAAGCCCGACTGGTCGGTCGCCAGCCGGTACTGCGTGCTGCCCACCACCGACATCACGTAGCGCTCGGACGGGTCGACGTTGGCGCGCCAGTACTGGCTGTCGAAGCGCGCCGGTCCCGTACCGGCCTTCGCATCGACCAGCCATTGCCACGGAAACGCGCCCGGCCCGCCCGCCTCGGGCCACAGCGCGCCGATCTCGCGTTCCAGCTGGTGCAGCGCGCCCTGTTTCGCCTTGGCCGCGCAGCGGGCGGGAAAGCCCGTGTCGGTGACGGGCGGGTAGCTGTCGACGGGGAAGGCGCTGCAAAAGTACGAAACGTTTTTCGGTTCCAGCCCCACCGGCCAGTCCTCGTGCGCCAATAACTGGTCCATCGGCGCCCACGTGTCGTACGGCTCCGTGAAGGCCGACAGCACCGGTTGCTGGCCCTTCGGCTGCGTGGTCCAGCCCATCTGAGACAAATCCTTGTTGAGCCACACCTGGTAAGCCTGCGTGGCCACCGTTTTCACCTTGTCGGCCGCCAATTGCAGGGCCGGGCTTTGCGCCAGCAGTTGCGGGCACAGGGCCGTCAGCGAGCCGATGGAAATGCCGAACACCACCTTGTCGAAGTCGACGCCCTTCTTCAATACCGTGGCGGGCAGCGCGCGGCCGAACGCCTGCGCATACTGCTGCGGCCAGTCGCTCCAGTACGATTCCAGATTGACTTCCTGCGCCTGCAGCAGCGCCGCCTGGGCCGGTGCGATCTGCCCATAATCGGGCGCGCTGGGCCAGCACGGCAAGCCTTTCACGTCCACCAGCGGCGCATAGCCGGCGGCGGGGTCCTTCAATTGCACCTGCTGCGTGATGCGGATGCTGTCGATGTCGCCCGCGCCCGGTACCAGTTCTTCCACGCGCTGGAAGAACTTGAATTCCACGCCGCGCTTGCGCAGCACCTCGTACAGCGGTGTAAAAATCGTGTCGCCCATGCCGGCCTGCATCTTGAACATGATACCGCCCTTGTAGGCCAGGCCGATGCGCGCCATCGAGCGCAGCAAGGTGCCCGCCTCGATGTTCGGCTTGGAAAAATCGCCGCCCTCGTAGGCAAACACCAGGTCGTAAAAGCCGCGCACGGGCGCCGAATTGACGCTGAACTGCTCGTCGCCGCCATGCTTGCGCAGCCAGGCGCGGAAATCGATGTCGTTGATGACGTCAAAGCCGTTCTTGAACACGCCATCCTCGAACATGCCCTTCATGACCGTGATGCCCAGGTCCAGGCAGGTGAACAGGCGGCGCAACTCGTCGTCGCCATCGATCAGCGCGCGGTAGCGCAGGCGCAGCCAGGCGCGGATGCCGTTCAGGGTGCTGGCCAGCAGCTGGTGGCGGGCCTGGTCGTGGCGCGTGGAGTCCGGCGCCAGGTCGGCCACCAGCGCCGCCAGCGCGCCCACGGACAGGCCCACGTCGAGCCCCAGTTCATCGGCCTGCCCCACCACTTCGTCGGCCAGGCGGCGCAACCAGCCCGGCCACACGCCTTCGCCCTGCGATGCGCTGGCGCGCACGATGCGCGCGTCGGCGTCCGCCACCTGGCGGATCTGGCGTATCCACTGCTCGATCCAGCCCACCATGGCGATGGCCATCTGCCACAGGGTGACGTCTTCGCCGCCCTCGCCCGGCTCGCCCGGCAAGGTGGGAAAGACAATGGACCAGTTGCGCCATTGTCCCTTGACGTCTTCCGACAGGGCCACGTAATCGTGTTGTTTAAAAGCGTCGCGCCAGGTGGCCAGCGGCGCGCCGGGCGGGCGTTCCAGGCTGGCATAGGCTTCCTTGATCATCCTGAAGGCGTTCGCGTAGAAGCCGAACCAGATGTGCAGGCCGTGCTCCTCGATGCGCTGGCCCGCCTGTGCATTGCGCCCGCTGGCGCCCTTGCCGCCCAGGCGCCAGCCCAGCTGGTAGACGGTGATGGCATGCCGGTTTTGCCAGCCCGGCTGGTTCGTCAAATAATACGCGGTGGTCATGGCCGCCACGCCGCCGCCGAGGATGGCGATCTTTTCCGGCGCGATGCGGGAATTGTCGACCAGTTCCTCGCCCGGCATGGCCGTGAAGTCGAAATTTACATTGAAGGGCAAAATCGCCGCCTGCGGTCCCAGCTGCAAACCCAGGGTCTGGTCCAGCGGGAAGCTGTCGAAGGCGTGCACCGTGCATTCGTATTCATAGCCGAGCAGGCGCGCGCTGTGCAGGCGGTTGATTTCGGCCGGTGCGGCCACCAGGGCCTGGTACACGGCTTTCACGCCCGCGCTGTCGGGGAATTGCTTGAGGAAAATCTGGTCGATGCGCGGGTTGCGCAGCAGCGACAGGATGTCGGCCCAGCCAGCCTGGTCCATGTCGAAGAAATCGGGAATGGAGAGAAAAATCTCGAATGCCTGCTCGATGAGTTCCAGGAAACTGTTGACGGGTTTGTGCGGCCCCGTCTGCACGGTGGCATTGACTTCCAGCAGCGGGTGCAGGGCCAGCTTCGTTTCCGGCGAAAAATGCTGGAAGCCCTTGGCGGCGACGGAACAGCGCAGCGGCTCGCTGCCGGCGGCGGGAATCTCGTAGTCGCACAGGCATTTCGGATAGCCGAACAGTTCGCGCCCGTTGATCAGGGCCATGGCGTCATCCACAAAAATGTGGCACGGATACCAGTAGATATGCGCGAGCTTGCCGCGTTCATCCATCTGGCCGACCATGATCCAGGTGACGATGTCGACTTCCGTGATCCAGCCCTTGGCCTGGTCGACGGGATTGGCCGAGTCCGCATGGTTGACGCGCGTAAACGTCAGCATCACATACGGCGACAGGGCTTTCAGAGTCATCCTGCTGCCCGCCACCTGGTTCAGCGTGGTATTCACGGTGGCCTGCAGCTTGGCCAGGTCGCCCCTGACGAAATAGCCGTACATTTCCGACTGTTTCAATTGCAGCGGCGAGTGCATCATCACCGAACCGCCCTGATAGATATACGAAGGTCTTGCCGAAGGTATCGCCGTCATTGCCCTGCCCCTAAATGAAGTTTCAGACAAACAAGATTGCTATAGTGTATTTGAGAAAGAACAATGAATGATATGAAATAAATTAAAGGCTTTGCCAAGATGCATAGGCTCAGCAGCCCGACGCCTGTGCACGGCAGCCGGGGCAAGCCCATGCCATCGGGTGTACGATGAAGCATCTTGAGCGTTCCGAGAACCGTGCCATGGCAATGATTACCACCGACTACGTTTCCACTTATTCAGGCAACCGTTTTTATCCCTTGCGTCCGCATATCGACAAGGTAGCCATTGAAGACATTGCCCACGGCCTCGCGTACCAGTGCCGCTTCAATGGACAGACGCAAGTGTTTTACTCGGTCGCCCAGCACAGCCTGATCGTCGCCGAACTGGTGCCGCCCCATTTGCGCCTGGCCGCCCTGCTGCACGACGCGGCCGAAGCCTATCTGGGCGACATGGTGAAGCCCTTGAAAGTGTTGCTGCCCGAGTTTGCCGTGCTGGAAGACAAGGTCAGCGCCATCATCGCCGCCACATATGGGCTGGATTTTTCCGATTACGCACCGATCAAGCGGGCCGACCTGATCGCGCTGGCCACGGAAAAGCGCGACCTGATGCCGCACTCGGCCGAACGCTGGGCTTACCTTGACGGCATCGCCCCCTTGCCCGGTATAATCGACGCCATGGGCCCGGCCGAAGCCAAGCAGCGCTTCCTGCACGCCTTTGCCCAGCTGGGCGGGCTTGGACTGGCCGCATGAATGCTGTCACCTTGCCGCATGAACGGGCGCTAAGCCCCGGTTTTTGCACGGCTTTTTTAGATATCCACAGCAACTGTGGATAAAGTTGTTGATAAGCCCCTCTTGACAAGCCGCAACACCAGTATTGATGCGGGTTTCAACAATTTGCTGATTTCACAGGCAATTTTTTACCCCAATGAAATCAATGACTTGCAATCACGAATTTGCGCTCGAACAAAGTTACTTTGCCACAATGAAAATATATTTTGCTGTGCATAAGCAACCCTGGCCCAGGCCGTCTTGCTTGAACAGCATTGTTTTGACAAACCCCGTAGACTGGCATAGTGTGGAGTAGCAAGCACGATCAACGGTGGATAAACGCATGAACATGGATAGCGACAACGCCGCCAAGGGAGCGGACGAACCGGACTGGCTGGTCGACGAACCGCTGGAACGGGCAGACGCGGCGGCAGAGCCTGCCACTGCGGCGCCATGGCGCGTGCTGATCGTCGATGACGATGTCGATGTGCACGTGGTGACCAAGTTCGCCCTCAGCCAGGCCAGCTTCCAGGGCCGCAGGCTGAGCTTTTTGCACGCGTACTCGGGCGCCGAGGCGCTCACCTTGCTGCGCGGCACTTCCGATATCGCCGTGGTGCTGCTCGATGTGATCATGGAAACCCAGGATGCCGGACTGCAAGTGGCACGCCAGATCCGCGAAGAGCTGCACAACAGCGCCGTGCGCATCATCCTGCGCACGGGCCAGCCCGGCCAGGCGCTGGAACACCGCATCATCATCGATTACGACATCAACGATTTCTGGTGCAAGACGGACCTGACCACGCGCAAGTTGTTTACCACTGTGATCGCCTCGCTGCGCACCTATGCCACCTTGCGCGAAGCGGAGCAGCAAGTCGCCGAACTGGCTGCCGCCCTGGCCCAGTGCGGCGACACGCCAGCGGCGCCGGCCGGCGGCACGCCCTGAACGGGGCCGCTACTTTCAGTCATAAAAACAAGAGCACTGGATAGGCATACAGGCTTGTGCCATGCCCCATTTTGGCCCATCTCGCGCGCCGAAAGCAGGCGCTGGCCCGCCCCTTTTTCCTAAGTGGCGGATTGTTAAGCGCTTTTTCAGATATCCACACGGACTGTGGATATCTTTGTGGATAAGGGCCTATTGACAGCCTTCAAAGCCACAGCCCGTGCGGCTTTCAATAAACTGCTCAATCAAACAGCAAAAATAAAATCCATTAAAATCAAACACTTAGAAAGTCACACATAATCACAAGAAAATTATTTCGCCAATTTCGTTAGCCCATCATTTGTGCATAACTGAGCCGTAATGATCAATCCGACAACACCGGGCCAACGCTGCCGGCAATACAGTTGCCGCGAGGATACTCAGTGCACGGTCTGGCGGCGCTGCTCCGGATGCAGCAGCACGCGCTCGATCAGGTCGGGGGCGACATTGTATGACTTCAGGTATTCCAGCGCGCACAAGGTGCTGAAGGCTGCCTGCACGGCGATGCCCAGATTGACGATATCGGACATCTTCTGGTCGACGCGGGCATGCAGCACCACGGTTTTGGCGGGCATATGCAGCGTTTCTGTGGAATGAGGCATGATCGATGACTCCTGAAGAAAGCGACGGTGGCGGGATGCAGCAGCGGGGACCGGCACCAGCATGGCCAGCGCGGAAGGCGACAGCGAAAGTATTGCTGAAAAACGCGCGATGTCAATGCCAGCCAGCTATTGCAATGCAGTTTTTTTCGGGGATGCAAGGCCGCGCACCTTAAGGCAGGTCAAACGCCTCACGCGGCGCCGGCCTACCATGGGATTTGGCCGCCATCGCGCAGCTCCCGCCCTGCATGCAAAGGAGACACGACATGAATACAACACCGGATTCTGAGCAACATCCTGGCGACATCGCCCCGCCCGGCACGCCCGGCACGGGCGAAAACGTCTGCACGCATTGCATGGGCAGGGGCAACACGGACAATGGCCAGCCTTGCGTCATGTGCGGCGGCACGGGCGTGGTCATCGCCGGCGTGGGCGGCGGCTAGACGGCATGGAGATAGGCATGGACAAGGCGGAGCAGGCACGGCCATAATCGTGCATGCCCGCCGCCTCATCCACTCCCCAACCCGACCAGCCCCGTCCGCAACCGGCCTCGCTTGCCGACCTGTTCTTCTCGTTCACCTGGCTGGCCCTGCAAGGCTTTGGCGGCGTGCTGGCCGTGATCCAGCGCGAGATGGTCGAGCGCAAGCGCTGGCTGACGCAGGAGGAATTCCTCGAGGACTGGGCCGTGGCGCAGATCATGCCCGGGCCGAATGTCGTCAACCTGTCGCTGATGGTGGGCGGGCGCTATTTCGGTTTGAAAGGCGCGCTGACGGCGCTGGCCGGCATGCTGACCGCCCCCCTCGTCATCGTGCTCGTGCTGGGCGTGCTGTACACGCGCTTTGGCGACAATCCGCAGATGGCGGGCGCACTGCGCGGCATGGCCGCCGTCTCGGCCGGCATGATCGCCGCCACGGGTGTGAAGCTGGCCACCGCACTGGCCAGGCATCCGCTGCCCCTGTGGCTGACCTTGTCCATCACCGTGCTGGGCGTGCTGATGGTGGCCGTGCTGCGCTGGCCCCTGCTGTACATCCTGCTGGGTCTGGGCGGCATCGGCTGCCTGCTCACTTATCGAAAGCTGTCCAGATGAATCCGCCCCTGCAACTGGTGTTAAGCGCGGGCGACTGGCTGAACCTGTTCGGCCACTACCTGATGCTGTCGCTGATGTCGATTGGCGGCGCCATTTCCACCACTTCCGAAATGCACCGCTTCCTCGTCGAACAGCATGGCTGGCTGACACAGGCGCAATTCAACGAGTCGATCGCCATCGCCCAGGCCGCTCCCGGCCCCAATGTGCTGTTCGTCGCCCTGATGGGCTGGAACGTGGGCATGAATGCGGGCAGCTACACGGCCGCCTATCTCGGCGTGTTCATCACGATGGTGGGCATCATGCTGCCCAGCACCACCCTCACCTATGTGGCGGCCCAGTGGGGCTACCGCAACCGCGACCTGCGCCCCGTGCGCGCCTTCAAGCAAGGCATGGCGCCCATCGTCGTCGCCCTCCTGATTTCCACGGGCATGATACTGGGCGGCGCCAACCATGACATCCGCACCGACTGGCCCCTGTGGAGCCTGTCCATCGTGGCCGGCCTGATCATCTGGCGCACTAAGATCCATTTATTGTGGCTGCTGGCGGCCGGCGCCGTGCTGGGCTGGTTCCAGCTCGTCTGACCTTACACGGCCAAGTGCCGCTTCACCTCATCGCCATCCATCTGTTCCGCCTTGCCGCTGGCCACCACGCTGCCGCGCGACAGCACGATGAACTCGTCGGCCAGTTCGCGGGCGAAATCGAAATACTGTTCGCACAGCACGATGGCCATGTCGCCCCGCTGTTTCAACAAGGAAATGACCCTGCCGATATCCTTGATGACGGAGGGCTGGATACCCTCCGTCGGCTCGTCAAAGATGATCAATTGCGGCTCGGCCAGCAGGGCGCGGGCGATGGCCAGTTGCTGCTGTTGCCCGCCGGACAAATCGCCGCCGCGTCGCTGCAGCATCTCCTTGAGCACGGGAAACAGCTCATACACGTGGGGATCAATGCGCGAGGCCAACCTGCCCCGCTTCACCGCCATGCCCATCAGCAAGTTTTCCTCGACCGTCAAGCGCGCAAAGATGTCGCGCCCCTGCGGCACGTAAGCGATGCCCAGCCTGGCGCGCGCATGCGGCGCCAGCTTCGTGATATCGCGCCCCTGGAACACCACCTTGCCCTGCGCCACGGGCAGCACGCCCATCAGGCATTTGAGCAAGGTCGTCTTGCCCACGCCATTACGTCCTAGCAAGGCCAGGCATTCGCCCTTGCGCGCCGACAGGTCGATGCCGCGCAAGGTGTGCGAGGAGCCATAGTATTGATTTAATTGTTGCACTTCGAGCATGGCCTGCGATCTCCCCTTATTATCTTCCCAGATAGACTTCGATGACTCTCTCGTCCGCTTGCACTTCGTCCATGCGCCCCTGCGCCAGCACGGCACCTTCATGCAGCACGGTAACGATGCCTTGCTGAGCGATCTCCGTGACGAAACCCATGTCGTGCTCGACGACCATGATCGAATGCTTGCCGCGCAATTCATTGAGGAGTTCCGCCGTGCGCGCCGTTTCCGCGTCCGACATGCCGGCCACGGGTTCATCCAATAAAATCAGCTGCGGCTCCTGCATCAGGAGCATGCCGATTTCCAGCCATTGCTTTTGCCCGTGCGACAGCAAACCGGCCGGCCGCGCCTCGTGGCCGTTCAGGCGGATCAGGCGCAAGACCGATTCGATCCTGCCTTCCTGCTCGGACGTCAGGCGCGCAAACAGGGTGGGCGCCACGCGCTTGTCCATTTTCATCGCCAATTCCAGGTTGTCGAACACCGTGTGCTGCTCGAACACGGTGGGGCGCTGGAACTTGCGGCCGATGCCCGCATGGGCGATTTGCGCTTCCGTCATGGTGGCCAGGTTCATGGTCTGGCCAAACCAGGCCGTGCCGGACGTGGGCCGCGTCTTGCCCGTGATGACATCCATCATCGTCGTCTTGCCCGCGCCATTCGGGCCGATAATGCAGCGCAGCTCGCCCACGGAAATATCGAGGCTCAGTTTATTAATGGCCTTGAAGCCGTCGAACGACACGCTGATGTCTTCCAGATACAAAATGGCGCCATGCGTCGTATCGACGCCCTCGCCTTTTACGCGCGCATACGTGGGGCCAGCCTCGGTGCCGGCCATGCCGGACAACATGCGGATGCTCATGCGGCCTCCTCTGCCACGATGGCGACTTTTTTACGTTTGAGCTTGTTCAACATACCGAGCATGCCCTGCTGCATGAACAGGGTGACGCCGATGAACAGCAAACCCAGCGCGAACAGCCACAATTCCGGCAAGACGGCCGTGAACCAGCTTTTCAAGCCGTTCACGGTAAAGGCGCCCAGAATCGGACCGAGCAAGGTACCGCGCCCGCCCACCGCCACCCACACGACCATCTCGATGGAGTTCGCGGGCGACATCTCGGACGGATTGATGATGCCCACCTGCGGCACGTACAGGGCGCCTGCGATGCCGCACAGCACGGCCGACAAGGTCCAGACGAACAGCTTGAACCACAGCGGGTTGTAGCCGAGGAACATCAGCCGCGCTTCGCTGTCGCGCACGCCCTGCAGCACCCTGCCCAGTTTCGAGCGGACGATGGCGCGCGCGCCGATCAAGGCCGCCAGCAGGAAGGCCAGGGTCAGCAGGAACAGCACGGCCCGGGTGGCGGGTGCCGTGATGTTATGGCCCAATATCGTCTTGAAATCCGTGAAACCGTTGTTGCCGCCAAAGCCGGTGTCATTGCGGAAGAACAAGAGCATGAAGGCATACGTCATCGCTTGCGTGATGATGGAAAAATACACGCCCTTGATGCGCGAGCGAAACGCAAAGTAGCCGAAGACGAAGGCGAGCACGCCCGGCACCAGCACGACGAGGGCCATGCAATACCAGAAGTGTTCCGTGAAGGCCCAGTACCACGGGTAGGTTTTCCAGTCGAGAAAGACCATGAAGTCGGGCAAGCTGCTGCGGTACTGGCCCTGGTCGCCGATGGCGCGCATCAGATACATGCCGTGCGCATACGCGCCCAAGGCAAAGAACACGCCGTGTCCCAGCGACAAGATACCCGTATAGCCCCAGACGAGGTCCAGCGCCAGCGCGGCCAGCGCGTAGCACATGAACTTGCCCACCAGCGCCACCGTGTAGGCGGACACATGCAACGCATGGCCTTCGGCAAACATCAGATTAAAGATCGGCAGCAGCGCCGCCAGCACGCTGCAGGCGGCGATGACCAGCCAGACGGGCCGCGTGAACAGGCCCTGTTTGATCGGGTAGGAGGTAGTCATTCGACGCTGCGTCCCTTCATGGCAAACAGGCCCTGCGGCCGGCGCTGGATGAAAATGATGATGAATACCAGGATGGCGATCTTCGCCAGCACGGCGCCCGCCACCGGTTCGAGGAATTTGTTGACTTCGCCCAGGCCCAGCGCGGCGATCACGGTGCCGGCCAGCTGGCCCACGCCGCCCAGCACCACCACCATGAAGGAATCGACGATGTAGCTTTGGCCCAGGTCCGGACCCACATTGCCCAGCTGCGACAGGGCCACGCCGCCGAGCCCAGCGATGCCGGAACCGAGGCCGAAAGTCAGCATGTCGACCTTGCCCGTGGCCACGCCCACGCAATCGGCCATGCGGCGGTTTTGCGTAACGGCCCGCACGAACAGTCCCAGCCGCGTCTTGTTGAGGATCAACCACACGGCCACCACCACGACGATGGCAAAGCCGATGATGGCCAGGCGGTTGTACGGCAGCACGAGACCGCCCAGCACGGTGACGCCGCCCGACATCCAGGCCGGGTTGGCCACTTCCACGTTTTGCGCGCCGAAGATCGTGCGGACCAGCTGCATGAGGATCAGGCTGATGCCCCAGGTGGCCAGCAGGGTTTCCAGCGGCCGCCCGTACAACCAGCGGATCACCGTGCGTTCCAGTGCCACGCCCACCAGGCCGGCAACAAAAAACGCGGCCGGCAAGGCGGCCAGCAGATACGCATCCTGCAGGCCAGGCAGATAGGTGCGGAAAAACAGCTGGCACAGATAGGTCGTGTAAGCGCCTATCATCAGCAATTCGCCATGCGCCATATTGATGATGCCCATCAGGCCGAAGGTGATGGCCAGGCCCAGCGCGGCCAACAGCAGCACGCTGCCCAGCGAGATGCCGTAAAACACATTGCCGGCCAATTCCATGCGCGCCACTCTGCCCTTGATCTGGCGCATGGTGTCGATGGCGGCCAGCTGCACGGCTTCGTCGGGTTCGCCGCCCTGCTCCAGCATGGCTTGCAGCACCGGCAGCAGGCGCGCATCGCTGCTGCCCGCCAGCGCCTGCACGGCGGCCTTGCGCGTGGCGGCGTCGGGTGCATGCAGGTTGGCGCTGGCGATCAGCACTTGCAATAGTTGTTGAATTTCAGCGTCGCTTTCCCGCGCCAGCGCGGTGCGGATCAACGGAAGCTGCGCGGGGTCGACCGCCTTTTGCAAGGCTTGCGCGGCGGCCAGGCGGGCGCTGCGCTCCGGCGCCAGCAGCTGCAAACCCGACAAGGCGCCTGCCACGGCCGCGCGCAAGCGGTTGTTGACCATCACGCCATCGATGCCGTCGGGCAGCGGCACGTTCCGTCCGATTGCCGGGTCAACCGCCTGCTCGCCGTCAACGATGTACACCTTGCCGTCGGGCGCGGCGTACAAGGCGTCGTCCTGCAGCGCTTGCAGCACCTTGGCAGCCTCGGGCGTGGCCAAGGCGGCGATCTGCGCCACGGCGGCGACCCTGGCGTCGGGATCGTCGCCGGCCAGCGGCTTGAGCAGGTCGGGAGGGATGGCGGCCTGCGCCAGCGAGGATAGCAACAGGCAGGCGAGGACCAGCAGTTTGGGGAGAAGCTGCATGTGCATGGATTCCATGTAGTAAAGCCGATGTCTTGATAGGTATCCTTCCCCCAAGACAAGGACAGGGGTCAGACCCGCCGGGTCTGACCCCAGCTCTTTGCCTGGGGTTGCGGCGACGAATCGACGCGCAAGCTTTTTACAGCTTCTGCTTGCCCTCATTGCCCTTGATAAACGGGCTCCACGGCTGGGCGCGTATCGGTTCCTTGGTTTTCCACACGACATTGAATTGCCCATCGGCCTTGATCTCGCCGATCATCACGGGCTTGTGCAAGTGGTGGTTCGTTGCATCCATGGTCAGGGTGAAGCCCGATGGCGCCTTGACGCTCTGGCCCGCCATGGCGGCGATCACCTTGTCCGTGTCCGTCGATTTCGCCTTTTCCACGGCTTGCGCCCACATGTGGATGCCCACATAGGTCGCTTCCATCGGGTCGTTCGTCACCACCGAACCCGCGTTCGGCAGTTTTTGCGCCACGGCGTACGCCTTCCACTGCTTGATGAAAGCGGTATTCACGGGGTTCTTGACGGATTCAAAGTAATTCCACGCCGCCAGGTGACCGAGCAAGGGTTTGGTATCGATGCCGCGCAGCTCTTCCTCGCCCACGGAAAACGCGACGACGGGCACGTCCGTCGCTTTCAAGCCCGCATTGCCCAGTTCCTTGTAGAACGGCACGTTGGAATCGCCATTGATGGTGGAAATGACGGCCGTCTTGCCGCCCGTGGAAAACTTCTTGATATTGGCGACGATGGTTTGATAGTCGGCATGGCCGAACGGCGTATAGACCTCGCTGATATCGCTATCCTTGACTCCCTTGCTTTTCAGGAAGGCGCGCAGGATCTTGTTGGTGGTGCGCGGATACACGTAATCCGTGCCCAGCAGCACGAAGCGCTTGGCCCCGCCGCCATCTGTGCTCATCAGGTATTCGACGGCGGGGATCGCCTGCTGGTTGGGCGCGGCGCCCGTATAAAACACATTCTTTTCCAGCTCCTCGCCCTCGTATTGCACGGGGTAAAACAGCAGACTGTTGAGTTCCTTGAACACGGGCAAAACCGACTTGCGCGACACGGACGTCCAGCAGCCGAACACCACGGCCACCTTATCCTGCGCCACCAGTTGTCTCGCTTTTTCCGCGAACAAAGGCCAGTTCGACGCCGGGTCGACGACGACGGCTTCCAGCTTCTTGCCCAGCACGCCGCCTTTGGCATTGATCTCGGCAATCGTCATCAGCGCCACATCCTTGAGCGACGTTTCGGAGATGGCCATGGTGCCCGACAGGGAGTGCAAGATGCCGACCTTGATCGTATCGGCGGCCAGGGCTGCCTGCATGCAGGTGGACGTGGCCAGGGCGAATGCGCCGGCGGCGGCCGCTTTCAGGATGATGCGTCGTGACATGGGGACTCCTGTGATGGGTTCGTGGGGTCGAGCTGGGCCTGCCATGTTGTTAAAGCAGAATGCGTGCCAGCGCCTACAGCTGTCCGCCATGGTGCACGCGGCGCTCGCCGCACGAAAAAAAACCTGGCTGCACAAGGACTGTGCAGCCAGGTTTCAAATTGCCGTAAAACGGTGCGCCGGAGGCTTTAATCCTTGCGCGGCGCGCCACGAAGACGGCGCCAGCCCTTGCGGCCCAGCGGAAACAGCAGCACGAAAGCGATCAGCCACGGCAGGATGTAAGCCATGGCCGTGATGGCGTTGGCCACGCCTTCCGACAGGTTGTCCGTGAAATTGCCCAGCGCGCGCTTGACGGGGCGCCAGAACGATTGCTTGCCTTCGGCGCTGATCATCACGTTCAGCAAGTCCGTGTCGATGCGCTGCATCAACAGCGCATTGGCCGCCGTCGCCTGCTCCAGCTCCACTTGCACGGTGGCCAGCTCCTTGGTCACCTTGATCAGGGCGTCGACGTTCGCGCCAGAGCGCTTTTCCAGGTCTTGCAGCTGCGCCTGGTACTGTTTCAGCATCTCCAGGCGCTTCTTGCTGTCGAGCACAGGACGGCCCAGGTCTTCCACCTTGGTACCCTGGCTGGTGACGTCGCCTTCGGCCGCGACCAGCGCAACGAGCTTTTTGATGCCGGCCGGCTTGGCGCGCATGCTGATGCGCGCATGCACGTAGCGGCCGCTGTCGAGGCTGGAATCGAGCAGCAGACAGCCGTTTTCCGTATCGGCCTTGCAGGCGGCGACCACTTTTTCATACAGGGGCCGCACTTGCGCCTCGCTCGTATCGACGCTGACATTGTGTTCATAGGCAAGAAACTCGCTGCCTTTTTCCTTGCCGTCGAGACGCGCGGCGCTCGATTGCCCGCCGCTCTCGCCCTTGCCGCCGCAACCGGCCAGTAACATCAGGCCGAACAGACCAAGATACACTTTTTTCATGATTTCTTTCTTGAGATTATTTTTTCAGCGGCAACAATTCGATATCGGGCAAGTGCGCGGCCACGTCCTGCACCGTGGCATGGCCGGTCAGCGATGCGATCACCTGCGGCAGCGGTGCCGGCCAGATTTCCGGCAGATCGCGCTCTTCCGGCGCCAGCACGGGAAAGGCCAGTTGCTCCTGCGGCGGCGCGAAGGCGGCCGCGACACCTGGCTTGTTGCCGCGCGCATCGATGCGGTACCAGCCAACATCCTGCAGATACACGGCATTCAAGCCATGCAGGCAAAACGGCGGGCCCGCTTCCCCCACGGCCAGGCGCTGGTAGCACAGGCCAGCGGGGATGCCGTTGGCGCGCAGCAGCGCGGCCAGCAGATGGCTCTTCGCATAGCAATAGCCCGTGCCGTGTTGCAAGACGTCGGACGCGCGGCAGGTGACGGGATTGCGCTGGTAGTCCCAGCTGTGGGCGACTTCGTTGCGCACGAAGGCAAAGCAGCGGGCCGCGATGGCGGCGTCGCCTACGGCGCCTGCCGCCAGTTCGGCCGCCTTGGCACGCACGGCCGGATGATCGCTATCGATATACAGGCTGCTGGCTAGATATATGGAAAAGTCGGGGGAAAAGTCGGCAGACATGGCATAAAGGCAATGCGAAAAGATAATGCGCGATTTTAGTCGAAGCGGCGCAACATTCAGTGTTTCTTTGCGCAGGAACAAAGAAAATCCACGCCTCAGGCTCGCTGCGCGGGGGCCGGTGACTTTGGCGCCGGCCCGGTAGCTGGTATCATGCGGGCAAACGCAGCCGGCCATATTGGCGCGGCACATGCACTACCCTGCGAAGCGGCCCCGCCACCGGGCGCGCCGCCGACGCCTCCCTACAGATCAGAGAAACGAGTTCCCTATGAGCACCTCATCGTCCCACCCATCGTTCTGGCGCCGTGTCCCGCTGGCCTTCGGCGCCTTCTTCAGCACCCTGTCGGACGCCGCCTATGCGGCCCGCGTGGAAAAGCTGTCGCTGCCCGAGGTCGCCCCTGTGGCGCCAGTGGCCCCGGCCCCGGCGCCAGCCCCCGTGCCGGCAGCCGCCCCCGTCATTTTGAAAGAAGCGACGCCGGACGCGGCCCTGCAATTGCTGGCCCTGCTGCAACGCGAAGCGCGCTTGATCGACTTCACCCAGGAAAACCTGGGCAGCCATGCCGATGCCGACATCGGCGCGGCCGCCCGTGTCGTGCATGAAGGCTGCGCCAAGGTCATGCGCGAATACTTCACCATCGACGCCGTGCGCCAGGAAGCCGAGGGCAGCCGCATCGTGCTGCAGGAAGGTTTTGATTCCGCGCAAGTACGCCTGACGGGCAACGTGGTCGGCTCGGCGCCGTTTACGGGCACCCTCAGCCACCGCGGCTGGCGCGCCTCCAGCGTGCGCCTGCCGAAGCTGAGCGAGCAGCACGATGCCGCCATCCTGGCACCGGCCGAGGTGGAACTGTGAGCGATCAAGCCAACAACACCCCGCGCTACGCCATCGGCATCGACCTGGGCACCACCCACAGCGCCCTGTCATATGTGAACCTGGTCGAGAGCGACGGCGAAAAGTCCAGCCACGGCGTGCTGAAAGTGCCGCAACTGTCAGCACCGGGCACCGTCGAAGAATTGTCGCTGCTGCCGTCCTTCGTTTACCTGCCGCACGCCGACGAAGTGGCGGCGGGCGACCTGGCCCTGCCCTGGGTCACCGAGGAAGCCGAAGCGCCGTTTGTCGTGGGCGAAATGGCTCGCAGCCGCGGCGCCACCACGCCGATCCGTTTAGTGTCCAGCGCGAAAAGCTGGCTGTGCCATCCGGGCGTGGACCGCCGCGCAGCGATCCTGCCGAACGACGCGCCAGCCGAAGTGGCGCGCATTTCGCCGATCACGGCCGCCACGCGCTACCTGACGCATTTGCGCCAGGCCTGGGACAACGCCCACCCGCAAGCGCCGTTCGCCGAGCAGGAAATCACGGTGACGATACCCGCCTCGTTCGACCCTGCCGCGCGCGAGCTGACGATGGAAGCGGCGCAGGCGGCCGGCTACACCTCGCTGACCCTGCTGGAAGAGCCGCAGGCGGCACTGTACAGCTGGATACAGACCAGCGAAGGCCGCTGGCGCAAGGAAGTCAAGCCGGGCGACATCATTTTAGTGGTCGACGTGGGCGGCGGCACCAGCGACTTTTCGCTGATCGCCGTGCTCGAGCGCGACGGCGTGCTGGAACCGCACCGCGTGGCCGTCGGCGAACACATCCTGCTCGGCGGCGACAATATGGACCTGGCCCTGGCCCATCTGGTGGCGCGCAAGCTGGCCGCCAACGGCACCCAACTCGATGCCTGGCAAATGCGCGCGCTGACCTACGGCTGCCGCAGCGCCAAGGAAAGCCTGCTGGCCGACAGCGGCCTCGATGTGGCACCGATCGTCGTGCCGAGCCGCGGTTCGAAGCTGATCGGCGGCTCCATCCGCACGGAACTGACGCGCGCGGAAGTGTCCACCTTCATTCTCGACGGCTTCTTCCCCCAGGTGGAAGCGTCGAGCCGCCCCGCCGTGCGCACGCGCGCCGGCCTGACGCAACTGGGCTTGCCGTATGCGCAGGACGCCGCCATCACGCGCCACCTGGCCGCCTTCCTGGGCCGGCAAGTGGCAGCAACGGCCGAACTGGAAGGCTTTGCCGGCCGCCAGGCGCAAGGCGCCAGCTTCTTGCACCCGACGGCCGTGCTGTTCAACGGCGGCGTGTTCAAGTCGGACTTGCTGGTGCAGCGCATCATGGCCACCGTCAACGACTGGCTGTACATGGAAGGCGCGGAACCGGCGCGCATGCTGGCCGGGGCCGACCTGGACCTGGCCGTGGCGCGCGGCGCGGCCTACTACAGCTACGTGCGGCGCGGCCACGGCGTGCGCATCCGCGGCGGCACGGCCAGCGCCTTTTACGTGGCCATCGAATCGGCCATGCCGGCCATCCCCGGCATGGAACCGCCGATCCAGGCCCTGTGCGTGGCGCCGTTCGGCATGGAAGAAGGCAGCGAACTGGAACTGCCGGGCCAGCAATTCGGCCTCGTCGTGGGCGAACCCGTGCATTTCCGCTTCTTCGCCTCGTCCACGCGCCGCAACGACCAGATCGGCGATTTGCTCGACTTCTGGGGTCCCGATGAATTGCAGGAGCTGAACGAAATCCAGGCGACGCTGTCCGCCGAAGGCCGTCAGGCCGGCGACGTCGTGCAAGTCAAGCTGCACGCCAGAGTCACGGAAGCGGGCACCCTGGAGCTGCTGGCCGTTTCCCCTGACGGCGCCGAGCGCTGGAAGGTGGAATTCGACGTGCGCGGCACGCCGCAGCAATAAGCGCCATGGGCAGCACTGCGGGCAAGCCGGCCTTCCTGGTCGGCATCGACCTGGGCACCACCAACACGGTGGTGGCGTATGCGGCGGCTGGCGATGCGCAGGCAGGAATAAACCTGTTCGCCATCGAGCAGCTGGTCGCGCCCGGCGAAGTGGGCGCACGCCCCCTGCTGCCCTCCTTGCGCTACCACCCCGCCGCCGGCGAACTGGCGGCGGGCGACTTGCCGCTGCCGTGGCCGCAACAGGAGGTGGAGCATGCCGTGCTGGGCGTACTGGCGCGTCAGCTCGGCGCCCAGGTGCCGGGCCGGCTCGTTTCCAGCGCGAAGAGCTGGCTGTCGCATGCAAACGTGGACCGCCAGGCGCCGATTTTGCCATGGGGCGCCGATGCCGACGTGGCCAAGGTGTCGCCCGTGGCGGCCAGTGCCAGCTACCTCGCCTACGTGCGCGCCGCGTGGAATCACCGCTTTCCGCACGCTCCCCTCGAAGAGCAGGAACTGGTGCTGACCATCCCCGCCTCGTTCGACGAGGGTGCGCGCGCACTCACATTGGCAGCGGCGCGCATGGCGGGCTTGCCCGCGCTGCGCCTGGTGGAAGAGCCGCAAGCGGCCTTTTATGACTTCCTGCAGCGCCAGCGCGCCACCCTGCGCGAAGACTTGTCCAATACGCGCCGCATTCTGGTGTGCGACGTGGGCGGCGGCACCACCGATTTCAGCCTGATCGACGTGGTCTTCGATGACGACGGCACACCGCAGCTCACGCGCAGCAGCGTGGGCAACCACCTGATCCTCGGCGGCGACAATATGGACCTGGCGCTGGCCCACCTGGTGGAAACGCGCATGGCGGCGGGTGTCGAAGGCGGCATGAAACTGTCCGCCGCACGCTTGTCACAACTGATGGAGCGCTGCCGCGCCGCCAAGGAGCTGCTGCTCTCCACCGACGCGCCCGACAGCGTCACCGTGACCCTGCTGGGCGCCGGCTCGCGCCTGATTGGAGGCAGCCGTTCCGCCGACGTCACGCGCGAGGAAGTGGCGGCCATGGTGGTCGACGGCTTCTTTCCGAAGGTGGAACTGGGCGACACGGCAAAAAAAGGCCGTGCCGGCATCGTCGAATTCGGCCTGCCGTATGCGCAGGACGCGGCCATCACGCGCCACCTGGCCAGCTTTTTGCAGCAGCACCAAGGGCCACTGCCCGATACCCTGCTGCTCAATGGCGGCGTGTTCCGCGCCGACGCGCTGGCGCGCCGCCTGGCCGAGACCCTGGCGCACTGGCGCGGTCAGCCCCTCACCATCCTGCATAACGATAATCCCGACGTGGCCGTGGCCCGTGGCGCCGTCGCCTACGCGCTGGCCCGGCGCGGCCAGGCGCCGCGCATCGGCGGCGGCTCGCCGCGCAGCTATTTCCTCGTGCTGGGCGAGGCGGGCAAGGACCATCGCGCCGTCTGCATCCTGCCCCGTGGCAGTGCCAGCGGCGAGGAAATCCGCCTGACGGAGCGCCTGTTCGCGCTGCGCCTGGGCCGGCCCGTGCGCTTCCACCTGGCCACTTCCCTCTTTGAGTCGGGCACGCCGCCCAAGCTGGGCGAGATCGTCGACCTGAACGCCGGAGAATACTTGCGCCTGCCGCCGCTGGCCAGCGTGCTGCACGCCAGCGACGGCAATGACAAGCGCGAGATCACCGTGCAGCTGGCTACAGTCATGACCGAGGTAGGGACTTTGGAAGTGCACTGCGTGGCCGAAGCCGATGCCGGCCAGCGGTGGTTGCTGGAATTCCAGTTGCGTGGCGAGGAGGAAACGCAGGCCGACACGTCCAGCGTGCCGCCACGCGTGAAGGAAGCCATCGAGAAGATCGAGCGCATCTTCGGCGGCAAGGCGCAAAAGGTCGAGACCAAAGAAGTGCGCCAGCTGCGCCAGCACCTGGAACGGGGACTGGGCGGGCGCGAAAGCTGGGATACACCCTTGCTGCGCCAGCTGTTCGACGCCCTCCTGCTGCGCGCCCGTGGCCGGCGCCGCTCCGCCGAGCATGAGCGGGTGTGGCTGAATCTGGCCGGCTACTGTTTGCGGCCCGGTTATGGCGATGCGCTCGACCCGTGGCGCATCGAGCAGTTGTGGGCCCTGTTCGACGCGGGCGTCCAGCATCACAAGGACAACCAGGTGTGCGCCGAATGGTGGACCCTGTGGCGCAGGGTCGCCGGCGGCTTGAGTTCGGAGCAGCAGCTGCGCCTGCTCGACGACTTCGCTTTCAACCTGCAAGCCGATGCGGCCCAGCGCGGCAGCCGCCCCGTCACCCTCGTGAACGGCAGCGACGACGACATGCTGCGCCTGGGCGCATCGCTCGAGCGCATCCCCGGCGCCTACAAGGCCGAAGTGGGCGCCTGGCTGATCAAGCGCCTGCAAAAGGCCGATAAAAGGGGCGAAGCGGCGGACACAAATACCCTGTGGGCGCTGGCCAGGGTCGGCGCGCGCCAGCCCTTCCACGGCAGCGCGCACGAAGTGGTCGACAGCGCCATCGTGGCCGAATGGCTCACGATGCTGCTGGCGCTGGACTGGAAAAAAGTGGAACCGGCGGCGTTTGCCGCCGCCCACCTGGCGCGCATGACGGGCGACCGCTCGCGCGACATCGGCGACGACCTGCGGGCCACCATCCTCGTCCGCCTGAAAGCCGTGGGCGCCCCGCCCCTGTGGCAAACGATGGTCAGCGAAGTGACACAGCTGGATGAAACAGCTACCCGGCGCATGCTGGGCGAGGCGCTGCCGCCGGGCTTGAAGCTGATCGGCTGAAACCATGGCTCACGTAGATACTGTTATCCCCGTCAAGCGGCGTGCAAGGCCGGATCAAATATTTTTCCCGACCTGAGCACGCCGAATGC